>JAVVHE010000036.1:0-3810 GCA_032249695.1 Sphingomonadaceae bacterium | reverse complement strand
CCCGGCGCGGGCTCGCGGTGTGGTCGGTCGAATATCGCTCGATCGATCAGGCAGGCGGGCCGTATCCGGGCATGTTCGCCGATGTCGCCGCGGCCGGAGACCGGCTCGCGAAGGATGCGCGCCGTTACAACCTCGCGCTCGATCGGCTGGTGATCGCTGGCCATTCGGCAGGCGGGCACCTCGCGCTGTGGGAGGCGGGGCGGCACAATATCGCCAAGCCCAGCGCGCTTGCGCCCGGCGCCAAGGCGCATGGGCTGCGGCCGCGCGCCGTCGTGAACCTTGCCGGGCCGGGCGCGCTTGGCGGCGACGCCAAGACGCGCGCCGACAAGACGTGCGGAGCGGGCAGTTTCGATGCGATCTTCGGCACGCCCACCGCCAGCCGCCCCGACGTGTTCGCCGACACGCTCCCCGCGCGACTGCTGCCGCTTGGGGTCAAGACGCTGCAGTTTGTCGGCGCCGAGGACAGGACCGTGCCACCGCAACTGGTGCTGGCCTACGACAAGGCGGCGCGCGCGGCGGGCGAGGACATCACTACGCGCGTGATCCCCGGCGCGGACCACATGGCGGTGGTCGATCCGCGCACCCCGGCCTTTGCCGAGGTCGCCGTCGCGTTGGCCGAGCTGACGCGCTAGCGAGCGACGCCGGCTCGCCGCGTTCGACCGGGCGCGCCCAACCCCCACGCCGGGTCGCGTCGACGGCTAAGGCTGCAACCCTGTGAGATAGCCGCAGATCAGCTCGGCTGCCTCCTCGGCGCTGAGGCGCGTGGTATGGATGCGGATCTCGGGCGTTTCCGGCGGTTCGTAGGGGCTGCTGATGCCGGTGAAGTTCGCGATCTCGCCGCGGCGGGCGCGGGCGTAGAGTCCCTTCACGTCACGCTGCTCGGCCTCGCTGAGCGGCGTGTCGATGAAAACCTCGATGAAGTCCGCTCCGACGAGCTCGCGCGCCATCGCCCGCTCGGCTCGGAACGGCGAGATGAATGCGGTCAGCACGATCAGCCCGGCATCGAGCATCAGCTTGGAGACTTCGGCGACGCGGCGGATGTTTTCGACGCGGTCGGCGGGTGAGAAGCCCAGATCGCGGTTGAGCCCGTGGCGCACATTGTCGCCATCGAGCGTGTAGGTCAGCCGCCCCTCGGCGTGCAGCCGCTTCTCGACAAGGTTGGCGATCGTCGACTTGCCCGCCCCCGACAGGCCGGTGAACCACAGCAGCCGCGGCCGCTGCCCCAGCAGCCGCGCGCGCGCCGCCCGGTCGACGTCGAGCGCCTGCGGGCTGACGTTCGCCGCGCGGCGCAGCGCAAAATCGATGAGGCCCGCGCCCACGGTCGCGCTGGTCTGCCGATCGATGAGGATGAAGCTGCCCGTCGCGCGGTTGTCGGCATAGGCATCGAACGCGACGCGCTCGCTGAAGCGCAGATGGCACACGCCGATGTCATTCAACTCGAGCTGGCGGGCAGGGACTTTGTCGAACGTCTCGATGTCGATCCGGCCGCGGATGCTGGTGACGCTGGCGCGCAGGGTCCTCGTGCCGACTTTCGCGAGGTAATCGCGGCCGGGGAGCAGCGGCTCGGCCGCCATCCAGATGAGCTTCGCTTGGACCTGGTCCGCCACTTCGGGCCGCGCATCGGGCGCGGCGATCAGGTCTCCGCGGCTGATGTCGAGCTCGCGATCGAGCCGCAGCGCGGCCGCGCAGCCCCGCGTGTCCGCCGCTCCGCCGCCGGGCGTCATCACTTCGGTTACCACCGCTTCGCGCCCCGACGCCGCCACCACCACGCGGTCGCCCGGCCCGACTCGCCCTCCGGCGAGCCAGCCCTGGTAAAGCCGCCCCTCGCCATCCCGCTGCACGCGTTGCACGGGGAAGCGCAGGTGCGGCGGCTCGGGCCGGTCGATGTTCGCGAGCTCCAGCGCTTCGCGGAGCGTCGGCCCGCGATACCACGGCATCCGCTTCGAACGCGCGACGACATTGTCGCCCGCCAGCGCCGAGGTCGGTATGGCCGACACGCGCGCGAACGGGTGCTTCGCCGTCGCCTGCTCGAACGCCGCGACGCACGCGCGGAACACGTCTTCGTCGAAGCCCGCGAGGTCGATCTTGTTGATCGCCAGCACCGCCTCGCGCACGCCCAGCAGCTGCGCAACGAAGGCGTGGCGCCGCGTCTGCGGCAGCACACCTTTGCGCGCATCGATCAGCAGGATCGCAAGGTCGGCGGTCGACGCTCCCGTCGCCATGTTGCGCGTATATTGCTCGTGCCCCGGGCAATCGGCGACGATCACGCGCGCGGCTGGCGTATCGAAATAGCGGTAGGCAACGTCGATCGTGATGCCCTGCTCGCGCTCGGCCTCCAGCCCGTCGACCAGAAGCGAATAGTCCGGCCCATCGAAACCGCGCGCGCGGCTCTCGACATGCAGCTGCTCGATCGCGTCGTCGGGCAACGCGCCGCAATCGTGCAGCAGGCGGCCGATCAGGGTCGACTTGCCATCATCGACGCTGCCGCAGGTCAGCACGCGCAGCAGGCGGCGGGGGGCGGTCATCAAAAATAGCCCTCGCGCTTCTTGCGCTCCATCGCGGCGGGCTCGTCATAGTCGATCAGCCGCCCTGAGCGTTCGGAGGTGCGCGCGGCGAGCGTCTCCGCGACGACCGCCTCGATCGTCTCGGCCCGGCTCTCGACGCCCGCTGTCAGCGGATAGCAGCCGAGCGTTCGGAAGCGCACCCAGCGCGTGACCGGCTCGCTCGGCTCCAGCGGCATCCGGTCATCGTCGACTGCGAAAATCTGGCCGTTGCGGATCACCGTCGGCAGCGGTCGCGCGCAATAAAGCGGCGGCAGCGGGATACGCTCGGAGAGGATGTAGGCCCAGATATCGGCCTCGGTCCAGTTGCTGATCGGGAAGACGCGCAGCGTCTCGCCGGGCGCGGTGCGGAGGTTGAACAGGTTCCACAGTTCGGGCCGCTGTAGTTTCGGGTCCCAGCCGTGGCCCGGCGAGCGGACCGACACGATCCGCTCCTTGGCGCGGCTTTTCTCCTCGTCGCGGCGCGCTCCGCCCAGTGCCGCGCCGAAGCCGTGCTGGTCGAGCGCGGCCCGCAGCGGCTGGGTTTTCATGGCTGTGGTGTGGAAGCTCGAACCGTGGCTCCACGGCGCGATTTTCTGCGCGACGCCGTCCCAGTTGATCGCGACGAGCAGCTCGACGCCCAGATCGCCCGCCAGCCGGTCACGGAAGTGGATCATCTCGCGGAACTTGAACGTCGTATCGATGTGAAGCGCGGGGAAGGGGAGCGGGCCGGGCGCGAAGGCTTTCAGCGCCAGATGCAAGAGCACGCCCGAATCCTTGCCGATCGAATAGAGCAGCACGGGCTTTTCGACCTCGGCCGCAGTCTCGCGGATCACATGGATCGCCTCGGCTTCCAGCGCGGCAAGATGGGGCGCCAGCGCGGCCGCCCGGCGGCCCCGCGCGGAGGCGATCCGTTCGACATAGCGCGCAATCGCGTCGTCGATGGCGCGGCGCTCGGTCTCGGAAAGCGGCGGCCGCGCTGGGTAGCTGGTCACGCTGCAGCTTGTAGGCGCCGGCGCGCCGGGATGGAACGGTTGCCGTCGCGCGCCGGGGTGTTTAGGTCATGGCGCTTCACGGCAGCGCGGAACGGTGGCCGAGTGGTCGAAGGCGCACGCCTGGAAAGTGTGTAGGGGTTAACAGCTCCTCGAGGGTTCGAATCCCTCCCGTTCCGCCAGTTCAGTCCCTGAGTGGGCACTGAATTTACGCCATTTTTTCCGGTCAGCACCTGTAGCAGCCGCGACTTCGATCCCATGATGCGGACCTCGCCATC
>JAVVHE010000035.1:0-4356 GCA_032249695.1 Sphingomonadaceae bacterium | reverse complement strand
GGGCCGGGCTGAGGCCCGTCTCCGTGCGCCGCGATGGCCATGTCGAACGCATGCCGATGATCGACGCGATCTTCGAGAGCATCGCGCAGAAGGCCGTTGCGGGCAGCCGGCTTCATTCGAAGCTTCTGCTCGACCACATGCGGGCGGGTGAAGCCGAAGCGCGAGCCAGCCGCATCGAGGAGTACGAGGCATTTCGCAGGATCGTCGACAAGAACCAAGAACGGCTCGATGCTGCCGCAGCGGCCGGCCTGCCGCCCCCGGCGGTCTACCCGCATCCACGCGACGTGCGCTTCGGGCTGCCGTCCGAGCCGGTCGAGCTTCTCGGGCCGACGTCGGCGGCCGACGCGGAGTCCTACCGGCCGTTGGTGGCGCTCCGCGACTTCGCGATCAGCTACGCCGCCTACAGCCTGCTCTACCACTGGACGGGCAAGCGCTCGGCCGATCCAGACGACCCCGACGCCGCGCTTCCCGCGTCGATGATGCTCGCGCTCGTGCTCGACCGCGAACTGCCGCCGAGCATGCAGCGCGGTATACCGGACGCGTTCAAGGCGCTTGGGGACGCGGCGAAGCAGCCTGAAGCCGAGCACCGCGCCGAGCTGCTGCGCGAGATGCAGACGCTGGGCATGCTGCCGCCCGGCAAACATCGCGATGTGCCGCGGCAACCGAAGATCCCGGCCAAGATCGTCTACCGAGAGTTCGGAGGCACCGCACATGACCGAATGTGCGAGTTCGTGCGCCAGCGACTGCCACGACGCACCGCGGATCGCCTGCTCAGGCTACTCGAAGCCCCCGCGAAAGGAGGCGCGCGAGCCTAGCGTGAGCCGACGGCAGGCAAGGGCCGAGCGGTGACGGGCCGCTGCGGGGTGACGGCGCTGATGGAGCCGACGCTTGCTGGAGAGGTTGCGAGGCAGCTAAGACCCAGGAGCGGTCATTCCGAGGTGGAGTGCCGCTCTCCAATTTCGGACGCCCGCAAAGCATTCATCCGCCTTGGTGAGTGGGCGGCGAGCGAGGCTGAGGCGGAGAGGCGGCTAACCAACCAATCATAAAGGGTTGAGGCTTCGACGGTCACGCGCCGCAGCTCTCGCGCTCGTAAGGCCACCGTTCAGCTATCGCTTTGCCGGACGGCGGCTCGACTGCTGGCGCGTATGTTGACCGCGCGCTAACCGGGCCGCAATGGTCCCGATCGACATGAACGGCGCGATTGCAACGGCGCTCCAAAAACCTGCTGAATGGCCATCTGGCGCTCCTCGTCGGCGCGCGGCTTTCAATGTTGGTGGTCAGTCGCAAGCTGAAGCTAGCAATGGCTACACGATGGGGATGACCGCTCCCTTGTCACCACCCGGTGTAGATCCAACGAAGCCGCCGCGGCTATTCGAGATGGGCGAGTATCGCTTCCAGCGTCTTGTCACCGACCTCTATGCGCTTGAGCCCAACATCGCGATCAGCGACGAATACGGCCTGCGCGGACAAGAAGACTACGGCGCCGACGTAATCGCCAGGCGAACGAGTGGCGACGGGGAGGAGGTTGCGTCATGCAAGTGCTACAAGACGACCTCCGCCGGCCAACTAAGTCGCTGGTCCGACGAGTTCCTGGAGCATTGGAAGGAGCACTGGCGCAACCGGGGCATCCGGCGCTTCGTCTTGGCGACAACGGCAGAGAACGCTGCGAGTCGCACAGTCCAGGACCAGGTGACAGCTGAACGCACACGCTTCGCCGCCCTGGGTGTCGAATACGAGCTCTGGGGGCCGGCGACGCTCGTCGCAAAGATTCGACCGCAGCGCGGGATCGCCGTCAACTACCTTGGCGACCTATGGGCGATGCGCGTGTGCGGACCGCTCGCCGAGCCGGCCCTCGCCACCACTCCGGGTGCAAGCCTCGTCTCGGCGGCACTGATCCGGCAGCTCGCCGAACTCCAGCACCGCCTTTCCGCACAGGCCGTCGAAGCGGCCGACCGCGCGCTCGGTGATCTGAGATCGGGGCGAACCGATGTCGTCCGCGCGTTCTTGGCAGCGCAAAGGAGCCAGGAGAACTGGCAGCAGCTCGATGCCAACGCCCAAGCGCGTGTCCTGCGGCTGGCGGGCTCGGTCGCCGTGCGCGACGGTGATCTACATGAGGCCGAGCGGTTGGCGACCCAAGCGGAAGCCGCCGCCCCCGCAGACGAGCCGAGGCTCGCAGCCCACATCGCATTGGAGCGGGCTGGCCCGGCTGAGGCATTGGCGGTGCTCGGCAAGGTCTCAACAGTCGCAGGGTTGCAGTTACGGATCGCGCTGCTGGCGATGGCTGGCGACACCGCAGGCGCCGCCGCCGAGCTCGAACGGCTGCTCGCCCAAGACGTGGACGATCCTGAGACGATGCGGGTGCAGGCGGTCGTCGCTCTCGCCGAGGATCGGCGTGCGGAAGCACTGAGACACATCAAGCGCGCGGAGCTGGTCGCCTCCGAGTGGACCGCAGTCCGCCAACTCGGCGCCATGGCTCGGTATGCCTGCGCGCTCTCTCCGGCGCTCCCACCCGAGTGGTTCATGGCGCCGAACGCATTCGACGCCTCCTTCGTCCGCGAGGATGCGCCGAGCCAAGCGATGTTGGAGGAGGCGCTAACGCTCCTCGACCTGCTCGTAGAAACAGAGCCAACAGCCATTCACCATCGCGTCTGGCGTCTCGCCGTCCTAAGCGGACTCCGCTCCCGCCGCGATCGCGCGCGTGACGAGGCGGCTTCGCTACTTCCGCTCTCTGATCATGACCCGACCGTCGTCGCTTGGTGCCTATTCCGGGGGATCGACATCGACCTGGAGCCGAGCGAGCGTGCCCTGCGTGCACGCTACGAGGCGGGTGGGGACGTCGGAACTGTGCGCGTCCTCGGCATGCTGCTTGCTCGGGCTGGCGAGACCTCGGCCGCCGCGGTGCTGCGCGCGTCGCTCGACAAGCAGTCGGGCGATGCTCGGCACGAAGCCGTAGAATGGATCGCTCGCCTTGATCCGGACGCTGCACCGCCCGACACCACTCACGACCCCACGACGGCGGCGCTCATGCATGGGCGGTCAACCGGTGATTGGACGGCCGCCGCGGCACGGCTGAACGATCTGCTCGCGCCCGAACGACCGGACCCGGCAGCACTGCCGTTCGCAGAAGCAATAGCAAGCGCCGGGCACTTGGACTTGGTCGCGCCCAAAGCCGACCGGCTTCTGGTGTTCCGCACAGATACGGCAGTGCGGCTGGCATGCCACGCCAAGCTCCGCGCAGGCGACGCCGCCGGCGCACTTGCGACGCTTGAGGCTCACGGGGATGCGTTCGGCGAGGCTCTGCCGCCTGACATGCGGAGGCTCCGCGCCGACGCGCTTTCTAAGACCGGCAACGTGCCCGCAGCACTGCGTGAAGCGGATATCGTGGCCGGTAGCGGCCAGACGATCGACCGATTATTCCGCGCCGAGCTCTTTTTTTAACCGGTAACGTGCGCGCGGCGATCCCCGCGGTGTGCGAGGCGTTGGAGGCGGGCATCCTGCAAGGCGGGAAGGCGTGGCAGTGGTCTCGCGCCGCTCGGGCCGAAGAGCCCGCGCTGGCCCGCCGCCTGCTGGAGCGCGCGGTCGCCACCGGCCTCGAAGACAGCTTCGTCGCCGCCGCGCTGCACGACGCGATGGGGCTCCGCCTCGATGCCGAGGCAGCTGCCCTCATGACCCGCGTTCAGGCGCGAGCGAATGACCCGGCGGCGCAGGACGTGCGCATCCTCACGATTGAGGAGATACCGACACTATCGCGCAGCAGCAGGCGCAAGCGGCCGAGATTGAGAGGATGTACCTTGACGGTGCGATCCCGGTCCACCTGCGCCATCCGACCGATCCCGTGGAATTCGCCCTGCTCCACCTCGGTCCCAACCGCGTCGACGGAGCCCCCGCGCGTCCGTGGCTGATCCGCCACGGCGGCCGGCCGCCTGCGGTCGAATACGATCTCCCATGGTCGCAATGGCGGCTCGTCATGGACGTGACCGCGCTGCTGGTGGCCGCGCGGCTTGACCTGCTCGAAGCGGTCGAGAGCGGCACCGACGGCATTGCCATCCCGGCATCCGTGCCGATGGTGTTGCTTGCGATGGAGACGGGCTGCAAGTCGCGTTCGGACACTTCGCTGGTGGACAGGATCATCGCAGCCGGGATCAGCCCCGTCGAGATCGATGACGCGGTGCCGGTCCGCATCGTCGCCGCGAGCGGCGATGACGGCGTACAGGACCTCAGTGGCGGCGGCACGCGCTCCACCCTACAAGCACTCGTGGCATCGATGGTGGAGCGCCATGCTCTAACGTCTGAGGTCGCCGCTGCCACGCTCGCGGGACTGTCTGAAGCAAGCGATGGTGTAGCGCCGCCGGAGGG
>JAVVHE010000034.1:0-7282 GCA_032249695.1 Sphingomonadaceae bacterium | reverse complement strand
GCCGACGGGCTCGCCGGGCGCTCCGGGCCCGACCGGGCCGACCGGGCCGACGGGCGCGACCGGGCCGACCGGGCCGACCGGGCCGACGGGCGACAGCACGCGCGTTATCTACCAGCGCGCAGCGACGCAGCCCGCGACGCCGTCGGCGGGCAGCGGCACGCCCTCGGGCTGGTACAGCACGGTCGCCTCGGTGCCCGCGGCGGCTGCACCGATGTGGGCGTCGATCGGCACGCTTTCGGGCGGCACGATCACGTGGCAGTCGCCGGTGCGCATCGAGGCGCTGACGACGGTTGCGGGCTTCCAGGGCGCAGCGCAGATCACCGGGTCGGGCAGCACACCGTTCACGATCGCGGTGGCTGCCGGCGCATCGGTGCCGATCAGCGCTGCGGTTTCGGTCACGTCGTCGAGCGGCAGCGGCACGGTCTATGTCGACATCAACTACGGGCCGGTCGGCGGATCGGTGACGACGGTCGCGGACGCGACCGGCACGCCGGTCACTCCGACAGAGCCGGGCCAGACATCGAACAGCGCGACGATCTTCAACGGCGGGTCCGCGCGGGTGCTGTATCAGGTCTACGCCTCTGTGCGGCGGCTCGGCTCGCCCACGCTCAGCTACTCGCCGTCGCAATCGGTCATCACTGCGGGGTAGGTCCATGACTATTCACGAATTCGCATTCGATCTGGGCGCAGCAGTCGTTTGGGAGATCGCGGCCCAGGCCGGGACGGTCACGGCGTGGTTCGTCGACCAGGGGCGCACGCTCTACCTGTTCCAGCCCGACGACGCGCCCGAGCCGCGCTGGCTGGCGGCGGCCGAGTTAAGCGCAGCGGGAGGGCCGACGTGACCGAGGCCGAGCTCGTCGAGCTGTGGGCGCGCTGTCTCGCAGCGGCGGCGGCAGGAGCGGCCGCGCGCATCGGCCGGTCGCTGTGGGGCGACGAGGCATCGTCGCCGCCCGCCGAGGGCGAAGCGCGGCGCGCGTGGATCTGGCGGCGGAACGCAATCGTGCTCGGCGACGTCGCGGCGCTGCCCGCCGTCGCGTGCATCGCGGCCCTAGGGATCGACCACGGGCTGTGGGAGCGCACCGTCGCCGAGCTGGGATCGGTCGTTATCGGCGTGCTTGGCCCGTCGTGGGCGCGCGACCGGTTGCGCGACTGGGCGGAACGGAGGATCGGCGAATGATCGAACTGGTAGTGGCAAGCGGGGCTGCGAGCGCGGTTGCGGCCGGCGCGCTCTATTATGCGGCGGGGTTCGGGCGCGGTGCGCGCTACCAGCACAAGGCGCTGCCTCCGGGGACGCCGGTAGCCTTGCCGCCGATCGTCGGCGCTGATCGACTGAAGGGCGTGCACCCAAGCCTTGTGGGCGTGGTGCAGCGCGCCGCCGCGATGGCGCCGCCGGCGTTCCACGTCATCGAGGGTGTGCGCTCGCGTGAAACGGCGTGGGCGAACTGGGGCAAGGGCCGTACCGTGGCACAGCTGCGCGCAGCGGGCGTGCCCGATCGCTATGCCCGGCCGGGCGTGGCAGCGGTGACGTGGCTGCGTCATCCGCTGGCATCGAAGCACCTCGTGCAGCCCGACGGCTGGGGCCACGCCGTCGACCTGTTCCCCGAGCCCTATGACTGGCAGGCGCTGTGGGCGTTCGACCGGCTGGCGAAGCTGATGTTCGCCGCAGCGGGCGAGTTGGGGATCGGCCTGCGCTGGGGCGCCGACTGGAACAGCAACGGCCGCCCGCGCGAGCGCGGCGAAAGCGACAGCCCGCATTTCGAGCTGATGCTGTGAGGCGGGCAATGGCTGGCCCGATGGCTCGCGGCTTGGCGCGCGCTGGCTTGGTCATCGCGCTGCTGGCGGTCGCGGCGTGCGAGACCCCTGGCGCCACACGCTGCGATCGGGCTGCCGCGCGCCTATCCGACGCCGAGCGGCTGGTCGCTTTCGCCCGCGAACTGCACGCCGCCGCGTGCCCGGTGCCGATGAAGCCTTCCACGCCCTGACCGACACGCCGCGCGAACGCGAGAACGGCGGAAATCAGCCATTCGCGGTGGACTGTCGTGCGACGACACAATCGAGACGGCGGGGGCCTCCATCCCCGGGGCTCTCCGGCCGAAACCGCCGCCCAAGAACCCTTTTTTCTGCGGCAAAAAAACGGGCTAGGGGGTGTCGAGATGCTCGCCGCAAACCTCCCAAGCCGTAAACGGCCGGTTCGCTCCGCAGCAAGCCCGTGCCGATCGCTGGTCGCATCCTGGATGCGATTTGGATGCGATTTGGATGCGACGACTCGCTCGATCTACCCGTTGTTCTTGCGCTGTTCCCTCGAGTGCACCGCTTTCAACTGGCTGAATACTGCCGTTTTGACCCCTGTCTGGCGCAATCGCACTGCAGAGGTCAGGGGTTCGATTCCCCTCAGCTCCACCACGCCCGCCCCACGCCGCTGATGACGTGACCCGGTCCCGCCGCTAGCAGGCAGGCGACCATGATCGAGAGCTTCATTCCTTTTGCGCGCGAGCTGGCAGCGATCGCCGCCGCGCAGACGCTGCCGCGCTTCCGCGCAGGCGTCACCGCCGAGCACAAGGGCGGCGAGCGCTTCGACCCCGTGACGCTCGCCGACCGCGAGGCGGAGGCCGCGCTCAGGCGGCGGATCGAGGCGGCGTATCCCGATCACGGCATCGTCGGCGAGGAATATGGCGACGACCGCGGCGACGCCGATCTCGTCTGGGTGCTCGATCCGGTCGACGGCACGCGCGCCTTCATCGCGGGGCTGCCGGTGTGGACGACGCTCATCGGCCTCTGCCACCAGGGCCGCCCGGTGCTGGGCGTGATCGCGCAGCCGTGCCTGGGCGAGGTCTATATCGGCGGGCCGGGGATGGGCAGCTGCTTCCACCATCTGGGCGACGTGACACCGCTCCGCACCCGCCCCTGCCCCGAGCTGTCGGCAGCGATCCTGCACACGACCGACCCCGCGCTGCTGAGCGAGGCCGAACGGTCCGCCTGGCAGCGGCTCGCGGCGTCGGCGCGGCTCGCGCGGCTGGGCTGCGACGCCTACGCGATGGCGATGGTTGCGGCGGGGCGCATCGACCTGGTGGTGGAGTGCGGGCTGAAGCGCTGGGACATCGACGGACCCGCGGCGGTCATCATGGGCGCGGGCGGCACGATACGACGCGGAGTCGGAGCGGGCGGGCGCACCGACCTGCTGGCAGGCGACGCGTCGATGATCGAGGCCGCGCTCGGCCTGATCGAGGGCGCCGCCGGCTAATCGCGACGTACAAGATCGCGCTGGCTGACGTTGACCGCGAGCGCACGCACCGGCGCCGGCTCATCCTTCGCGATTCGTCACCGCGCGCCGTGCGTCGCCATCGACGCGCTCATGCGGCCGGGCGGTCCCGGCGGCCGCCGGGCCACCGGCAGTCGACCCCGCGGCTCGTGGCGCTCATGTCGTCCAAGGTCCCGTCTCACGCGCGTGGTTTCAAGATTGCCACAGCCGGGCTGCCGCAAAAGTCGCGGCCTCGCGCCGCCTTGCGCTGGCGGACAGGGGGGACCAATCATCTCCCATGCCAACCGCTGCCGCCGACCACGCTCGCACGCACGTCAGCGTCGCGCTGGGCGCAGCGGTGCTGGCGGTTTGGCTCACCATCCATATCGGCGGCATCTTTTTCTGGGACTTCGCGCGGGACCCGCTGTGGCTCGTGCCGATCCTGGTTCTGATCCAGGCCGAGGCCTCGACCGGGCTGTTCATCGTTGCGCACGATGCGATGCACGGAAGCTTTGCTCCCGGCCGCCCGGCGCTCAACCGCTGGGCGGGGCGCGCTGCGCTGGCGCTCTACGCCTGCATGAACTTCGATCAGCTGCGCGACGCGCATTTCCGCCATCACAAGCACGCGGGGCTGGAAGGCGATCCCGATTTTCATCCGCACCGCCCGCGCCACTTCCTGCCGTGGCTGGGGCGATTCTTCGGCGGCTATTACAATCACACCCAGCTCGCGTGGATCACGCTGGTGGCGATCATCTACCAGCTGAGCGGTGCTTGGCTCGGCAACATCGTCGTGTTCTGGGCAATCCCCGCGATCACCGCGCTGTTGCAGCTATTCTATTTCGGCACCTATCTGCCGCACCGCCACCGCGACGAGCCCTTCCCCGATCGCCACCGCGCGCGATCGAACAGCATGGGCCGGGCCGCCGCAGTCGCCACCTGCTATAATTTCGGCGCCTACCACCACGAACACCACCTGTTTCCCGACACGCCGTGGTGGGCGCTCCCCCGCCGCCGCAGCGACGTCCGCGCAAAGGCCGCAGCTCAGCACGCCTGAAGCTGCCGGGCCGGTGAAGCGCCGGTGGCGTCAGCCTCTCAGCGTTCCACCAGCTTCGTGTAGAGATGCCACGTGCTGTAGCCGAGCCACGGGAGCACGATGATGAGCCCGGTCAGCAGCGGCAGCGCGCCGAGCACCAATAGCGCGCCGACGCGCAGCCCCCAGCCCGCGACCGCGCCGGGGTTGGCCCGCGCCGCGCGGATCGAGGTCATCACCGCCGTCCCCGCATCGACCGGCTTGTCGACCACCATCGGGAAGCTCACCACCGCCAGCACCAGCGCAGCCACCGCGAACAGAAAGCCGACGATATTGCCGATCACCAGCATCTCCAGCCCGGCGCGCGTGTTGAACACCGCGTCGATCAGCCCGCTGATCCCCGCAGCCTCGCTGCCGCCGAGCGTGCCCTGATACATCAGCCACGCCGCCGCCAGCCAGCCGGCGAACACGCCGCCGAGCATCACCGTCAGCATCGCCAGCGGCTCGCGGCTGCGGCCGTTCAGCGGATCGAGGAAGTTCCACCAGTCGACGGGCAGCCCCTCCTCCCGCCGCCGCGCGAGCTCGTAGAAGCCGCTCGCCGCGGCGGGGCCGAGCAGCGACACGCCCGCCAGCGCCGGAAACAGCAACGGCAGCAGGTCGCCGCGCGAGGCGAACACGCCGGCGATCACGCCGATCGCCGGGTAGAGCAACCCGATCAGCAGCAAATCGCCGCGTTTCGCTTTGAAATCCTCCCACCCCGCCTTCAGCGCCCAGTTGACGTCGGCGGTGGTGATGCGGCGCACCCGCGGCGCCTCGTGCGGAATCGCGGACGCGTCGGTCATTACCATTGGCTCACAGGCTCCCTCACCGGTGGCCCGGGCTTGATTGCCCTTGGGTCACCGCCAGCAAACGGCCCGCGTGTCCCTCCCAGCACGAACCGTACCGGATGTTGAAATATGACACGGCGTCGGCAGCGTGGGAAGCGGGCCGCGCAACCCGCTGGCGCAAGCGTCAAGCGCGCTTTACGCTTCAATGCGTGAGGGCTTTTCCATTCAGCGCGATCGTCGGGCAGGACGAAATGAAGCGCGCTCTGCTGATCGCTGCGATCGACCCGCGCGTTGGCGGGGTGCTGGTGTTCGGAGACCGCGGCACGGGCAAATCGACCGCGGCGCGCGCGCTGGCGGCCTTGCTGCCGCCGATGCGCGTGATCGCGGGCTGCCGGTATAATATCGAGCCCGAGCGCGCGGCCGACTGTCCCGAACATCACGCCAAACCGAAGGCGGCCATGGTGCCGGTGCCATTCGTCGACCTGCCGCTGGGCGCGACCGAGGACCGGCTGGTGGGCGCGCTCGACATCGAGGCAGCGCTCGGCCGCGGCGAGAAGGCGTTCGAACCCGGCCTGCTCGCGCGTGCGCACCGGGGTTTCCTGTATATCGACGAGATCAACCTGCTGGAGGACCACCTCGTCGACCTGCTGCTCGATGTGGCTGCGTCGGGCGAGAATGTGGTGGAGCGCGAGGGGCTGTCGGTGCGGCACCCGGCGCGCGTTGTGCTCGTCGGCAGCGGCAACCCCGAGGAGGGCGAGCTGAGGCCGCAGCTCCTTGATCGCTTCGGGCTGTCGGTGGAGGTGCGGACGCCCGCCGAGATCCCGGCGCGCGTGGAGATCCTGAAGCGGCGCGACTCGTTCGATCGCGATCCGGGCGCGTTCGCCGAACTGTGGAAGCGCGAGGAGCGCAAGGTCGCGCGCCAGATCGCGGCGGGGCGCGAGGCGCTGGAGAGCGTCACCGTGCCCGATGCGGTACTGGGCGACGCGGCGCGGCTGTGCCAGGCGGTCGGCGCCGACGGTCTGCGCGGCGAGCTGACGGTCATGCGCGCCGCTCGTGCACTCGCGGCGCTGGAGCGCGGGCATGAGGTGACGCGCGCGCAGATGCTGGCGGTCGCGCCGATGGCGCTGAGGCACCGGCTTCGGCGCAACGTGCTCGACGAGACGGGTTCGGGCGTGCGGATCGAACGTGCCGCCGCCGAGCTGTTCGGATGACACGCGCCGAGCTGGCAGCCCGTTTGCTGGCGATCGAACCCGCCGGTCTCGGCGGCGTGCGGCTGCGCGGGAGCGGGCCCGAGCGCGACCGTGCGGTGGAGCTGCTCGGCAAGCTGCTGCCGGTGCGGCGGCTGCCCGCCATGATCGACCATGACCGGCTGACCGGCGGCCTCGATCTGGGCGCGACGCTGGCGCTTGGCGCCGCGGTGCTGCGGCCGGGCCTGCTCGCCGAGGCCGACGGCGGCGCGCTGCTGGTGACGGGCGCCGAGCGGATGCCCGATACGCTGGGCGGAGCGATCGCAGCGGTGATGGACGTGGGCTCGATCGCGACGCGCCATGACAGCGCCGACCTCAGCGCGCCAGCCCGCTTCGCCCTGCTGCTGCTGGACGACGGCGCGAGCGAAGAGGAGCGCCCGCCGCCCGCGCTGCTGGAGCGCATCGGGCTCTGGGTGGAGTGCGGCGGGGACGGCTTGGACGGCGGGGCGGCTCCCGCGGCTGCCGCCAAGCCGCTCGCAGTCAGCGCGGTGGCGCTGCCGACCGACGCACAGCTCGCCGCGCTCGCGGGGACGGCTGCGGCGCTGGGGGTCGGCTCGGCGCGGGCACTCAGTTTCGCGCTTTATGCCGCCCGCGCGCACGCCGCGCTGCACGGCCGCGCCGAAGTGACCGACGCCGACCTCGTCGCGGCGGCGGAGCTGGTGCTCGGCCCTCGCGCGACGCAGTTGCCGCCGGCCGACGCCGAACAGCCACGCGCCGACGAACCACCGCCCCATCATCCGTCGCCCTCGCCCGCAGAGCCCGGCGACGGCGAGCAGACGAGCGAGCCGACGCCCGAGGAGCTGGCCGAGCTCGTGCTCGCAGCTGCGCGGGCGGCGGTGCCGGGGGATCTGCTCGCGCGGCTGGCCGAGGGCGCGCTGCGCGGGCCGCCGCCGCGCGCGCGCGGAGCGGGCGAGCGCCGCCGCGCGCCCTCGCGCGGCCG
>JAVVHE010000033.1:0-7825 GCA_032249695.1 Sphingomonadaceae bacterium | reverse complement strand
CCCTTTCGTGGTCCAGACTATCATAGTCTCTGGGCCACTCAGCGGGGGGCAGGTCAGCTTCGCCGAGCAGATGCACTACGGCCTCCTGAACCTCGAAGCCTACACCCGCGACCAGCCCGCGGTCCGCACCCGCTGGCGCTTCGAAATCGAGGAGTGGCGATGATCACCCCGGCATCGGTGCCGGGGTGGCCACTGCCCGCGCGCGTGCGAAACCGTGGCCGTCGGCGCGGTGCGCCTGTGACCGGACTTAGCAGGAGCTTATGCGATGAATGAGACCAAGCCCGCGCTGAAGAGCACCACCGTCATCGCGTCGGTGCTGGCGATGATCTGGGCGCTGCTCCAGGTGGTCGGCGTCAACGTCCCCGCCGAGGTGCAGGCCGATCTCAGCACCCAGGCAACCACCGTTGCCGCCAATGCCGCCGTCGCCGCGTCGGCGCACGCTCCGGTTACCGATCGCATCAACGCCGCCGTCGCGCTGGTGCTGGCGGCCGTGGCGATCTACGGCCGCCTCAAGGCCACGAAGCTCATCAAGCTGTGAGCCCCGGCACCATCGCCTCGCTGATCGTCGCCGTCGCCCTCGCGGGCGGCGGTGGCTGGCTGTGGGGCCAGTGGCGCGGTGCTGTCGCCGAAGCCGTCCGCGCCGAGGGCCGTGCGACCAATGCCGACCGCGAGGCGGCCGCGCTCCGCGTCGCCAACCAGGGCCTCGCCGCCCAGCTCGCCGAAGCGCGCGGGCAGATGTTAGCGATCGGTGAGACGCGCGCCGCTCGCGCCGCGGTCCTCAGCGAAGACCAGCGCCGGGCGACTGCCACCTCGGCGCGCCTGTCCGAACTCGTCGGCCGCCTGCGCACGCCGCCCGCCCCAACCAGCTGTGACGCCGACGCTGCCGCGATCGCCGCCGACGCTGCGCGGATCGTTGCGGCTCTGCCCGCGCGTGCGGCCGTGCCCTCGTCGTCGTCTGCACTGCGGTTCGCGGCTCCGCCTGCCAGCCCTCTGCCGACCGGCATGACGGTCACCGCCCCCGCCCCCGGCTTCGCCGACGCGTTTTCAGAGGAGGTGCAGGCCCGATGAAGGCGCGCTGCAACGGGGCTTCAGCCCGGCCGAATAGCCGCCCGGTCGCGGGCCTGTCCGGCGCCCCGCTCTCGTCGCGGGTGCTGCTGCTCGCCATGCTCGTGCTGCTCTCGGCCTGCGCTCAGCGCGTCCCCGCACCCCAGCCGATCATCACGGCTCCCGCCGCGCCTCCGCCTCGGCTGGAAGTGGCCGCATGCCCACCCCTCACCGCCCAGCGCCCGGTCACCGCCAGCCCCACGCTCCCCGCATCCGCGGGCTGGAGAACCCGCCTCCGCACCGCCCTCGCCGACCTCGCCGCCTGGGCCGACTACGCCATCCAACTGGAGCCCTCCGCCCGCTGCGGAGCGGCCACGGCCCTGCCCAACTAACCGGAGCGGTTCGCGCTGCGGGTTCCATGCTGCACCGCACAAACGCGAATTAGTTGCCAGAATTTTTTGCCAGCTACACGCCGCTCGCCCGCGTGCGGACGCCCGGCTAAGCGGCCGGCGTGCGCCTGCTCCGCTCGCTTCTCGCCGGATCGCGCGGCGCTGCGCCTGCCCGCCCGCGCACGCCCGCGAAACCGCAACGCGCCCGCGACAGCCAGCGCGCGCGCGTCTACCGCGCCGAGCATGCCGCCTTCATGGCCGACAGCGCGCTGCCGCTCCGCCCCTATGGCTGGCTGACCAGTCTCGCCGCCGCGCGCGCCTTCGTGGGCCACGTCGCCGCCCATCCCGCGGTCGTCGCGCGCTGGCCGGATCCCGCCCGGCCCGACCGGTCGCTGCTCGCCGGGCTCGAGGTGACCGACGGGCGCGGGCGGCGCTCGGCTGCGTCCTATATCGGCCGCCACGCGATCGCACTGCCGGTGCGCTACCGGATGCGCTGGGTCGCGCTTCACGAATGCGCCCACGTGATCGCGCGCGCGCTCCACGGTGCCGAGCCCGGCTATGCGCCGCACGGGGCCGAGTTCGCGGGCGCCTATCTCGCGCTCTGCGGCCTGGTGCTGGGCCCCGACGCCCACTCCCGCCTCGCCGCCGCCTTCCGCGCCGAGGCCGTGCGCGTGCGCTGAAGGCGCGCGGGGCCGGGCCGGGACGGTCGCGAAAGCCCCGAAGGTCGCGGGACCTTCGCGAGCTGGAGGAGGAGGCAGCCGACGTGCGCCCCCGCGCGGAGCGCGCGGGAGGATCGCGCGATGTCCGAGCAAGTTGCCACGAAAAACTCGTCCCGCGCGGAGCGCGCGGGGGATCGCGGCGCGGCAGCGCGTTCATGGGGGGGCACGGCGACGGACCGGCGCGGAGGCCGGACCAATAGCGCTCGCTTGAAGGCGCTGCGCCGACCGGCGGTGCGGGCAGTCGCCCCCGCCAGCGGGGGAGGAGCGGCCGGTGGCCGCCGCTGCGCACGACGAAACTTCGCCCGCGTGCGGGCGGGACGTTCTGGTGACGGATGTGGGTGCCGTCTCCGTCCCGGGGGCCCTGCTTCCGTGGCGGGGCTGGACCGGGGCGGAGACAAGCGGTGCGGCTGGTGGAGGGGTCGGAGCGTGTCCCCGGGTTCTAATCGGGTGGTGCCTTCAGTCCTCAGGCGCTGCTCAACGTGGCGCTTTCACGATTGCGCTGGTGCCTTCGCGCTGTGTGTAGAACGCTGGCCCGTGCGGCTTCCGCTCCGTCCTCCAAACCTGCCTGGCCCGGCACGACACGGCTCGACCGCCCCGGGCAACTCGGGCCCGACGTGCCGGAAACACATCGGACTTGACCGTCGTGTAACCTATAAGGTTATGAATGTCAAGCCGCGGCGGACTACATCGCGACGCCGCTCGCCGCCAGCACCGCTGCGCTCACAAGGTCGCTCGCGGTCGCGGTCATCGGCACGATCTGCACAGGCTTGGACATGCCGACGAGGATCGGACCGATGACGGTGCCGCCGCCCATCTCGCGCAGCAGCTTGGCCGAGATGTTGGCTGCGTGCAGGCCGGGCATGATGAGCACGTTCGCAGGGCCCGACAGGCGGCTGAAGCGGTAGAGCCGCGCAAGTTCGGGGTTGAGCGCGGTGTCGGCGCCCATCTCGCCTTCATATTCGAAATCGACGCCGGCTGCATCGAGCAGCGCCACCGCGCTCGCGATGTTGCGGACCGCTGGGGTGCCCGATCCGCTGAAGTTCGAGTAGCTGAGGAAGGCGACCCGCGGCTCCTGCCCCATGCGCCGCGCGACCGCTGCGGCGCCGCGCGCGATGTGCGCCAGCTGCTCGGCCGACGGGCGCTCGTGGACGGCGGTATCGGCGATGAACACCGTGTGGCCGCGGCCGACGACGACGTGGAGGCCGAACGGCTCGGCGCCGTCGGCTGGATCGAGCGCGAGGCGCACCTGCTGGAGCGTCTGCGCGAAAGAGCGGGTCGTGCCCGAGATCATGAGGTCGCCGTGGCCGAGAGCGAGCAGCAGCGCGCCGAAGACGTTGCGGTCCTGGTTCACAAGCCGCACGCAGTCGCGGTGCAGATAGCCGCGGCGGCCGATGCGCGCGTAGAGCCACTCGACCATCTCGGGCACCAGCGGCGAGACGCGGCTGTTGTGGATCTGGAAGCGGCCCGCGTCCTCGATGCCGATGCGCTGCAACCCCTCGCGCACCGCTGCGTCGCGGCCGACGAGGACGGCGGTGCCGTAGCCTTCGGCCTCATAGGCGATGGCTGCGCGGAGCACGGTTTCCTCCTCGGCCTCGGCGAAGATCGCGCGCTTGCCCGCGCCGCGCGCGAGGCCGAGCGACTGGCTGAGCACTGTCGTCGCGGGGTTCAGGCGCGCGCGCAGCTGCTCGGCATAGGCCAGCTCGTCGAGGATCGGCTTGCCCGCAACGCCCGAGCGCATCGCGGCGCGCGCGACCGCAAGCGGCACGGCTTCGATGAGGCGCGGATCGAAGGGCGCGGGGATGATGTAGTCGGGACCGAACACCGGCTGGCGGCCGTAGGCGAGCGCGACTTCGTCTGGCACCGGCATACGCGCCAGCTCGGCCAAGGCCTGCGCGGCGGCGAGCTTCATTTCCTCGTTGATCGTCGTCGCGCGCACGTCCAAGGCACCGCGGAAGATGTACGGGAAGCCAAGCACGTTGTTGACCTGGTTGGGATAGTCGCTGCGGCCCGTCGCGATGATCGCATCGGAGCGTGCGGCGCGGGCGACTTCGGGCGTGATCTCTGGATCGGGGTTCGCCATCGCGAAGATGATCGGGTTCTTCGCCATGCGCGCGACCATGTCGGCGGTGACCGCGCCCGCGACCGACAGGCCGAAGAACACGTCGGCGCCGATGAGCGCCTGTTCGAGCGTGCGGGCGGACGTGTCGGCGGCGTGCGCGGCCTTCCACTGGTTCATGCCCTCGGTGCGGCCGGCGTAGATGACGCCCTTCGAATCGCACAGCACGACCTGGTTGTGCGGCACGCCCATCGCCTTCACGAGTTCGATGCACGCGATCGCGGCTGCGCCGGCTCCGTTCACGACGAGGCGGATGTCGCGTGGCGTGCGCCCGGTCAGCAGCATCGCGTTCATCAGGCCCGCTGCCGCGATGATCGCGGTGCCGTGCTGGTCGTCGTGGAAAACCGGGATCTTCATCCGGTCCCTGAGCGCTGCCTCGATGATGAAGCATTCGGGCGCCTTGATGTCCTCAAGGTTGATGCCGCCGAATGAGGGTTCGAGGAGCGCGACGGCTTCGATGAACCGGTCGCTGTCGCGCGTATCGAGCTCGAGGTCGATCGAATCGACGTCCGCGAAGCGCTTGAACAGCACCGCCTTGCCCTCCATCACCGGCTTCGACGCCAGCGCGCCGAGGTCGCCCAGCCCGAGGATCGCGGTGCCGTTCGAGATGACCGCGACGAGGTTGCCCTTGGCGGTGTAGTCGTAGGCCTTGAACGCGTCCTCGGCGATCGCGCGGACGGGGACCGCGACCCCCGGCGAATAGGCGAGGCTGAGGTCGCGCTGCGTCGCCATCGGCTTCGACGCGACGATCTCGATCTTGCCCGGGCGGCCCCGCGAGTGGAAGTCGAGCGCCTCGCGCTCGGTGAACCTGACGCCTTCGCTCTCCGCCACTCGCTCACCCATTCCGTTCGCCGTTCAGCCGAGCGGGTAGCGCGTGGCGGCGGCGGTTGGCTAGGGGGCGCGATTCACCGCGCGCCCCCCGCCGGTGCGGCGGCGGCGGGCGCGGCCGGCGCCGCAGCCGCCGGAGCCGCTGCCACGGCGCTTGGTGCTGGCGGCCCCGGGAACAGGCGATCGGTCAGCGCCTTCAGGCTGGCGTTCAGCTGTTCGATGCCGTTCACCGTTGAGAACTGCGCCATCTGGCTGACGAACTGGGCGTTGTCGGTGGGCTCCGTCGGGTCTTGGTTCTGCAGCTGCGCGGTCAGGATCTTCAGGAAGTCGGCCTGGTTGAGCGTGCCGATGCCCGTCTCGCGCTTCGGTAGCGCGGTGGCGCCGGGCGTTGCGGGCTCGGCGCGGCGGAGATTGAGGGGTGCGACGGCCATCGTCAGCGCCCCAGTTTCAGCGTCTGGCTCATCAGCGTCTTGGCGGTCTGCATCACCTCGACACAGTTCGAATATTGGCGGCTCGTCTCGACCATTTCCACAAGCTCCTCGGTTGGGTCGACGGCTGCTTCCCAGAGATAGCCGTCCTTGTCGGCCAGCGGGTGGCCGGGTTCGTAGCGGCGGGTCGGCTCGGCGGTGGTGACCGCCATGCGCTCCACGTCGACGGTGGCTCGGTCGGCGCGCGCGCGGTCGAAGCTCGTCGCGAAGACGGGCTTCAGCGCGCGGTAGGCGGTCGCCTTGTCGGCGCTCTGCGTGCCCGCGTTCGCGAGGTTCGATGCGATCGCGTTCAGCCGCACGATCTGCGCGCCCATCGCGCGCCCGGCGATTTCGAAGACGGTCACGCCTATTCTCCCTTCAGGGCCGAAAGGATCTGGCCGATGCGGCCGTTCAGGAACGCGAGCGTCGACTGGTATTTGACCGCGTTCTCACCGAACGCCGCCTGTTCGGTCACCAGCTCGACGGTGTTGCCGTCCACCGACGGGTTGAGCGGCACGCGGTAGGCTAGCCCGCCCGCGCCGGGCGTCGCGGGCGCGGCGATATGGCCGGGCGCAGTGGTGGCGAGCGGACCGCCCGGCTGCGCGCGCGACAGCGCTGCGCTAAAATCGATGTCGCGCGCCTTGTAGTTGGGCGTGGCTGCGTTCGCGATGTTGGATGCAATGAGCGTCATGCGCTGCTGGCGCAGTTCGAGCGCGCTGGCGTGGACGCCGAAATAGCGTTCGATCGGCGACGGCACTGGTTCCTCCGCAGGTTGGTTGGGGCGGCGCGGGGACGGACGCCACCCCGCCCCATGCCTAGCAACGACCGTGCCAACCGCCCGGAACTGGCGCGCAGCTTGCAGCGGAGCGGGCATGACCCAGCCGCTTCCCCTGATCGGCGCCATGCTGTTGACGCTGGCCGTCAACCGCCCGGCGCTCGCCGACCCAGTCCTCGTCGCCGCCCGCCCGATCGCGCGCGGAGCGGTGCTCGCGCCCGCCGACGTGGCGCTTGCCGAACGCACGCCCGCCCCGCCCGACGCGCTGCGCAGCGTCGCGGACGCCGCGGGGCAGGAGGCGCTGACGGCGGTCGCGGCGGGGGCGGTGGTGCGGCAGGGGGCGCTCGCAGCGCCGGTCGCCGCGCGGCGGGGCGAGGCGGTGACGCTGCGCGTGGCGGCGGGCGGCATGATCGTCGAAATGGCGGGCGTTGCTGCCACCGATCTCCGCGCGGGGACGCGCGGTGTCGCGCTGAACCCGGCGACGGGTCGGCGCGTGACGGGCCGCGTCGCGCGCGACGGCGCGATCGAGCTGCAGCCCTAAAGGCCGGGCGGCGCCGGCCGTCCCTGTGGTCGTGCAAGTCCCTCCGCTCTCCCCGGCCGACGCGGCCTGCCGCGCCGGTGCCGCACCGGGCCACGCACCCGCGCGCCCCGCCCGGCCGCTGCCGCCCGCCGAGATGGCAGCGGTCAAGGCCGCGATCCGCGAGGGGCGCTACCCGCTCGATCCAGCCAAGCTCGCCGAGCGGCTGGTCGCGCTCAACCTGATCGAGCCGCTGCCATGACCCCTGTCATACCCACGGCCATGCCAGTGCCCGTGTCCTGCGGCACGACCGCCTGCACCCTCGCGGCCGAGCCGAGCGGCGGGACCACGCCAGCGTCCGACGGCCCGGCCGCACGCGCACCCACGCCGACCCCGCTCGCAGCGCTGATCGCGGCGACCGAGGCCGAGCTCGCCGCGCTGGATCTGAACGACGGCGCGGCGCTCGCCGCTGCGACGCGCGCCAAGACGCAGGCGCTGCTGGAGCTTGAAGCCAGTCCGCCCGGCGACCTGCCCCGCGCCGAGCTGATCCGCGCGGCCGAGCTCAACCGGCTGGCGGGGCGGCGCATCAACCTCGCGCGCCACGCGCTCGGCCGCCAGATCGAACGCCTTGCCGCGCGCCAGGGCACGCTGCCACCCGCAACCTACGCGCGGCCCTAGGGCGCGGACGCGGCCGCCCCGCTCGGTTCCGACCGCGCCCAAACAAGCGGTCGGGCCGCGCCGCCCGCAGCCGCGCACGGCCGGAGCGCATCGCGGAGCGCGGCCGGGAAGCGTGCCGCGCCGCCGCCCGCAGCCTCGCACGGCCGGAGCGCATCGCGGAGCGCAGCCCGGAAGCGTGCGCCGCCGCCCGCAGCCTCGCGCGGCCGGACCGCATCGCGGAGCGTGGCCAGGAACCGTGCGCCGCCGCCCGCAGCCTCGCACGGCCGGAGCGCATCGCGGAGCGCAGCCCGGA
>JAVVHE010000032.1:0-11893 GCA_032249695.1 Sphingomonadaceae bacterium | reverse complement strand
CGCTCGGCCCAGTTGCGGCCCTCCGCGCCCGAACCTTCCACGATGCGGTCATCGTCGCGGTCGCGGCGGCCATCGCGATCGAAATACTCGCCGTAGGCTCCATAGCGGCGGTCGGTGCCGTCGCGTCTGGCGCGCTCGCTCTGATAATAGTTGCCGCGCTCGTCGCGCCGGCCGTAGCGATCATTATCCGCCATTGGTCTCATCCTTCTTGCTAGTATCGTCGGATACAGGCACCGTCGCCTCACTGGTATCGCCACCTGTAGCAGAACTGTAGTAGTTCTTGATCGATTGTCCGCCGGAATAGTCTCTGTGCTCGGCGGCTTCGTCGTGCAGATCGGGAGAATAGGCGCCGCCGCCGGACTCGCCGCCCCCGATCAAGGGGCGGGAGGCAGGGGTCGTCTTTCGCATGACTTGGCTGCTCCTCGTCGCAAGCGGAAGAACGACTGCGGCACCGTGGCGTTCCCGGGTAACTTTTGCGCTGCGACAAACGCGCGGTATGGCAACGATGAGCAGCAACCCTGGGCGACCAATCACCGTGACGATGACCCCGAACCCTCCGCGCGGCCGCCGATGAGCGTTGTCTGGTCCGGCAAGTGGATCGAGGCGGTTGCCGAGGGCAGGTGGGAGTATGTCCGCCGCGCTCGCGGCATCAGCGCGTCGGTCATCCTTGCGATCACCGACGAGGGCGAGGTGGTGCTGACCGAGGAGTATCGCGTGGCACTGGGCGGACCGGTGATCGGCCTGCCCGCTGGCCTGGTCGGCGACGAGACCGCGGCCGACACGCCGGAGGCAGCCGCCCGCCGCGAGTTGAGCGAGGAGGCGGGCTACAGCGCGCGCAACTGGCGCAGCGTCGGCGAGTTCGCCACCTCACCCGGCATGTCGAGCGAAACCTACCATTTCTTCATCGCAACCGGGCTGGAGCGCGTGGGTGCGGGCGGCGGAATCGCTGGCGAGGCGATCACCGTCCATCACGTGAAGCTGGGCGAGGTGGCGGGCTTTGTGGCCGCGGCCCGCGCGCGCGGCGTCCATGTCGATGGGAAGCTGCTGTGCCTGCTGGCATTCGCGCGCGCCGGATGAGCGAGCGTGTCTGGACAGCGGCGCTGCTGATCATCGGCGACGAGATCCTTTCGGGCCGCACGCAGGACCGCAATCTCGCGGTGCTCGCGCGCTGGCTCAACACGCAGGGCATCCGCCTGCGCGAGGCGCGTGCAGTCGCCGACGACATGGAGGCGATCGGCGCGGCAGTGAACGCACTGCGCGCCGCCTACGACTATGTGTTCACGACCGGGGGCATCGGTCCGACGCACGACGACATCACGGTCGACGCGGTGGCGGCCGCGCTGGGGCTGGGCGTCTCGCACCACCCGCGCGCGGTTGAAATCCTGACGGGCTACTACGGAGCCGAGCTGACCGACGCGCGCCTGCGCATGGCGCGCACGCCAGACGGCGCCGAGCTGATCGAGAACGCCCGCACCGGCGCTCCGGGGATTCGCCTCGGCAACCTTTTCATTCTGGCGGGCGTGCCATCCATCGTGCAGTCGATGCTCGATGCGCTGGAGGGCAAGCTGGAGGGCGGCCAGCCGATGCTGTCGCGCGCGGTCGGCGCGTGGACCGCCGAAAGCCGCGTTGCCGATCTGCTGCGCCGGGTCGAGAAATCGCACGATGGCCTGGCGATCGGCAGCTATCCGTTCTGGCGCGACGGGCGCACCGGGGCCAATTTCGTGCTGCGATCGGTCGATGAGGCGGTGCTCTGCCGAGCGTCCGACGAACTGAAGGCAGCGCTTTGCGCGATGGGGCTGGAACCCGTGGACGGCGAGATCTGATGGCGGACGCGGAAAGCCAGGTGTTGGCGGGCGAGGCGCTCGCCGAGATGGCCGAGGCCGCGGCGCGCGCGGCGGACGGGCTGGCGGTGGTGTCGATCGCCAAGCGCTACGAGCAGCGCACGGTGCTCGCCGACGTATCGCTGGCCGTGCGGCGCGGCGAGGTCGTCGGCCTGCTCGGCCCGAACGGCGCGGGCAAGACGACGTGCTTCTATGCAGTGATGGGGCTGGTGCTACCCGATCGCGGGCGCATCCTGCTGGACGGGCACGACGTCACCAAGCTGCCCATGTACCGCCGCGCGATTTTGGGGCTGGGCTACCTGCCGCAGGAAACCTCGATCTTCCGGGGGCTTTCGGTCGAGGAGAATATCCTCGCGGTGCTGGAGATCGTGGAGAGCGATCCGGCCGTCCGCGCCGAGCGGCTGGAGCAGCTGCTGGGCGAGTTCCACATCGAGCGGCTGCGCAAGGCGTCGGCGATGGCGCTGTCGGGCGGCGAGCGGCGGCGCTGCGAGATCGCGCGCGCGCTCGCGGCCAACCCGACGATCATGCTGCTCGATGAGCCGTTCGCTGGCATCGACCCGATTTCGATCGCCGACATCCGCGACCTCATCCTGCAGCTGCGCGAGCGCGGCATCGGCGTGCTCATCACCGACCACAATGTACGCGAGACGCTGTCGATCGTCGACCGCGCGTGCATCATCTATGATGGCCGCGTGCTGTTCGAAGGCACCCCACAAGCGCTCGTTTCGGATGAAAATGTTCGCCGGGTCTATTTGGGGGACGCGCTCGATCGCTAGAATGGCAGGGCCGTGAGCCTCGCGCCCCGCCTCGATCTCCGCCAGTCGCAGCAGCTGGTGATGACCCCGCAGCTGCAGCAGGCCATCCGCCTGTTGCAGCTCAATAATCTTGAACTGCAGAGCGCGATCGAAGCGGAGATGGAAGCAAATCCGTTGCTGGAGTTCGCAGTCGCCGAACCCGACGAGGGTGGCGATGTCGCGCCGGAGCCGGCTGGGGAAACCGACAGCTTCAGCGAACCCGACCCGGCGACCGCCGACGAGCTGATCGCCGACGGCAACGGCGCGGCCGATGCGCCGATCGAGGCCGATTACTGGTCGAACACAGAAGCCGCAGAGCCCGAGAGCGCGGCGAGCAGCGCGGCCGCCGCGCGCGAGCCGCCGGGCGTTGGGGACATCGATGCGCTGGCCGAGATGCGGACGACACTCGCCGACCATTTGGAGGCCCAGGCCGCGGCGCAGCTCAGCGGGATCAATCTGGCGATCGCGCGCTACCTGATCGATCTGATCGACGAGGCGGGCTATCTGCGCGGCGACGTGCCGGAGGTCGCAGCAGCGCTGGGGGTGCAACCGCTCCGCGTCGAGCGCATCCTGAAGCTCATCCAGCGCTTCGATCCGGTGGGCGCAGGCGCGCGGACGGTCGCCGAATGCCTGATGGTGCAGGCCGAGGACGCAGGCGCCCTGACCCCGCCGCTGCGCCAGCTCATCCGCAATCTCGATCTGCTGGCGCGCGGCGAGCTGGTGTCACTGCGCCGCATCTGCCGAGTGACGGCCGACGAGCTCAATGGGCTGATCCGCCGGCTGCGCCAGTTCAACCCGCGGCCCGGTGCCGGCTTCGGCCCGGTCGAGGCGCGGCCGGTGACGCCCGATGTGTTCGTGGTTCGCACCGCGCGCGGCTGGTCGGTGGAGCTGAACGACGCAACCTGTCCGCGCGTGCTCGTCAACCGCAGCTATCACGCCGAACTGGCGCGCAGCGCGCACGGCTCTGCGCGCCAGTTCCTGACCGACTGTCTGCAGAATGCGAGCTGGCTGACGAAGGCGCTTGATCAGCGCGCGCGCACCATCGTCCGCGTCGTGAGCGAAATCGTGCGGCTGCAGGAGGGGTTTTTCGAAGCTGGCATTTCGCGCCTGCGCCCGCTGACGCTGCGCGCGGTCGCGGACAGCGTCGGGATGCACGAATCGACGATCAGCCGCGTGACGAGCGGCAAGTATCTCAGCTGCGAGCGCGGCGTGTTCGAGCTGAAGTATTTCTTCACGCCCGCGCTGTCGGCGAGCGACGGCGGCGAGCAGGTATCGACGGAGGCGGTCAAGAGCCGCCTCAAGAGCCTGATTGACGGCGAGAAGCCCGACGCGATCCTGTCTGACGACAAGCTGGTGGAGGTGCTGCGCGCCGAGGGTTTCGACGTCGCCCGCCGCACCGTCGCCAAATATCGCGAGGGACTTGGCATCGGCTCCAGCGTCGAGCGCCGCCGCCGCGTGGCGCTCGCCGGCTGACTAGCGCGGCTGCGGATCGGACTTCAGCCCCGGCATCCCGCGCAGCACGGTGTTCACGAGGTAGCTGTTGTCCCGTGGGCCGGGCGGCTGCGGGCAACAGCGTGAACGACGCGGCGCTGACCGCCTCCAGCAAATCGTCGCGGCTGAGCTCGCCGCGTCCGCACCCCCGCACCCGCGCGGGTGGGCCAGCACAATGCGGAGGTCTATGGCGCCCTGGGGCTGGACGCGGGCGAGCTGAAGCGGATGGCGGCGGCAGGGGTGATCTAGCCCAGCCGCCGACGCACCCCACGTTGACCGCCTCCCGGCCGCTGGCTTAGGCGGCCCGCCGGTGCGCCCCCGTAGCTCAGCCGGATAGAGCGACGGTTTCCTAAACCGTAGGTCGATGGTTCGAACCCATCCGGGGGCACCAGCTTTTCCGCCATTTCTGGCCACCGAAAACCGGAGTGCGTAGGTTCAAGTGAACCTGCGAACAAAAGGAAAGGGCCGGAACGTCGGTCCCGGCCCCGCCTTCAACCCCGCCGTCCCGGCCTCACCATTCCAGCGAGGCTGCGGCCTTTCGCAGATAGCTCGGCCGGAACCGGCCATAGACGCGCTCCACCATGCGCGCGTTGGTGTGGCCAAGGAATTGGGCAATCTCCAGGATCGGCACGTCATCCATTGCCATCCAGACGCACGCGCTGTGCCTGAAGGTGTAGGGCGACACTTTGATCCCCGTCCGCTGGCCAGCCGATCCGATCCCCTTCTTGATGCTGCCCAGCGGGCCGCCGCCCCATTCGATCACATGGTCAGTCAGCGCGTTGGCCTTCGCCTCTTTCAGCTCGGCGCGGAGCCGATCGTTCATCGGCACCGCGGGCCGCTGCTTGTGGCTCTGCACCCGGTCGCTGGCGTTCAGCTCCACCATGCCGATGTCGAACTTGACCTGATCCCAGGTCATTTCGAGGATCGCGCTGGGGCGTGCGCCAGTCGTCACGGCCAGGATGGCAAACAGCCGGACGTGCGGGAGCTTGCAGCCCTCCAGGAACCGGCGGAACTCCTCTTTGGTCAGATACTTCGCTTGCGGATCGCGCTGCGGCGGGAACCACAGCTTCGGGGCCTTGTGCTTGAGCTTCCATTTGAGCGCCCGGTGGACAATCTCCAGCTCGAACTTGACCGTCCGCGGCGACCGCGCCCGCTCCATCAGGTAGCGGCGGCACAGCCGCTCGCCGTGGTCGGGCTCGTCGAGCTCGGCCAGTGTCACCCCGGCCCAAAAGCCCTTGGCGGCCTTCCATGCCTGCCAGTTGCGATCGTGGCGGACCAGGTGCGGGTGAGCGTTCAGCCAGGCTTCCACTGTGTCGCCCACGCTGTCGGCGCGGGCCAGCTCGCGCTCGCGCCAGAACTTCTCGGCTAGGCGGTCTGCCTCTGCCGCGTCCGTCGTGCCAAGCGCATATCGCGGGCGTCGTCCCGGCCCCTCCCACCAGCAGATGGCCCATTCGCCCCGGAAGCGGGTGAGCCGCCAGGGTCGTTCGCGGGCTGCGGCTGGGACTTCGCCAATGGCCCGCCGCCCAGCCCCATCGCGCCCGGCTACGACCGGCTGCGCGAGCTGATCCAGGAGGCGGAGGCGCAGCCGTGAGCAGCTACAACCTGGATGACGCCCATATTGACTACCTGGTCAGCGCCGGGCTTCTCTACGGCGTCATCGCCGACGCGCCGGGCGAGGCGCAGGCCGCGGGCGTGCAGCTCCGGGACGCTCTCTCTCAATCGCTGTTGGCGATCAGGCACGCGAAAGCTGGCGAGGCGGTGCGCGCGACGCACGCCTACCGATTCCGCTCCTGGCCAAAGACCGCGATCGACAAACTGATCGTGGCCAAGGCGGCGGACTGCTGGGTCCACCAGTCGCGCGAGTTCGAGCAGTTCGAGCGGCACCCGGCGTGCGGGATCGTCAAGCAGATCAGCGCGGCGACCGGCGTGAGCAGGAGCTACCGCGAAGACCGGAAGAGTCTGCCGCCCGATGCGCTGGGTCTGCTGCTGGACCGGACAGGCTTCGGCCGGACCTGCAGCTTCCGCGCCACCAATGGCGAGACGGCGACAGTCCCGCGCGACCGGCTACCGGGCTGGCCGATCAGCGAACGGGATTTCGCCAGCGTCAAGGCCGCGCTGTGGCCGAACGGTGAGCCCGCGCCCGACGCCCCCACCGAGCCGCCCGAGGCCCCGCCACCGCCCGCGGACGACAGCTTGCGGTCAAGGGTCCGCCGGATCGTAGCGGACGCCCTGGCCGCGCCCTGGCGGCCGCGCGCCGTCCCCTGAACCACCAACCCAAGGAGCACCCATGCCCAAGACCATCACCGAAGCGCAGGCCGTGGCCACGTTCAGGGAAGCAGCCTATCAGCCGCTTGCCGTTCTCGACGTGATGGCGGACGCGATGGCGGACGCTGCCGACGCCGCGCTGCCGACTGACGGGACCGATCGCCAGACCGCATGGCACATCCACGTCCAGCCCCGCCGGGCCGCGCACACCGCAGTCCGGGCGAGCCTGGCGGCCGTGAACGACCTCCGCTCCCCTAGCCGGGTCGGCGTCAAACTGGTCGAGCTGGAGGCTGAAGCGCAAGGCAAAGGCCGATGACTAGCGGCGACAGCACGCCGCCGCGCCTCCGCCGACGCCCCGGCCCTTCCCCCAAGCCGGGCCCGGCCACCCGCTACTCTCGGGTGCCGCGTCTCCGGCCGGAGACGCTGCGCGCGCTGATGCGCGCCGAGCAGCTTACCTACGCTGACCTCGCCTGGATCATCGGCTGCAGCGCGTCGCATGTGAGCCGGATGCTATCGGGCGAACATCAGATCCCGCGCCTGCTGACGCTGCTGTTCCAGCGTTTCGATTGGCGCGAGCCCGGCCAGGATGACGGCGAGCGGACCGATGACGCTGATTTGTAAAACACAGTGCTCCCAGGTTCAGCGTGAACCTGGAGCCCGGATTTACCCCATCTGTTCCCGCCACGTTCCCCGCGGCGTTCCAGCAAAACCCACGCTAAACCGCCAGTTTGGAGTAGGGGTCACGGTTTCCTAAACCGCAGGTCGGAGGTTCGAGTCCTCTCGGGGGCGCCATTTCGGTTCAAAGGCACGAACGCCTAGCACCGCCGCCTCTACGCTGGATGCGGCGGTCAGCGTTCGGAGCAGTTCGCTCCGCAGCCCCCGGATGCGAACCTCTTTCCGACTCACGACCTCAACCCGCTGCGCGACGGCCCGAACCGTGTCGCGGGCGAACGTGCCGTCGCCGTTGCGCAGCTTCTTGCGCAGGGCGACAGCGAACGCGCGCAGGCTTTCCGGCGTGATCGCCGGTCCGATCTTCACGATATGGGCCATCGCGCGCTCGGCATCGCCCTTGGCCTGGTCGCGCGTCGCGGTTAGCTCGGCAATGCGATCCTTGAGCGATAGATCGCTAACGTCGATGACGCCGTTCTCGATCGCATCGTAGAGCCGCTTGAGCTTCGCTTCCGCCTCAGTCGCACGGCGCTCAAGATCGGCCACATGCTCGCGGCGCTGGTTCACCCACTCATCGCGGCGTTCGAGGATCTGATCCATCAGAGCTTCGAGTCGCGCCGGGTCGAGCAGCCGCGCTTCGAGATGGTCGACCACGGCCTCATTGAGCCGGTCCATCGGCACGGTGATACCGGGACAACCGGTCGCGCCCTGCCGCGCCTTCGTCGAGCAGGTGTAGTAGCGATACTCCCGCCCGACGCTGCTGGTGCCCGTCCGCAACGTCATCGCGCCTCCGCAGCACGCGCAGAAGCAAATGCCGGTGAGCAGCGTTGGGCCACCCACCGCCATCGGCGGCATCATCTTCGGGCTGCGCGCCTTGAGCGAGCGCTGGACCGCCTCGAATTCCGTTTCCGAGACGATCGCCGGCACTTCCATGACGGCGTGCTCGCTCTCCGGCTTCCGCGTCTTGGTCTTATGGTCGCGGGTGTTGAAGCGGTGCTGGCCGATATAGGTCGTGCGGGTGAGCACCTGATGGACCGCGTCCAAGCCCCAGCGCCCGCCGTCGCGGGTGCGGATGTTGTTTTCGTTGAGCCAAGTCGCGATCGACTTGAGGCCCATCGGCCCTTTGTTATCCACGCCATTGAGCGCCATCCGGAAGATGCGCCGCACGGTCTCCGCTTGGATCGGATCGATCTCCAGCTTCTTCTTGATCTTTGCGCCGCGTTCCCCAGCCGCAATCACGCGATAGCCGATCGGTGCCCGCGCGCCGTTCCAGAAGCCTTGCCGGGCGTTCTCCTTCATCGCGCGAAGAGTGTGCTTGCCGTTTTCCTTCGACTGATACTCGTCGAACAGCGTCATGATCTGGCGCATCATGATGCTCATGGGATCGTCGCCCAGGTCTTGGGTGATCGAGACGAGCTTGACCCCGCTCTTCGCCAGCTTGCGGACGTAGAACTCGAACTGGAACTGGTCGCGGAAGAACCGCGAGAAGCTGTGGACGACGACGACGGTGAACGTCGGCGGCTTAGTCATCGCCGCGTCGATCATGGCTTGAAAAGCAGGCCGGCGATCGTCGGTCGCGGTGTTGCCTGGCTCGACGAACTCGGCCGCGACTTCCCAACCGCGCGACAGGCAATAGCCTTCGATCTGGCGGCGCTGGTCGGGAATCGACAGGTCGCTCTCGGCCTGCCGGCCGGTCGAGACGCGCAGGTAGAGCGCGGCACGGGCGGTTGCCACGACCGGCGCCTCATCCACATCTCGTCGCAGGCCGACGCTGGTCATGACGCTTCACTCCTCACTTCACGGCAGCGGTCGAACAGCTTGTCCAGCTCTTGCTGCATATGGACTTCGATCGTGCGCAGCTCGACGTCGCCGATCGGAACCTGCTCCGGCCAGTCATCGGTGACGACGATCGGCCCGTCATCTTCGCGCGACCGGCTCGGAGCCCGGCGCGGCGCGACACGGTTGACATAGTCGTGCAGGTCATCCGGGCGTTCAGCCCAGCGACGAGGCGTGCGGCGGCGAAGCTTGCGAGGAAGGGCCATGCTGACAGGCTGCGTCGCGACCGCGCGACGTGCAAAGGCTCTGTCGCAACGTAGCGCAGATAGGGGGGTGCGGCGGCGGGCGTCATGCCTCGCCCCACGGATCGGCGACCGTGATCCCGCAATCGACAAAATCTTGGACGTTGCGAGTCGCCAGCCGCGCGCCGCGCGAGCGCACGATGGCGGCGATTTGCGCGTCGATCTGGCTGATCGGCTTGCCGCCCTGTTTCCGCCCGGCGGCGATGTCGGGGTAGGCCGAGGCGGCATCGGTATCGAACGGCAGGACGCGCCCCGCCAGATCGACATCGAACATCGGACGTGCGGCCGCCAGCAGATCGTCGCGGCGGCGTCCCTCGGGCAGCAGCGCCAGACCGTAGAAGATTTCCGCTTGCGTCAGCGTCGTTGTGAACACGCCCGCCATCGGCTGCTCGGCGATCCACGCCGTGACCCTCGGGTCAGGCTCGCGCCGCATCAGCTCGGAAATGACGTTGGTGTCGAGGACGATCATTCGCCGAAGTCCACCGGCGGCCGGATCGCCCCTCGCGGCACGACTGGCAAGTCGATGCCGCCGAGTCGGCCGAAGCGCTCGTGGATCGCTTGAGCGAGATTTCGGGGTCGCGGATCGTCGGTGGAGAGTGCCGAGCGCAGAATGTCGCGCGCCTCGTCTTCCATCGACCGCCCATTGACGGCCGCGCGCACGCGGAGGCGCTTCTTAATCACATCGTCGATGTTCCGGATCGTCATCACCGCCATACCGGCCTCCGTAAGTCAGTGACTTCATGTTAGTCGATGATGTCAGAAATTGCAAGGTTAGCGGGTTGACGCCTCCCTTCGGGACGCCGCTCTATCTCAGCTCCGCTTCGACCGAGCCCCTGTGGGTCTCGGCCCGTTCGGGTGACGATCAGCATGGCGGCACGGCGCGGTTCCGCGCCGATAGGCAAATCCGCGTGGCGGATTTACGTCCTTCAACGCTACGGAGATCGGGCCAGGGCTGCGCCGGTCCGATCGCATTGCTGGTCGTTGCACTCCCCGAGATGGGGTGGGCGTCGCTTCCCTCTAGGCCCGCCGCGCCGGGCCGCAACACGCGGTGCGCGTCCTCCACTTCGTTCCGGCCCTCCGGGTGCTGCCCGGCTCCGCCGGCGGGCCTGCCGGTCGCTCTTTCGCCGCCCACCCCATTCCGGGGTGTGTGTGGTTTTAGAAGGAGTAATGTGATGAACGCTGTTACCGAAACCGTTGCCGCCGAGCCTGTGTCGGGCGTCGAGATTTTCGTGCCGCTCGCCAAGCTCAAGAAGTCGCCGCGCAATGCCCGCAAGGTGCCGAATGGGGAAGCCGCTATCGAGGCGCTGGCCGCTTCGATCCAGCACAAGGGGCTGATCCAGAACCTTGTCATCGAGCCGGAAGTCAAGGAGGACGGGACGCCGACCGGCTATTACCTCGTCACCGCTGGCGAAGGCCGCAGGCTGGCGATGCTGCTGCGCGCCAAGCGCAAGCAGATCAAGAAGTCCGAGCCGGTGCGCTGCTGGCTGGATACGGCCAATGACCCGTCCGAAATCAGTCTGGACGAGAACGTGACCCGGACGCCGATGCACCCCGCTGACCAGTTCGAGCGGTTCGCGGAGCTTTCCAACAACAAGGGTTGGGGGGCGCAAGAGATCGGCGCGCGGTTTGGTGTGTCGGCATCCGTGGTGAAGCAGCGGCTTCGCTTGGGCGCTGTCAGCCCGAAGCTGTCGCAGGTCTATCGCGAGGATGGTCTTACGCTGGACCAGCTTATGGCCTTCGCCATCACCGAGGACCATGCCCGTCAGGAGCAGGTGTTCGAGGGGCTGCATCATGATCGGGAACCGTGGATCATCCGGCGCGACATGACCGCCGCCAACGTGCCCGCCGATGATCGCCGTGCGGTGTTCGTCGGAACCGACGCCTATATCGAGGCGGGCGGCAACATCATCCGCGACCTGTTCAGCGAGGACCGGGGCGGGTTCTTCGAGGATGCGGGCTTGCTCGATATGCTCGCCAGCGAGCGGCTGCGGGAGATCGCGGGGGACGTGCAGGCCGAAGGCTGGAAATGGGCCGAGGCGCATATCAACTATCCTCACGCCCACGGCTTCCGGCGCTTCTATCCGCAGCAAATCGCCCTGTCCGACGAGGATGAGGCGCGGCTGGACGCGGCGTCGGTCGAGTATGAACAGCTTGTCGAGGGTTACGACTCGCTGGACGAAATGCCGGGGGACGTGGCAGCGAAGGTTGAGGCGCTGGATGCCGAGATCGACGCCATCGGCGCCAAGCGTTCGGCTTAGGATCCGCTTGTGATCGCTCACGGCGGCGTGTTCGTCATCCTCAATCACGACGGCACCGTGAAGATCGAGCGCGGCTTCGTCCGGCCCGAGGACGAGGCGCTGGCGGACCCGCAGCCGGAGGTTCTGCCCGAGGACGACGAGGGCGCGCCGGTCATCGACGTAGGCGACGACGAGCAGGCCGAGGACCAGCAGGAGGCCGACGAAGCCGAGGACGAGGAACCGGGCAAGCCCATTTCCGACAGCCTCATTCGCGACCTGTCCGCCCACCGGACGCTGGCCTTGCGCGTCGCGCTTCGCGAACGGCCCGACTTGGCGGTGGTGGCGCTCACCCACACCCTGACGGCGCAGTTGTTCTACAGCTATGCCGAAACCGGTTGCCTTGAGGTTCGCCCCACCGCGACCCCGCTTGGCAGTCATGCCGATGGGATCGAGGACACGCCGTTGGCAGTGATCTGCCCCCCGCTGAGTGGCCCAGAGACTATGATAGTCTGGACCAC
>JAVVHE010000031.1:0-13651 GCA_032249695.1 Sphingomonadaceae bacterium | reverse complement strand
GCGGCGAGCATAATCCACTAACATTCAACCCGGTCCACTCGACGGGGGCAGGTCATCGCCACCCCCGGCCAGGCCCGCGCGCCATCACAGTCGCGCGGGCCGCACAACATTATCCTGTTCGTCGCGGATGGGCTGCGCGGCCGGATCGTTGACGCGGGGACCGCGCCGGCAATGACCCACCTGCGCGATGATGGCGTCAACTTCCCGAACAGCCATTCCGTCTTCCCGACGTTCACGACCGCCAACGCATCCGCGCTTGCGACCGGGCACCAGCTCGGCGACACCGGCGACTTCAGCAACACGATTTACACCGTCCGGCCGGTCGCGAGCGCAAAGGGAAGCGTCACCCCGTTTCTCGAGAACGACGCCGTGCTGGCCGAAATGGACGCCGATTTCGGCGGCAATTACCTGGGCGAACCGACGGTGCTGGAGGCGGCCAGGCGCGCGGGCTACGGCACGGCCTCGACCGGCAAGCTCGGCCCGGTGCTGATCCAGGATCATCTCGCCCGCGATGGCCGAACCACAATCATCCTCGATGACGCGACCGGGAGCGCGAGCGGCATCCCGCTCGCGTCGGCGGTAAGCGCCGTTTTGCGCGACGCCGGGCTGCCTGTCGCGGCGCCCGGGCGCGGCGAGAACGGCAAGTCTGGCGACGCAACCACGCCGGGAACGACAATGCCCAACCGGGTCCAGCAGGACTGGCTCACCGACGCGGCGACCCGGGTCGTGCTGCCGATGTTGAAGGCGAGAGGGCGGCCGTTCGCGATGATTTTCTGGTCGCGCGATCCCGACGGGACGCAGCACAATCAGGGCGACAGCCTCAATAGTCTTGTGCCCGGCATCAATGGGCCATCGACGATGGCCGCCATCCGCAACGCAGATGGCGACCTCGCCCAACTGCGGGCCGCACTCGACCGGCTCGGCCTGGCTGACACGACCGACATCATAGTAACCTCCGATCACGGCTTCTCCACCATTGCCAAGGATAGCCGACCAAGCCCTGCCGCGCGCGAACGCTATCCCAACGTCCCCGCCGGCCTGCTCCCGCCCGGATTTCTCGCGCTCGACCTCGCGACGGCGCTCCGAATGCCGCTGTTCGATCCCGAGGCGAAGAACGCGCCTGTCGCGCCCGGAGCGCACCCGAGCCGCGGGAACGCGCTGCTCGGCCCCGACCCGGCGCACCCGGCGATCGTCGTGGCGGCCAATGGCGGGTCGGACCTGCTCTACCTGCCCGACAAGCATCGCGCGCTCGCGCGCCGCGTGGTCGCGGCGCTGCTCGCGCAGGATTATGTGAGCGGTATCTTCGTGGACGATGCGCTGGGGCCAATCCCGGGCACGCTCCCGCTTTCGGCGATCGGGCTGAAAGGGAGCGCGGCGACGCCGACGCCCTCGATCGTGGTGAACTTTCGCTCCGCAGCCAGCGGATGCGTCGTTCCGGCCAACTGTCAGACCGAGATCGCCGACACCAATCTCCAGCAGGGGCAGGGAATGCACGGCAATTTCGGACGCGGCGACACGCTCAATTTCACCGCCGCGATCGGCCCCGATTTCCGCCGCGGCTTCGTCGATGCCGCGCCAGTCAGCAACGCCGATTTCGGCCGCACGATCATGGCGCTGCTCGGGCTCGCGCCGCCGGCTCGCGGCCACCTCGCCGGGCGGGTTCTGGCGGAAGCCATGCCGGGTGGAAAGGTGCCACGCTTCGCCCGCCAGCGCCGGGCTTCTTCGCCTGCCTCGAACGGGCTCCGGACGATTCTGAACTACCAGACGGTCGGGAGGGCGCGCTATCTCGACACCGCGGGATTTGCCGGCCGCACCGCCGGGCTGGATGTCGACGACGCCCATCAGCCGAGGGCGAAGTGACGATGCGCGCGTTCGCTTCCTCGTGGCAACTCTGGGCGCTCGCGTCGGCGGCCTTCGCCGCGCTGACCGCGATCTTCGCCAAAGTCGGGGTGGTAAACGTCAGCTCGGATTTCGCGACTCTCGTCCGCACCGTCGTCATCTTTCTAGCGCTCACGGCGATCGTGGTCGGCACGGGCCAATGGCAGGCGCTCGGGTCGGTGTCGGGACGAAGCTATCTTTTCCTGATTCTCTCCGGTCTTGCGACCGGCGGTTCGTGGCTCTGCTACTTCCGGGCGCTCAAGCTCGGGGAAGCGGCGCGGGTCGCGCCGGTCGACAAGCTCTCGGTGGTGCTGGTCGCCATTTTCGGGGCGATCTTTCTCGGCGAGCGCCTCTCCGCGCCGAACTGGCTGGGTGTGGCCCTGATCGCGGCCGGCGCGGTGCTGGTTGCCTTGGGCTAGGCGTCCCGCTTCGGCCGGAACTTGAAGGAGATGGCCCACCAAAGAAGCGCCCAGCCCGCTCCGACCGCCCAACCCGCCAGCACGTCGGTCGGCCAATGGACGCCGGCATAGACGCGGGAGATGCCGATCAGGAGCGCCACCGTCATCGACGCGGTCAGCACATAGACGCGCGTTCGTAGCTGTGCCTCGGTGCGCGCCAGGATGGCCCCGAGCGTCAGATAGATCACCGCCGAGTTGAGCGCGTGCCCGCTCGGATAGCTAAGCGTGTGTATCTCAACCAGACGCGGAACAATCGTCGGGCGCTGGCGACCGAAGGCATGTTTGAGCACCTGCCCGACCAGCGTTCCGGAGATGGTTGCGCACGCGATCAGGATCGCGGCCGTGTAGCTCCTCTTCGTCAGCAGGAACCCGATCACCAGCAGCGTAAGTAAGGTGAGCGCCGTCACACCGCCAAGCGCGGTAATGTCGACCATCGCCGGTTTGAGCCACGCCGGTCCGATCGGCGCCGCCAAGTCGTCCGGCCGGCGCAACGCAAGGAGCGCCCATCGGTCGAAGGCCGAAGTTTCGCCTTCCGCGATCTCCGATCCGAGCAGGGCGACCAGGAACAAGGCAATGGCGACCGCCACGAAGGACAGGATCAGCCGACCCTCGCGCCGGATGAATGGCGAGCGCCGCAGGCTTCCCGTCACGGTCTCAGGCCCGCTCATGCCCGTCCTAACAGAACAAGCGCGGTCACGCCGGCGAGGATGCGATACCAGCCGAACACCGCAAATCCGTGGCGCGAGACGAAGCTGACCAGCCATCGGACCACGATCATCGCCACGATGAACGAGGTGACCAGCCCAACGCCGATCGCGGCCGCGTCATGGACCGACAGCAGCGACCGGTTTTTGAACAGGTCGAGCGCGGCTGCGCCGAACATCGTCGGGATGGCGAGGAAGAAGGAAAACTCAGCGGCGGTCTTGCGGTCGATGCCGAGCGCCACGCCGCCCATGATCGTCGCGCCCGAGCGAGAGACCCCGGGGATCAGGGAGAGGAGCTGGCAGACCCCGACGCCGAACGCCAGTTCCGGCGACAACTCCTCCACGTCGTGCGCGGGCGCGCGGACCCTGGCGAGGCGCTCAATGGCGAGGATCGCGATGCCACCCACAATGAGGCTCACAGCGACCACCCAGCGCGAAAACAGCACGCGCTTGATGAAGTCGTGCGCCAGCGCTCCCACCACCAGCGCGGGAAGGAACGCGAGAAGGACATTGCCGGTGAAGCGGCGCGCGCCCGGATCGGACCCCAAGCCCGTCGCCACGGTCCAGAGCCGCGCGCGGTAGAGCCAGCAGACCGCCAGGATCGCGCCGACCTGGATCACCACGTCGAGGACCGCAGCCTGGGGTCCGCCGCCGCCGAGCAACGCTTCGGTCAGGATCAGGTGGCCGGTCGAGGAGACGGGAATGAACTCGGTCAGGCCCTCGCCGATGCCGAGAATGATCGGATGAATCAGCGAACCCATGCCGTTCTACGCTCCCGCTTCACGGTGCTCGTCGCGCGCGGCGGTCCAAACCTCGCGCGCGGCGTCCAGATTCATCCATGCGATCGCGACGCCGACGATCACGTCCGGCCAGATCGACGGCGCGGCGAAGGTGATAAGCCCGGCCGCGATAATCCCGACATTGGCGAGGGCGTCGTTACGGGCAGACAGGAACGCCGCACGGGTAAGGCTGCCGCCGTGGTGGCGACAGCGCGCCAGCAGAAAGGCGCAGAGCAGGTTGACCGCCAGCGCGCCCAGACCTGTGATCGACAGCGGAACAGCGTCAGGCGCGACCGGCGCCTCGAACTTGCGCCATAGCGTCCAGAGAAAGGCGATAGCCGGGGCGAGTAGAATTGCCGACATAACCATCCCGAGCCTCGCGCGCGCTCGCGGACGCCAGCCCAGCGCGGCGAAGATCAGGAGATTGACCGCCGCGTCCTCAAGAAAATCCACGCTGTCGGCAAATAGAGATACCGATCCGATCGCCGTCGCCACCGCAAATTCAACGCCGAAATAGGCGAGGTTGAGCAGGGCGACCGCAAGCACGATTCGGCGTAGCCCAGGGGCATTCAGGATCATCTGCTTGCTTCCTCAATGGCATCGCCCGCCACGTTCCAGCGCCGGATCACTGGCTCGGTAAGATCGTGCTCATAGCCGAGAACGCTGATGCTCGCCGTCTCCAGCACGAACGACGCGCCGCGCTCGGGCGGCAGCCCGAGCCAGCGAGCGGCGAGCACGCGCATGACGTGCGAGCTGGAGAAGATCAGCACGTTGGCGTCGAGGGCGCGCACTTCCGCGATCGCCCGATCGACGCGCGCGGCCATCTCAGACGCGGTCTCACCACCAGGGCAGCCGTCGCGGAAAAGGCGCCAGTCCCCACGCTCGGCGCATATTTCCCTGGTGGTGAGTCCCTCATAGTCGCCATAGTCCCACTCGGCGAGATCGGGCTTGACCTCGACCCGGTCGCCGAACCCGGCCAGCTCGCCCGTGCGCCGCGCCCGCTGCGAGGGGCTCGACCAGATGGCCGCGACGGAGACTGCGGCGAGCCGTGGCCGGAGCCCCAGGGCTGCTTGCTCGCCGGCCGGCGTCAGCGGGATGTCGGCGCGGCCGGTATGCTGGCCGGACAGGCTCCACGCCGTCTCGCCGTGCCGCACCAGATAGGCGAGAGGAAAGGCGCTCATGCCGATGCTCCCTGGGCTTGCGCCCGCGCGACCCAGAGGAAGGGGGGGATCGCGAGCAGCTCCGTCACCACGCAAAAGACGATCACGGCCGCAACTGAATGATCATAGATGATCCCGATCGCGGCGCTGCCGAGGAACCAGAAGACGCCATAGCCCGCCGTGAACAGACCGAAAGCCGAGGCGCGGCGCTCGGCCGGCACCATCGGCGCGACCGCGGCCGGGATGATCGACTCATGGACGCCCATCCCGAGGCCCCACAAGGCGGCGCCGATCAGCGCCGTCCAGAATCCGCCAAGGAATACCAGCGGCGCGAACGCGGCTGAAACGAGGGTTAGGCCGATCAGGACCGGGAAGCCAAACCGATCGAAGAGGCGGCCGAACAGCAGCGACCCGCTGCCGCTCACCCCCATCGCGACTGCGTAGAAGATCGCGATCCACGTCCCCGGCACGACGCTATCGTGGCTGAAATGATAGGCGATCAGCGGATAGTCCGCGAATCCTGCCGCGACCAGGCAGGCGCCCGCGAGATAGATCCAGAAGCGCCGCGGGAACCCTCTCGCCGCCACCGCGCCTTCGGCCTCGGTGTCGAGCGCGCGCGGATCGGGAAACAGCCGGCGGGCCACCAGGACCAGGACGATGTTGATCGCGGCCGGGATCGCGAGAACGCCGAAGGCGTCGGCATAGCTGCCGCGGTGCGCGAGCACGGCGGCGACCAGCAGCGGCCCGACCATCGCGCCGAACTGATCCATCGCTTCATGGACCCCGAACGCCCAACCGTAACCCCCGGCCTGACGCGCGGCGTAGGAGAGCATGACGTCTCGCGGGGGATTGCGGATAGCCTTGCCGACCCGCTCCAAGATCACCAGCGCCGCCGCCGCGGGCCAGCCGGTCGTGAAGGCGAGCAGCGGCACCACGCTCATCTGCAGGACGTAGCCGACGATCGTGATCGGCCAGAACTGCCGGGTCGCGTCGGCGAGGCGTCCGGACACCAAGCGCAAGCCGTAGCCGACCAGCTCGCCGAAGCCGGTGACGATCCCGATAATCGTGGCGCTCGCGCCCAGGAGGGCGAGATAGGGGCCGATGACGCCGCGCGCGCCTTCATAGGTGAAATCCGCGAAGAAGCTGAGGATGCCGACCAGCAGCACGAACCGGAGCGCGGTCCGGCGCTCCCGGGCGGGAGGCTCGACGCTTGGCGAAGGGGAGGGAAGAGCCCCGGCGCTCAACGCGGTGATCCGCCGGAATCGTTCGCCCGCGAACTTCTATGCGCGAACGGGTTGGTGAACTCGGCGCGCGTTCCAAGCCCTCGCTCGATTTCGATCAGCCGGTTATATTTCGCGAGCCGCTCGCCCCGGCACGGCGCGCCGGACTTGATCTGGCCAGCGCCGAGTGCGACCGCGAAGTCGGCGATGAAGGAATCCACCGTCTCGCCCGAGCGATGCGACACCATCGTTCCCCAGCCGGTTTGCTGGCACAGTTTCACCGCTTCGATCGCTTCGGTGACGGTGCCGATCTGGTTGAGCTTTATGAGAACCGCGTTCATCGCCTGGCGCTCGATCGCCTCCCGGATAAAGCGCGGGTTGGTGACGGTGATGTCGTCGCCGACGATCTGAATGCGGTCGCCTTGCGCAGCGGTATGGTCGATGAAGCCCTGCCAATCGTCCTCGGCGAACCCATCCTCAATAGACACGATCGGATAGGCAGCGACCCAGCGCTCATAGAGCGCGAGCAGCGCCGACCGATCCAGCTCGCCCTCCCCCGAGCGGGCGAGGTCGTATCGGCCGTTCGCGCCGAAAGAGGAGGCGGCGGGATCGAGCGCGATCGCGACATCGGGCCCGGGCCGATAGCCGGCGCGTTCGATCGCCTCGATGATCAGCTTGCAAGCCGCCTCGTTGCCGTCATGCTCCAGTGCAGGCGCGAAGCCGCCTTCATCGCCCACTGACGTCTTCAATCCGCGATCGTGGAGCAGCTCCCGAAGCGCGGCATAGGTCTCCGCGCCATAGCGCATGGCTTCGGCGAAGCTCGGTGCGCCGACCGGCACAATCATGAACTCCTGAAAATCGAGGCCGCTGTCGGCGTGCTTGCCGCCGTTGAGCACGTTCATCGCCGGCATCGGCAGGAGTTTCGCGAGGACTCCGTTGAGCGAGGCGTAAACCGGCAAGCCTTCGACTTGCGCCGCCGCGCGTGCAACCGCCATCGAAACGCCCAGGATGGCGTTCCCGCCCAACCTGGCCTTGTTGGGCGTCCCGTCGAGGTCGATCATCCGCCGATCGATCGCGGCCTGATCGCGAACGTCGCAGCCGAACAGCCCGGCGGCGATCTCGCCCTCGACGTTCGCCACCGTGGTCAATACGCCCTTCCCGCCGTAGCGAGCCGGGTCGCCGTCTCGCAGCTCGACCGCCTCGTTCGCGCCAGTTGACGCGCCCGACGGGACCGAGGCGGACGCCTCCAAGCCGCTTTCGAGCCTGACCGCGACCGTCAACGTGGGGTTGCCGCGCGAATCGAGGATTTCCTGGGCGCGAAGGCCGGCGATGCGGTTGTCGGTGGTCATGGGTGCGTTGCTCCGATCATGCGAGGACCGAGCGGCCGACGATCCCGGTTGTCGGTCCAAGCTCGTAGAGAATGGTGGCGCCAGTCGAGAGGTCGAACGCCTCGATCTCGGCCTCACCCATGCCGTCCAGCGCCATCACCAGGCCGCGAAGCGCGTTGCCATGAGAGACGACCAAGCTCGTGCCGCCCACCATCGTCGCCGGCAGGATCGTCCGCACATAATAGGCGAGCACGCGCGCGGCCGTGTCGCGCAAGCTTTCGCCCTGGGGCGGGGCGACGGCATAGGACCGGCGCCACAGCCGGACCTGCTCGGCGCCATATTCGGCCGCGGCATCATCCTTGTTGCGGCCAGTCAGCGCGCCATAGTCCCGTTCGTTGAGGGCCAGGTTGCGCGTCGCCGACACGTCGGGCGCGCCCATGACGCTCAGGATGATAGCGACCGTCTCGTTGCAGCGGTCGAGCGGCGAGGAGAATATCCGGTCGGGATAGAGCTTGGCGTCCATCAGCCGGTGGGCGATAAGGCTCGCCTGGTCGCGGCCGATCGCGGTCAGCGGCGGGTTGGTCCAGCCGGTAAAGACGTTTGCGGCATTGATCGCGCTCTCGCCGTGACGCGCGAGGACCAGACGGGCATGGACCTCCGCCATGCTCAGTGCGCCAACAGCAAAGGCAGCTCGGCCGCGGCGAGCATATGGCGCGTGGTGCCGCCCAAAAGCCATTCGGTAAGTTGGCCGTGGCCATAAGCGCCCGCGACCAGCGCGTCCGCGCCGATCCCCTTCGCCTCGGCGACGATCTGCTCGCCGCGATTGCCGCCCGACGGCGCGGCGATGTGCAGCTCGGCGGCAAGGCCCGCATCGCGGAGCTGGTGGACGGGTGCTGACGCCAGGTCATCCTTGCTGCCGATATGCAGTGCTGTAATCCGCTGGGCAGCCTGCAACCAGGGCATCGCGCCCCTGATCGCGTCCTCCGTTTTCGGGCTGTCGCTCAGCGCGACGGCAATATGGGACAGGGCAGGGCCGCGAGGCCGCCAATCGCCGGGCACTAGCAGGACCGGCTTGCCCGTCGCGAGCAGGGCGGCGTGTTGGGCGTCGGTGCTGTCCAGGTCATGCCCGCGCGCGATAATGACGAGATCGGCGCTTTGTGCCTCGCGGGCCAGCGTCTCTTCCTCACTGCCGACGATCGAGTTCCAGTCCACCCGCGGCGTCTTTTCATCCGCGCCCAGGTTCCATGCGACGAAGGCGGAATGGACCGCCTGCGCACGTTGCTCGGCGGAGCCTTCTTGCGTTTCCCGTAAGCGCTGGATCTGCACCTCCTCGCTCGATGTGACGAGCTGTTCGGGATCGACGACGACGTGGAGCGCCTCAACTCTGGTCCCCAGGTCGATGCGGGCGGCCGCCACCGCGGCATCGAGACAGGCGCGGGTGGTGGCGGCTTCGGTGATGACGGCAAGCAACTTCATCTGGTCAACCTCTAAAGAGTCGGGCGATCGCAGCCGGCCCCACGAAGCCAAGCCACACGGCGAGGAGGCAGACGGCTACGGACAAGAGCACGTTGCCGAGCGCGCGGCCGGGCTCGCCCGCTTGGAGCAGGGCGAGCGTCTGGAGGCTGAAGGAAGAGAAGGTCGTATAACCACCGCAGAACCCGACCAGGATGAAGGCGCGAATGTCGGGCGGAACCGGAAGTCGCCCTCCGGTTTCGGTCAGAGCCGCGAACAGGCCGATGATGAACGACCCGGTGATGTTGATAATGATCGTTCCCCACGGCATCGCCTCGCCTAGGCGGGCGGTGAAGAAGAGGTTGATCTGGTAGCGGAAAAGCGTGCCGATGGCCCCGCCGGCGGCGATCCATGCATAGGTCAGCATCGGCGGGCCTTTTCCAGCGCAGCTTCGTATGCCAGCGCGGCAGGCAACCCGGCCTGCATGTCGGCGCGAAGTCGTTGTTCGGTCTCGGCCATGTAAGTCCTCGTGATAGGCAGGGTGTCGACGGCGCGCGCGATCTGGAGTTGCAACACCATCAGCCCATTGAAACGGAAACTCATCTCGCACGAGGCGAGATAATACTCCCACATGCGGTAGAAGCGGGCGCCATACAGCTCTTCGATGACAGCCCGGTGCGCGGATGCCCGTTGGCGCCAGCAGCGCAACGTCGACGCATAGTGGAGCCGCAGCATTTCCGCATCAGTGGGCCACAGCCCGGTCGGCTCAAGCGCGGCGAGGGCCTGCGAAACGGAAGGGATATATCCGCCCGGAAAGATATAGCGGCGCGTCCAGCGATCTGAGCCAGCGCCGGCGTCCTTGCGGGCGATGAAATGGATCAACGCAACTCCGTCGTTCGCCAACAGGCGGTCGATCGCGCCGAAATAGTCGCCAAGATACTCGCGGCCGACATGCTCGAACATGCCTACCGACACAATCCGGTCGAACCGGCCCCGCACGGTGCGGTAGTCCACCAACTCGAAATGCACCCGATCCGCGAGGCCCTCCGCAGCCGCGCGCGCACTCGCGATGCGGAGTTGCTCGGCCGAAAGCGTGATGCCGGTCACATTGACGTCGGCCGCCTTCGCCAGCGACAGGGCAAGGCCGCCCCATCCGCAGCCGATGTCCAGCACCCGTTGTCTAGCCGCCAAGTCGAGCTTGGCTGCGATATGCGCCTTTTTGGTCGCCTGCGCCTGCTCCAGCGTCATGCCGGGCTCGGCAAAATAGGCGCAGCTATATTGCAGGTCATCGTCGAGTAAGAGGCGAAAGAATCCTTCGGAGAGGTCATAGTGGTGAGCGACGTTGCGACGGGCGAGCGCCGCCGAGTTCGTTCGCGCGACAAGCCTCCCGAGCAGATCGCGCGCCTTTCCGAGCGCGCCGGCGCCGGGATGAAAGCCCAGGTTCCGGCCGATCAGCTCCATGAAGCTCCCGATCGACCCGCGCTCGATCGTGAGGTCGCCGTCCATATAGGTCGGACCGAGCTGGTATTCGGGGTCGAGCGCGAGCAAATTGGCGATCCAGCGGTTCCTGAGGCGGATCGTCACGTCCAGCTCGGGTGAGCCGATCGGCACGGTCCCGACCGTGAAGGACGGCTCGTCGCCGATCCGTACCGTAAGTCGCCCGACCTGAATCATGCGTCGGGCCAGCTCACGCAGCATCGCGGCCCCCTTCGCGCACGATGAGGACGGAGCAGCCGACCTTGTGGGTCATCCGATCCGAGCGGCGCCCGAAGATGCGCTCCCACAGGTCGGCATGTTCGGTTGCGCCGATCACGAGGAGGTCGGCATCGGTCTCGGCGGTGAACTGGACGATGTGCTGACCGGGATGGCCGGTGAAAACGTGCGATTCGACCTTGACTTGGTGTCGCTCCGCCATTCTCTCGGCCGCCGCCCTTCGCTGCCGAATGTGGCGGCGCTCGTCCGCTTCGTGCGCCGCCACCTCGCCGATCAGCCCCGACCGAGGCGAGATCTCCTCTACGAAGATCACGTCAAGCGTCGCTCGCGCGAGCTTCGCCAAGTCGATCGCGGTGCGAAGCGCCGTGAACGCATTTGTCGTGCCGTCATTGGCATGGACGATGCGGTGGAACATGACACACCTCCTTCCTCCTGGTCGCCGGCGTCACCCGGCCACGTCGATCTTCACGCCGACGAATGTGAGCACCGCACCGCCGGCCATGATCGCGAGCGCCCAAAACAGCGCCGATCCGTGAAAGCTCTTGGCGAGCACCGTCCCGAGCACGCCGAGCAGGAGAATGTCGCCGAGGAGCCCCAGCCAGCGCGGCTCGGGAAACCAGATGCACAGCGTCAGCGAGAGGACCGCCCCGCCAAGGCCGCTGGCCGATGCGAGCAGCGCGCCGCCAAGCGCCTCCAGCAAGGCGCGTCGGCCAAGGCGGGATGCTGCGAGCTTCCCATGCGAGGTGAGATTGAGCTGCTTTTCGGCGCGCGCGAGTTCCGCCCGTTCCTCCGCATAGTGCGCCATGAAAAACACGAAGACGGTGGTCAGCGCGGTCGCGGTGGCGACCCGCACGACCAAAGAGAGGTCCGCACCTCCGCCTTTGAGCAGCTTGCCTGCCGCGAGCGTCAGCGCATTCAGGATACCGTCGACCAGCCCCGCCACGATGTCGAGCCGGTTCCGCGAACTCGCGATCCAGGACTGGAAGGTCATCGCGCGCGCGGGACATATTCGACGATCCGTTTCCCGCAGGCGATCTGATCGAGGCTGTGGACGACCGCGCCGCTCCCCTCGATCGCGCTCACCAGCGCGTTATAATCGATGTCCTCGCCTTCAACGGTGATGCTAGTTCCGATGGTTTCCTGATCGACCTCGGTGACGGTTATATTGAACGCCTCCACCCCGGTGGTCGCGTGGATGGCCGCGGCGATCTCGTTCAACGCCGGCACCTTAAGCGCCTTGTCGACGTCCAGCACTACGCGGCGGATATTGAGGGCGACCCGGCGGCTCATGCCCGGACTCTTGAGACCGCTGCCGCCGAGCGGCCGGCCGGAGTGACATCGGCATCGAGCAGCGGCTCCTCGGGCGGGAGCAGGTGGCGCGGCAGGTAAAAGGCGTTGGCGATCAATGTCGGCACGATCGCCGAGCCGATGACGCAGGCGACCAGCACCGAATATTGGCCTTGGTTGATGACCTTATGCGAAAGGCCGAACAGCGCCGAGATCGTGCCGAACGTGAGCCCGGTCGACATTAGCAGGGTCGTATAGGCCGCCTCCTTCCCAGGCGATTTATACCAGCGCGTGAGCGGATAGACCCCCGCTACCTTGGTTCCCATCTTGCCGAGCAGCAGGACTACGAAGCCGAGCGGCGCCGCGAACAGCGCAGGCAGTGACACGAACGATCCGGCGCGGATGAAGTAGAAGGGCGTCAGCAGCCCGAAGGTGAGCGTCCGCAGGCGCCGGATCAGCGCATGGTCCTTGCCGACGGTGCCGGCGAGCACCATTCCGACCAGGTAAGCGGGAAGCACCGCCTCGCTCTCCGCCCAGCTCGCCAGCGCCCCCAGCCCGAACAATGCGAGCAGCAAGAACTTGGCTTCGAGCTCCGACGGGCGATCACCATAAGCTTTGAAGAACCGCGGTGTGAGCCAGGGCAGGATGAAGAACACGATGGCGGCAACCCCGGCAAAAACGAGCGTTTTCACCGTGAACGGCGCAAAGATCACACCGAGCGCCAGCACCGTCACCAGATCGTTGACGAAGCAAGCCGCCAGCAGGGTCTGGCCATATTCGGTTCGGTTCAACCCGAACTCGAGCATGACGGCATAAACGACGGCCACGGACGTCGTGGACATGGCGACGCCGGCGAGCAGCCCGGCCTTGAGGCTCCAGCCGAGCGCATAGATGGCAAGAAGCGTGCAGCCGACGAAGGGTGCCGAAAAGCCCGCGAGCCCGACCGCGCCTGCCTCCCGCCACTTGGCGCGAAAAACTTTCGGATCGAGTTCGGCGCCGGCGAGGAACGTCAGCACGATTGCGCCGGCACCGGACAGGAACGTGACCCAGCTCTCCTGCGTCCCGAGCACGGTGGCGCCGACCACGGCGCCAATGACGAGCTGCGCGATCGTCCCGACGACGATCTCGGACAGCGCGGTGGCGATCTTCAACCAGATCGACAGCAGGGTGGCGACCAGCGCCAAGCCCAACCACAACGCGGCGACCGCCCAGACATGCGTCATACCACCGTCTCCGCACGCACGGCCGAAGCCGCGCTCGCGTGTGTCAAACTCGGGCCGCTACGGCGGCTCGCGCGGTGAAGACACACTCCCACCGCGATCACGCGGTAGGAGTCATCAGCCTTTCGGCGGTTGTGGGGGACTCCATCCCCGTCCAGCGATGTTCAAAGCCTGCCGAGACTTCGACAGGACTAACCTTGGGAGAGAGCGATCGTTCCGCTCAAGTTCTTTTCCGTCGCGTCTCCCGAGAGGCAGCCTAGAGTGGGGCGACGATAATAGACAACATCAGCAGCGGAACCAGCAGAGCATCGAAAAGACCCATTCGTCTACTGGGCGAGGAACAGCGGAAGGTCAAAACGGGCAAGCACATGCCTCGTCGTTCCGCCCAGCAGCCATTCGATGAACTGGTTGTGCCGATAGGTCCCCATTACGAGAAGATCGGCCCCGAGGCG
>JAVVHE010000030.1:0-15935 GCA_032249695.1 Sphingomonadaceae bacterium | reverse complement strand
GGCGCACGACGATGACCGTTTCCACGCGCGGCGGCGCGCTGACCAGCGCCTCGGCGATCGACACGCGCGCCCGCGCCGCCTCGCCAGGCTCGATCCGCCCGTCTTTCGTCAGCGCAGCCAGCCCGCGCCCGACGCCGCGCATCACCTCGGACCGTTCGACGGTCAATTCGCCCGCCAGCGCCTCGCGCACCGCGTCCAAGACCACCGCGCGGCCATCCTCGCCAAGCCCGCTGTCGGCCGCTGCCACGCAGCTGAGCGCAACGGCCACGCTCACGAAATTGTCGAGCGCTGGATCGGTATAGGCCGCCTTGAACGGCGCGACCTGCGCGTTCCGGTAGCTGCCGTCCGCCGTCAGCACCACGCGCGCGCCGCAATCGGCGATCCGGTCGGAAAGCGTCTTGTCGCTGAAGCCGCCGAACACCGCAGTGTAGAGAATGCCCGCGCGCTTGGCGCCCTCGGTCCAGACAATCTGCTCGGGGATCGACGGCATGTTGAACGCGATGCGGTCGCCCGCCTGCAGCCCCAGCCGCCGCAGCGCGACCGCGGCGCAGACGCTCTCGGCAAGCAGCACTCGGCGGCTGACACGGCGTTCATCGACCGGAGCGCCGCGGCCGCCATCGGCTGCCAGATCGAAGCGGTCGCCTTCGAAGATCAGCGCGGTGTCCGCGCCATGCCCCGCCAGCACCCAACGGTCGACCTCGTTGAACGCAGCGTTGGTGCGGCCGCCGACGAACCAGCGGAAGAACGGCGGATCGCTGGCGTCGAACGCCTGCCTCCACGGGGCCCAGCCGTCGGGCCGCTCGATGCGAAGCGGCTCGGCGGTATGAGCGTCCCAGCCCTCCCAAACGCCGTCGGCATTGCTGAGCCACGCGCCTTGGAGACCCGCATCGGCGACGAACCAGTGGCAGTTCCGCGCTGCGATTGCGCCGTGATACCCACCCGGATCGGCCGCGACAGCCGCGCGCGCAGCCTCAAACGCCGCGCGGGACGTGATCGGGTTGACCTGTGGAGCGTGCGCAAGGGGGTGTGGCGCGTGCAATCCGGTCTCCAGCGCAAGCCCCTCCAGTCCCGTCATTCATACTGAAGCGCAACGGCCGCCGAAGCGCAACCCGCGCCGGCGCGCCATCGCGTTGTCCGCACGCGAAACAATCGGCCGTGCCGCCGCAGGTTGACAGCCCGAAAGGCCGCGCCCTTTCTGCACGCCAGTGCTTGCGCCCGCCGCCCAGACCGCCAAACGCCGCGTCGGTCTGCTCGGCGGATCGTTCAACCCGGCGCATCGCGGGCACGCGCATATCAGCCGGCAGGCGATCCGGCTGCTCGATCTCGATGAATTGTGGTGGCTGGTCTCGCCGGGCAATCCGCTGAAAAGCGCGGACGGCATGGCGCCGTTTGCCGCGCGCCACGCGAGCGCCCGCCGCGCCGCGCGCGGAACGCCGCGGATCCGCGTCACGGGGATCGAGCGACGGTTGGGCACGCGCTACACCGCCGATACCGTCGCGCAGCTGACGACACGCTTCCCGCAGATCCGCTTCATCTGGCTGATGGGCGCCGACAACCTGGTGCATTTCGATCGGTGGGAGCGGTGGCGAGATCTGGCGCGGATCGTGCCGATTGCCGTCCTGGCGCGGCCGGGCTACATTGGCGACGCCATGACCGCGCGCGCCATGGCGTGGCTGCGCCGCTTCCGGCACCACCCAAGGCAGGCGCGGACGTGGCCGAGTTGGAGACCGCCTGCCATCACGCTGCTGCCGATCCGGCTGGACCCGACTTCCGCAACCGCCATCCGCGCGGCCGATCCCCGTTGGGCGGCTGCCTATCTGGACAGGGACGCTTGACCGAAACCCACAATGCCGCCCCGCGCGGCCTGCTGAACCTCGTGCTGCAAAGCCTGGAGGACGATCAGGCGCAGGACGTCGTCTCGATCGATCTGGAGGGCAAGACGAGCATCGCCGACTTCATGGTGATCGCCAGCGGCCGTTCGACCAGGCAGGTTGCCTCGATGGCGCAGAAGCTCGCCGAGAAGGTACGCGAGGCGACCGGCCGCGTTGCGCGGCTGGAGGGGCTGACCGCATCGGACTGGGTGCTGCTCGATGCAGGCGACGTCATCGTCCACCTGTTTCGGCCCGAGGTCCGGACCTTCTACAATCTTGAGCGCATGTGGATGATGGACCCGCCCGCCGCGGCGGCGATGCGGCCGGATACGGTGCGCTGAAGCTGCACATCATCGCGCGCGGCCGCATCGGGCGCGGGCCCGAGGCGGAGCTTGCCGAACGCTATCTCGGCCGCATCGCGTGGCAGACGGCGGTGACCGAGCTTGGCGATACCGCCCCCTTCCCGCCCGCTCCGCCAAGGTCGGTGCGCGTGGTGCTCGATGAGCGCGGCACCGCGCTTGCCTCGGCCGCATTCGCCGACCGGCTGGGCCGCTGGCGCGAGGAGGGCATACGCGAGGCGCAGTTCCTGCTGGGCGCGGCCGACGGGCATGATGGCGAGACGCGCGCGCGCGCCGACCTGCTGCTGAGTTTCGGCGCATGGACCTGGCCGCATCTCTTGGCCCGCGCGATGCTCGCCGAGCAGCTCTACCGCGCGGTCAGCATCCTGTCGGGTCACCCCTACCACCGGGCCTGAGGCCCGGCTTAGTCGAGCGACTGCAGCAGCTGGAACAGCATCGGTTTCAGCTTGACGACCAATTCCTTGTGGCTCGCGGTGATGCGCTCCAGCACCTCGCAGCCCTCGGGCGTCAGGGTCAGCACCGCGCGGCGGCGGTCATCGTCGGGCGTCGTGCGGCGAACATAGCCCAGCGCCTCCAGGCGGCTGACGAGTTCGGACGCGCTGTTGGGCTGGATCAGCAGCTGCTCGCCGATCCACCCGATCGTAGCACCGGGCGCCGACCGCCCGCGGATGGCAAGCAACGCCTGGTGTTGCTGCGGCGTCAGCCCGTTCGCCTCCGACGCTGCGTAGATATTGTGCAGAAACACGCGCAACTGGTACCGAAACCCGGCGAGCGCTGCGTAATCGGCTGGAGTGATCGCATCCCGCTGCGGAGGCGCTGTAGCCGGGCTTGAGGCGAAAGGTTCTGTTGCAGTCATGGTCGGGGGAACCTGTTTCCCTTTGATCGTGGCACGTCCGGCGCGTCCGCGCTACGCAGATCCTGCCACATTCCCCCGTGCTTGCGAATATTTAACATTAAGACCGGAAGCTTGAGCGCGCGACCGCTCCGGATTAGCAGCGGATCACCCACGAAAGGACCGAAATCCCTATGACCGACATCGTGATCGCGGCAGCACGCCGCACGCCCGTTGGCAGCTTCAACGGAGCATTTGCGAGCGTGCCAGCCCACGCGCTCGGCACCTCCGCGATCAAGGCCGCGCTCGCCGACGCGCGCGTCGAGGGTGCCGAAGTCAGCGAGGTGATCCTTGGCCAGATCCTTTCGGCAGCGCAGGGCCAGAATCCCGCGCGTCAAGCCGCGATGGCCGCGGGCGTGCCGCAGGACGTGACCGCCTTCGGCATCAACCAGCTCTGCGGCAGCGGCCTGCGCGCGGTGGCGCTCGGCTGGCAGCAGATCATGACCGGCGACGCGAAGATCGTCGTCGCGGGCGGGCAGGAATCCATGTCGATGGCCCCCCACGCCGCCTACCTCCGCAGCGGCACCAAGATGGGCACGCTGGAAATGGTCGACACGATGTTGAAGGACGGGCTGATCGACGCCTTCCACGGCTTCCACATGGGCATCACCGCCGAGAACCTGGCCGAGCGCTATCAGGTGACGCGCCAGCAACAAGACGAGTTCGCCGCATCGTCACAGCAGAAAGCGTCGAGGGCCCGCGCCGAGGGCCGCTTCAGGGACGAGATCGCACCGGTAACGGTGAAGGGCCGCAAGGGCGACACGATCGTCGACACCGACGAATATATCCGCGACGGCGTCACGGCGGAAGCGATCGGCGGCCTGAAACCCGCGTTCAAGAAGGACGGCACCGTGACCGCTGCCAATGCCAGCGGCATCAACGACGGTGCCGCCGCCATCGTGCTGATGACCGCCGACGAGGCGGCGCGGCGCGGGATCACGCCGCTGGCGCGCATTGCCAGCTGGGCAACCGCAGGCGTCGACCCGGCGATCATGGGCATCGGCCCCGTCCCTGCCAGCCGCAAGGCGCTGGAGAAGGCGGGCTGGCGCGTGGCGGACTTGGACCTCGTCGAATCGAACGAAGCGTTCGCCGCGCAGGCGTGCAGCGTTTCGAAGGAGCTGGGCTTCGATCCCGAGCGCACCAATGTCAACGGCGGTGCGATTGCGATCGGCCACCCGATCGGCGCATCGGGCGCGCGCATCCTGACGACGCTGCTCTACGAAATGGGCCGCCGCGACGCGAAGAAGGGCCTCGCCACGCTGTGCATCGGCGGCGGCATGGGCGTCGCCTTGTGCGTGGAGCGGTAGTGACCAAGCTTTAGACCGTCGCGCCGGACGTGATCCGGGGTGATGCGGTCGGGCGGGGAGCGGCTGACGGGAGGGCACCCAGCCCGGCGCTGGACCCCCCTCGCCGCGAGCGCTAACCGCCATCCATGCCCACCATCGGCCAGCCGCTCTCCGCACAACCCGACGCCAAGCCCAATGCCGAACGCGCCCGTGCGCAGACGGCCGATCTCAGAGCGTTGGTCACGAAAGTCGCGCAAGGCGGGCCGGAACGCTCGCGCCAGCGCCATGTCGAGCGCGGGAAACTGTTGCCACGCCACCGGGTCGAGCGGCTTCTGGACCCCGGAACGGCGTTTTTGGAGCTGTCGCAGCTCGCCGCCTACCAGGTCTATGGCGACGAGGACGTGCCAGCCGCGGGCATGATCGCGGGTATCGGCCAAGTCAGCGGACGGCTGTGCGTGATCGCGGCGAACGATCCGACGGTGAAGGGCGGCAGCTACTATCCGCTGACGGTCAAGAAGCACCTGCGAGCGCAGGAAATCGCCCGCCAGAACAAGCTGCCGTGCGTCTATCTGGTCGATTCGGGCGGTGCCAACCTGCCGCGGCAGGACGAGGTCTTTCCCGATCGCGACCACTTCGGCCGCATCTTCTACAACCAGGCAACAATGAGCGCCGAGGGCATCGCGCAGATCGCGGTTGTGATGGGCAGCTGCACCGCTGGCGGCGCCTACGTGCCCGCGATGAGCGACCAGTCGATCATCGTGCGCGAACAGGGCACCATCTTCCTGGGCGGCCCGCCGCTGGTGAAAGCCGCGACGGGCGAGGACGTGACCGCCGAGGCGCTTGGCGGCGGCGATGTCCATGCGCGCCTGTCGGGCGTCGTCGACCATCTGGCCGAGGACGACGCACACGCGCTGGATCTCGCCCGCGCTGCCGTCGCTACGCTGCCGCCGCCTGAAGCGCCGGGCATTGCGATCCGCGAGGCGCGCGACCCGCTCTACCCGGCGGATGAGCTCTACGGCCTTATCCCCGCCGACACGCGCCACCCGACCGACGTGCGCGAGGTGCTCGCGCGCATCCTCGACGGCTCCGAGTTCGACGAGTTCAAGCCGCTCTACGGCGAGACATTGGTCACCGGCTTCGGCCACATGAGCGGCATCCCAGTCGGTGTGATCGCGAACAATGGCATCCTGTTCAGCGAGTCCGCCTTGAAGGGCGCGCACTTCATCGAGCTGTGCTGCCAGCGCCGCGTTCCGTTGGTTTTCCTGCAGAATATCAGCGGCTTCATGGTGGGCCGCAAATACGAGAACGAGGGCATCGCCAAGAACGGTGCAAAGCTGGTGACGGCGGTCGCCTGCGCCGCTGTCCCGAAGGTGACGCTGGTCATTGGCGGCAGCTTCGGCGCGGGCAATTACGGCATGTGCGGCCGTGCCTACTCGCCCCGCTTCCTGTGGATGTGGCCGAATGCGCGCATCAGCGTGATGGGCGGCGAGCAGGCCGCATCGGTGCTGGCGACAGTTAAGACTGGCGGCTTCGCCAGCCGCGCCGAGGAGGAAGCGTTCAAGGCCCCAATCCGCGCCGATTATGAGCGGCAGGGCCATCCCTACTACAGTAGCGCCCGCTTGTGGGACGACGGTGTGATCGACCCCGCCGACACGCGGCAAGTGCTCGTCCTGTCACTAACCGCCGCGCTCCAGGCGCCGATCAGGGAGACCCGCTTCGGCACGTTCCGCATGTAGGACCCCGCCGCGACCGCTAGGAGTTTCCGCCCCGTGCAGCAATCTACCCCGCCCCGTTTCGCCGTCACCAGCCCCGCCACCGGCGAGGAGCTTCGCTCGTTCGAAGGCCATGGCCCCGCCGACATCGAGCGCGCACTTGCCGGGGCCGCCAGCGCCTTCCCAGCCTGGGCCGAGCGCAGCTTCGAGGAACGCGCCGCGGTGCTGCGCGGCGTGGCGGCGGCACTGCGCGAGCGGAAGGACGAACTTGCGCGGCAGATGACCGACGAGATGGGCAAGCTCCGCTCCGAGGGGCTCGCCGAGGTTGAGAAATGCGCGCACGGCTGCGAATATTACGCGACCTACGCCGCCGCGATGCTGGCCGACGAGCCGGTGCCGTTCGACGACGGCGTCGAGGCGTTCGTCACCCACAACCCGCTTGGGGCGGTGCTGGCGGTCATGCCGTGGAACTTCCCCCTCTGGCAGGCGATCCGCGCGGCAGCCCCCGCGCTGATGGCGGGGAACGTGATGCTGTTGAAGCACGCATCGAACGTCCCCGGCTCGGCAATCGCGCTGGAGGAGCTGTTCCGCGACGCGGGCGCGCCGCCGGGTGTGTTCACGACGCTTCTGATCCGATCGGACCCGGTCGCCGGAATCATCGCCGACCGGCGGGTAGCGGGCGTGACGCTGACTGGATCGGTTGCGGCGGGCCGCTCGGTGGCGAGCGCTGCGGGCCAGGCGCTGAAGCCCTGCGTACTCGAACTGGGCGGCAGCGACCCCTATATCGTGCTGGAGGATGCCGACATCGCCGTCGCCGCCGACATCCTGACGCGCGCCCGCATGCTGAACGCTGGGCAGAGCTGCATCGCGGGCAAGCGTTTCATTGCGCTGCGGCCGGTCGTCGAGGCGCTGGAAGTCGCTCTGACTGATCGCTTCCGGGCATTGACGCCGGGCGATCCGCACGATCCGTCGAGCAAGCTCGGGCCGATGGTGAGCGTGGAGGCGCGCGACGAGCTGCACGGCCAGGTGGAACGGAGCGTCGCAGCGGGCGCGCGCTGCCTAGTCGGCGGCGCGGTGCCCGATCGCCCCGGCGCATGGTATCCGGCAACTCTGCTGGCGCGAGTCGAGCCCGGCATGGCCGCCTTCGACGAGGAGACGTTCGGGCCGGTCGGCGCACTAATCGTCGCCGATGACGAGAGCCATGCGATCCAGCTCGCGAACGAGAGCGAGTTCGGTCTCGGCGGCGGCGTGCTGACGCCGGACATCGACCGCGGCCGCCGCATCGCCGCGCGGCGGGTGCAATCGGGGATGGTTGTCGTCAACACCAACGTCCGCAGTGACCCGCGCCTGCCATTCGGCGGCGTGAAGGCTTCGGGCATCGGGCGCGAGCTGTCGGTGCAGGGGATCCGGGCGTTCGTGAATATCAAGTCTGTCGAGGTGCGGCCCCATCGGGCGTGAACTGCTCAGAACTCCGTGCGAGGCCCTCTCAAAGCTGCGCTGGGCCGTTCCGGGCCAAGCTCTGCTGTTCTCTCCCCGAAGGGAGAGGCCGAGGAACGCGCCGACGCTGCCTCTGACATCGGGGGAGAGGCCGCGAGACTGAGGCGGGTCGCGCAGCGCGCCGTCCAGTCGCCGCGGGGGAGGGCAGTGGCGTTACCGCCTCAGCTGATGGCCTGCGGCTCGGGCGCGATCGTGGCGGGCTTTTCGGGCAGCGGGGTGAATTCCTGATTGTCCTCGTCCGGCAGTTTCATGCGCCCCTCGGCCCAGTCGGCCTTGGCCTGCTCGATCCGGTCACGGCGCGAGCTGACGAAGTTCCACCAGATGAACCGCTCCCCCCAATGGTGCGCCGCCCAGCGCCATCACCACCGCCGGGCTGTCGGCCAGCACAGACACGCCGTGCCCGGACGCGAGCACCGCCATCTGCCCGGCGACCAGCCGCTGCCCTGCGAGCTCGACTGCGCCGTCTGCGACGTAGACCGCGCGCTCCTGATGCTCGGCAGGGAGCAGCCGCCGCGCGCCCGCGTTCATTATCCAGTGCATGTAGAGCGTCGGGCTGCGCACCGGCACGCCCGCACGCATCCCCTCGGCCTCGCCAGCGATCAGCCGCCCGCGCACACCCGGTTCCTCCCACGCGGTTAGCTCGCGGCCAGACACGTGATGGAAGGCGGGGGCTATTTCCTCGTCTTCGGCGGGCAGCGCCACCCACGACTGAATCCCATGCATGTGCGCGCCTTCGGACCGCGCACGCTCGAACCGTTCGGAGTGAGTGATGCCGCGTCCAGCTACCATCCAGTTGACCGCGCCGGGCAGGATTTCCTGGTTCACGCCCAAGGAATCGCGATGCGTCAGCGCGCCCGAAAACAAGTAGGTGACGGTCGCGAGGCCGATGTGCGGATGCGGCCGAACGTCGAGCGAGCGCGGGATTCCGTGCGCCAGATCGACCGGCCCCATATGATCGAAGAACTCGAACGGGCCTACGCTCCGCCGAACCCGGAACGGCAGCACGCGCCCGACAGCGAAACCGCCGCCCAAATCGTGCCCGCGCTTGTCGATGACGAGTTCGATCACGCCGCCTCTCCTTGCTGTGGGCCGGGCTGTACCCCGGTCAGCCCACGCTGTCAGCGGAGCACGACGTTGAGGAGTCCAAGGGCTTCCACATCGTGGGCAACATTCCGGCAAACGCCTTCTTGTGGTGAAGGGGCCCGGCGTCATTTCGCCGACACGCTGCGCTCGCCGACCCCGACGCCGACTCCGGCGTTGGCTGCGCTGTCTCTGTTCGGCCTAGAAGCCGCTCGCCCGATGCTCCGCCGCCACTGACACGCGCGGCGATACTGCAACGAGCAGTCGGGCGGTCACGTTCAGTGGCTGTCGCGCGGCAGTCCGGCGCTTTCGTCGACGCGCTGGAATTGCTCCGCGCCCTCCAGGATGGCTCCGTGGCTCATCTGGCCGACATTGCGGCGGTAGATCTCCTGCCAAGGCGTCTGGCTGGGCGGAATCGGGAAGCCGCCGCTCGCGTGCAGCTCCCCGCGCCGACGCTCCCACTCGTCGGGAGGCACCAGCGCGTCGCAGCGGCGCGCGCGCAGGTCGACACGCACGCGGTCACCGGTGCGTAGCAGCGCCAGTCCCCCGCCTATCGCCGCTTCGGGCGAGGCGTTGAGGATCGAGGGCGAGCCCGACGTGCCCGACTGGCGCCCGTCGCCGATGCACGGCAGATCGTGGATGCCCTGCTCGATCAGCGCCGCGGGCGGGCGCATGTTCACCACCTCGGGCGCGCCGGGATAGCCGACCGGCCCGCAGCCGCGAATGACGAGGACAGATCGGTCGTCGATGCCGAGCCCCGGCATGTCGATGCGGCGATGGTAGTCCTCGGGTCCATCGAACACGAAGGCCGTGCCCTCGAACGCGTCGGGGTCGTCGGGGTTGGAAAGATAGCGGTCGCGGAACTCGGCCTTGATGACGCTCGTCTTCATGAGCGCGGCGTCGAACAGGTTGCCGCTAAGCACCACGAAGCCCGCCTTCTCCGCTAGCGGTCGGGTCAGCGGCCGGATGACCTCGCCATCGGGCCCGCGCGCGTCGGCCAGATTGTCGACGAGTGTGCGCCCGCTGACCGACAATGTTCCGCCATCGAGCAGTCCTGCGCGCAGCAGCTCGGCCATCACCGTCGGCACGCCGCCTGCGCGGTGGAAATCCTCGCCGAGATACTCGCCCGCGGGCTGCAGGTTGACAAGCAGCGGCACGTCCAGCCCGTTCTGCTGCCAATCCTCCATGCTCAGCTCAACTCCCGCGTGGCGTGCAATCGCGGCAAGGTGGATCGGGGCGTTGGTCGATCCGCCCAGCGCCGAATTGGTGACGATCGCGTTGAGAAAGTTTGCTCGTTTCAGGATGTGCGACGGACGCAGATCCTCGCGCACCATCTCGACGATCCGCAAACCCGTCGCATAGGCCATTGCCGAGCGTTCGGCGAGCACCGCGGGGATGACCGCCGAGCCTGGCAGCGACATGCCCAGCGCCTCGCACAGGCTGTTCATCGTCGTCGCGGTCCCCATCGTGTTGCACCAGCCGGGCGACGGCGTCGACCGCGCAACGAGCTCGATGAAGCCGCGCTCGTCGATCTCGCCCGCCGCAAGCATCTGCCGCGCACGCCAGATGATCGTGCCTGTGCCGATGCGCTTGCCCTCGTGCCAGCCGGAGAGCATCGGCCCGACCGAGAGCGCGATGGCGGGGATGTCGACCGTGGCGGCGGCCATCAGCTGCGCGGGTGTGGTCTTGTCGCAGCCGATCGTCAGCACCACGCCGTCGAGCGGGTAGCCGTACAGCATCTCGACGCAGCTGAGGTACATCAGGTTGCGGTCGAGCATCGGTGTCGGCCGCTTGCCGGTTTCCTGGATTGTGTGGATCGGGAACTCCATCGCGATCCCGCCAGCGGTGCGGATACCCTCACGGACGCGCTCGGCGAGGATGCGATGGTGCCGGTTGCACGGCGTCAGGTCGCTGCCGGTCTGCGCGATGCCGATGATCGGCGCGCCGCTGCGCAACTCGTCGAGCGTCAGGCCATAGTTCAGGTAGTGCTCCACATAGAGCGCCGTCATGTCGGGGGCGGCGTGGCGGTTGAACCATGAGCGGGAGCGGAGGCGGCGGAGGAAGTCGGTCATCGCCGCACCATAACGCGCATTCGGGGCAAGCGCCGCCATTGACGCGCGCAGAGCGCTGACGCCATTCGCATCCCATGCCCAGCTGGATCCGCGCGGAGGTCGCCGCGCTTTTCGATCTGCCCTTCACCGAGCTCATGTTTCGCGCCATGCAGGTCCACCGCGCGCACCATGACCCCGCCACGATCGAGCGCGCGCAGCTCCTTTCGATCAAGACCGGCGGCTGCCCGGAGGATTGCGGCTACTGCGCCCAGTCCGCGCGCTTCGAAACGGGAGTGAAAGCCGGGAAATTGATGGACATCAGCGCGGTTTTGGCAGCCGCGCGCGCGGCGAAAGCGGGCGGAGCGACGCGCTTCTGCATGGGCGCGGCATGGCGATCGCCGAAAGACCGCGACCTTCCCGCGTTGGAGGCGATCATCGCCGGCGTGAAGGCGCTGAGCCTCGAAACCTGCATGACGCTCGGCATGCTCACCCCCGAACAGGGCCGCCGCTTGGCCGATGCCGGGCTGGACTACTACAACCACAATCTGGATACGTCGGAGGCGCATTACGACACGGTCGTCACCACGCGCAGCTATGCCGAGCGCCTGGAGACGCTGCGGATCGTGCGCGAGAGTGGCATGGCGACATGCTGCGGCGGCATCCTGGGGCTGGGCGAGACGCGCGAGGACCGGGTCGACCTCGTCCACACGCTCGCCACGCTCCCCGAGCCGCCGCAGTCGGTGCCGCTCAACGCGCTGATGCCACAGCCCGGCACCCCGCTCGCCGACGCCGCGCCGGTCGACGGCATCGAATTCGTCCGCACCGTCGCTGCCGCGCGCATCACCATGCCGCGCGCAGTCATTCGCCTGTCGGCCGGCCGCGAGGCGATGAGCGACGAGCTCCAGGCGCTCGCGTTTCTCGCTGGCGCCAACTCGATCTTCGCGGGCGACCGCCTGCTGACCGCCGCCAACCCCGGACTGGACCGGGACGCCGCGCTGTTCGGGAAGCTTGGCCTGCGCACCGCTTGCCTGCCTGCCGCGCCGCAGCATATCGCTGCGAGCGAAGGAGCCGCCGCATGACGACGCCGTCGCTGGAGCTGGACGATCCGCCCGCGCGAGCGGATGCTGTCAATGCGCGCAGCGGTCACCGTCCAGTCATCGCACTCGCGCCGAAGCCGGCTCCGCGCGAAACGGAGGTCGCCGAGCGAGACCGCATCAGCTATCGGGACGCCGCCATCATCGAAGCTGCCGGGGAGGCTGGCGCTCCGGTGCTCTACGGTGAAGGCCCGGAAAGCGGTCGACGTTCCGGAGCGACGCAGGTCATCAAGCCCTTTCGGGAAGCGATCCAATGAACATCCACGAATATCAGGCGAAAGAGCTGCTGGCGAAGTTCGGCGTGCCGGTGCCGCAGGGCTATGCCGCCTGGAGCGCTGACGAGGCCGTGGCCGCTGCCGGGCGGCTTCCCGGGCCGCTCTACGTGGTGAAGGCGCAGATCCACGCGGGCGGTCGCGGCAAGGGGCGGTTCAAGGAGCTGCCCGAGGGCGCCAAGGGCGGCGTGCGGCTGGCGAAGTCGGCCGAGGAGGTCGGAATGGCCGCCGCCGAGATGCTGGGGAACACGCTGGTGACCGTGCAGACCGGCCCGGCGGGCAAGCAGGTGCAGCGGCTTTACGTCACCGACGGGGTCGACATCGCGCACGAATTCTACCTTGCGCTGCTTGTCGATCGCGGCAGCGGGCGGATCGCGCTTGTCGCCAGCCCGCAGGGCGGCATGGACATCGAGCAGGTCGCGCATGAACAGCCGGACTCGATCCACACGATTACCATCGATCCAGCGAGCGGTATCCAGCCATGGCACGGGCGCGCGGTCGCCGCAGCGCTGGGCCTTTCGGGCGAGCTTGCCAAACAGTGCGAGACGGTCGTCCGGACGCTGTATGCGGCGTTCATAGGCACCGACGCGAGCCAGATTGAAGTCAATCCGCTCGCGGTAACCGACGACGGCAAGCTGATGGTGCTGGACGCCAAGGTCGGCTTCGACGACAACGCCGCCTACCGCCATCCCGAACTCGCCGATCTGCGCGACCTCACCGAAGAGGACCCGGCCGAGGTTGAGGCGAGCCAATATGATCTCGCGTTCATCAAGCTCGATGGCAATATCGGCTGCCTGGTGAACGGCGCGGGCCTCGCGATGGCGACGATGGACATCATCAAGCTGAACGGAGCCGAGCCTGCCAACTTCCTCGATGTCGGGGGCGGTGCTTCCAAGGAAAAGGTGACCGCCGCGTTCAAGCTGATCCTGAAGGACGCGGCGGTCAAAGGCATACTGGTGAACATCTTCGGCGGCATCATGCGTTGCGATATTATCGCCGAAGGCATCATCGCAGCCGCGCGCGAGGTGGCGCTGCATGTCCCGCTCGTGGTGCGGCTGGAGGGGACGAATGTCGAGCTCGGCAAGCGCATCCTCGCCGACAGCGGCCTTGCGATCACCAGCGCCGACGACCTGGGCGACGCCGCGCGCAAGATCGTCGCGGCGGTGAAGCAGGCGGCGTGACGATCCCTGAGCGCATCGTGCCCGCTGACGGCTGCGAGCCGAGCTACGGCGGCGACGTCACCGCGTGGGCGGCAGCGCTAGCCCGGCGCATCCCGGATGCTCGGCTGAGCGGCTTCGGTTCCGAGACGGTCGCGATCGCGGACTCGTGCGACGATGCGCGCGCGGCAGCGTCCGGGGAGACGGGCCTTGCCTAAGCGCCTGTCGTCCACGACCAAACCCGATGACTGGGACACGATGATGACGCGCGCGCCGCGCTATTCGGTTTCAGAGCGGCTGTGATGCGCGCAGTCCTCGTCGCCGCGGCGCTCGCCGCCGTCCCCGCCGGCGCAGAAGTGCGGCGCTTGTCGCCGGTTGCCACGCTCCCCGCGCTGACCAACGCGTTCGCGCGCGTGTGCGTCGTGGGTGGCAGCGATGCAGCCGCGCAGCGCAGCGCCGCGACCGCTCATGGCTTTCGCCGCAGCAGCGAAGCCGCCGGGTCCGAGGGTGAGGCCTGGGCGAGCTATCCGCTCAGCCTGACGCTCGTCGACCGCGACGGCTGGACGCTCTGCACCGTCACTGCCCCGCTTGCCGCCGGAGTGAGCGCCGCCGAGGCTGCTGCCGCGATCCGCGCGATCGCCGGGGACGGCTCCGAGGAGGTCAATACCGGCCAGTTCGTCACCTGGGACCGCCAGCTGAACGGCGAACCCCAGCGCATCCGTCTCACGCTGTCGGCCGCTCCGGGCGGCCAGACCGCGGTCGTTCAACTCGCCGCGAAGAAAGCTGGCTGAAACCCATGTCCATCCTCGTCAACGCGCACACCAAGGTCATCTGCCAGGGCTTCACCGGCAAACAGGGCACGTTCCATTCCGAACAGGCGATCGCCTATGGCACGCGGATGGTCGGCGGGGTTGCGCCGGGGAAGGGCGGGCAGAGCCACCTTGGTCTGCCGGTGTTCGATACGGTGCGCGACGCGGTCGCTGCCACCCGGGCCGATGCGAGCGTCATCTACGTGCCGCCGCCGGGCGCGGCCGACGCGATCCTGGAAGCGATCGACGCCGAGATACCGCTCGTCGTGTGCATCACCGAAGGCATCCCCGTCCTTGACATGGTGCGCGTGAAGCGCGCGCTGACGGGCACCAAAACGCGCCTGATCGGCCCGAACTGCCCCGGCGTGCTGACGCCGGGCGAGTGCAAGATCGGCATCATGCCGGGCAACATCTTCGCGAAGGGGTCCGTCGGCGTCGTCAGCCGATCGGGCACGCTGACCTACGAGGCGGTGCACCAGACGACGATGGCCGGGCTGGGCCAGACGACGGCGGTGGGGATCGGCGGCGATCCGGTGAACGGCACCAACTTCATCGACGTGCTAGAGCTGTTCCTCGCCGACGAGGCGACGCAATCGATCATCATGATCGGGGAGATCGGCGGCGACGCCGAGGAGCAGGCAGCGCAGTTCCTGAAGGACGAGGCGGCGCGCGGCCGTGCGAAGCCGACGGTCGGCTTCATCGCGGGCCGCACCGCTCCGCCGGGCCGCCGCATGGGCCACGCGGGCGCGATTGTCAGTGGCGGCAAGGGCGACGCGGGGTCCAAGCTGGAGGCGATGCGCTCGGCGGGCATCTTCGTCAGCGACAGCCCGGCGGAGCTGGGGACGACGTTGGCGGAGGTGCTGAAGCGGTGACGGAACGCCGTCGCTGACCGTGGAAGCGCAATCGTTACGGCGAAGAGCCACGGGCTGGACTCGACACGCTCATCGCCGGCCTGGCGGCGATGCGAGCGTCGCGTGATGTCGAGCGAATGGGTCAGCCTGACCGATTTCGATCCGCAGCCGACGCTCGCCGGTGCGCTGGTGCGGGTGCGGCCGCTGCAAGCCGGCGATTGGGAGGCGCTCTTCGCCGTCGCCAGCGATCCGCTGATCTGGGCCATCCAGCCCGCGCATGATCGCTGGCACAAGCCGGTGTTTCGGCGCTTTTTCGAAGACGCGCTCGGGGGTGGCGGTGCGCTCGTCGTCGAAGACCAAAGCACCGGCAGAGCGATCGGCTCGTCGCGCTACGATCTTGCACGTGTGGAGCCGGGCGAGGTGGAGATCGGCTGGACCTTCCTCGCCCGCTCGCACCGGGGCGGCGCGGCGAACCGCGACCTGAAGCGCCTGATGATCGGCCACGCGCTCGCGCACTTCGAACGCTGCGTGTTCCTCGTCGGCCCTGAAAACTGGCGCTCGCGCCGCGCGATGGAGAAGGTGGGCCGCCGCCTGCTCCCGCGCACGCACACCACGCTCGGTGTCCGGCACGTGATTTCCGCGATCGGTCGCGACGAATTCGAAGCCGGGCCGCTTGGGGGCGCGATCCCCCGAAGCTGAACCGCAACGCATGTTCAAGGACAGCCGCCGCCGGCAGAACGGGCCGCAGCTGACGATGGGACTCGACCATGGCGGCGCGATCCTCGATCCCTGCGCGAAGCGCCGGGCAGCGCAGCGCCGGTTGTCCGCAGGCCCGGGCGGGTGACCGTCACGGCGCCGCCGCCGCCGCACCTCATTGGACATCGGGCGGCGGCGGCGGGTAACCGGGGCGGGATGACCGCTCCGCAACGCTCCGCCGCCCATGCCTAATGTCACCGTGATCGGCGCCCAGTGGGGCGATGAGGGCAAGGGCAAGATCGTCGACT
>JAVVHE010000029.1:0-18321 GCA_032249695.1 Sphingomonadaceae bacterium | reverse complement strand
TCGGTCGGGGCGTAGCGCAGCCTGGTAGCGCATCAGACTGGGGGTCTGGGGGTCGCTGGTTCGAATCCAGTCGCCCCGACCATCGTCCGCCCCTAAACCGCTTGGCGCCAGCGTCGGAATGTTCAGCCTGACAGCTTGCGTGCTTCGTATCACCGTAGTAGCACGCTGTTACAGCCATGACCGCCACTCCTCTTGCCGAAGCGCTGCTGGCGCTGCGCTCGCCCGACGAGGCGGCGCGCTTTCTCGCCGATCTGACGACGCCGGCCGAGCTGCGCGCGCTTGATGAGCGGTGGCGCGTCGCGCAGCTGCTCGATCACGGGAAATTGTCCTACCGCGAAATTGCGCGCGAGGCTGGCGCGAGCACGACGACCGTGGTGCGCGTCGCGCGCTTCCTGAAGGACGCGCCGCACCACGGCTACCGGCTGGTGCTCGACCGGCTGAAGGAGCGTATCGCGTGAGCCGCCTTCGCATCGCGGTCCAGAAATCGGGGCGGCTGGCCGACCGGTCGATGGAGCTGCTGAAGGATGCGGGGCTGCGCGTCCAGCGCGGTGCATCGGAGCTGATGGCGCGCGTCGAGGGCCAGCCAATCGACGTCCTGCGCGTGCGCGACGACGATATCCCGACCTTCGTCGTCGACGGCGTTGCAGCGTTCGGGATCGTTGGCGAGAATGTGCTGGCCGAGGATTTCGCGCATCTGGCGCGGGCGCCGGAGCCGGTGATGAAGCTCGGCTGGGGGCGCTGCACGCTGAAGATCGCGGTGCCCGTAGGGACCGGCTGGGCGGGGCCGGAGGAGCTGTTCGGCAAGCGCATCGCGACGAGCTATCCGAACATCCTCGGCCGCTGGCTCGCCAAGGCAAGCGTCGCGGCCGAAATCGTGCGGATGAAGGGTTCGGTCGAGGTCGCGCCGCGGCTCGGCGTGGCGCACGCGATCTGCGATCTGGTCGAAAGCGGCGTGACGCTGGAGACCAACGGGCTGCGCGCCGTGGCGACCGTGTTCCAGAGCGAGGCGGTGCTGATCCGCTCGCCCCAACCGCCCGCGCCCGGGCTGGCGCATGTCGCCGAGCTGTTTGTCGACCGCGTGGCTGGCGTGGTGGCGAGTGCGGGCGCGAAATACATCCTGCTGAACGCGCCGCGCGCCGCGCTGCCCGAGATCATCGCGATCCTGCCCGGCGCGGGGGCGCCAACGGTGACGCCGCTCGCGGGCGACGGCGACAAGGTGGCCGTCCACGCAGTCGCACAGGAGAATGTGTTCTGGGAGACGCTCGACCGGCTGAAAGCGGCGGGCGCCAGCGCCATCCTGGTGCTGCCGATCGAGAAGATGATGGGATAGCGCGATGGTCCCGGTCGTCACCCCCCGTCAGCCTGGCCTAAAGCCGGTATCCCACTGCCTTCCCGCCGGTCGCGCGTGCGCCTTCGGTGCCGCAGAGACGAGCCACCGGATCACGTCCAGGGTGGTGTCTCCGTCACTTAGGGCGCGGCGATGACTCCCCTAACTTGGTCGGCGCTCGCGCCCGCCGAGCGCGCCGCCGCGCTCGCCCGGCCGCTGCGCGCCGACGACGCTGCGCTCCGCGCGCGCGTGGCGGAAATCATTGCCGACGTAGGCACACGCGGGCGGGCCGCTGTCGACATGTGGGCCGCAGAGCTCGACGGCCATCGCTCTACCGCGCTCAAGATCGACGCAGCTGCTGTCGCCGCGGCCGAGGCCTCGGTCAGCGCGGCTGACCGCGCCGCGCTCGCCTTCGCGGCCGCCAATGTCCGCCGCTATCACGAAGCCATCCGGCCCGCCGACAGCGCGGCGATCGAGGTCGCGTCCGGCGCATGGGTGCGGCGGGAGTGGCGCGCGATCGGCAGCGTCGGCCTATACGTGCCGGGCGGGACCGCGCCGCTGTTCTCGACGCTTTTGCATCTCGCCATCCCCGCGCGCATCGCTGGTTGCCCGGCGATCACCGTGGTGACGCCTCCGCAGCGCGGTGGCGGCACACACCCGATGGTCGTGCTTGCAGCACATCTGGCGGGCATCGAGCGGCTATGGCTGGTCGGCGGAGTGCAGGCGGTGGCGGCGCTGACGTTCGGTCTGGACGCCGCGGACGGTCAACCGGCGCTCCCACGTGCGGACAAGATTTTCGGGCCCGGGAACGCATGGGTCGCGGAGGCCAAGCGCCAGGCGGCCGAGTTGATGGGCGGCCCGGCGATCGACCTGCCCGCGGGGCCGAGCGAGCTGATGGTGGTTGCCGACGCCAGCGCCGACCCGGCGCGCGTTGCCGCAGACCTGCTGAGCCAGGCGGAGCACGATGCAGACGCACAGGTGATGCTGGTCGCGGTCGGCGACGGGGTCGCGCAGCGGATCGCCGCCGAGGTGGCCGCGCAGCTTGCCGCCCTGCCCCGCCGCGCGCTGGCCGAGGCGGCGCTGGCGTCATCGCGCACGATCGTGACGAGCGGGCGCGAGGAAGCGCTGACGGTCGTCAACGCCTATGCCGCGGAGCACCTGTCGCTCCACGTGCGCGAGCCCGAGGGCTGGGTGAAGCTGATCCGGTCGGCGGGGACGGTCTTCGCGGGCGCGGACAGCGCGGAGACGTTCGGCGACTACTGCTCCGGCCCCAGCCACGTGCTGCCCACCGGCGGCGCGGCGCGGGCATGGTCGGGCGTATCGGTGCAGAGCTTCATGACCAGCTTCGCGGTGCAGTGGGCAACCGCCGCGGGTGCCCGCACGCTGGCCGCCCCAGCCGCAGCACTGGCGCGCGCCGAGGGGCTCGAAGCGCATGCCCGCGCAGCGGAGGCGCGGGCGTGATCGACCAGCTGCCCTACGACGTCCCGCCACCGTGGCCGCCGCTGCTGCCGGGCGGCGAGGACCTGCGCCACTGGCCTGAGCCGCCGGCTGCGCTGCGCGCACGGATGTCTGAAATCTATGGCGTGCCGGTCGATTGCGTGCTGCCCGTCGTGGGACGGAGCTATCCCAGGGATGCGATCGTCCAGTCGTTGCGCGGCCCCGATGGCGATGACGGACCCCAGCTGCGGCTGCTGTCCTCCCCCTCCGTGGAAACGGGAGCGGTGGTGCGCGCCGACCAACTGCCGGACGGACTGATCTACGTCGATGAAACGGCGATCGAGTATGCCGACGACCACGGCGCCAGCCTCGCACCGATCGCCGCATCGAGCGACCGACTGTTCGTCTACCGCAGCCTTGGCCCGGCATACGGCTTGGCGGGCCTGTGTCTTGGGGCGGTCATCTCCGGTTCGGAGCGGATCGCGGCGCTGGAGCGCGTCGCCTTGTCCAATCCGGTGCCGACGCCCGTGGTGCGACTGGCGGAGCAGGCGCTACATCCCTCGCGAATCGCCGCGGTGCTCGACCGGATCGCTGCCGTGAAAGCCGAGCGCGAGCGGCTACGAGCAGCACTCGGCTGCGCGCCGAGCCATGGCAACTGGCTGATCTTGGAAAGAGCGGACAGGCAGCGGTTCGAGACGTTTGGCATCCGGGCGCAGTGGCAGGTCACGCAAGGGGCCGAGCGCGGGCTTGAGCCGCAAGTTCGGACCCACGCGCGCGTCGGCATTGGTACGCCCGAGGAGAACGATCGGCTGCTCGCTGCCATGGGCCTATCCATTGAGGCCCGCGCACCTGGGCGGCGGGCGGAGGTGGTGCGTGACACGAAGGAGACGCGGATCGTCTGCTCGGTCGATCTCGATGCGCGCACGCCGGTGCGGATCGCCACGGGCGTCGGCTTCTATGACCACATGCTGGAGCAGGTGGCGCGGCATGGGGGGTTCTCGCTGCGCCTGAGCTGCGAAGGCGATCTTCATATCGAGGCGCACCACACGATCGAGGACTGTGCGCTCGCGCTGGGCGAGGCGCTGAGGGCTTCGCTGGGCGACCGGGCCGGGGTGGCGCGCTTCGGGTTCGATGGGCCGCGAGCCGATGACCGGTTTGATGGCAACCGCGGCGCAATCGGTTCGAACGACGCGCCCCTGCGCCATCCTGCTGCGGAGGACGGTTCCCCTCCCCAAGCCGAGCTTGGGGAGCAACAGAGCGTGCGGTTCGCCGCGCCCCTCGACGAGGCGGTGGCGAGCGTCGTCCTCGACCTCTCGGGGCGGCCGTTGGCGAGATTCAGTGGCAGCTTCGCGCGGCCGATGATCGGCGCGTTTCCAACCGAGATGGTTCCGCACGTGTTCCGCTCGATCGCGGATGCGTTGCGCGCGACGATCCACGTTTCGGTGACCGGCGAGGACGATCACCATCAGATCGAAGCGTGCTTCAAGGCATTCGGCCGCGCGCTGCGCATGGCCATCTCACGCGAGGGTGGCGGCGTCCCAAGCACGAAGGGCGTGCTGGCGTGAGGAACGCCCGGCACGATCTTCGCCGGCACCGGGAAGGGTTCCGCCGAGACGCCGGTGAAGGGGGCGGCACGGAAAGCGCCGACTTCGCCTGCGCGCCCGCTCCACCACGCTTCGCATCGTCATCCTTCCCGTTGCGGAGCGGAGCTGAGTGAGCGTTACCGTCGTCGATTGTGGCGCGTCCAACACCGCGTCGATGCTGTTCGCGCTCGATCGGTTGGGCGTGCGCGCGCTGCTCACCGCCGACCCGGCCGCCATTGCCGAGGCGGAGCGCATCATCCTGCCCGGCGTCGGCCACGCGGCCTACGTGATGCAGCGCCTCGCGAGCCGTGGCCTCGTCGACCCGCTGCGCACTTTCCCGCGGCCGCTGTTCGGCGTGTGTCTGGGGATGCAGCTGCTCTTTTCCGAAACCGCTGAGGGCGAGGCGGCGTGCCTGGGGCTGATCCCCGGTCGTGTCGTAGCGCTCGCCGGCACGCCGGAGCTCCCCGTGCCGCACATGGGCTGGAACAGCCTCGACTTCGTGCCCGGCCATCCGCTGCTCGACGGCGTCGCGCCCGGAGCGCACGTCTATTTCGTCCACCGCTATGCCGTGCCGCCGGGCGCGCACTCGCTCGCCACCGCCGACTATGGCGGCGCATTCACCGCAGTCGCTGGGTGCGGCAATCGGCTGGGTGCGCAGTTCCACCCCGAACGCAGCGGCCCCGTCGGCGCGCGGATCCTGCGCAATTTCCTTGAACTGCAATGCTGATCCTGCCTGCGATCGATCTATGCGGCGGGCGCGTGGTGCGACTTCTCCACGGCCGCTTCGATGCCGAGACCGCCTATGGCGACGACCCGGAAGCGCAGGCCCGTGCGTTCGCGACAGTCGGCGCCGAATGGATCCATGTCGTCGATCTCGACGGGGCAAGGGACGGTGCGCTGCGCCAGACCGCGGCGCTCGCCAGCCTCGCGTCGCACGCGCGCATCCAAGCGGGTGGCGGCGTGCGGTCGCGCGCCGACGTCGATAGTCTGCTGGCGGCTGGGGTGGCGCGGGTCGTTGTCGGTTCGCTCGCTGCGAGCGAGCCCGACACGGTCGCTTGCTGGCTCAGCGACCTCGGCCCCGAGCGGCTGACGATCGCGCTCGACGTCTCCACCGCAGGGCCAGAGCCCGAAGTGCTGCTGCGCGGCTGGACGCAAGGCTCGGGCCTCAGCCTGTGGGCGGCGCTCGACCGCTATCCGCCGGGCGCGCTGCTTCATCTGCTTGTGACCGACGTCGCGCGCGACGGAGCGATGACCGGGCCGAACCTCCCGCTGATGCGCGCGATCCGCGCGCGCCGCCCGGACCTCCAGCTGCAAGCCAGCGGCGGGGTCGGCCGCCTCGCCGACCTCACGGCGCTGCGCGAGGCGAGCGCCGCCGCTGCGATCGTGGGCCGCGCGCTGTACGAGGGCGCGTTCACGCTGGAGGAAGCGCTGGCGTGTTAGCCCGCCGGATCATCCCCTGCCTCGATGTGCTCGGCGGCCGCGTGGTGAAAGGCGTCCGCTTCCGCGGACATGAGGACATGGGCGACGCCGCCGAACTTGCCGCGCGCTACGCGGCCGACGGCGCCGACGAGATCGTGTTCTACGACATCGCCGCCTCGCCCGCGGGCCGAACGGTCGACTACCCTTGGGTCCGCGCGATCGCTGCAACGCTCGACGTGCCGTTCTGCGTCGCGGGCGGGATCCGCTCGGTCGACCAGGCGCTGAAGTGCCTTGAGGCTGGCGCCGACAAGATCAGCATCAACTCGCCAGCACTGGAGCGCCCCGCACTGATCGACGAGATCGCACGCGTGGCTGGTTCGCAGTGCGTCGTCGTCGGCGTGGACTCGCGGTTGGAAGGTGGCGACTGGCGCGTCCACCAATATACCGGTTCCGAACACGCCTCACGCTTCGCGGGCTGGCGCACGCTGGACTGGATCGCCCAGGCTCAGGACCGTGGAGCGGGCGAGATCGTCTTGAACTGCATGGACGAGGACGGCGTTCGCCACGGCTATGACATCCGCCAGCTAAAAGCGGCCCGCGGGGTCTGCACCGTGCCGCTCGTGGCCAGCGGTGGCGCAGGCGAGGCCGAGCACTTCCGCAACGTGTTTGTTGAGGCCGACGTATCCGGCGCGCTCGCAGCCAGCGTGTTCCACAAGAAGCTGCTTACCATCCCCACGCTGAAGCGCGCGCTGGCCGCTTGGAGCGTCGCCGTCCGAAACTGAACCCGGACCCGCGCCGCCCGCCGCCTCAGGCCTGCTTGTACCCCGGCGTCGGAGCGCTCGGCATCGGCGGCACCCCGATCGGCGGCGCGTCGAGCTCGGCCTCGGGAAGCTCGACAATCCCGCGCGCGACGTTCGAGTGGCTGCGGCTGTAGGCGAAGTAGACGACGAGCCCCGCGAGCAGCCAGCCGATGAAGACCATCTTCGCGTCGGGTGCCAGGAACAGGAACAACGTCAGGCAGCCGATCGCCGCCATCGGCGCCACGACCCAGACCGCGGGGGTGCGGAACGGGCGGTGGCGGTGCGGATCGCTGCGGCGCAGCACCATGATCGCGATCGACACGAACAGGAACGCGCAGAGCGTGCCGCCGTTCGAGATGTCCGCGAGCTTGCCCACCGGGAAGAACGCAGCGGCAACCGTTACCAGCACACCCGTCGCCATCGTGACGATATGCGGCGTGCGGTATTTCGGGTGCACCTTCGACAGCGCTGCCGGCAGCAGGCCGTCGCGGCTCATCACGAAGAAGATGCGCGTTTGCGCGAACATCATCATCAGCACCACCGACGGCAGCGCAAAGCCGGCCGCGAGGCCCAGGATGTTGCCCGCGACCGGATAGTTGATCTGCCGCAGCACGTGCGCAAGCGCTTCCTTCGAGCAGACGACCGGCGTCGTCGTCAGCGCAGCGCAGCGCGCCGCAAGCTCGGGCGAGCCGGGCGACAGCCACGTGCCATCCGCGCCGTAAACCGGCTGCGCGCCGACCGAACCGATCACGCCTGCGGCAACCAGCATGTAGAAGATCGTGCAGATGACGAGGCTTGCGACCAGCCCGATCGGCACGTTGCGCTGCGGACGCCGCGTCTCCTCGGCTGCGGTCGACACCGCGTCGAAGCCGACGAACGCGAAGAAAATCGACGAGGCGGCACCGATGATACCGTTGGTGCCGATCGCCATGTTGTCCGAACCCGTCACGCCCAGCGGCGAAAAGGGCTGGAAGTTCACTCCGTTCAGTAGCGGCACCGCCAGCGCGACAAACAGCGCCAGCGCCGCCACCTTGATCGCCACCAGCACCGCGTTGATCGTCGCGCTTTCTTTGGTGCCGCGGATCAGCAGCAGCGTGACGACGATCGCGATGAACACGGCGGGCAGATTGATGATGCCGCCCGCATAGGGCCCGCTCGTAAACTGTTTCGGAATCGTTACGCCCAGCAAATGATCGAGCACGCCGACGATATAGCCCGACCAGCCGACCGCGACGGCGGAGGCCGCCACCGCATATTCCAGCACCAATGCCCATCCGACGATCCAGGCGAAAAACTCGCCGAAGGTTGCGTAGGCGTAGGTGTAGGCCGATCCGGCCACTGGGATCATCGCCGAAATCTCGGCATAGCACAGAGCCGCGACGCCGCAGACGAACGCCGCGATCACAAAGCTGACAATCATCCCCGGGCCGGCTTTCTGAGCCGCTTCCGCGGTCAGAACGAAGATACCGGTGCCGATAATGCCGCCGATGCCCAGCATCGTCAGATCGAACGCGCCCAGGCTGCGCTTCAGGCTTTTCTTCGACGCCGTCGCGAGGATTGCGTCGAGCGGTTTCACTCGGCCGAAGATCATGATGTCCGTTCAGTCCCTCTCGCCCCGCCGCTTGCCTGCGTCTCTCCGGGCGTATCCGGCAAGCGATGCGCGGGAAGCCCGCTCGCGGTCAAGCCCCGGCTGGTCCGCACGATCGCCGGCGGGACGTGGCGAGGGCCGGCAGCGCCGGCGGGACGGGGCGAATGCCCACCGCGCCGGGCCAACCTCTCGCGCCCGCTCGCGCGAGCGACGGACGCCCCCCGAAAACGCGCGGCCGCTATGCGAGCATCGGGCCCAGCGCGCGGCCCGAGAAGATGTGCGCGTGGAGATGCGGCACCTCCTGCCCGCCGAAGCGGCCGGCGTTCATCAGCACGCGGTAGCCTGGCTCCTCCAGCCCCAGCTCGCGCGCAACCGTGCCGACCGCACGCAGGAAGCCCGCGATTTCGGCGTCACCCGCCTTCGCGCTGAAGTCGGCGAGGCTGACATAGGCGCCCTTGGGGATGACGAGCACGTGCACGGGCGCGAGCGGGCGGATGTCGCGGAAGGCAAGGACGTGGTCGTCCTCGAAGACCTTCGCCGCGGGCAGTTCGCCGCGCAGGATGCGGGCGAACACGTTGCTGTCGTCGTACGCGTCGGAGCAGTTGACCGCCATGCATTGGAACCTGCCGCAGCCGCCGCGCAGGTGCAACCGGCGTTGCCGTGCGGGTGCGCGCCGCTCTATGACGCTTCCATGACAAAGCCTGCGCCGATCCTTGAAGCCGTTCGCCTGTCGAAGCTGCGGCCGACGCAAATGAGCGTCGGGCTGCGCGAGGTGGCAGCCAAACGCGCCGAGTGGCGCGCCGAGCATGGGCGCAAGGCCGCGAAGTGGCTGGGCCGACATACGGTGCCGGTGGTGCGCGGACCAAAGGAGCGGCTGTATCTGATCGACCATCACCACCTCGCCCGCGCGCTGCACGACGAGGGCGTCGATAAACTGGCGGTGTCGGTCGTCGCCGACCTGTCGGGGCTGGCGCGCGACGAGTTCTGGGTCGTCATGGACATGAAGGGCTGGAGCCACCCCTATGACGCAGCGGGCACGCGCCAGGCGATCCACGCGATCCCCAAGCGCATCGCCGACCTGGAGGACGATCCTTGTCGCAGCCTCGCGGGCGAACTGAGGCGCCGCGGCGGCTTTGCGAAAGACCTGACGCCGTTCGCCGAGTTCCTGTGGGCCGATTTCCTGCGCCGCCGGGTGAGCGTCGATGACTGGGACACGGCCGTCGCGCGGGCCGAGCATCTCGCGCACGGTACGGACGCGGCGCACCTGCCCGGCTGGTGCGGCGCGCGCACGTAGCGTCGGACGAAACAGACCCCCGGAGCCGCGCGTCGGGGCTCCGGGGGCAGTGACCCAGCCTGGTCAGGGGTGGTGAGGGTCTGGCTGGGGATCGGGTGTCAGGCGCCGCCTCCGGCGAGCGCGAGGCGAGGCTGCGCGGCCGAGACGATGACGCGCTGAGCTTGCGCGCGACCGCTCTTGAGCGCCGCGCGGCGGCACTCGTCGGCAGCGGCAACCAGGTCGATCGTCCTGCTGGTGCCAAAGTCGCACACCGCGTTCGCCGCGCGCTTGATGCGGCGATCGAGCGTGGTGCGGCCGCTGTCGGTCGCCAGATCAAGGTCGCCGGTGCGGACGTAGGTGGTCCTCGCCTCACCGGTCTGGGCGAGCGCGGGAGCAGTCGCGGCTGCGGTGGTGACGATGGTCAGCGCAATGGCTGCCGCGAGTGAACGGATCGACATGGCGGGGTCTCCTGAAAGCGGGGTCGTGGGGTGTTTCGGTGCCGGGGTGTGTCCGGCCCCGGCTCTGTGCGCTGCCGCCCGGCCGCCCGCCACGCCAGCTCGACCGCTGCCACCCACGCTCGTCCGCCGCCGTTCGTGCCGCCGAACGCGCGAGTTCCGTCGACGAACGGGGTTAACCTCCGGGTGCTTCGGGCTGAATGCTTCTCCCCGATCTCGGCCGGGGCCGCCCCGCGCAGCGGGGTGTTTGAGGGCTTCGGCGGTCGCGGTGTGGCACAGCGGTGGTGAGCGCCGCCCACGGTCTGCAACGCCAGCCGCCGCGCGCCTTCACCGTCCTGCCCCGCCCGCGCCGAACGTGGGGGAGGAACCGAGTCCAGCGCTCAGCGGGTTTCCATCACCTCGCCGGCATGGGCCTCGTGAAGGACGATGCCCTCCATCTCGTCGCCGCAGATGTTCCACGGCTCGGCCTTCAGCACCTCGGTCATGTCGCGCAGACCCGCGGCCCAGCGCTGGGCGATGCCGTCCTGGCTGAAATCGATGTCCTTGGTCTGGTCGTCGTAGGACAGCCGCGGCGCCAGCAGGCGGACGACGTGCATCACCTCGTCCATCCCCTCCGACGCGATGCGCAGCAGTTCGGGCTCCACCATGTCCTCGGGCGGCAGCCGCTTCAGCAGCTTCGACACCATCATGCGCACGCGGTGCAGCTCCTTCGCGCGCATGATCGATGTTTCGGCGCGACTGGAGAAGCGGATGTCCTTCTCGCGCATCAGCCCTTCCATGATCGTGCGCGGCTCGGGCCCTTCGGCGTCCCACAGCTGCACCTCGATCACCAGCACCGGGCGGCGGCGATGCTCGTCGAGCACGATATCGAGCGGCGTGTTCGAAACGATGCCGCCATCCCAATAGAGCGTGCCGTCGATGCGCACCGGCGGAAACGCCGGCGGCAGCGCGCCCGACGCGACGATGTGGTCGACCCGCAGCGGGATCTCCGCCGAATCGAAGTAGACCATCTCGCTTGTGGTCACCTTCGCGGCGCCCACCGTCAGCCGCGTCGGCCAGCGGCTGAACATATCGGCGTCGATCAGTCTGTGCAGCGTCCGGCGCAGCGGCTCGACGCTGTAGAAGGACGCGTGCTCGGGTTCGGTCTGCGTCCGCAAAGCGAACGGGGCGTAGGGGTTGGGCTTGAAGAACTCGGGATTGCCGCCGACGATCGTCAGCAGGTTGGCGGTCGATTGGCCGACGAATGGGAACCAGCGGGCCGCCTGCAACGGCCACTCATATTCGATCAGCTTCCAGAAGCGCTTGATCCGCTCAAGCCGCACGTCCTTGGCGTTGCCCGCGATCAGGCCGCCGTTGATCGCGCCGATCGAGGTGCCGACGATCCAGTCGGGCTCCACCCCCGCCAGATGCAGCGCTTCATAGACGCCGCCATGATAGGCACCGAGGGCACCGCCGCCCTGCAGCACCAGCACCACCTGCCCGAAGCGATGGAGCGAATGGGCGGTCTCGCTTTCGTTCGCGCCGTTGTGCGGCGGGCTGAACCCCTGATCGGCCATCGGTCGTCATCCTCTCGCGCGCTCAGGCGTTGCGCCGACCGCCTAACCCGCGCGCCCGCCGGGCGGCAAGCGCGCCGGTCTCCGGTCGGCTCAGAAGGCGGTATAGGGCGCGGCGATGCGGATCACGCGGCCGACGCGCGCGAGCTCGGCCTTGAGGCGCGGGCGCGCGGCGAGGCGCTCCAGCCGCTCGGCCATCTGCTTCTCGAAGGCCGGAGCGGTGGCGAGGTCGAGCCGCTGGAACTGCAGCAGTGCGTCGCCGCGCTCCTGCGGGTCGGCGAGCCAGGCGATCATCGCGTCCTCGGCCTGCGGGCGGTCGAGGCACAGCTGCGTGCCGAACCACGCTCGGCGGTTGTCGACGGACAGCTTGGGCTGTTCGGCCAGCCGCGAAGCAGCCTCCGGCCCGCGGCCGAGCCGGTGCAGCGAGCACGCCTCGACGAAGGTCAGATAGCCGCGCCCATAGTCGTTCGCCGCGGTCCTCGCTGCGGGCGCGAGGCTACGCGCGACGGTCAGCGCGCGCTCGGGCGTCGCGAAGGACAGCAGCATCAGCGCCTGGTTGATGCGCGGGCCGATCAGCTCGCCGTCCTTCAGCGGATCGTAGGGGTCTAGCAGCGCGAACGCCTGCTCGCCGCCCGCGACATCGCCCGCCTCGGCATACGCTACCGCTGCGAGGCCGATCACCCAGCCCGCGTCGGCGGGGGCGGCAGCGATGCGCTTCGGATCATCGAGCACCGGCTTCGCGAGCGCTGCCGCGTCGGCGGGCTTCCCCGCATAGCGCAGCGCCTGCATCGCTGCGGCGAGCGCCTTCATGTTGTTCGGGTCCGCCTTCGATGTAGCGGCGGTCGCTTCGGCCCAGCCGGCGATCGCGGTCTTGAAGCCCGGGCCGCCCCGGCTTTCCAGCGACGGCCACAGCCGTTCGAACCGCCGGTCGACCGCCAGCTTCGCCATCTGGTTGGGGTTGCGCAGCTCGGCGGCGATCGGCTGCGCCTCGTCCAGACGGTTGCGCGTCGCCAGCCCCTCGACGACCGAAGCGCGCATGTCGTCCAGCCCTTCGGGCCCGTAGCCGCCGGTATAGCCCGATTGCAGCAGCACCAGCTTCAGGTTGAACGCAGCCTCTGGGCTCTTGGTGCGCGTTTCCTGGAGGATTGCTCCGACCAGCCGCGAGTCGACCCTCATGACCGCCTTCGGGTTCTGCGCGCCGAGCGAAATGAGCGTTTCGGCCGCTGCATTGCCGTCGCCCGCGGAGACCTGGAGCGCGGCGAGCGTCACCTTGAGGTCGTTGGCGTTGGGCAACATCAGCACGGCGGGCTCCAGCGCCTCGCGCGCACCCTTCACGTCGCCGCCGCTCGCGAGCAGCTGGCTCTTGAACGTGAGGATCAGCCCGCGCGCGGCCCCGGGATCGGGCGTGTCGGCAAGCGCCTTTTCGATCGCCGCGGCCGCGGCCGCTCGGTCGCCGCCCTTCACCAGCGCGTCGAGGCGCTGCGCGAGCGCTCCGACCGCCTCGATCTCCTCGCGCGAGGGCGCGGGCGCCTGCGCGAGCGCAGGCGCTGCGGACAGGAACAGAACGGCAACAAGGCAGGCGAGACGGCGCATTCCGGCCCTTTCACGGGGAGAGCGTGGAGACCTGTTGTAGCCCGCATCCCGCCCCGATGGGCAACCCCCATACGGACCTCTTGACGCAGGCAGTGCGCCTCCCAGATCAGCGCCGTGCCGAGCGCCTTACGGGCTTGGTACGGCGGGCGCCGCCAATGCGGCGGGCCCAGATCAAGAATAGTTGCTCATTCAACCGGAGGACTACTCATGCGTGCTTTCGATTTCACCCCCTATCGCCGCCAGATGATCGGCTTCGACCGGCTGTTCGATATGCTGGAGCGGAACGTCAACCAGGGCGGTGCTGAGGGCTATCCCCCGTTCGACATCGAGAAGACCGGCGACGACCAATTCCGGATCGCGATCGCGGTCGCGGGCTTCCGTCCCGACGAGATCGAGATCACCAGCCAGAACGCGACGCTGATCGTCACGGGCCGCAAGGCCGAGGAGAACGGCGAGCGCCAGTGGCTGCACCGCGGCATCGCCGCCCGCGCGTTCGAGCGGCGCTTTGAGCTTGCCGACTATATCGTCGTGCACAGCGCCGACCTGCGCGACGGCTTGCTGACGATCGAACTGAAGCGCGAGGTGCCCGAGGCGATGAAGCCGCGCCGCATCGCGATCGGCGGCACCGGCCAGGCCGCGGCGAACGTCAACCAGGCGCAGCCGCAGCAGATCGAGGGCGCGGCGCGCCAGGCCGCCTAACGGCGCCAGCGGCTTAAGCCCGCGATCTCGACAAAGCCCCGCCCGGCCAGCCCGCGGCGGGGCTTTTCGCGTTCACGCCCCACCGCGCGCAAGCCGGACCAGCCCGCCCAGAGCGCCATGGTCGGCCGCGCTGACACGGTCCGGCGCGCCGAACTCGAAGACTTCGAACACCGCGTTCGCGATGTCCTCGCGCTCCAGCTTCAACAGGTTCAGCGGATCGCGCTCGATCGCGCGCGTGATGACCTGCCCGCGTTTCGTCAGACTGTGCGTGAACCGGTCGACATCCACCAGCACCAGCGAGCGGATCTCGCGTTCGCTATCGAGAATGATGTTGCGCAACAGCCCCTGGTAGCCGAGCCGGACGCCATCGTTTTCGATCGTCGAGAGCACGTAGGCGATCACGAACCGCCCGCCCTCGCCGCCGACCGCGTCCTCCATGTCGGCAAGCCAGCCGTAGAGCAGGCCCTTGGCGGGTGCGAGGCGGTGGGCAGCCCACCCGGCGATCCAGCTGGCGAGCGTCAGCGCCGACAGGAACAGCAGGAAGCCGGCGACCGAGGCCGTGCCGTGCGGTCCGTGCTCGGCCAGCGACGCCGCGGTTTCGTAGAAGCGCAGCGCGGCTGCGCCGGGACCGGTGCCTTGCGGCGCTCGCACGGCGCTGAGGCTCAGCGCGCCGACGGTGTGCGCAGCGAGCGCGGACAGACCAACGACTGCGAGCGCGGTGAACGAGCTTGGCGGCGGCGGCGCCGCGTGGATGCCCGCGCGCTGGCCGCGAAGATAAAGCCCGGCGAAGAAGCCGAGGCCGGGTGCGAGCAGGAACAGCGCGAAGACCAGCCCGAGGCTGGGGCTCATGCGCGGTCAGACGCTCCAGCGCGGACCGGGCGGGCGGACTTCAGATGTTCCTTGGCTGGCGCGGCCGGGACCACGAGGACGCGCAAGACGTCGCCGGTTTCGGACGCCGCGGCGCGGCGGACCCCGTCCCAACTGCCGTAAAGCTGCCGGGCGGCGCGGGCCGTCGCAATCTGTTCCTTCGTATGGACGAACATGCTGTTCCGCCTTCACGCGCTCGATTGTGAATGACTAGCATCAGATGTGGTGCCGCCGCAACGGCCGCAACCGTGCCGTTACTCGCGCGCCGCCTTGATTGCTGCACCTGCAGCGAACGGCGCGAGCGCTGCCACGAACAGGCTGGAGGCAGCGAGCAGCTTCGCCGCGCCCGCACCGTTGCCGCCCGCCATGCCAGCGCCGAAGATCAGGATCGGCGTCGCGAGCGGCAGCGCGACCAGCGCCGCAAGCGCCGCGCCGCTGCGCGCCTGCCCGGTCAGCGCGCCGGCGATGATTCCCAGCCCCGCCAGCCCCGGCGCCCCGAGCGCGAGGCTGGCGATCACGCGCGGCAGGCTCTCCCCCGGCAGCGCCATGATCGCCGCAGCGATCGGCGTCGCCGCCAACAGCGGCAGGCCGAGCGACAGCCAATGCGCGACGAAGCGCGCCGCCGCGACGCTCTCGGCGGGGACGGCACGCATCGCCAGCTGATCGAGCGTGCCATCGGCCATGTCCTCGGCGAACAAGGTCGGCACCGGCATCAGCGCGGCAAGCAGCGCGGCGATCCACAGGATGCCCGGCGCGACGCGCGTCAGGAGCGCGCGATCCGGTCCCAGCGCGAAGGGGGTGAAGGCAGCGACCAGCAGGTAGAAAATCAGCGCGAGGAGCGCCGCCCCGGGGCGCGCGACGGATCGGGAGAGATCGCGGATCAGGAGGGCGCGCATGGGGCCTGCTAGCCCGGCCGAAGCCGCAAAGCCAACGCCCGCATCGGCGGTTGCGTGGTGTTGAAAGCAACTCTATAGGCTGCGGCCTTCACCGGGCGGGGCTGTAGCTCAGATGGGAGAGCGCTGCAATCGCACTGCAGAGGTCAGGGGTTCGATTCCCCTCAGCTCCACCACCGCGAACCCGCAGAAATCAGCCATTAGTGCCAGCCCTCAGCGGCAGGACGGTTGCACCGCTGGATGCGAATTGGATGCGACGGTGCGCGCTCGTCATCCCGTCGAGCAGCTCGAAATACGCCTCGATCGCGGCCAGCGCGTCGCGCTGATATTCCGGGCGAAGGTGCGTGTACGACCGCCCCGACCCCGTCACCCGGTTGTGCCCGCTCATGCTGTCGATCTGGGCGGTCGGCACGCCCGCCGCCTCAAGGTAGGTGTGGATCGTGTGCCGCATCACGTTGGGCGGTGCGACCGGCGTCCACAGCAGCCGCTCGCCCACCACGCGGCGGCGCGCATCGCGCATGGGCTCGAAACGCTGGCGCCCGTCGTCGCCCAGCACCGGCAGCGCGAGGCCGAGGCGCGGCTCGCGCTCGTGCGCTGCGATCAGCACCGATCCCCACGCGCGGCCGATGTCCGCCACGGGCTTCTCCCAATATTCGGGAACGCCGGGCGTCGTCCATCGCCGATCGGCGATAAGCCCGCGGCATAGGATCAGCCGCCCCTGCCGCTTCGCCAGGCGTGCAGCAAAGCTCGGCCCGACGCGCGTGATCGACCGAAACTTGCGCGTCTGCCGCCGCCCGGGCGCGTTCCACGCGATCGTGCCGCGCGCGCGGTCGTACTGCACGTCGAGCTCGCATTCCAGGATCGCCTCGCTCCGCGCGTGGCTCGCCAGATGCGCGAAAACGAAATCGGCCACGTGAAAGCGCTCGCGCGTCGACACCGCCGCTTCGAACACGCCCGCGATCTGGTCGAGGCTGAGCTCGATGTCGCGCGACCGCACCATCAGCTCCGCGTCGGGCTCGGCGATGAAGGGCGGGTCTTTCAGCCGCCGCCGTTTCCACGCGTGGCGGATCGCGCCGCGCAGCGCGGCGATGTCGCGCGAGATGGTGTTGCCGCCCACGCCCTCGCGCAGCCGACGGTCGATGAAGCGCTGGATCGTCTCGGGCGTCAGATCGTCGACCGTCGCGCCTCCGGAGTCGACGCGACCGGCCTTGCGCTCGGCCGACAGGAAGCCCAGCCAGTGCGCCACGCAGATCGCGGTGCGTTCCCCGGCCGCCTGCTTGGCCGCGTGTTCGATGAGATAGTCGTCGAGCAGCCGGGCTACACGGATCTCAGCTGCGGCTTCGGCGGGGGGGCGGATGCTCGCCTCGTAGAAGCGATGCAGCGCTTGGACTGCCGCGACCGGCGCGCCTGCGCCCTGGCCCGCTCCAACACCTGTTCCTCGCATCCGGCCGCGGCGCTGTCCGGGGTCGTACCAGCAGATGACATATTCCTGCCGTGCGCGCCGCCATCCCAGCCGGAACGGCCCGGCGGTTTCGCGGCGGGCGCAGGCGGAACGCTGCGCGTCGGTGACGGGGGGTGCGAAGAGGTCGGGGGCGGCAGGTTGAGCTGGCCCTGATCGGTGGGCTGGGGTGCGGGGCATAGGCGGGCGCGCTCCTCGGCGGCGATTCGGGCAAGCAGCGAGGCTAGTTCCGGATGCGTGCTGAGCAAGCGCGCGTGTTCGGGTTCGAGGTGCAGCCGCGTGCCTTTGAGCATCGCCCCCTCCGCCAGCCGGATGATGTCGCGCGCGGGGGTCATCGGTACCGGGCTGACAACCCGGCGCGCAACCCCGCGCCCGCCGAAATCCGCGCCGCGCGCGAGGCGCCCGGGCTGACGCAGGAGCAAGCGGCGGCGATGGTGTTTTCGGCTCGGCGGGCGTGGCAGGACTGGGAGGCGGGCGCGCTCCGGATGCATCCAGCGATCTGGGAGCTGTTGCGGATCAAGGCGCCCGCACGCGCAGAGGACTGAGCCGTCACCGGCACCCCTCCAGCCGCCGGTAGCGCTCGACCGCGTGGCCGCTGGCGACCATCGCGCAGCTGATCTGCACGCCGCGCGCAGCGCAGAAGGCGACGATGCGGCCATAGCGATCGGTATCGACCGCGCGGCAAGTGACGGGGCCGCGCGCCAGCAGCCGCTGCAGCTCGGCCTGCGCCGCGTAGGGGTCGCCGGGCGTGCAGCGGCGGGCCTTGCGGCAGTGGCCGGGCTGCTCGGGCGCGTCGATCGCTGCGAGGCGGATGCTGGGCCCAAGGTTGGCGCAGCGCATCGTGTCGTTATCGATCGCCACCGCGCCGATGCAGAGGATCAGCGCGGGGGTCATGCGGCGGCGCTCACAACAGCCGCCCCTGCGCGGGCGTCGGCTGCGAGCCGAGCTGCGAGAGACGCATGTGCTGCCACCAGAGGCACGACGGCGTTGCCAAGGGCTCGAAGCCGCTCCACCCGGTGGGTAGGCCCATCCGCCATGCGCGCGCCCAGGACCGCGGCGGCTTCGGTTTCCCTCTCGACGTGGCAGACCGAGCGAGCGCCCGGAACCGCCAGACGGACGCCAAGGTCGAGCCCGCCGATACCGGCGCACAGGCTGAGGCAGCGGAGGGCGGGATCAGCCACACCTACGATTCCTGACACGGACCATTGCGCGCCTCGCCCTCGATCGCGCCGCACAGCGCGTCAGCGATTGCCTCCCACGCCGCCCACGCCGCCGCCGCCCGCGCCGCCGCCGCCCGCGCCGCCGCCCACGCCGCCCACGCCGCCCACGCCGCCGCCCACGCCGCCGCCGCCGACGCCCGCGCCGCCGCCGCCCA
>JAVVHE010000028.1:0-23735 GCA_032249695.1 Sphingomonadaceae bacterium | reverse complement strand
CGGCTGCTACAGGTGCTGACCGAAAAAAATAGCGTAAATTCAGTGCCCACTCAGGGACTGAAGTGGCGGAGAGGGAGGGATTCGAACCCTCGGTACGGTTACCCGCACAACGGTTTTCGAGACCGCCCCGATCGACCACTCCGGCACCTCTCCACGGCTGGACTGCTTGGTCGGCAGGCAGGCGCCTATAGAAGCGCCGCATGGCCGCGCCAAGCCCGAATGCGCCGTTGCGGAGACGTTGACGCAACCTATGTTCTTCTCCGCGCGTAACCCCGGATACGCAGACTCCCAGACCATGAACCAGAGCAGCGACCATCCGATCCCCATCCCGCCCGCACCCGATCCGCTGCCCGCAGCGCGCTTCGGCGTGGGAGAGCTTGTGAAGCACCGGTTCTTCCCATTCCGCGGCGTGGTGTTCGATATCGATCCCGAGTTCGCCAACACCGACGAGTGGTGGGAGGCGATTCCCGAGCCGATCCGCCCGCGGAAGGACCAGCCCTTCTACCATCTGCTCGCCGAGAACGAGGAGGCGGCCTACGTTGCCTATGTCTCCGAGCAGAATTTGATCCGCGACGACAGTGGCGAGCCGGTGAAGCACCCCGCCGCCGCACAGATTTTCGAGCCGTTCGCGGGCGGTCGCTACCGGCTGCGGCGCGAGCACCGGCACTAGCCGGTCAGTTGACAGATGAGCGCGTCCGGCTTTACAGCAAAGGCTCACGGGCGGACCGCTTCATCGGCGGGCCGCCCGCCTTGTTAGCAAGCCGAAAGTGACATTCATGTTCGCCATTGTCCGCACGGGCGGCAAGCAATATCGCGTCGCAGCCGACCAAGAGATCACCGTCGATCGCATGCCCGGGGACATCGGCGCGCGCGTCGAGCTCGAGAGCCTGGCCTTCGCGGCGGGAGATGCTCCGGCGGTGACTGCGGAGATCGTCGCGCACACGCGGGGCGAGAAGATCATTGTCTTTAAGAAGAAGCGCCGCCACAATTACCGGCGCAAGAACGGCCACCGCCAGAACCACACGGTGCTGAAGATCGTATCGCTTGGCAGCCAGGCCGTGGAGGCTGAATATGGCGCATAAGAAGGCAGGCGGTTCGTCGCGCAACGGCCGCGACAGTGCAGGGCGCCGGCTCGGCGTGAAGAAGTTCGGCGGCGAGGCCGTGATCGCGGGCAACATCATCATCCGCCAGCGCGGCACGCGCGTCTATCCGGGACGCAATGTCGGCATCGGCAAGGACCACACGCTGTTCGCGTTGTCGGACGGCCGCGTCGCGTTCCACACCGGCAAGCAGGGCCGCAGCTATGTGAGCGTCGACGCGCAAGCGCTTGCGGAGCCCGAGGCGATCGCAGCCGAGTAAGGCGTGAGGGGGCGGTGCGGGGCGGGCAGCCTGCCGCCTCGTGTTGATCCGCTTGACCCCGCGACTGCCGCTGCGCGCGCAGTGATCGCGCATAAGGGCAAGGGCGCGTTGATCGGCCGCGTGCGCGGGGCTGGGCTTCGCGTTCGAGATGCTAGGCGATGCGGACATCGCCTCGGGCCATTTCGCCGACTTCGCGAGCGCGCGCGTGGTGACGCGGATCGAATCCCGGCCAACGGGCCGGACGCTCGATTTGCCCTGCCCCGCGCGCGGCGCCCCCGCGCCGAGCGACGAATATGAACTGACGCGCGAGCGGTGGCTGGCATCGAGCAGCCGCGTCACCACATCGGACGGCTCATGAAATTCCTCGATCAAGCCAAAATTCACCTCGCCTCCGGAGCGGGCGGCAACGGCGCCGTCAGCTTCCGGCGCGAGAAGTTCATCGAATATGGCGGCCCCGACGGCGGCAATGGCGGGCGCGGCGGCGACATCATCTTCGAAGCCGTGCCCGGCCTCAACACGCTGATCGACTTCCGCTATCGCCAGCATTTCAAGGCGGCGCGCGGGGCCGGTGGCGCGGGGCGCGACCGCGCCGGGGCAGGGGCCGACGATCTGGTGATCCCGGTGCCCGTCGGCACGACGATCCTCAGCGACGACCGCGAGACCGTCCTGGCCGACCTCACCCGGCCCGGCGAGCGCGTGGTGCTGCTGAAGGGCGGCGCGGGCGGACGCGGCAATGCGACCTTCAAATCGTCGATCAACCGCACGCCGCGCCAGTTCACGTCCGGCGAGCCGGGGCAGGAGATGAGCGTCTGGCTGCGGCTGAAGCTGCTTGCCGACGCGGGGCTGGTGGGGCTGCCGAACGCGGGCAAATCGACCTTGCTGAACCGAGTGACCGCAGCGCAGGCGAAGGTCGGCGCGTATCCGTTCACGACGCTGAAGCCGCAGCTGGGTGTGGTGGGCTGGCGCGGGCACGAGTTCGTGCTCGCCGACATTCCCGGCCTGATCGAAGGCGCTCATGAGGGCGTCGGAGTGGGCGACCGGTTCCTCGGCCATATCGAGCGCTGCCGCGTGCTGCTGCATCTGGTCGACGCGGGCGACCCGTCGCCGACCGCGAGCTACCGCACCGTCGCGGGCGAGCTCGAGCTTTACGGCGGCGGCCTGACCGACAAGCCGCGCATCGTCGCGCTCTCCAAGGCCGATACGGTGGAGCCGGCTGCGCTCGCAGCGCGGCGGCGCGCGCTCGCGAAAGCGAGCAACGCGCCGGTTCACGTCGTCTCGGCCGCTACGGGGGAGGGGATCGCGGCGCTGCTCGATGCGCTGCTCGCAGCGGTGCGGCCCGAATACGCGCCGGCGGACGAGGCCGACTGGTCGCCGCTCGGCTGAGCCGCGCCGCCGCCAGCCGACGCAGGGTGCTGGACGCTCCCGCCAGGCCGCGCTAAACGCCGCCGCTCGCACGCGCGCGGGTGTGGCGGAATTGGTAGACGCCCTGGATTTAGGTTCCAGTGTCCGAAAGGACGTGGGGGTTCGAGTCCCTTCGCCCGCACCACGCGCAATCGGCCCACCCGACTATCCACGAAGGACCCGCCTTGCAGATCGCCGAAATCGCCAACGAAGGCCTGCGCCGCCAGTACCGGCTGACCATCCCCGCGGCCGAGATCGAGGCCAAGATCGAAGGCCAGCTCGCCGAGATCGCGGGCCAGGTGCGGATGCCCGGTTTCCGCCCCGGCAAGGTGCCGCCCAACCTCATCAAGAAGATGCACGGCGCGGCGCTGCGCAAGGATGCGGTGGAGGCCGCGGCGACCGATGCGCTGAACCAGCTCTACAGCGAGCGGAACGAGCGTCCCGCGATCCAGCCGCAGCTGACGGTAGATCCGCAGGCTGGAGCCGACGTGGCGTTCACCGTCGCCTACGAGGTGCTGCCGCAGGTTGAGCCGAACGCGGTCGAGGGCATCGCGCTTGAGCGGCTGACGATCAACGCGACCGACGCCGACGTCGACGCCGCGTTGCAGCGGCTGGCCGATCAGCAGCAGCGCTACGAGCCTGCCGCGCCCGATCATGCGGCAGCGCCGGGCGACGTGGTCGTGGCCGATTTCGAGGGATCGATCGACGGCGAGCTGTTCGAGGGCGGCAAGGGCGAGGGCGTGGCGATCACGCTCGGCAGCCGCCAGCTGATCCCGGGCTTCGAGGAGCAGCTGGTTGGCGTGAAGGCGAACGAGCAGCGCACGGTGCGCGTGACCTTCCCGGAGAATTACGGAGCGAAGTATCTCGCTGGCCGCGAGGCGGTGTTCGAGGTGACCGTTGCCGAGGTCCGCACCGCGATGGCACCCGCGGTCGACGAGGATTTCGCCAAGGGCTTGGGCCTCGACAGCCTGGAGGCGCTGAGGGAGATTCTGAAGGACCAGGTCGAGGCCGAGTATAAGTCTCTTGAGCGCATCTATGTGAAGCGCCGCCTGCTCGATCACCTCGCCGCGACGCACGACTTCGCGGTGCCTGAGGGGATGGTCGAGGCCGAGTTCCGCGCGATCATGATGCAGCTGGGCGACGAGGCGTCGCGCGACTCCGACCCGGAGGCTGCGCGCGCAAGTCTGGACGCCGACGCCGCCGACTATCGCCGCATCGCCGAACGCCGCGTGCGGCTGGGCCTGCTGCTGTCGGAAATCGGCCGCCGCGCCGGCATTGAGGTCAGCCAGGCCGAGATGAACCGCCTGATCGCGCAGGAAGCCTCGCGCCATCCGCAGAAGGAACAGCAGCGCGTGATCGCCTTCTTCCGCGAGAACGCGACGGCGGCCGCGCAGCTGCGCGCGCCACTCTACGAGGACAAGGTCGTCGATTATCTGATCGGCAAGGCCGTCGTTACCGAAACGCCGAGCACGCGCGAGGCGATCGAGGCGGCGCTGCAGAGCGAGGAGGGCGCGCTGGGCGGCGCTGCGCTGCCGGGCGGTGAGGGCGCGGGCGACGAGCCGGTCCACATCCACGGCCCCGATTGCGACCACGATCACGCGCACGCGCATGGCGACGATCACGCGCACGGCGAGGCGGGTGCGGCGCGCGGTGCGGAGGCGCAGGTCGCCGACGACGGCGCCGCCAAGCCCAAGCGTGCGCGCAAGGCGAAGGCTGGAGCCGTAGGTGGCGGCACGAGCGACGCTGGCGAGGGCGCGACGGCCGAGGCAGATAGCGAGCCGGCTGCGCGCGACAGCGAGCCAGCTTCCGCTGGCGGCGAGGCTGCTGTCGGTGGCGCTCCGGCCGAAGCAACGGGCGAAGCAACGGCCGAGTCAGCGGCGAAGGCGCCCAAGCGCAAGCGCGCCAGCGCAGCCACCGCGGAGGGCGGCGAGGCCTAAGCCGGCGAGCGGGCTGCTGGGCTGCAGCTCGGCGGGCAGAGGGCGGCGCCACCAACGCGCGGCCGCGCCGGCTCCGCGTGCCTGCTCGCGAGCGGGCGGCACACAGCTGGCTCCACGAAGCAGTCATTCCGGACTTGATCCGGAATGTCGTCGCGCGTGGACAGGGCCGCGCGCGCGATCGGGCAGCGAACCTGCCCGTTCCAGCCACCCCGTTGCTGCCACCACCGCGGCCGACTACAGACGCTCAGCCCGCCGCGATCGGCGCGGGGACGCCTCCGTAGCCTACGGCCCCGCTGCCCGTCACCCCTCCCCCGCCAGCTCCCGACGATCGCGCTCACCATGATCACCGCCACCCAGGCGAATTTCGGCCGCAACCGCGACGGCACGCCCGTCGAAGCGGTCACTTTCGTTAACAGCCACGGTATGCGCGCCACCGTCATAAGCTATGGCGCGAGCGTGCAATCGGTGCTGGTTCCCGATGCAATGGGTAAGCTCGACGACGTGGCGCTCGGCTATCCGTCCATGGACGGTTATCTCAACCAGCCGCAATATCTCGGATCGACCGTCGGTCGCGTGGCGAACCGCATCGCGAAGGGCCGCTTCACGCTCGACGGCAAGAGCTACCAGACACCCGTCAATAACGGGCCCAACGCGCTACACGGCGGCACGGTGGGCTTTGACAAGCGCAACTGGCGCCTGGTGGAGGTGGCGAGCGGACCGACCGCGCGCGCAGTATTCCGGCTGGTAAGCACCGACGGCGACCAAGGCTATCCCGGCACGCTGACCGTGGACGCGACCTACACACTCGGCGAGGATAACGCGCTCGGGGTCGAATATCGCGCCACCACCGACCGGCCGACGGTCGTCCAGCTCAGCAACCACAGCTACTGGAACCTCAGCGGCGAGGGGCAGGGGAGCGCGATGGATCACCTCCTGACCATCCCGGCGCAAGAATTCACGCCGGTCGACAAGGACCTGATCCCAGTTGGCGAGTTCCGGAAGGTCGACGGTACGGTGTTCGATTTCCGCAAGCCGACACCGGTCGGAGAGCGCGTGCGCGACGCGGGCGACGAGCAGATCCGCTTCGGCCGCGGCTACGATCACAACTGGGTGATCTCGCGCCGTCCTGCGCCTGCGCCGCGGCTGGTGGCGCGGGTGGAAGACCCGCGCAGCCGCCGCGTGCTGGAGGTGCTCTCCGATCAGCCGGGCCTGCAATTCTATTCGGGCAATTTTCTCGACGCGACGACCGCTGGCAAGGCGGGGAGACTCTATCGCATGGGCGACGCAATTGTGCTGGAGCCTCAGCTATTCCCCGATTCCGTCAACCGGGCCGAATTCGGCTCGGCGCGGCTCGATCCGGGGCAGACTTACCTCAACCGGATCATCTTCCGCTTTTCGGTTGCCAAATGAAGCGATCCTGGGGTGATCTTGCTACGATCGACCGGGGACTGGTCGATGGCCGCAGCCAGACGCTCTCTTTGTGGGACAGCTGGATCGGCCGACCGGATCGAGTTGCGCGATGTCGATTGCAGCACCAGCAGCGGCCTCAGGCTCGGCGCGTTCGCGGTGCTGTCGATCCTCATTGCGCTTTACGCACCATGGTGGTGAGACGTGGTGCCCTTGGCGGGGCCGCGCGGCGGCTCCACATAGCGGCGGTGCCAGTGAGGGATTTACGCGCGCGATGAGCCATGAGACCGCAATTTTCGCCGGTGGCTGCTTCTGGTGCACCGAGGCGGTGTTCGATCAGCTGGACGGAGTCCACGCGGTCGAGAGCGGCTATATCGGCGGCACCGTCGACAACCCCAGTTACAAGCAGGTGTGCGACGGCCGTACTGGCCACGCCGAGGCAGTGAAGATCGAGTTCGATCCCGCGCGCATCAGCTATGCCGAGTTGCTGGATATTTTCTTTCACACGCACGACCCGACGCAGCTCAACCGCCAGGGGAACGATGTCGGCACGCAATATCGATCGGCGGTGTTTCCGCTGAACCCCGAGCAGCGCCGCGAGGCCGAAGCCGCTAAGGAACGCGCGCAGGCCGATTGGGACGGAGCGATCGTCACCACGATCGAGCCGCTCAGCCGCTGGTGGCCCGCCGAGGACTACCACCAGGAGTATTTCGAGCGCGTCGGCACGCAGAACCCCTACTGCCAGGTGGTGGTGGCTCCGAAACTGAAGAAGTTCCTCCAGCAATATGCAGCCAAGCTGAAGAAGGCAGCGGCGTAATCTCGCCACGGCAAGGGCGTGCACTGCGCTGACGAGCTCGGCGCGATCGTAGCGTGATCGGTCCTCTGCCGGAATGGGTCCGCTTGGATTCGTCGGGCAGGTTGGCTAACAACTCCAGCGGAGATCGGGCTCAGAACATCCGTTCCTGGCGCATCAGCACGTCGCGCGCGAGCGGCACCGTCACGGGGCGGCGGGCGGCGAGCGCTGCGGACTCCAACTGATCCACAAGCTCAATCACCGCCGCCATGCTGCGCTCGATGCGCGCCAGCGCAAAGCGGACGACGTCGGCCGACACCTCGACGCCGAGATCGCGGAAGCGCTTCCGCATCACTGCAGCAAGGAGGGCGTCGTCGGGTGACGCGATCACCGCGCGCGGCGTCGCCGCCAGCCGCGAGGCGAGGTCGGCGAGACCGCGTGCCCAATGGTCTGGATCCTGCCGCGCGACCAGCAGCAGCGGGCGGCCGGGCGCGGCGGCGTTCCAGGCGTGGAACAGCGCCTCGCGGTCGCTCATGTCGCCAAGTCCGTCGAGCACGGTGCCGCCGCTGCGCCGCTCCCAGATGCGCGCGAGGTGGCTCTTGCCGCTGGCGGGCGGGCCGAGCAGCAGCGCCACGGGCACCTGCCAGCTGCGCCAGCGATCGAGATAGCGAACCGCCTCGCGGTTGGCATCGGATACGAAGAAGTCCGCCACGCCCAGCGCTGCGCGATATTCGAGCGGGAGAGCGAGCTGGTTCATCCCCTGGGGCGGACGCGCGCCTCCTGAGGGAGCAGCAGGGCGCTGTCGCCCGGCGGTGGCGCGGGGTGGCGGTTGCGCGGCTCTGGCGGTGGCGGAGCGGTGGCGGGCGGCGCGGCGTCGTCGGTCACGACCATGTCGGCGCCCTCGGCCGACGCCGCGGTGGTCGGCTCGGCGGGGGGCGGCAGCGTCGCCTCGTTCGCCAGCCGCTGGCGCAGCCGGTAGCCGCCGCTCGCCGGCTCCAGCCGCAACCCGGCCTGATCAAGATTATACCGCAGCCGCTCGAGCGGGCCCGCATAGTCGATCCGGATGCGGCTGACGCCACCGACATTGATCGCCGTGAGCGCCGCGCCGCTGACTCCCTGCGCCGCGAGCGCAGCCGCCTCGAACCCGTTCGCTGCCTCGATCGTCGGCGTCGCGACCTCGGCAACGAGCGTCGCGGTCGGCTCGGCGGCCGCGCCGATCACCGGCGAAAACTCGCCCACGTCGCCGAGCGCAATCTGGTCGATGGGCGCGATCAGATCCTCCTCGGCCCGAAGCACGCCTGCGCGCAGCGCCGCGATATAGGCACGGTCGATCCGCTCAACCGCGAGATCGAGCATCTGGCGGAACTCGTCGGCATTGCCGGCGCGCAGTGTGAACTCGTCCGCCACCTTCGTATCCGGGCCGACGAGCGCGCGGAAATGCCCCGTCACCGGCCCGCCCGGCCACGCGTAGAACAGCCGCGCTTCGGCCACGAGCACGTTTGCTGCCTGATAGCGGCTGAGCGTGGCACGCCAGAGCAGCCGGTCCGACCGGTAGGCCTGCCAGCCGGTCAGCACGAGCGCATCGGCCGCTGTGCCCGATGGACGCACATAAGCGATGGCCGACGAATCGATCCGGAAGCGCCGCCACGCCTCGGCCCACGGCCCGCGCCGTTCAAAGACCGTGATCGCACCGCCGTCGATCTCCACCGGCATCAGCAGCATCGGTGCCGACCGCAGCAGCCGCGCGCTGTTGCCGAGGTAACCGCTCGCGCGCCCGCGATCGAAGGCGACCGCAAGCTGCGCGATATAGCGGTTGGGTCCGATCGCCTCGCGCTGCACCTCGATGCCGCTGACGATCGAATCGAGCGCGCCGTCGTTCAGGCGCGGCGCGGTGGCGGGGGCGGCGCCGGTCAGCCGCGCGTAGAGTTCAGGCCACGCCTTCCTCTGCGCCAGATGCCAGCCCGCCCGCCGCGCCGCCTCGGCCGATCCAGCAGCCACGTCGACACGCACGCCGGTGATCGTGAAATCCGCCTGCGCCCGCGCCGGAGCGCATATGGCCATCAGGGCGAGCGCGAGGAAGAGGGCTGCGGCGCGCATAGGAGCGGCTGCGGGGTAGCGCGGGCCTCGCGCGAAATCCACCGCCGCGGTGCGCGGCCGGGCTGGCGGTGGCTGCGCGGGCCGATATGACGGAGGCGATGGCACACGACCCCTACGCCGCGGCGGGCGTCTCGATCGATGCGGGCGACGAGCTGGTGCGCCGCATCGCGCCACTGGCGCGTGCGACGGCGCGGGCAGGGGCCCTGCCCAGCCTCGGCGGCTTCGGCGCGTTCTTCGATCCGCGCGCGGCCGGCTACACCGATCCGCTGATCGTCGCGACGACCGATGGCGTCGGCACCAAGCTCAAGCTCGCGATCGAGACGGGCGTGCATGACGGGGTGGGGCAGGATCTCGTCGCGATGTGCGCCAACGATCTGATCGTGCAGGGCGCGGAGCCGCTCTTCTTCCTGGACTATTTCGCCTGCGGGGCACTCGATGTCGGAGTCGCCGAGCGGGTGATCGGCGGCGTTGCGCGTGGCTGCGAACTGGCGGGCTGCGCCTTGGTAGGTGGCGAAACCGCCGAGATGCCGGGCATGTACGCGGCAGACGATTACGATCTTGCCGGCTTCGCGGTGGGCGCGGTGGAGCGCGGACAGCAGCTGACCGGGGCAGGGGTAGCGCCGGGAGACCGGATCGTCGGCCTGGCGTCCTCTGGCGCGCACTCGAACGGCTTCAGCCTCATCCGCCGCATCGTTGCCGGATCCGGGCTGAGATGGGGGGAGACTGCGCCGTGGGCCGAGCGTCAAAGCCTGGGTGAGGCGCTGCTGACGCCGACGCGCATCTATGTGCGCGCGCTGCTGCCGCTGGTGCGCGGCGGCGGCGTGAAGGCGCTTGCGCACATCACCGGCGGCGGCCTCATCGAGAACCCGCCGCGCGTGCTGCCGCAGGGCTGCCGCGCGGTGATCGACGCGGGCGCGTGGCCGCTGCCGCCGGTCTTCGGCTGGCTGCGCGACACCGGCGGTCTGACCCCGCGCGATCTGGCGCGCGTGTTCAACTGCGGTATCGGCATGATCGCGATCACCGCTGCGGGCGAGGCCGAGGCATTGGTGGCGGCGCTGCACGCGGCGGGTGAGCAGGCGTCGATCGTCGGTCGCATCGAGGCGGGTGAGCGGTGCAGCATCGTCCACGGCGCTGCGGGCACATGGGGCCGGGCGGACGCGTGGGAAACCGCGTGAGCGGCCGCTTGCCCGTCGGCGTGCTCATCTCCGGCCGCGGATCGAACATGGCGGCATTGCTGCGCGCCAGCGCCGAGCCGGAGTGCCCTTACCGCGTCGCCTGCGTCCTCTCTGACCGAGCCGACGCTGCCGGGCTGGGGGTGGCGCGGGCGGCTGGCGTCGCGGCCGAGCCTGTGCCGCCGATCCGCGGCGACAAGGCCGCCTATGGCGAACGGCTCAGCGAGCGGCTTCAAGCGCACGGCTGCGAAGCGGTTGCGCTGGCGGGCTTCATGCGGGTGCTGGCCGACCAGTTTTGTAGCGATTGGGCGGGGCGGCTGCTGAACGTCCACCCGTCGCTGCTGCCAGCCTTTCCGGGCCTCGATACGCACAGCCGCGCGCTCGCGGCTGGGTGCAAGCTGCACGGCTGCACCGTCCATTATGTGGTGCCGGAGGTCGACGCCGGGCCGATCATCGCGCAGGCCGCCGTGCCGGTTCTGGACGACGACACGCCCGACACGCTCGCAGCGCGTGCGCTGGCGGAAGAGCATCGCCTGTACCCGCAGGCGCTCGCAGCGCACGCCGCGGGACGGCTAAGCATTGTTGGGCAGCGCGTGCTGTGGGATGCCGTTCCGCAGCCGTCCGCGCTGCGCTAGGGGCCCCACATGATCCACGGCCCCAATGGCGACCTCGCCGCGCTGATCCGCACGATCCCTGATTTCCCCAAGCCCGGCATCCAGTTCCGCGATGTGACCACGCTGCTGCTCGATGGTCCCGGCTTCCGCGCCGCGATCGACCGGCTCGCCGCTGCGGTCAGCGGCCGCCCGCTCGACGCGATCGCCGGGATCGAGGCGCGCGGTTTCCTGTTCGGCGCCGCGCTCGCGCACGCGCTGGGGCTGGGCGTGGTGCTCCTGCGCAAGAAGAACAAGCTGCCCGGCGCGGTGCTGGGGGTGAACTACGCGCTGGAATACGGGCAGGACCGGATCGAGGTCCACGCGGACGCGATCCGCCCCGGGCAGCGCATCCTCTTGGTCGACGACCTGATCGCAACCGGTGGCACCGCGCTCGCGGGGGTCGAGCTGCTGCGCCAGGGCGGCGCGGTGGTCGACCGCGCAGCGTTCGTCATCGATCTGCCCGATCTCTGTGGCGCGCAGCGGCTGCGCGCGGCGGGCGTCGACGTGACGGCGTTGGTCGCGTTCGCGGGCGACTGACGAGGGCGGATGCGCGTCTGACGAGCTGAGCGCGCTTTTGACGAGCGTCTGACGCACGCCTCCCGGGCATCTGCGGGACGATGGCTACACCGTCCTCATGCCCGGCGCTGGTGCGGGGCAGCAGACGGAAGGACCCACGTCATGATCCGCTTCACCAAGATCGTCTCGATCGCGCTTGCTCTCGTCGCCTCTGCCACCACGCTCGGCGCAGCACTCGATTTCGGCTCCACCCCGGCCACCGCGGTCGCGATCGCGTGAGATACGCCGTGCGCCGCCTGGAACTCGGCTATCTCGCCTGCCTGTTGATGACGCTCGCTGCCGGTTGCGCGGCGATGACGTTTTGCCTCGCCGTCATCTGACCCACGCCCGATGCGCTCCGGAGCCGCCCTTGCGCGGCTCCGCCGCCGCCCTTACGCGGTCGGCGTGCCTCGACACCCGCTCCGCATCGCGGTCCAGATGGACCCAATCGAGGCGATCGACATCGCGGGCGACGGCACCTTCGCCCTGATGCTCGCCGCAGCTGCGCGCGGGTACCAGCTGTTCCACTATGATGCGTCCGCGCTCGCGTGGGAGAAAGGCCGCGTCCGCACGACCGCGCGGCCGGTCAGCGTGCGCCCGGTCAAGGGCGGCCACGCCACGCTGGGCGAGCCGGTCACGCTCGACCTCGCCGACGATGCCGATGTCGTGCTGATGCGCCAGGATCCCCCGTTCGACATCGCCTACATCACCGCCACGCACCTGCTGGAGCGGTTGGCGGGCCGCACGCTGGTGGTGAACGATCCGGTGAGCGTGCGGAATGCGCCAGAGAAGCTGTGGGTGCTCGATTTCGCGGACCTGATGCCGCCGACGCTCATCACGCGCAGCCTCGCCGATGTCGCGGCCTTCCGTGCCGAGCATGGAGCGATCGTCGTCAAGCCGCTGCACGGCAACGCGGGCGCGGGCGTGTTCAAGCTGGCGCCCGACGACGGCAACCTCGCCCCGCTCGTCGAGCTGTTCGGCGCGGTCTGGCGCGAACCGTTCATGTGCCAGGCGTTCCTTCCAGCAGTGGCCGAGGGCGACAAGCGCATCGTGCTCATCGACGGAGAGCCGGCGGGCGCGGTCAACCGCGTGCCCCGGCGCGGCGAGATCCGTTCGAACCTCGCGGTTGGCGGCACGGCTGCGGCGACGGACCTCAGCGCGCGCGACATGGAAATCTGCGCCCGTGTCGGGCCCGAGCTGAAACGGCGCGGCCTGGTGTTCGTCGGCCTCGACGTGATCGGCGGGCACCTGACCGAAATCAACGTCACCAGTCCGACGGGCATCGTCGCCATCGACCGGTTCAACGGCACCGACACGCCGGGGACGTTCTGGGATGCCGTCGAGGCACGGCTTGCCGCGGAGGATCGTTAGTGGCGGATTTCCTCGGCAGCCTCAGCGGGATACAGCCGACGGTGCTGATGGAGCAGTTCATCGTCGCCTACGGCCTGTGGGCGGTGTTCCTGCTGCTGTTCGCCGAGAACGTGCTGCCCATCCTGCCGAGCGAGGTGGTGATCCCGGTCGCCGCGCTGGTCGCGGTGCGCGAGGGGCAGGGCATCTGGGAAACGGTCATCGCAGCCTCGGTCGGCGCGATGCTGGGGCAGATGCCGTGGTACTGGGCTGCGCGCTGGCTGGGCTATGCGCGCTTCAGGCGCTTCGCATCGCGCTATGGCCGCTTCACGACGATCGGCCCGGACGAGGTCGACAAGGCGAGCGCCTGGTTCCACCGCCACGGCCAGAAGGCCGTGTTCCTCGGCCGCATCACGCCCGTCATCCGCGGGATCATCTCGGTGCCCGCCGGGCTGACGAGCATGCCGCTGGGCACCTTCCTCGCCTGGTCGATCCCCGGCTCGACGCTTTGGGTGGTATTCCTCGCCTGGATCGGCAAGGAACTCGGTAAGCGCGGCGGCGACGAGGTGCAGCAGTGGTTGCATCCGGTCTCGACCGCGCTGGTCGCGTTCGCGATCGTCGCGTGGCTCTACCGGATCGTCACCTTCCACTCGCGCCAGCGGAAACGGCCCGCGGCTGAAGCCGCCGCGGGCGTCGTTCCGCCGGTTGGGGATCGCCAGCCCTGAAGTCGGCTGCCGGTCCGGCGCTGCCCTAAGGGCGCGCCGCGAAACGAGCGCAGCCTGGTTGCGCGTGCCGCGATCGTGATCGGGCACGTCGTCCGCACCCGGAACAAAGGTTGCCGCGCAACCGTTCGCGATCAATGCCGCAGCGTCCATTCTGGTCCGGTCAGCTCCGTCTCGCGCTCGTCTCCATCCCGGTGGAGGTCTACTCGGCCACCAAGTCGTCGAGCGGGATCGCGTTCAACCAGATCCATGAGCCGACCGGCCAGCGCATCCACTACGAGAAGATGGTGGAGGGCGTCGGCCCGGTCAGCGCCGACGAGATTGTGCGTGGCTATCAGTTCGAGAAGAACCGCTATGTGACGCTGACCGACGACGAGATTGACAGCGTCCGGCTGGAATCGAAGAAGACGCTTGAGCTGACGCAGTTCGTTGGCTCGACCGAGATCGAGCCGATCTACTTCGAGCGGCCGTTTTGGGTCGTACCCGCCGACGACTTGGCCGAGGAAGCCTATCGCGTGATGCGCGACGCGCTGCGCGCAGCGAAGAAGGTGGGGTTGGGCCAGCTGTCGCTGCGCGGGCGCGAGACGGTGGTGGCCGTGAAGCCGTGCGGGCGCGGTCTGCTGATGGAGAGCCTGCGCTATGCTGACGAGGTCAACAAGGCGGCGAGCTACTTCCGCTCCATCAGCGACGCAGCCAGCCCGCCCGAGCTGGTGGAGCTCGCCGGCACGCTGATCGAGCGCCGCACCGCTCCGTTCAACGCCGACGCGTTCCACGACCGCTACGAGGAAGCGCTGCGCGCATTGATCGACCGCAAGGTGGAGGGGCGCCCGGTCGCCGCCGCTGCGCCAGAGCCGCCCGCGCCCAAGTCGAACGTTGTCGATCTGATGGCTGCGCTGAAGGCGAGCTTGGAAAAGTCGCCCAAGCCCGCCGCAAACGATTCCGCTCCGCCCGAGGCGGCACCGAAGAAGCGCGCTCCCGCCAACAATGGACCGCCCAAGGGCGAGGACAAGCCTGCCCCGGCGCGCAAGCGCGCGTGAGCGGCGGAAATGGCGCGCAGCCTTCAACGCTATCACGAGAAGCGCGACTTTCAGAAGACGCCCGAACCGCCGGGCGAGGCGGAGTCAAGCGGGCGCAACCTGTTCATCGTCCAGCGCCACGAGGCGACGCGGCTGCACTGGGATTTCCGGCTGGAGCTCGACGGCGTGCTCGTCAGCTGGGCGGTGACGCGCGGACCCAGCGCCGACCCGAACGACAAGCGGCTTGCGGTCCGCACCGAGGACCACCCGCTGAGCTACGCGACGTTCGAGGGCACGATCCCGAAGGGTGAATATGGCGGCGGCACGGTGATGCTGTGGGACCGCGGCACGTGGGAACCGCTGCCGGGCAAGGATCCAGCCAAGACGCTGGAGGAGGGGCACCTGCACTTCACGCTCCACGGCGAGCGGATGCGCGGCGAGTGGATCCTGATCCGCCTGAAGCCGCGGCTGAAGGAGAGGCAGGAAAGCTGGCTGCTGCGCAAGGTCGCCGACGAGCACGCCGGCGGCGATCTGGCGGCGGAGTTTCAGACGAGCGTGACGACGGGGCGGACCACCGAGGAGATCGCGGCTGAGGCGGCGGCACGGCCCTCTGCCGGCGACGCCGACGCGACGCCGCCCTCTCCCGGCGTCGCCGATGCTCCGCCACCCTCTGCCGCACGCGGGAATAGGGACGACGGCGCTGACGCCAACGCCACCCCGCCCGCCAAGCGGGACAGGAAGCGACCGCCGGGCGGTCAGGACGAGGACGGCGAGTCTGCGGCACCTCCCCCCTTTCGTGCGCCCATGCTCGCAACGCTTGCCGACACGCCCCCAACCGGCACCGGCTGGCTGCATGAGGTGAAGTTCGATGGCTATCGCTGCCTCGTCGCCATCGGTGGCGGCGCGGTGCAGGCGTGGACGCGCAACGAAAACCGCTTCGAACCGCCCAACTTTAAGGCCGTAGCCGCCGAACTCGCGCGCCTGCCCGGCCCGGCGCTGCTCGATGGTGAAATTTGCGCGCTCGATCATCACGGCCGGCCACAGTTTTCGCTGCTGAAGGGCAGCTTGAAGGAGGGTTCGGCAGCGCTCGATCTGTTCGTGTTCGATGCGCTGTCGATCGCGGGCGAGACTCTGACCGGCCTGCCGCTCGTCGACCGCAAGGAGCGGCTGCGGGCCTATTTGAAGGATGCCAAGCCACCCGTGCACTTCACCGACCACGTGCGCGGCGAGGGCGAGCGCGTGCTCCATGCGCTGTGCGAGGGCGGATATGAGGGCATCGTCTCCAAGCGCTGCGACAGCAAGTATGAGGTCGGCCGCCGCGGCAAGGCGTGGCTGAAGATCAAATGCGGGCGGCGGCAGGAGTTCGTGATCGGCGGCTGGACGCACAGTGACAAGGGCCGCGGGTTCGCGTCGCTGCTGCTCGGCTATTACGATCATGACCGGCTGATCTACACGGGCCGCGTCGGCACGGGGTTTACGGTGGCGGACATCCGCTCGCTGATGGAGCGGATGAAGCCGCTGCACGTCGACACGCCAGCCTTCGCCGAGCTGCCGCGCGAGGCGAGGCGCGGCGCGACGTTCATCCGGCCCGAACTCGTCGGCGAGGTCGCCTATACCGAGTTCACCCCCGACGGGCATCTGCGCCACCCAAGCTTTCTCGGGCTGCGCGAGGACAAGCCGGCGCGGCAGGTGGTGTTGGAAACGCCGATGCACGTGGATCGCGCACGGCCCGCTCGCGCGTCGGCTGACGCCGATCTGCCCCCCTCCCGCAAGCGGGACGGGGAGGGCGGGACCACCAAGCGCGCAGCGCGGGGCAAGGGCACGCCCGCGCCTCCCCACATCCCCGTCGTCATCACCCACCCCGAGCGCGTCATCTACCCCGAGGGCGGGATCACCAAGGGCCGGCTCGCGGACTATTATTGGGCCGTCGCCGACCTGATGCTCGCGGAGATTGCGGGACGCCCGTTGAGCCTCGTCCGCTGCCCGCAGGGCCGCGCGAAGCAATGCTTCTTCCAGAAGCACGATAATGGCATGTTCCCGGACAGCGTCCGCAAGGTGCTGGTCGCCGAGAAAGGCCCCGACAGGCAGCCCTACCTTTATATCGACAGCGCCGAGGGGCTGATGGCGCTCGTCCAGATGGGGGTGATCGAGTTCCATATCTGGGGCAGCCACACGCCCGATTTCGAACGCCCCGACCGCGTCGTCTTCGATCTCGATCCCGACGAGGGCCTGGCCTTCGCCGACGTGGCTCAGGCCGCGCTCGACCTGCGCGACCGCCTCAAGCAGATGGGGCTGGTGAGCTGGCCGATGCTGACCGGCGGCAAGGGCATCCACGTCGTCGTGCCGTGCGCCCCCGCGAGCGACTGGGAGAGCGTCAAAGCGTGGGCGGGCAGTTTCGCCAAGGCGCTCGCTGCCGAGGAGCCCGCGCGCTTCGTGGCGAACATGGCCAAGAAGGCGCGTGTCGGGCGCATCTTCGTCGATTATCTGAGGAACGGCCGCGGCGCCACCGCGATCGCGCCCTATTCGGCGCGCGCACGCGAGGGCGCGCCGGTCGCGGCACCGGTCGGGTGGCAGGAACTGGGACGCATGAAGCCGGGCCGCTACAGCGTCGGGGACGCAGCCGAGCTGATCGAGCGCGCTGAACGCCTGAAGGGCTGGGCGCGCAGCGATCAGCCGCTGCCGATCGCGCGCTGACCGAGCCCGCCCGAACAATTTCGCGCAACTTTCGAATCGCGGCAAAGTCGCTGCGGCGAAGGGATCAAGTCCGGATTGTCGGAATCCTGTGATTCCGCTATGGCGCGTCCAGTCATGCGCCGCGCTGCCGCCCTGATGCTGCTTCTGTCTGCTGCGGCCTCGCCTGCCACGGCGACGCCGCGCGATGCCGCGACGCGAGCGCCGCCGACGATCGACCAGCTGCTCAGCGAAGCGCTCGGCGAGCACGCGGCCAAGCCCCGCGCACGCCCGCTGGTAGTGATCGACGCGGGCCACGGTGGCCACGATTACGGCGCGCCGTCGGTGCTGCCGGGCCGCCACGAGAAGGACGCGACGCTCGCCATCGCGCGGGCACTCGCCGATACGCTGAACGCGGGCGGCCGCGTGCGCGCGCAGCTGACGCGCGACGGCGACCTGTTCCTGGCCCTGCCCGAACGGGTCCGCATCGCGCGCGCAGCGGGTGCGGCGCTGTTCCTGTCGATCCATTGCGACAGCGCGCCCAACCCGGAAGCGCACGGCGCGACCGTCTACACGCTGAGCGACACCGCATCGGACGCGCTCGCTGCCCGCGCCGCCGCGCGCGAGAACCGCGCCGGGCTGGTGCGCGGGCTGGAGCTGAACGACTCCGACCCGGAGACCGCGGGCCTGCTGTTCGCGATGACCAGCCGCGGCACGATGAACGCCAGCGCCGAGTTCGCCGCCGCGCTGCGCCGCGCCTTCGATCCGGCCGCGCTGCGCGCCGACGCGCACCGCACCGCGGGCTTCGCAGTGCTGAAGACGGGCGACGTCCCTGCCGCGCTCATCGAAACCGGCTATGTGACGAACGAGGGCGACGCGGCCATGCTGTTCTCGGACGAGGGCCGGGCGGGGCTGGCGCGCTCGATCGCCAGCGCGGTCGAGGGCTGGTTCGATGCGCGCAACGCCAGGGCCGCGCGCACCGCTGCCGCGCCGCAGCCCGGCGCGGGCGGCCTTGGCACCGGAGCGGGCGGGCGCTAACGCGCCACGCATGGCCGAACCCGCCGCGCCGCCCACCCGGAGGCGCCCGCTTGCCCGTATCGTGCGCTGGGTGGCTGCGCTCGGCATCGTCGGGCTGCTGGTGCTAGCCGGCGGCTATTACTGGGTCTCGCGCGATCTGCCCTCGGCCGAGGCGCTGCTCGCCTACGAGCCGCCGCTGCCCACGCATGTGCTCGATGCCGACGGCAACCCGATCGCGGTCTTCGCGCGCGAGCGGCGCATCTACCGCAACTATAGCGAGATGCCGCCCGTCCTCATCCGCGCCTTCATCGCTGCCGAGGACAAGAGCTTTTTCACCCACGGCGGGATCGATTTTCTGGGTATCGCCAGCGCGATCCCCGAATATGTCTCCAAGATCGGCACGGGCGAACGCGCGCGCGGCGCATCGACCATCACGCAGCAGGTTGCCAAGAACCTGATCGTCGGCAACGAATATTCGCTGTCCCGCAAGATCAAGGAAGCGATCCTTGCGCGCCGGATCGAGCGCAGCTTTACCAAGCAGCAGATCCTGGAGCTGTATCTCAACCAGATCTTCCTCGGCCGCAACAGCTACGGGGTCGAGGCTGCGTCGCAGGCCTATTTCGGCCACGGCATCGACACGATCACGCTGCCGGAGGCTGCCTATCTTGCCATCCTGCCCAAGGCGCCGTCGACCTACGATCCAGTCCGCCAGCGCGAGCGCGCGCAGTCGCGGCGCGACTATGTGCTCCGTCGGATGCAGGAGGACGGCTATATCACCGCCGCCGAGCGCGACTCCGCGTCAGCCACCCCGCTCGTCACGGCTCGCTTCACCGACCCCACGTCCGATCGCCGCGCGCTCGATTTCGTGGAGGAAGTGCGCCGCTGGCTGATCGCCAAGTTCGGCGAGACCGCAGCCGACGGCAAGAACAGCGTTTATGCCGGCGGGCTGTGGGTGCGGACGACGGTGGTGCCGCAGGTGCAGGACGCCGCCGAGCAGGCGCTGCGCGACGGACTTGTCCGCTATGACCGCCTGCGCGGCTGGCGCGGTGCGACCGACCATATCGACCCTGAGGGCGACTGGGTGCCCCGCCTGCGCTCGGTCAACCTGCCCGTCGGCTATCGCGACTGGCGCGCGGCGGTGGTGCTTTCAAAAGGCGGTGGCATCCGCATCGGGCTGGAGGACGGCAGCGAGGGCACGCTCACCGGCGGCGACATGGCGGGTCGCGGCGGATCGGCGTTCAGCACGCTGAAGCGCGGCGACGTGATCCCGGTGAAGGCGCAAAACGGCGCCTATGCGCTCCGCCAGATCCCAGAGGTGGGCGGCGGGCTGGTGGTGATAGACCCACGCAATGGCCATGTGGAAGCGATTGTCGGCGGTTTCGATGCGCGCCGCAGCCAGTTTAACCGCGCCACACAGGCGCTTCGCCAGCCGGGATCGTCGTTCAAGCCCATCGTCTACACGACCGCGCTCATGAACGGCATGACGCCTGCCTCGATCATCCCGGATCAGCCCTTCTGCGCGTTCCAGTCGCGTGCGCTCGGCACCAAATGCTTCAAGAACTTCGGCGGCGGCTACGCGGGGCCGCAAACGATGCGCTGGGGGGTTGAGCAATCGCGCAACCTGATGACGGTGCACACGGCCGCGCGCATCGGCATGGACAAGGTGACCGAAACCGCGCGCAAGCTGGGCGTGGGCGACTATCCGCCGAACCTCGCCATCGCGCTGGGTGCGGGCGACACAACCGTGATGCGGATGGTGTCGGCCTATGCGACGCTGATTGAGAACGGGCGCAAGGTCGATCCCGTGATCGTCGAGGAAGTGATCGACCGCCACGGCAAGGTGCTGTGGCGCGCCGACCAGCGCCCGTGCGCCGAATGTAACGCCAGCGACTATGGCGGCGAGCCGATGCCGCGCCCGCCGCTCGCCCGGCCGCAGGTCGTCGACGCGGCCGCCGCCTACCAGATGGTGCACATCATGGAGGGCGTCATCGAACGCGGCACCGCCACGCGGCTGCGCGTGATGGAGCGACCGCTGATGGGCAAGACCGGCACCACGAACGGCCCCACCAACGCCTGGTTCGTCGGCGGCTCGCCGCAGATGGTGGCGGGTGTCTATCTGGGTTACGACAAGCCGCGTCCGCTCGGCGGCTGGGTGCAGGGCGGAAACGTCGCCGCGCCGGTGTGGCTGGACGTCGCGCAGGTTGCGCTAAAGGACGAGCCCAAGCTGCCGTTCACCGCGCCCGAGGGCGTGCGGCTGGTGCGCATCGACCGCAGGAGCGGCAAGCGCGTGTTCGCGGGTTGGCCCGATTCGAACAGCGACCCCAAGGCGCCGGTGATCTGGGAAGCCTTCAACGCAGCCGAGGAACCGCGCGAGGTGACGCGGCTGGCGCGCGGCGGCGACAGCGCAGGCGTGCGGTTGCAGACCGATGCGGGCTTTCTGGCAAGCCAAGGGGGGATTTATTGAGAGGCTGCTCGGCGTTGACGAGCACACCTTGCGTCCATCGTGGGACAATCCGTGGCCGGGATGGCGCGGAGCCGGTCGCTGATCCGCCCGCGCTCGGTCCGGTATTCGTCGCGTCGCGAGCATTCGGCTTGTCTGCGATGCTCTGCGGCGGGCACCGTCCTCACCGCTCGAACCCCTTGCTCTGGCTGTTGCTCGTCCCGCAAAGTCTGCCCCGTTCCAACTGCGAGCCTCGAGACCAGCCGCACCGGTCCCGACGCGGCGCTTCGGCGGGTTCGGCACCGGCCCGCTCTCGCATTCCCCGGCCAGCGCGCCAATTTTGCAAACTCCGCGCGGTCCGTGCAAACGCGGGCGCTCACGCGTCCTCTCCAGTCCGGAAGTCCTCAGCCATGCGCGCCGACGCGCAAGCCCATGTCGATCAGATCAACGCCGCCATCCGCCTGTTGAAGGGCTTTCTCGATTGGGACCGCGCGCTGAAGCGCCTCGAGGAGCTGAATGCCAAGGTCGAGGACCCGGCGCTCTGGAACGACCCGAAGGCCGCGCAGGAGCTGATGCGCGAACGCCGCCGACTGGACGAGGCGGTCAACGCCACGCGGGCGATCAGCCAGGAGCTGGAGGACACCGCGGGTCTGCTGGAGATGGCCGAGGAGGAGGGCGACGCCGACAGCGTCGAGCAGGCGGTCGAGGCGCTCGCCGAACTCGCAGCGCGCGCCGAGCGCGACAAGGTTGCCGCGCTGCTGGCGGGCGAGGCCGACGGCAACGACACCTATGTCGAGATCAACGCCGGCGCGGGCGGCACCGAGAGCCAGGACTGGGCCGAGATGCTGATGCGTATGTACACACGCTGGGCGGAGCGCCGCCGGATGAAGGTGGAGCTGATCGACTATCACGCGGGCGAGCAGGCGGGCATCAAGTCGGCGACGCTGATGCTGAAGGGCGAGAACGCCTACGGCTATGCCAAGACCGAGAGCGGCGTGCACCGGCTGGTGCGGATCAGCCCCTACGACAGCAACGCTCGGCGGCACACCAGCTTTGCGAGCGTGTGGGTCTATCCGGTGGTCGACGAGAACATCGACATCGAGGTGCAGGAAAAGGACCTGCGAATCGACACCTATCGTTCGAGCGGGGCGGGCGGGCAGCATGTGAACACGACCGATTCGGCGGTGCGGATCACGCACCTGCCGACGGGGATCGTGGTGGCGTGCCAGAATCAGCGCAGCCAGCACAAGAACCGCGCCGAGGCGATGCGCCAGCTGAAGGCGCGGCTCTATGAGCAGGAGCTTCAGCGCCGCGAGGCCGAGGCGAACGCTTCGGCCGCGTCCAAGACCGATATCGGCTGGGGCCACCAGATCCGGTCGTATGTGCTGCAACCCTATCAGCTGGTGAAGGACCTGCGCACGGGCGTCATCTCGACCGCTCCGGGCGACGTATTGGATGGCGCGCTCGATCCTTTTATGGCGGCCGCGCTTGCGCAGCGGGTGACGGGCGAGAAGGTCGACGTGGCGGACGTGGACTGAGCGCTTCGCGGGCAGCGCCGGGTCAACGGCGCTGGGGTTTGTTTGAGTAAGGGGCAGCGTCGATGCAGCTGGGCCGGGCACCCGGAGTGACATCACCCGGCCGGCGCAGCCGAGTCGTCGAGCTGGACGCGTTGCGCGGTCTGGCGGCGCTCGCGGTGGTGCTGTTCCATTTCTCGACCCGGTTTCAAGCGGTTTACGGCCACTCCGGCCCGCTCGGCTGGTCGGTGCCGTGGGGTCAGTACGGCGTGCACCTGTTTTTCGGCATCTCGGGTTTCGTCATTTTCATGACGCTGGAGCGCACGGTCCGGGCGATGGACTTCGTGGTGTCGCGGTTCAGCCGTCTATATCCGGGCTATTGGGCGGCGATCCTGCTGACGACCGCTGCCGTCCAGCTTGGCGGAATGCACGATCTGCAGATTTCCCTCTCCGATCTGCTGGTCAACGTGACGATGCTGCAGAACTATCTGAATGCCCGTCCGGTCGACGGGGTCTATTGGACGCTCGCGGTCGAGCTTTCGTTTTACGTCTGCATGTTCGGACTTTGGCGCGTCGGCCTGATCCGCCGCATCGAGTGGGTGCTGATCGCGTGGGTCGGCCTGAAGTGGGCGTGGGCCTATCTGCCGCTGTCGTACACTCTGGGCCAGTTGCTGGTCCAGGACACGGTGCCGTTGTTCGCGATCGGCATTTCGGCCTACCGCATCTGGTCCGGCGAGCGCCGTTGGCTCGAGGCCGGTCCGATGGCTGGGCTCGCGCTTCTGACCTCGGCAGCGCTCGATCCGCGGCCGGTCTTTGCGGCGGCCCTGGTGATTGCAGCGGTGTTTGCGGCATTCGCGGCCGGGTGGCTCGGCGTTTTGCGGGCGCGCCCGCTCGCGTGGCTCGGTTCGGTCTCGTACGCGCTTTACCTCCTGCACGAGAATATCGGCTGGACCGTCATCCTGCGGCTGGAGCAGGCCGGAGCGGCGCCGAATGTTGCGGTGGCGGCTGCGCTCGCGCTTACCGGGCTGCTGGCCTGGGCCGTGACCCGCTTCATTGAGCAACCGGCGCTGCAGGCGATCCGCGCCGCCTGGCTCCGCCGCAAGCAAGCGGTTGCGATCTCCACTTGAAGGGCAGCGCTTGCCGCACCGCGACCGTTTCGCCACAAGCTGCCTGATGCACGAATATCGCACGCATAGCTGCGGCGCGCTCCGCGCCGCCGACGTCGGCTCGCACGTCCGCCTTTCCGGCTGGGTCCATCGCAAGCGCGATCATGGCGGCGTACTGTTTGTCGACCTGCGCGATCACTTCGGCCTGACGCAGCTGGTCTGCGCAGCGGGTTCCGACGCGCTGAAGGTGCTGGAGCACCTGCGGTTGGAATCGGTGGTGACCGTCGACGGCGACGTGGTCGCGCGCGAGGGGGCGACGGTCAATCCGAACCTGCCGACGGGCGAGATCGAGGTCCGCGCGCGTAAAGTGACCGTGCAGAGCGAGGCGGCCGAGCTGCCGATGCCAGTGGCGGGGGAGGCGGATTATCCGGAAGAGATCCGGCTGAAGAACCGCTTTCTCGATCTGCGCCGCGACCGGCTGCACCGGAATATCGTGCTACGCTCCAATGTGATCGCTTCAATCCGGCGC
>JAVVHE010000027.1:0-28459 GCA_032249695.1 Sphingomonadaceae bacterium | reverse complement strand
CACGCCGCCGCCGCCCGCGCCGCCCACGCCGCTGCCGCCCACGCCGCCGCCGCCGCCTCCGCCGCTGCGCGAGCACGCTCCGCAGCTGCGCTGTCACCGCTTTCGAGTGCGGCGATCACGTCCGCACAGGCGCGCTCGCACGCCAACCACCATGCGGGCGGATCGGCGGGGCGGACGCGCTCGGCATAGCTCCACGCCAGCCGCACCAGCTCGACCCGCACCCGAATGTGCACGCGCTCCCAGCGCGCGGCGTCCCAGTGCTGCACAGCCGCAAGCCGCAGCGCCACCGTCAACCGATCGAACACCGGCTGCACCCGATCGACTGCCAACCCGTCATCCAGCGCTGGCAGCATATCGGACAGCCACCTCGGCGCTACGCCGCTCGGGCACGGTTCGTCGGGGCCGCCGCCGAGCGCAGCGCGGTAGCACAGCAGTTCTGGGCCACACGGCTCGCGCGGCGGACGCGACCACGCGCCTTGGATTACGGCGCCTTGGGCGTTGAGCGCGCGGGCGCGGTCGATCAGTGCGATTGCGTCGTTGTCGACGATCAGGGCGCTCATGCCCGCACCCCCGCCTCCCAGGCGTCGTGCGCGGCGGCGATGGTGCGGTAGCGATCGGCGTGGACGATCGCGAAGGCGAGGAAGTGCCTGTCCGCGTTCTCGCGCGCCCACTGGCTGGGCTCTTCGGGCGCGGGGCGGACCTCGCGGGCGAGGCGCGCCGCGCACGGCTCGACGCGCTCCGGGCAGCCCTCCCACCAGTGCCAGCAGCTGCCCGGCCCGGCGGCGAGGTCGCGCGTGCAGGCGTTGCCGGAGAGCTTCCGGCGCGTGCGCGCGGGCGGCGGGCCGCTGTCCCGGCCGCCCATCGATCCGAACAGGTCAGCCATTGGCGAGCTCCAGCAGCACGTCGGCGTGGCAGGGCTGATCGAGCGGGCACCAGCAGGCGAGGTTCTTACAGCGCAGAACCCGCAGGCCGTGTGCCATGGCGCGGTCGATCAGTGCGATTGCGTCAGTCATGGTTGGATTTCCCTCCCCGCGATCAGCAGCCCCTGCAGGCGCAGCACTTCGGCCCTCAGCGTCGCGACCTCGCGTTGCGCGCAGTGGCGCACCTGCCCGGGGAAGCCCTCCCACCAGTGCCAGCAGGCGGCGAGCGCGATCAGGATCAGCGCCAGCAGCAGCGCGCCGATCAGGCGCATCCCCGCGCGACGGGCGCAGATGCGCTGGACGACGCGCGGGTTGCCCATGCAGCTCTCGCACAGCAGCAGCGGCGTCAGCGGGCGGATCAGCCCGCAGCCGTCGCACTGGATGAAGCCGGGCGCGCTCACAGCACCAGCTCCCCGGCCGGAGCGGAGGGCTGCGCGGACGCGTTCACGACCGCCTCGCGCAGCTCCTCCAACTGGTCGATCAGCTCGCTGAGCCGCCGCTCCTCAAGCTTCAGCGCGACAGTCGCGGGCGTCCAGTCGGCATCGGGCGGGGTGCCTTCGATCACCAGGTAGGCGACCGCGTCCTCGCCATCCTTCGGCGGCTGCACGAAGCCGTGCAGGCGGTAGCCGTCGTCGACTGGGTGCGCGTAGCCGAGATCTTCGCCGCAGACGATCAGGTCGCCGTCCCGGTCGAACTCGGGTTCGGGGTAGCTCATGCCCGCCCTCCCCAGATCGTGAGGGCGAGGTCGGTGAGGGCGAGCGCGAGCGTGAACCACGTCGCGCGGCGCAGCAGCGGATAGCCGGTCACCGGGCGCCTCCCATGATCGCGGTGGTCTGGGCGAGCACCTGGTCGGCGGCCTGGTCGAAGAAGGCCATGAACTCGGCCTCCGACAGCGTCACCGTCGCGCGGTGGCGCCAGAGCGGGCCGTCGCGGCCCTCGACGATCAGCGTCATGCCGTCGGTGCCGCGCGCGACGGCCTTCACCCGGCCGTTGGGCACGAACAGCGCGGGGAGCGCGGCCGGCGTCACGGGCGGCGCGGCCGATGTGGGAAGCGGATCAGGCATCGGGGGTCTCCGGTTGCAGGGAGGTTTCAATGGCGCGGGCGCTGCGGCGGGAGAGCGTCGGCGGCGGCGGCGAGGTCACCACACCGCTCCGGTGCATTCAGGGCAGCGGCGCTGGGCGTTCAGCTGGTCGGCGGGCCAGCGCTCGCCGCAGTGGTGGCAGGGCTCACCGTCGTCGGCCGGGCGGGCCGGGCGTGAGAACGCCAGCAGCGCGGCAGCGGCGCCCAGCAGCAGCACCAGGCCGATCACTGTTCTACCACCAGCACGCTGCCGCCGCCGGTGCGCAGCATGCGCCGCGCGCGCGGCGGATCGAACGGGTGATCGTTGACCGCGCGCTGCCATTCAGAGCGCGAGCGGGGCGGGTGCGTCATCAGCGGACTCCTTCCAAGGGCAAGGTACGCATGGCCGCGACCGGCGGCGGCGGGCTGCTGCGCAGGCCGCCCGGAACGGGGCGCATCGCCTCGCGCTCGATCGCTCTCAGCGAAACGGCGTCGGGGCCGCTGTCGAAAGCGTCGCGCCAGCGCTCGGCGACGTCGAGGCACGCGTCCCGGTAGCCCTCGTCGGCGAGGAACGCGGCCTGGTGCTCGGCCCAGATGCGCCGCAGCCCCTTCGGCCCGGTCGCGGTCAGCACCATCAGCTCGTCGGCCGACACGCCGGCTGCGCGGGCGCAGGCGAGGAACGCGCCGCGCGCGGTGTAGGCGTGGCGGCCGTAGAGCTGCGGGCTGACGAGCGCGTCGATCGGCAAGCCCTCGCCGTCGCACGCCCAGCGCGCGATCACCCGCGCCGCGGCGCGATCTGAGACGGGCTGCATCACCGCCGCCTCAGCTGCGCGCGCAGCTCGCGCGCTTGCGCGCGGCGCTCGGCGGCTGCATCGACGCGCGGCTCGGAGCCGTAGCGGCCGAGCGAGCGCATCACGCCGTGCTCGCCATACAGCCTGCTCGGGCCGCGGCCACGTGTCGGCCGCGCGCGCAGGCCCAGCAATTCGGCCTCGGGCAGCTCGGCCGGAGCGCCGATCGCGCGGGCCTGCGCGGTCGTCGGCGCAATCCGGACCGCGACGCCGTAGACCAGCAGCTGCTGCCAGTCGTCGGCGCAGAGATAAAAGGCGCGGGGCCGGTCCCCGCCCTCCTCCATCCGCCGCACCGCAGCAGCCGCGCGGACGTAGAGCTCGGTCATGCCCGGCCGCCGAAGCTGATCTGACCGGCTGCGGCCGCCCGATCGAGCGAGCTGATGGCCGTCGGCAGCGCGCGCAGGCGGGTGACGATCGCGAGCGCGGCATTCAGCTCGCCGCGCAGCAGGTGCCATTCGATCGTGTCGAGATCGTCGGCAAGCGATTGTTCAGGCAGCGTCGAGCGACAACCGCGGCGCAAGTCCTTCCGGGAGCGCGCGGCGAGATATTGGCGCAGCTCGTTGTCGGAGAGATTGTCGAGCTCGTCCCACAGGTCGATATGCTTCTCGACGGTGATGTAGCGGCTCATTCGGCGAGCCCCAGCGCAGCCTTGTCGGTTTCAAGAAGCGCTTCGGCTTCCCGGCGGACGTGGCGCTCCATCCTCAGCAGCCGCATGACGGCGCGCATCGCCCTGGTGTCGTAACCCTGCCCCTTCGCTTCGGCGAAGACGGCGCGGATGTCGGCGGCGAGGCCGGATTTCTCCTCCTCCAGCCGCTCGATGCGTTCGATTGCCAGGCGGAGCTGATCGGCTGCGATGACGTCGGCCATGGAACCTCGCTGCTTCGGAAAATGCGGGGCGGCGGCCTTCTCCGCGCCGCCCCGCCAAGGTGCCCGGCCGGGGATGACGCGGCCGGGTGGGGAGGGAAACGGGTGGGGGCGGAGCGGCCCGGGAGGGGACCAGAGGCCAAGGCTCCGCCCCCGGTTGTGTTCGCGGATGGCACCCCAGGCCCGGCACAAGAGGGGGGACCGGGAGGAGACCAGGCACGAACGGGGCGCCACGGCAGGCAGGGCTGCCAGGCGTCCAACCGGCTGCTGCCCGCGAACAGCGTGGGCAGCAGCCGGAAGCGGGTTCAGGCGCTCGCCGGTTCGGTCTCGGCGGCGGCGGCCTGCGTGTCGTCGGGGAAGGCTGCGTCCAGGCTGTCGACTGCGGCCTTCACGCGCGCGAAATCCTCGGCGCTGATGAGGCTGCCGCTTTCGGCGCGCGCGGCGAGGCGGTCGACCTCGGCCTTGAGCTCGGTCGTCTGGCGGCCGACGTCGGCGATGGCAGCAGTGGCGGTGGCGAGCGCCTCGTCACGGCGCGTGTCGGCGCCGGTGTTCGCGTCGAGATCGGCGCGGAGGTTGCCCGACAGCGCGTCGAGCGCGGTGCGGATGCGGGTACCGAGGTTCGTCATGGGGCGTCCTTCGTCGGAATGGAAATGGGGAGGGATCGCGGAGGCGAGCCCGCCCGGGCCCCGACTGCCTCCTGGATTGGCAGAGCCTCACGGGGGCGCGGAGCCTGAACACCGAGCGGGACAGCTCTTGCGGCAGGATCACGGCGGCCCCTCGGGCGCGTGGGCTTTTCGAAACCTGTGTTGGCGATCCTCCCCAGCCGCCCACCAGAGGGCGACGCTGTGCACGATACACAGTGTTTCTAGCAATGCAATACCGGATGTATCGCAATTTCACGATGGTTTGCGCGCTCGCCGATACGCTGGGCCTATTCGGCGGGGTAAGGCGACGTGCTAAGCGCAGGCGATGGTCGCCCGCGCTTCACAGCTCTTCCGGTCGGCATGGCTGAACACCAGGTCGGTTTACGCCGGGCTGGCACGGGTCTGGGCGACACGGGCAACGGGGACCAAGATCGGGCTGATTGTCGGCCCAGCGATCCTGATCGAGGTGTTCGCACGCACCAACTCCAACTCTGCGCCGGTCAATCGCCGAGCGATTTTCGACGTCTCCACCGTCGCGGGATGCCCAAGCCTGCTCGGCGAAGCGGTTGGCAATCACCTGATCGACGAGCCGCGCGGTACTGAGATCGTCGCCGACGAGCGCCGGTGGCTGGATTATCGCTGGGACTACAAGCAGTCGCTGATGCGCTGCGTCGCCGTCAGCGCCTACGACGCCGGCGAGGACAACCCCATGGTCGTCGTCAAGGGCGCCTATGGCGGCCACACGCTGGCAACCGCGCTGCCCGCGATGGACATTTACGTTCCCGGCGGGTTGTGACCTGTTGGCGGCCTTGCGAACGCCGCCGCATTCGCGTTCTCTATCCGTTCTCGCGGGAAGGGAACATGACCTCAATCACCAGAACGCTCACCGAAATCGCGCTCAGGAGGCTAGCCGCCGCCGACGCAAGGCTATCGTCCGAGTTACCACACCTGAGTGGGAAGGATCGTCGCCGAGCGCTTGATCTTCGCCTAGAGCTTCGAGCGTCTCTCGCACGATCCCGGCAACTTCTTGAAGAAGCGGGAGGCTCGGGGGCTTGATTCCCGCGACTCGCATCGCGGCCGCCAGCACCTCGGTCATCGCCTCGACGCTGGGCTGCCTCACGATCGACAGCTGTGGATCGGCGGACAACCCCAGCAGCCAGTGCAGCGGCACGCGGAACGCCTTGGCGTAGCGCTCGGCGTCGGCGATATCGAAGAACGAGCGCGCGCCGTTCTCGTGGCTCCGGTAGGTCGGATCGGGCCAGCCGAATCGTTCGGCAGCAGATCGCGCGTGTTGGAAGCCCGCGGCGATCCGCGCCTGACGCAACCGTTCGTTGGGCGTGCTCATCGATGCACAGCGTAGCGGCACCACCGACGCGTGACGGGTTGCATCTTCCAATACGTGGCGTATCACGGGCGCGTGGACACCTTCGAGCGCGTCTTCCAGCTTTGGCCGACGGTGGCCGACTTCGCGCGCGCGATCGACGAACAGCGCGGCACGGTGCAGCAATGGCGCAATCGCGGCCGTATCCCATCGGAATATTGGGTGAAGGTCCGCGACGCCACGGCGCTCACCGGCCATGCGATTTCGATCGACGAGCTCGCCGCGGCTGAGGCGGAGACATTTTTGCGGTCGCGGGAAACGCAAGCATGAAGGATCACGCTGCCGAGCTTAGCCACGACGGGCAGCCGCAGTCCGGGGCAATGTCGCCCGCCACTTGCCCCGAGCCGCCGTCGGCGCTGGTCGACTTGTGCAAGGCCTACGCGGTCGTGGACGGGGCCACCTTACCGGAAATCGCCAAGCGGTTGGCCAAGCTGTCGAACACGGTCCTGCGGGGCGCTAGCGCTCGCCTCGCGCTCTTCGAGCAAGCCCACGGTGGCGATCGGATCGACATCGAGCTGAGGGTTCAGCTCCGGTGAGCCCCGAACCGCGTCACGGTCTCATCGCGCCGCACGCGCTGACCCACGCGATGGCGCGCGCGATCCGGCTGCACACGGCCGTTCAGAAGGCGCAGACGATCGACGAACTGGCAGGCGACGCAGGGCTCGATTCCGCGCGCCTCTACAAGCTGATGACGGGGGAGAAGCGCTGGCGCGGCGACGAGCTGCTGTCTGTGCTGGCCGTCATGGGGCCGCAGGCCGCGACCATCGGAGCCCTGCGGCTCGCGGGGCTGAGCGCGTCGGCGGTGGGAGAAGCGGCGAACGGCGTGAGCCTTCCCGCTCGGGGCGCAGAGGTGGTGAGGGCGGTGGCAGTGATGCTCGCCGCCGCAGCAGACGGGCGCGTGGATCATACGGAGAAACCGCAATGCGAAGCAGCGCGCGCGAATATCGAGGAACATCTGCCCCACCTCAGCGGCGACGCCGTGCCCTAGCGGCATCGCTGCGGCGCTGGGCCGACCGGCTGGCGCCTCCGCCCGCACCGGTGCGCCACGAGTTGCGCGACGCGCCGCCCAGCGCGATCCAACAGCTGGCATCCGACGAGACCAAAGCGCTGGCGCTGCATCTGTGCGCGGGCCATCCCGAACGGCTGGCGATCGCCTGCGTGATCGTCGCCGACCGCGACGACCTGCTGGCAGCCGGATGCACCCGCGTCTGCGGCGCGCGCGGTCCTCTACGCGCTGGCGCCGAGCTGATGACCCGAAGCGCCGGCTTCTGGGCCGAGGCGATGCGCGCGCGCGAGGTCGGGCGGTGACGCTGGGCGACCTGGTGCGCGCGCTCGTCGGCGAGGGTGCGTGCGACCGCACGATCGAGGCGGCGGTGCGCGCCGCGCAATCGAGGACCGCGCGCTTCGCTCAGCTCTACCGCGAGCTGGCGTCGGCGGGGGTCGACCGGGCGCTGATCGCGCGCGCGGTCGAGCTTGCCGACCAGGCGCGCGACCACCGCATGGCAGAGCAGGCGGCGCTTCAACAGGCGTTTCATGAAACGCTTGAAACGGGTGCGCACGCGCAGGGCTCGCTGCCGATGGGATTCGCGGCGGGACAGGAAAAATGGCGCAATCCCGCGACGATCCGCACGCAGCGGCGGCGCGAGCGGCTGAAGGCGGTGCAGCGGATCGAGGCGCGCTTGAGCGTTTCAGGCGTTTCACTGAAACCTTTCCCCCACACCCCCAATCAGGATATTACACACACACACACACACACACACGAGGCTTCGGACGAGGAAACGGGTGTTGCTGCGATGTTGGCGAAGTGGCGCAGCCACCAGGGGGATGGGCGCGGCAGCCTCTTCCCGCAGCACGGGCCGATCACGGCGGGCGCCTATGCCGACGCGGCGCGCGCCATCCGCCAGTACGGGCTGGACGAGTGCGTCAAGCTGATCGACCGCGCCGCCGCCTCGCCGCTCGTCACCGGCCAGACGCAGTCGGGCATCCGGATGAGCTTCGCCGCACTCATCAAGCCCGACAATCTGGGGCGGCTGGCGAACGGCGAGTATAACCAGGTCCGCGAGCGCGAGCTGCCGCTGGTGGGCGTGGTGCGTACCGAGCCCGGGCCAGCCCCCGCAGCCGACGGAGCCGACGCAGCGCCGCCTGCCGAGGTGCGCCGCGTCATCGCAGCGGCGACGGCCGTGGTTTCGACCGAGCGCTTTCCAAGCGGATCGCTGCGCTGGGGCAGCTCGGCGCTGGGCGACAAGCTGCTCGCGGTGGCGCGCGCCGCAGCGCCGGGCCTCGATCCCGATTATCTTGCCGAAACCTTCCGCGACCGGCTGGGGATCGGTGTCTACGGCCTGAAGCCGGCCGAGGCGCTGCGCCGCTTCGAGGGCTGGTGCCGGGGGTTCGCCGAGCGGCGGCGCGCGTGATTCCGGGGAGCGTGCGGCAGGCCGATTGCCTCGCTGCGATTCGCGCGCATTATGCCGAGCACGGCCGCCCGCCGCTGTTGAAGGAGATCGCAGCGCGGCTGGGCGTCGGCGTCGGGCGCGCGTGGCAGTTGTCGCGCTCGCTGAAGGCGCTGAAGCTGATCGCGATCGAGCCGATCGACGCGCGGCGGCATGTGCTGCGGCTGCTCAATCCGCTCGCCGAGCTGCCGACCGACGGCCTGCAGGCCGAGCTCGACGAACGACTGCGCGACGGCCGAGCATAACGCAAGGGGAATCATCGCGTTCCCGTAACGGCGAAAACGGTTGCTTAACGGGTGTTTGGTTCCTGGCCTGAAACTTGGCTGCATGGATTACCGGGCCGGAACGCTCCAATCTGCACCGTGCCGGATGGGGGTCCGGCAACGGGGGGCGAATGCAGGGAGGGGAGGCCGGCGCGGCCTGCCCGCGCGTGCCGGGGGGCGCGCGTGGGGGTGGAGCGTCGGACAGCGGCGCCGCTGACGGCAGCGGGCTGAGCGGTCCAGATTCGGCGCCGGGCGCCGCGGGGCCCGTCCCCGCGGGCGGGGCAGCTTGCGCCGATCGTGCCGTGAAGCTCGACGCGCTGGCCGACTGCCTGAGGCGGGCGTTCGGATGAGCGCTGCCGAGAAGTTCGGGGCGGCGTTCCCCGACTGGCTGCCGCAGCCATCATGCCCGGCCATCGTGCTGTGCGGCCCGCCGTGCGCGGGCAAGTCCACCGCTGCCGCGACGATCGCTGCACCCGGCGACATCATCATCGACCTCGACGGCATCGCAGCCGAGCTGTTCGCCACGCCGCTCCACGCGGCGCTGTCCGAGCCTCAGATCGCAGCCGCGTTGCGCGAGCGCAACGCGCGGCTGGCGCAGCTCGACCTGGTGACGCAGGCGACCGCCATCCTGATCGTCAGCGCGGGCCACCCGGCCAAGCGCCGCTGGTGGGCGCTGAAGATGGGCGGCGCGCGCGTGCAGCTGGTCGATCCGGGCCGCGACGTCTGCCTCGACCGCGCTGCCAGCCGCCCCGACCCCGAGCGCACGCGCGCCGCGATCGAGGGCTGGTACGACGAGGCGCGAGGCGCGCAGCGCTGGATGCCACCCGCGATGCACGCCGAAGAGCGCGGCGGCACGCAGTACAACGAGAAGTGGCGCAAGGCGCGCCGCACCTTCCTGTCGAAACCCGAGCGCCGCTGGTGCGCGATGTGCGTGGCGGACGGGCGCGCGCAGCCGAGCGCGGCGAGCGTCGTCGATCATGTCCGGCCGCACCGCGGCGACAGCAAACTGTTCTGGGACAAAGCGAACTGGCAGCCGCTGTGCGCCAGCCACCACAGCTCGGCCAAGCAGCGCCTCGAGCGCGGACGCGGCGGCGGTGTCGACGCCGACGGCCGCCCGACCGACCCTAACCATCCAGCATACAACCTGAGGGGGCAGCCATGAAGTCTTTCGAGGTGCGGACGGCCGATGGCCGCACGAAGACGCATTATGCCGACGCGCTGCGCGTGGAGAACGGCGTGGCGATGATCGTCAGCCTGGGCGAGGTCATCGCGGTCTACGCCGCGCCGATCAGCATCGAGACGAAGTACATCAGCACCGCGGCGGCAGCGGAATGAGCGACTGGCGGCTGACGCACGGCGACGCGTGGGAGGCGCTGGCGGCGCTGGATCCCGAGTCGGTCGACGCGATCGTCACCACGCACAGCGCGGGCTGCCCAAAGCAGCGCCAGGCGGGGCTGAACGGTGATCGGGCATAACATCCCGCCGCCCGCCTGGGGGATTTACGGCTTCAGCGCCGACGAGGCCGAGCTGGCTGCGCGGCAGTGGGCGGCGATCACCGCTGCGCTCGCTGCCGAGGGCCGCCTCACCGCCGTCACCGCGCACCCGGCCGAGCGGCTGGTGATCGCGCGCGTGCTCTACGCGCGCGCGGCCGCGCTGGCAGCGAGCGGCGAGCTGGTCGAACAATCGGAAAAGGGCGGAGCCTACCAGGCGGCAGCCGTCACCGTCATGAACGCGCAGTCGGCGGCGGCGAGCCGCCTGGAGGCCGAGCTGAAGCTCAGCCCCAAGGCGCGTGGAGCTTACGGCGCGGACGCGAAGGAGGGCCCGAGCGCCCCCGCGAGCCGCGCCACCCAATCGCGAGGCGGCCTTGGCATCGCCTGAGCACGCCCACCTCCACGCGCCCGCCCGCGCCCCCGCCGGGGGGGCGCGGCCCTCCCGGCCCCCCGTCGGGGGGGCGCCCCCCGCGGCCGAGGCCGAGCTGCTGCCCTATGAGGCGTGGGTGGAAGCCGAGCTGCCGCCGACGCAGCTTCTGGACCGCACCACCGAATATGCGCGCTGGGTGATCGCGGGCGGCCGCGTAGCGGGGTGCATCGAGCGAGGCAGCTGCGCGCGGCACCTGGCCGACCTTGAGGGCGGCGACGAGCGCGACCTCGTTTGGCGGCCCGACGAGGCCGAGCGCGTCATCGATTTCTACCCGCAGCACTTCTCGATCACCGATGGCCCTGCGGCGGGCCAGCCGTTCGCGCTTCTGCCGTGGATGCTGTTCACCAGCGGATCGCTGTTCGGCTGGGCGAAGCACGGCGCGCCGAGCAAGGCGGGCGAGCGCAAGCTGCGCTGGCGCTTTCAGAACGCATGGCTGGAAACGGGCAAGGGCCAGGGCAAGTCGCCCTATCTCGCCGCGACCGGGATCCTTGCGATCAGCGCCTTCGCCCGCCGCCGCGCCGAGGCCTTCGCGGTGGCGCCCAAGGAAGACCAGGCGATGGTGGTGCTGCGCGACGCGGCCGCCTTCCTGCGCGGCCCGATACCGCACGAAGACGAAGGCGTCACGTGGGAGGGGCTGGGCAAGTTCAAGATCTACGGCCTCAACAACAACGCCGACAACATCATCCACAACGCGTCGAAGAGCTTCTTTTTGGCGCAGGGCGGCAATGCGCTGAAGGTTTCGGGCCCGCGCCCGGTGTTCGTGAGCATCGACGAGGTGCACGAGCTGCCCGACGGGCGGCTGATCGACATGTGGCTGGCTGCGGTCGAGAAGGTGGCCGAAGGCGGTATCGTCCTCGAAGCGACCAACACGCCCGCGCTCGACCAGGCCTATGCCACCGCGCGCGCGGCCGAGCGCCACGCGATTGCGCTGGGCGAGGCGCACGACGACAGCGTGTTCGTGTTCGCGGCGCGCGCCGACGACGCCGACGGCAAGGTCGACCCCGAGACGGGGCTGCCGCGCATCGTCACCAGGCCCGAGCTGTGGGGCAAGGCACTGCCCGCGCTCGCTGACAGCTTCCCGCTGGAGAACGCCTATGCCATCTGGGCGAAGGCGCGCGCATCGAGCAGCGACCGCGCGCGGGCGCTGAGGCTCTATGGCGGCCTCTCCGCCGGCGCGATCGACTTCTGGATGGAGGATGCGAGCCTGTGGGAGGCCGCGCGCGAGCCCGTCGACGAAGCGAAGCTGGTCAACCTGCCCTGCTATCTGGCGCTCGACCTCAGTTCGAAGAACGACCTGACCGGCCTGTCGGCGTGCTGGGTCGACGCCGCGCCCGGGCAGTCGCCCGACGAGGCGCGGCGCATCACCAAGGATTGGGGCTGGACCGTCGAGGAGCGGCTGGCCGAACGCGCCAAGGCCGACCGCGCGCCCTATGAGGCGTGGGTCCGCGACGGCCAGCTGACCGCGGTGCCCGGCGGCGCGATCGAGTATGAGTATGTGGCGGGCCAGGTGGCCGCGCTGGTGGCGACGCACGACGTCCAGCTGCTGGCGGTCGATCCGCACAAGCTCGGCGACTTCATCAAGGCGTGCGAGCGGATCGGGCTGAAGGTGTGGCTGTGGCAGGGCCCCGACCAGCCGCGCGGCCAGGGCCTGAAGATCGTCAAGCACGCGCAGGGCACGCGCGTGGTGTTCGAGGGGCTGCAGCTGTGCATGCCGCGCTCGATCGAGAAGCTTGAGGATCTGCTGCTGCGGCGCGCGATCGTCGTCGACCGCAATCCAGTCAGCAACGCCTGCGCCTACAACGCCGCGATTGAGCGCGACGCCAAGGAAAACCGCGCCTTCGACAAGAAGCGCAGCCGCGGGCGCATCGATCTGCTCGTGTCAAAGACGATGGCCGTCGGCGCGAGCTTCGGGGAAGCCAAGAAGAAAGGACCGGCTCGGCTGAGCATCCTGTGAAGGCACTATCACGCATCGGACAGGCGTTTGGCCTTAAGGGCACGGTCGAGCGACCGTCGATCACCGGCGGCCCGTTCGGCCTGGCATCCGCCGAGTTCCTCGCGTTCGTGAACGGCCTGCAATCGAAGTCCAGCGTTCCCGTCACGTTTGAAACGGCGATTCGCGTCGCGACGATCCTCGCCTGCGCGCGTGTCCGCTCGCAGAGCCTGGCGTCGGCGCCGCTGCGGCTGATGCAGCGGCAGGGCCGATCGGTCGTCCAGGTCGACAGCCACCCGGCTGCCGAGCTGATCCGCCACCCCAACAGCTGGATGGGCCAGTTCGACCTTGTCGAGACCGCCGAGCTGCACAACGCGCTCGCCGGGCGCAGCTTCTGGCTGAAGACACTCGACGCACGCGGCGAGGTGGCCGAGCTGCTGCCGCTCGATCCACGCTGGGTGAGCGTGCGCATCGTCGACGGGTGGCGCTGCATGTACGACGTCAGCGTGCCGACGCTGGGCGGGATCAACAATCTCGGGCCCAAACAGATCTGGCATTATCGCGGGCTCGGCTGGAACGGCGTCCAGGAGTGGGAGCCGCTGAGCCTCGCGCGCGAGGCCATCGGGCTGTCGGTCGCGTCCGAGCAGTATGCAGCCCAGCTGTTCGCGCAGGGCGTGCGCCCCAGCGGCGCGTTCACGCTGCCCGACGGCGAGAGTTTCAGCGAGGAACAGAAGCGGGAGTTCAAGGAAGTCATCGCGCAACTCTACAGCGGCGTATCGAACGCCGGGCGCGCGCTGCTTCTGGAAAACGGCATGAAGTGGACGTCGATGGCGATGACCGCCGATGACGCGCAGACGATCGAACAGAGGAAGTTCGCAGTCGAGGAGGCGTGCCGCTTCATGGGCGTTGCGCCGATCATGGTCTATTCGTCGGACAAGACCGCGACGCACGCGAGCGCCGAGGCCTTCTTCGCGCAGCACGACCAGCAGACGGTGCTGCCCTCGGCGCTGCGCTTGGAGCAGTCCGCCGACCTGGCGCTGCTGTCGGCTGGTGACCGCGCGCGCGGGCTGCACTTCAAGTTCAACCTGTCGGCACTGGCGCGCGCCAGCCTTGAAGCGCGGGCGAAGTATTTCTCGATCGCGCTGGGCGCGGGCGGCCACGAGCCGTGGATGACGGTGAACGAGGTCCGCGAGGCGCAGGATTACGGCCCGCTCAGCTGGGGCGACGAGCGCGTGCAGCGCGCGGGTGTGGCGAACGACGCGGCGGGGGCCGCTGCAACGGGGGAGGGATAAGCACATGCGGGCGAACGAACTCAGCCACCTGCCGCTGCTGGAACTGAAACTGATCGACGGCGGCGGGGACAGCGCGGCGCAGGGACTGTTCGAAGGCTATGGCGCGGTGTTCAACAATGTCGATCTCGGCGGTGACCAGATCCTGCCCGGCGCCTTCAGGCGCGCGGTTCAGGCGGCGGCGCGCAAGATCGATCCACAGTTTCCGCTGATGCTGCTTGAACACGGGCTAGGCATGAGCGGGGTAGCTACGCTACCGATTGGCGTATGGACCTCGCTGTCGGAAGACGAGCGGGGGCTGCGCGTTCAGGGACAGCTCGCGCATACTTCGACCGGCAGGGACGTACTGGCCCTCCTCAAGATGCAGCCCCGGCCTGCGGTCGCTGGGCTGTCGATCGGCTATCGCGTGCGCGACGCGAAGACCAACCCGCGCCCGAAGACCGGCGAACCCGACCGCATCATCAAGGATCTGGAGCTCATCGAAATCTCGCTCGTCACCCGGCCGATGAACCCGCGCGCGCGGATCGACGCCGTCAAGGGCGAGGCCGCGCAGCGGGCGCGCGCTGCGCTGATGCAGGCGGGGTTCGGGCGGCATGAGACCGAGACGCTGCTGCAGAACGGCTTCAAGGCGCTCGACCCGGCAAGCGGGGAGGCCGCCGCCGCGCGCGAGGCTGCCGCGCGCGCCGCGCTCGAGCGGCTGAACTCCCTCGCCCTCGCCTGACCGCGCGGGGGCTTCCACCCCCACGAGGACAGACGAATGGCACAAAGCATCACAATCGACGCAGGCGGGGCCGAACTGGCGCAGAGCGACATGGCCGCGCTGATCGCAGCCGCTGCCGGAGCGAGCCGTGGCTTCGAGGTCAAAAGCGAAGGCGGTGGGGAGGATCCGAGGGCCGATCCCACCGCCGAACTGATCACGAAGATGGGCAGTCTCGTCGAGCGCCAGGCGAAGGCACACGAGGAGCTGAAGTCAAAGGTCGACAAGCTTGCCGGCCAGGAGGCGAAGGGCGGCGGCGACGCGGTCACCAAGGCCGAGATCGCCAAGCTCGACGAGGCGCTGACGACGATCAGCGCCGAACTGAAGAGCCTGCACGCGCAGGCCGCGCGGCCGCGCGCCGAGGCTCCCACGCCCGACGCGGCGGCGCAGCTTTCGCTCAAGAGCTTCAACGCCGCGCGCGCGGCGTTTGGCGGCGAGCCCGTCGATCACAAGGGCTATGCCGACTATAGCGCAGCGATCGAGCGCTTTTTCCGCAAGGGGAAGGAGGCCTTCACCCCTGAGGAGGTGAAGGCCGTGGCCGTCGGCATCGACCCGGCCGGTGGCGCGCTGCTGGCGCCGACCGAGGTTGACACGATGATCACGCGCGTTCTCGCCCGCTATTCGGGCCTGCAGGCGGTTGCGGGCAGCGTGACGACGGGCGGTCGCAGCTACACCAAGCTGGTCAACCTTTCAGGGATGAGTTCGGGTTGGGTCGGCGAGACCGAGGCGCGGCCCGAGACCGGAACGCCGCAGTTCGATTCGATCGAGATCCAGCTGAAGGAAGTCTACGCGCGGCCCTATGTCAGCCAGCTCGCGCTGGAAGACTCAGCGTTCGACGTGGCCGGGATCGTCGCGTCGGATGGCGGCATCGAGTTCGGCGAGCGCGTCGGAGCGGCAGTCATTTCGGGCGACGGCGTCACGCGCCCGCGCGGCCTGCTGAGCTACCCGACGGTCGCGAACGCCAGCTACGCCTGGGGCAGCATCGGCTTCGTCGGGTCGGGCAGTGCGACGGGCATCGCCGACGCGAACAACATCCTCAGCCTCATCCACGCGCTGCGCCGCCAGTACCGTGCGAACGGAGCGTTCATCATGAACGACCTGTCGCTGTCGGTCGTGCGGCAGCTGCGCAGCGCGCAGGGCGAGTATTATTTCCTGCCGAACGGCGGCACGCTGTCGACTGCGGACAATCCCATGATCCCGCGCGCCGAGGGCACGATCTTCGGATACCCGGTCTATACCGACGATTTCATGCCGGATTTCGCAGCGAATGCTTTCCCGATGGCGTTCGGAGACTTCGCGCAAGCCTACCTGGTCGTCACCAAGGCCGGGACCGACTTCACGCTGCGCGACCCGTACAGCCTCGCGAACCAGGGCCAGGTGGTGTTCCACATGCGACGGCGCGTCGGCGGCGGCGTCGTCAACTTCGAGGCCGTGAAGCTGCTCCGCGCGGCCTGACGCCCTGCCCCACCCAACGTGACGCGCGCGGGCCGCGGTCCTCGCCAAGCAACCGGAGACGATCATGATCATGGATATCATCAACCGGATTTCGGCAGCGATCAGCCTGGCGCCGCTTGTCCGGACCGCGACCGCAGTCGGCGTGGCCGTCGACATGCAGGGGAACGCCGCCGGCGGGCTCCTCATCTACGGCGGGGTCGGCGGCATCACCTTCGACGCGAACAACCGCATCGACCACGTGCTGGAATACAGCCAGGACGGATCGACGTGGACGCAGGTCTCGCGCGGCGACGTCTATCGCCAGGGCGAGAAAGACCCGTTCGCGATCACGAACGGCGTAATCGAAAGCTATAGCGCGGCGCGCGCGGCTGCTGGCTTCACCGCCTACCACTTCAACCGTCTGGCGCGCTACTGGCGGCATACCGCAACCTATGTCGGCACGCACGGCACCGGCACGCTGGTGCAGTCGATCATCGTGCGCGGCAGCAAACACCGGCTGAGCCAGTAATGGAACGCAAGTTCATGGGGGCGTTGAACGCCCCCACCGCGCCGCTGTGGACGCCGCGCGGACCGCTGCGGCCCGAGACGATCGCGCTGCTGAAGCGGCTCGATATCGATCCGGCGCTGCTGACGGCGCCCGAGACGAAGGGCATCAACCCCAGCGGCAAGAACGTCGCGCTGACGGCGCTGCTGGCGGCGATCACGCATGTGAGCGCGCACTCGGCCTTTCCGGGCACCGCTGGCAGCAGCGAGCTTTCGGGCGGCACCTACGCGCGCCAGCCCGTCACGTGGGGGACGGTGGCGGGCGGCATCGGAGCGCTTTCCGCTGCGGCGACGCTGCCGATTCCCTCGGGCGCCACGGTGCGCTGGATCGCGGGCTTCACGGCGCTGACGGGCGGCACCTGCCACGCGACCGTCCCGGCGGGCGGCTTCGATCCGCTGGAATATACAGTCGACACGACCGGCTCGCTCATCCAGCTGCCAGCACACGGCTTCGCGGCGGATACCACGATTGCCTTCCACGGCGGCACCCCGCCGGGCGGGCTGACCGAGGGCGTCACCTACTTCGTGCGCTCGCCGACCGCCAACAGCTTCGCCGTCGGCGCGACTGCGGGCGGTGCCGCGATCACGCTGACGACCGTCGGTGCCACCGGCTGCTTCGTGCAGCAGATCGCCGAGCAGCCCTTCGCCACCGCCGGGCAGTACCAGCTGACGACCGGCACGCAGTTCAGCCTGAACTTCTAGGGCCACCGTGGCGCACGTCACCGCAGACCGCGTCAGCGAGACGAGCGCCACGACGGGGACGGGCGCCTACGCGCTCGCCGGAGCCGAGGCGGGTCGGCAGGCCTTCGGCACGGTGCTTGCGACGGGCGACACGGCGCTGTGCGTGGCGGAGGCGATCGATGCCAACGGCAACGCGAGCGGCGCGTGGGAGGCGTTCCTCGGCACGATGCAGGCAGGCGGCGGCCTCGCGCGCACCACGATCCTCGCCAGCTCGAATGCGGGCGCCGCGGTCAACTGGAGCGCGGGCACCAGGCGCGTCTTCATCGGCCAGGTGGCCGGGCGCGCCAAGCCGCTGACGCAGGTTTTCAGCTCCAGCGGCACCTACAGCGTGCCACCCGACGCGTCGGCGGTGGAGGTGTTCGTCTGGGGCGGCGGCGGCGGCGGCGGTTCCGGCCAGCGCGCTGGCTCGGGCACGCAGGCGGGCGGCGGCGGCGGCGGCGGCGGCGGCGGCTTCAGCTGGGCGCGGCTCGATCCGGCGGCGCTGGGCAGCAGCGTCAGCGTGACGGTCGGCGCGGGCGGCAGCGGCGGCGCCGCCGCGTCGACCGACAGCACGTCGGGCGTCAACGGCAGCTCGGGCAGCGCCTCGTCGTTCGGTGCCTTCGTGGCAGCGGGCGGCGGGGCCAACGGCACCGGCGGCTTCGGCGCGTCGAGCACCGGCGGCAACGGCGGCGGCGGCATGTCGGGCTACCAGACCGGCGGCGCTGGGGGCGTCAGCAACAATGTCGGCGCGCGCGGCCAGTCGTTCGCGGCGGGCGGCGGCGGCGGCGGCGGCCCGATCACCTCATCCGATACCGCGCTCGGCGGCCAGGCGGGCGGCGGCGATTCCTATGGAGCGACCGGCAACAACTTCACCGCTGGCGGCGGCGGCGGCGCGGGCGGCACGTCGGGAGTCAATGGCACCTCGCCTGCTGCGCGCGCGAGCAGCGATCGTCGCGGCGGCCAGGGCGGTGGCGGAGGCGCTGCGGGCGGTGGCTCGTCGGGTTCGACGCCGAGCGCGGGCGGAGCGGGCCAGCTGCCCGGCGGCGGCGGCGGCGGCGGCGGCGGATCGCGCAACGGCACGCTTTCGGGCGCAGGCGGGGCCGGAGGAAACGGCCTCGTCATCGTGGTCACGCACTTCAATTGACGGGAGAACAGCAATGGACAGGTTCGCATTCATCGAGCTTTCGACGCTGAAGGTCACGCAGATCACCGATGGCCCGCAATCGGGCTTCGACGAATCGAAGTTCGCTCAGAAGCAGCTGGGCGCTGACGAGGCGTGCCAGGTCGGCTGGCTGTTCAACCCGACGACCGGGCAGTTCATGGAGCCAGACCCGGCCTTCGCGCCGCCGCCGACGCTCGCCGAGCAGCTCGACGCGCTGAAGGGCCAGATCGCGAGCATGAAGGACTCGCGCGACCATCTGACCTCGCAGGTGTCGTTGCTGTCGACGAAGATCGACGAGGCCGAGGCGACGCAGTCCGCGATCAAGGCGCAGATCGGGCTGCAGGGCTAGCGAGCGGTGTTCGGTGGCGCACCCGTTGCTGCCGTGCCGTTCGGAGCGGCGCCCCGGCTGGCCGCCGCCGCCGCCGCTGCCATCACCGTGGCGTCACGCTTCGGCAGCGGCATCGGCGCACGTGGCGCGGCGGTGGCGTCGATCGCTCCGCGCCTGCGCCTGGGCACGGGCGCGGCCTCGCGCGCGAGCGCGGTGCCGGTGGCAGCAGGCGGCGGGCGCGGCGGCGCGGGGCCGGGCGCGCGAGGCTCGGCAGTGCCGCTCGCGCCTGTGCCGGCACGCGGCGGCAGCGGAGCTGCGGCGCGCGGCGTTCCCACTCCGCTCGCCGTCGTGCCCGGGCGCGGCGGCAGCGGTGCGGGTGGGCGCGGCGTGCCGGTGGCGCTGACTCCCGTCGGCGGACGCGGCGGAAGCGGCGCGGCAGCACGCGGCACGGGCAGCCCGGCCGTTGCGGTCGGAGCGCGTGGCGGCAGCGGGTCGGCGGGGCGCAGCAGCGGCTCGGCGATCGTCGCGGCGCTGCGCTTCGCGGCTGGCGTCGCGCTGCGCGTCGTCGGCTCGCCGCGCATCGTCACCGGCGCGCGCGGCAGCGGCGGCGGCGCCGCAAAGGCCCCGGCCCGGCCGGTCGTCAGCCTCGCAGCGCGAGGGGGCAGCGGCGCTGCGGGCGCGGCGCGCGTGTCGCCGATCCTGCGCGCAGCGGCGCGCACCGGCGCAGGCACCGTCCTCATCGCGATCGTGCTGGCGGCGGCGGGGTATCGCCCCAGCCGCATCAGGGCGCGGCTCATCGATCTGCGCCGCAAAAGCCACGCGCGGAGAAGTTCATGATCCTCCGCAGCGCCAACGACGCGATCGACGTTGTCAACGAATGGCTGCTCGACACCGGCGTCACCATCACCGGGTCGAGCTGGTCGATCGACCCGGGCGGGCCCGGCGCGCCGGTGCTGCAGGCGGCACAGCTGCCGATCGACGGCAGCTTCACTGCGATCATCCCCGTCGGCGGCACGCCGGGCGGGCGCTACACGATTTCGAACACCGTCACGCTGTCGAACGGGCTGGCCGACACGCACACCGACACGCTGCTGATCGAGGGCGGCACCGTCGTCGCGATCGACGAGGCGAAGGCGGCCCTGGGGATCGCGGCCGAGGTTGAGGACCACGACGCCGAAATCCATAACCTGATCCTCGCAGCCGAGGCGCGCGCCGAGCAGCTGAGCGGGGTCGCGGGGCTGCTGCGCACGGCGACCTACGCCTTCCGCGCGCCCGCCGCCGCAGAGCTGCGGCTTCCGGTGCGCCCCGTGCAGGCGGTGACCGGCGTCAGCGTCCGCGCTCCGGGTGGTGAGCAGAGCGCGTGGACCGACTGGCGCCTCGCCGCTGCGAACGGCGTCGCGCGCCTGCGCGCCCGAGCAGGCACCGCGTGGCCGTCGGTTGAGGATGCGCCCGACGCCTATGAAGTGACGGCACAGGTCGGCCACGCCGATCGCGGGCTGGTGCCCGAGGCGTGGCGGCGCGCCGTGACGGCGCTGGTCGTCCACTGGTTCGACCATCGCGGTGCGCTGGCGATGGCCGATCAGGCGCGCTCGCTGCCCGATGGCCCGGCGGCGCTGCTGCGCTCGCTTCGGCGGCCGACGCCCTGATGCCGCCGCGCACCCCGACACCCGGCGATCTGCGCGAGATCGTCACGCTTGAGCAGCCGCCGTCGCTCGACGACGGCGCGGGCGGGCGCACGGGCACGTGGCAGCGCGTGGCGCGCCTACCCGCGATGGTCGAGGCCGAGCAGGGGTCGCTCGCGGTCGAGGGTTCGCTGGCGACTGGCGCGACCCGCTTCCGCGTGACGATCCGCCCGCGCGCGCTCGGCACCGGCTGGCGGCTCGGCTGGACCGACACGGTGGGGCAGAGCTGGCGGCTGATCGTGCGCGCGCAGCTGCCGATGGGCCAGCGCCCGCTGTTCCTGCAACTGATCTGCGAGGGCACGCTGCTCGCCGACGGGGAGCCGGGCAATGGCTAGGCTGCACCCGGTCCGCGCCACAGCCACGTTCGGCGAGGTGGCGACCGTCGTCGCGGCGCTCGGCCCCGCGATCGAACGCTCGTTCGTGAGCGAGCTCGAGGCGCTCGCCGGGCCCAGCCTTGCGCGCGCGCGGCAGGGCGTGCCGGTGCGGCAGGGCCCCCGCCAGGCGACGTTCCGCCACGACGGCAGCCCGCGCCCGGTCGGCGGCCTCGTCTCGCTGCTGTCGAGCCGTGTGCTGCAGGACCGCAAGGAGCTGCGCATCGGCCTCCTGACCGGCAAGGCGCTGAGCGACGGCTTCTATATCATCCCGCTTGAGTTCGGGCGCGGGCTGACCGCGTCGCGGTCGCGACCGCGCCGCCGCTATATCGGCACGCAGCAGGTCGTCGGCCGCCGCGCGGGCGGGGCGAAGCGCGTGCTGACGCTCGGCCGCTACACGCGGCCCTACAGCCGCGCCATCAGCCCGATCAGCCCCGATCGCTATGACATCGTGGTCGGCCGCGCGCGCGACGATATCCAGGCCGCCGCGGGAGCGCGGCTGATCGCGGTCTACGATGACGCGCTGCGGCTGTCGGGCTGGGACATCCTCGCCGATGCGGTGCGCGGCTGATGGCGGCGTTCAGCGAAGCAATCCGCGCGGCGGTGATCGTCGCCCTGAAGGCTGCGCCCGCGCCCGATTGGGCGGTGTGGTCCAGCCCGCCGGTCGACCAGGATTTGCCCGTCGTCGCGGTCGGCCAGATCCTATTGGACGAGCGACTGGCCAAGGGCGCCCCCGACGGGTTCTATCTCGTCGGCGTCGAGCACTGGGCGCCTGCCGACAGTCCGCGCGCGCTCGACCGCATGGGCGCATCGAGCGTCGCGCGGCTGGACGCCCAGCCGCTGCCCAGCGCAACCGCCGACCTGTCGCCGCCGACGCTCACCAGCGAGGCCGAGCAGCAGATCCTCGATTACCCGAAGGGCCCCGCGCTGGTGCGGACCCACACATACCGGCTGCTCGCGCAGCCGAAGGAGGCATGATGCCAAAGACCAATCTGCAGACCGCGTTCGCCGCGCTGCTGCGCGCGGCGTTCCTCGCGCCCGCGGGGCAGGTGACCGACGCGCTCGCGGCTGCCGCACGCGCGCTGGGCGACCGCCTGGACGAGGAGGGGCACCCGGCGCTCGCCGCGGCGGCACGCGGATTTGCAAGCGAGATCGCGGCCCCCGCCGAGACCGACACAGCACAGGAGAAGTAAGTCATGGCAAAGAAGCTCGGCAATAATTACCGGCTGTGGATCGAAAGCGCCACCGCTGGCACCTTCAACGAGGTCAAGGGTCAGCAGTCGCTCAGCTACTCGCAGTCGACGCAGCTGATCGACACCTCGGACAAGACGAACAGCCCCTACGGTACGTCGGTTCCGGGGCTGATTTCGGTCCAGATCAGCGCCGACCTCATCCCAGATCTGCCCGATACGAACGGCTTCACGCGGCTGGAAAGCCAGTTCGTGAACCAGCTCCCCACCAACTTCCAGATCCGCAAGGGTGGATCGAGCGGTGCGGCACCGGCCGACGTGGTCTATGAGGGCGCGCATTATGTCACCCAGCTCAACAAGAGCTTCGGCCTTAACGACGCGGTGAAGGTGCAGGCGCAGCTGGCGCCCGCGTCGGCCCCCACCACCAACACGCTGGCCTGACGCCGATGCGCACCAAGGCAAGCGCGCCAGCCGAGGCGTCCGCCGTCGACGCGCGCGGCGAGATCGCGATCGAGCTTGATGGCGTGGAGTATGTGCTGCGCCCCAGTTTCGAGGCGGTCGGCGCGATCGAGAGCGCTTGCGGGAAGACCCTGCTCGAGCTGGCGCAGGCTGCCGAGAGCGGGACGCTGTCCGCTGCGCACCTGGCCGAGGTCGTCGCACAGTGCATCAAGGCACAGGGCCGCGCCGTCGGCGATGACAACCTGCGCGCGGTGACGGCCAAACGCATCGGCGCGCTGCTCTACGAGGCGGATGGCGGGCTGATGTGGGCGATAACGCAAGTGGTCATGCGCCTGCTCTTCCGCGCGGTCACCGGCGGCTACACCGCGCTGGGGGAAGCGAAGGGGGCGGGGACGCGTTCGACGACCTCCGCCCCCGGCTTCGTCAACTGATGAGCTACGCGATCGGCGGACTGGGCTGGACCCCGGCCGCCTTCTGGGCCGCGACCTCGCACGACCTGATGGCCGCAGCCGAATGGCACCAACTGCAGGCGGAGCTGCGCCGCCAGAAGGAGGAGGCGAACGATGGCTGACCGCAAGACGCTCTACCTCGCCATCCAGGCCGAGACCGAGATCACGCGCGAACAGCTGAAACAGCTCGGCGTCAGCCTCCGGCAGGCTGGGGTCGACGCCGACGCCAGCCTCGACAAGATCGAGCGGCGCTTCGATCAGTTTGGCGGCAGGACGAAACAGTCGCTCGGCTCGGCCTTTGCCGGCGGTTTTATCGGCGGGCTAGTCTCGCAGCTTTCGACCGGGCTGCTGGCGGCGGTGGAAGCATCGGGCAAGTTCGGCGAGAAGCTGAAGCAGACCGCCGCCAACACGGACCTGTCCACGCGCGCTATCCAGGAGTTCCGCTTCGCCGTCGGCCAGAGCGGCGGCGATGCGGGCAAGGCCGAAGAGGGGCTGATCAGTCTTAACCAGGCAGTAGGAAAGGCGCGGAACGGCAACAAGGAGTACGCCGACACCTTCAAGGAGCTTGGTGTGCGGCTGACCGACAGCCGCGGGCGTGCGCTGCCGCTTGAGCAGATCCTGCGCCAGACCGCCGACGGCTTCGCCAATTTCGGCAACAAGGCACAGGCCGCCGAGGCGGCGCAGCTGCTGTTCCAGGGCGCGGCGACCGCGATCGTGCCCGCGCTGCAGCGCGGATCACAGGGCCTCGACGATTTCGCCGCCAGCGCTGCCAAGCTCGGCGTCGTACTTTCCGAAGGCGAGGTCGAACGGCTCGCAGAGTTCGGGCAAAAGTCCGAGGCGCTGAAGCAGGTGCTGAGCCTCGAGCTCGCCGCGGCGGTCGGCGCCAATTCCGACGCGCTGCTGAAGCTGGCGAGCGCCCTGTTCAAGGCGGCCGGCGGCTTGGCCGAGTTCGCATCGCAGGATCCCGACCGTATCCGCGAGATCGCGGGGGCGGCGGCTGGCGCGCTGGTCGGCAGCCGCGTGGCCGGTTTGCCCGGCGCGGCGATCGGCGCCGCAATCGGGAACGCAGGTGCCGCCGACGCCCAGCTCGCAGGCACGAGCGCCATCTACGGCAAGGACCGCGAGCGCTACGGCCTCATCGGCGGTACCATTGCGGGGACGTTCGACGTGCTCACCTCGAGTCGGCAGACGCTCATCAAGGCGGCGAAGGAGGCAGAGGCGGTGCGGATGCGGGGCGCGTTGCCGACGCCGGTTGAGCAACAGCTCAGCAAGAACTTCCCGCTCTCGCGATTCAGCGCCGGCAGCGGCACGGTCAGGAACCGGCGGGCGCAGGAGGTGATCGACCAGCTGCTTTCGAAGGCCGCCGCCGACGGCGATCCGCGCAAGCTCGCCATCGCCGCGGCGTTGCAGCAGGCCGGGGTCGAGCCCGGATCAGCCGAGGGCAAGCGCATCTCGATGCTCGCCGGGCAGGTCTACGATGCCGGACCGGGCGCGCAGAAGGCCGAAGCGGATGCGCGCAAGGCGGCGGCGAAAGCCAAGGCCGACGACCGCGCGCGGCTGGCCGCGTCGCGTGCCGAGGCAGCGGGCGACAAGGCCGTCGACCGTGCGCGGCTGGGGCTGCTCGCCGCGCAGGCAGACGCGACCGGCGACCCCGCCGCGCGCTTTGCGGTGGAGAAGGAGCGCATCGAAACCGCGCGCGACACCCTGAAGGAAGAGACCGCGCAGCGCGTGGCGAACAAGCAGCTGACCGCAGCGCAGGGACGGAAGCTCGCAGCGCTCGCCGACCAGACCGCCGCCGCCGAGCTGACCGCGCTGTCCAATCGCGAGGAGGCGCGCAAGGCCGACGAGGCGTTCCAGCTGCTGCAGACGCGGCTGGCGGGCCAGCGCGACGAGCTGCAGGCCGAGCTCGAGCTTGCAACCAACCGCCGCGACCGCCAGCGCATCGAGGAGCAGCTGCTCGATCTGAAGCTCCAGCAGCTGAAGGCCGAGGTCGACAACCTGAAGGCGCTGCAGAAGCTGGGGCAGGCGACGCAGGGGCAGGTCGACGCAGCGCAGGCGCGGGTGGATCAGGCGAACGCCACCGCGCCGCTGCAGCGCCAGTCGATCGAACGCCAGAACGAGGGGCCGCTGGCGCGCTACCGCCGCCAGCTCGAAACCGAGGGCGCGAACATCGAGGACGCGTTCGAGCAGATCGCTGTCAACGGCTTCGGCCGCGTCGACAGCGCGGTCGAGCAGTCGATCGGCAAGATCAGAGTGTTCGGCGGTGTGATCGACGACATCCTCAATGGCATCCTGCAGGACTTCACCAAGCTGGCGACGCACCAGCTGTTCCGTTCGCTGCTGGGCGGCGGTGGCGGTGGCGGCGGCGGCGATATCTTTTCCAGCCTGCTCTCGGCGGGGATCAGCGCGTTCGGCGGCGCCGGTGGCCCCAGCGTCGACGCCGCGAGCTCGTTCTTCGCGAGGAACAGCGCGTCGGTGTTCTCGGGGCTGCGCTTCGCGGCCGGCGGCGATCCGCCAGTCGGCTTGGCCAGCCTGGTCGGCGAGGAGGGGCCCGAGCTGTTCGTCCCGAGGTTGCCGGGCACGATCATCCCCAACCACCGGCTGGGCGGGTTGGGCGGCGGCGGCGACTATTTCGATCTGCGCGGCGCGGTCGTCACCGAAGAGCTGCTGAACCAGGTCAACCGGCGGGTCGCGGCTGGCGCGGTCGCATCGATCAGCGGCGGCAAGCTCGGCGGGCGCGCCGAAGTCAACCGCGTGACACGGCCGCGCCTGCCCGGCAGCCGCGCGGCCTGAACCGTGGCGGTCATTCCTTGGCCTTCGACGGTGCCGATCCGGCGCACCGACTGGACCCCGCCCGAGGCCGACGTGCTGAGCCGTTCGATGTGGACCGGCGCCAGCCAGGTCAACACGCTCGCCGGACCGGCGCGGTGGCGCTGCAAGGTCGAGCTGCCGCCGCTGTCGGCCGCCGCGCAGCTTGCGTGGCGCGGGTTCAACGCGGCGCTGCGCGGCCGCGCGAACGCGTTCCGGCTGGTGGCGGTCGAGGCGGCGCAGCGCACACCCGCCGGCGTGCTGCTGGGTCAGGCGCGCGTCTATGGCGACGGGCAGACGGGTTTTCAGCTGATCCTCGCAAACCTGCCCGCCAACCAGACCGTCATGAAGGCGGGGCAGAAGCTGACCGCCGTGCACCCCGACGGTGACGAACAGCTGGTCGAGCTCGCGGCCGACCTCGTGAGCACCGCCGACGTCGGGACCGCGCTCCTCGGCTCGCCGCTGCGGCGCACCTACAATACCAGCACGACCGCGAGCATCGAGCTCGGCAGCCCGTGGGCGCTGATGCGCAAGATGCAGCCGGTCGGCTGGGGCGTCGGCCCGCTCACCACACGCTACGACGCTGCGACCGTAGACTGCGAAGAATATTTCTGATGGCGAACGAAGTCACCGACAGCCAGCTCAGCCAAGGCTACGTGCAGGCGGCGCTGCTGCTCTACCTGGCGTTCGCCAGCGCGCCGGTGCGCATCGCGATGGGGCCGATGGAGGTGAAGACGCCCGCAGGCCTCAGCGGCGACGACGACCTCGACAGCCAGAGCTGGATGCTCGGCAACAGCCGCGTGCTCTCGGTCGGCGCGGTGGAGCAGGGCGCGTCGGGATCGGACAGCTGGACCGTCACCCTCTCGGCGATCCCGACCGAGGCCGAGAACGTCGCAGCGATCGACAACGTCGCCGAATATGCCGGCAGGCTGGCGCGCTGCTGGCTCGTGATCCTCAACAACAGCGGCACCGCCATCGCGTGGCAGCACGTGGCGACCGGCTATATGAGCCAGGTCATCGCCGACGTGTCGCCAGAGGGCATGATCGCGACGCTGACAATCGAGAACTACACGGCGCTGTTCGCGGCTGCGCCCGCGCGGACCTATCTCTCGCAGGCCGATTTCGATCCGGGCGATCTGTCGGCTGCGGCGACGCTGTCGATGGGTCAGGGCGCGTTGCCCGATTTCCAGCGCGGCGACCGCGGCGAAAGCCGCGGCGTGCCGCCCGAATATTATGGCAGCGGCTACGGGTTCGGCGGCTCCGACCTGCCGATCGCGGCGGGCGGCGTGCTGCCCTTCTTCGACATCCAGGAGGTCAAGACCAAATGATCGGCGCGCCCGTCCACCCCGACTGGGACGCGCGGCTGACCGCGATGATCGCGGCGCGGACGCTTCGCCCGTTCGAATGGGGGCGGCAGGACTGCGTCACGCTCGCCGCCGCCGCTGCGCTGGCGATGAGCGGCACGCGGCCGCCGCTGCTCCAGGGGCTAAGCTGGCGAAGCGGCGCCGGAGCCGGGCGGGCCTTGCGGCAGCTCGGCTGCGCGGACCTGCTCGCCGCCGCCGATGCGGCATTCGGCGCGCGGCACGGGCCGCTGTCGGCGGGAGCCGGATGGATCGTCGCTGCGCCCGCGACCGAACTCCCCTGCCCCGCCGACGATGATCCGGGCGGAGCGTTCGGCCACGCGCTCGGCGTGATGTGGCGGGGCCATGCGCTGTTCGCCGGAGCAGACGGGCTGGTCGCGCAGCCGCCGCGCAACCTGGTCGCCAGCTGGCAGCCGTGGGGCCACCGGCTGGCAAGATCGGGAGAGGCGGCGTGCCGCAGCTAATCCCACTCGGCGCGGCTGCGATCGCAACCGCTGCGGGGGCCACCGCCACCGTCGTCAGCCTGGTCGCGACCGCTGCCAGCGTCGTCACCAGCCTCGCCTTCGGGGGCAGCGCCAAGCCCAGGCTTTCGAACTTCGACCCCAAGAGCGTCAGCCTCGACGCAGCCACCCCGCGCAAGTTCCTGCTGGGGCGCGGCGTCTTCGTGTCGGACCTGCGCTATTTCGAGGCGTCAGGGGCGAACCAGGAATATATCGACTACGTCTTCGTGCTCGCCGCGCACAAGTCGGACGCGGTCGAGCAGATCTGGATCGACGACAAGCTGGCGTGGGACAACGGCTACATCCCCGGCACCTACGCCGGGGTGCTCAGCGTCGAGATCATCCTCGAGGCCGGACCGGGCGCGTACCACACCGTCAACAGCAGCGGAGCGTGGGGTGCAGCGCAGCGGCTGACTGGCTGCACGACCGCGAAGCTGCGCGTGAAGCGCACCACCAGCGGGCGGTTCAATGGCGGGCTGCAGAATAAGGTGACCTTCGTGGGGCGCGGGATGCCGCTCTACGATCCGCGCTTCGACAGCACGAATGGCGGCACGGGCAGCCAGCGGCCAGACGACTGCTCGACCTGGGTGTGGAGCGACAACGCCACTGCGGCGGCGCTGTCGCTGATGCTCGGCTGGCGCATCACCAACCCGTCGACGGGCGCGAAGAAGGTGAGCGTCGGCTACGGCGTGCCGTGGTCGCGCATCCGCGGCGACCGCGCGCGCTGGGCGGCAGCGAACGCAACGTGCGCCGAATCGGTCACCACGCGCGACGGCCTGACCGAGCCGCGCTTCCGCGTCAGCGCGACGCGGAGCGACTCCGACGATCCGCTCACCTGTCTCGGCCTGCTGACCGCGGCGGCAGCGGCGGAGCTCGACGATTCGACGGGTTCGATCGGCATCCGCGTGGCGCAGAACGACCTGGCCGGGCCGCTGCCCGCGTTCACCGACGCGGACATCACGGGCGCGGTGCGCTGGACGCCGCAGCCGCCGATCGCCGAGCAATATACCGTCGTGGGCGGCCGCGAACGCGCGCCACCCGCCCCCCCCCAATAAAAACCCCTCGAAGGAGCCCCGCACGCGGGGGCCCCGCCGCCAGCGGGCGGCGC
>JAVVHE010000026.1:0-32654 GCA_032249695.1 Sphingomonadaceae bacterium | reverse complement strand
ATACCGGCAGCCGCATGGACGAGGTGATCTTCGAGGAGTTCAAGGGCACCGGCAACAGCGAGATCGTGCTGGACCGCAAGGTAGCCGACAAGCGCATTTTCCCGTCGATCGACGTGGGCAAGAGCGGTACTCGCAAGGAAGAGCTTCTGGTCGATAAGAATACGCTCACCAAGATGTGGGTGCTGCGTCGCATCCTGATGCAGATGGGCACGGTCGACGCGATGGAGTTCCTGCTCGACAAGATGCGCGATTCGAAGACCAACGAGGACTTTTTCGCCAATATGAACCAGTAAGGCCTGTGACGGTCTTGTGCGACCGGGTTCCGCGGGATCGCGGCTACGGACGAACCACGAGGGCGTCCCAGAGCCGAACCACGCGAACGCTCAAGGCGCGAAGAAGCGAGCTGCGCGGCCTGTAGCCGTTCCGCAACATTCGTAGTGGGCTCCGTAACGCAGGGCTGATTCGGTTAGCGCCGCCAAGGCTCATGGTTAAAATCGTCTAACAGCGTAATCGCTTGGCGGCTGCGTATTAACCTTGACTGTTGATTCGGAAACACACACCGGTCCGGTTAAACGATTGCCCAATCAATGAAAAGTCTTGGAAAACTGACTTTTCTCGTTCCGCTACCGACCTTCAAGTTCCATCCACTCGCGCACGCTGCGACGACAACGCGTTGACGTTGCCAAACTGGTTAAGGAACAGCCGCGAGGCCAGGGCGAGCCTGGTCATCGGCGGTGACCCAAACACCAGTCCGGTGCAAAGCAACGATAAGGGGAACCGGAAATGTCTTTCATCAAAAACCTGCTCAAGGATGAGAGCGGCGCGGCTGCGGCCGAGTATGCTCTCATTATCGCCGTGGTCGGCGTCGGCATCGTCGGCGCGCTGGGCACGCTGAAGGGTGGCGTCACGAACGCGCTCAACAAGGCGAACAACACGCTAACGAACGGCTCGTAACAGCCGTAACTTGGCTTGGAGAACGCCATGAAGAACTTCATCACCAAGTTAGTGCGTGACGAGAGCGGCGCGGCTGCGGCCGAATATGCGCTCATCATCGCAGTCGTTGCCGTCGGCATTGTGGTCGCGCTGACCACGCTGAAGAACGGCATCGGTAACTCGATGAACTCGTCGGACGCGGCGATCACGAACGCAACCAAGTAGACTGAATTATAGCAGTGCTTTGTGCGTGACTGTATTTAGTGCTGAGTGTGTAGTGCGTGAGTGAGTGTAGACAAGCGTAGGGTGCCGCGCCTTCCACCCGGGGCGCGGCCCCGAACGCTTCCCAGTCGCAGCAACTGATCCCCGCCGGAAGTGGGTCGGCGGATGGATGAGGTCACATTCCGATGCGGACGCAGTCGTTTGTCGTGCTTGGTATCGCAGCCCTTCTAGGCCTGATCGCGGTCGTGGCGCTCAACGTTTTCATGCAGCGCGGTGGTCCGGCACTGGCCTCCGCCAGGGAGCAGCCTGCGACGGTTGAGATCGTCGCTGCGAGCGGCCCTGTCGCATTCGGTTCGCCGATTGAGGCCGCCAAGTTGAAGCTGGTTCGCTGGCCGGCCGATCTAGCGCCTAAGGGTGCGTTCCGCTCGATTGGAGAGCTGACGCAGCAGCGCCGTTTCGCAACACGGCCGATCTCGGAAAACGAACCGCTGCTGGAGACCGCCGTCACAGCGAAAGGCCAGCGTCTCAGCCTTTCGGGCATGATCGATCCTGGCCAATATGCAGTTTCAATCCCGGTCAATGACGTCGTCGGCGTGGGCGGGTTTCTTTTGCCCAATGATCGCGTTGACGTTCTGGTGACGCGAACACCCGTTGGCACCGATGCACAGCCGATCACCAACGTGCTGCTGCAGGATGTGAAGGTGATCGGTATCGACCAGACCGCCGATCCGGCCGTGGAAAAGCCCGCAGTGGTGAAAACCGTAACCGTACAGGTTACCCAACTCCAGGCCCAGAAGCTGGCGCTGGCGCAGCGGGTTGGCAACCTCAATCTGGTTCTGCGCCCCAACGGTGCCCGAGCGATGGGACCGACCCGCACGGTGCAGGTCAGCGATCTGCGCGATGGTGCTGCGCCCGCGCTCGGGTTTGGTGGACCGCGCCGCGTCGCCGCCGTCCGTCGCGCACCGCCGCCGCTGCCGACCGTACAGGTCATGCGTGGAACCGCGCTCTCGCTCCAGCCCGTGCTGCCCTACCGTGGCTAGCGCGGTCCGCCTTGCGCTGGCGACCCTGGCCTTCGCCGCGGCCGCCGGCCCCGCGCACGCCGCGGCACCGGCCGGGACGGCGCAGAACGATACGGCCGCCGCGCGCCACGCGGGCGCGCTCGATGTGGCGCTGGGCAAGAGCCACATCATCCGGGTCGACCAGCCATTCGGCCAGTTGATCGTCGGCAATCCGGAAGTCGCCGACGTGGTGCCGCTGACTGACCAGTCGGTCTACGTGCTCGGCAAGCGCTTCGGCTCCACCAATCTGTCGGTCTATGATCGCCAGCGCCGTCTCCTCGCGGTGATGGACGTGAATGTCGGCCCCGATGTCGGCGGCCTGAAGCGCCAGCTGGCCGAGCTGCTTCCGGGCGAGCCCGTCAGCGCGCGGATGGCCGCCGATTCGATCGTTCTGACAGGCACGGTGTCCAGCCCCGCGGCTGCCGATCGCGCGATGCAGCTCGCGCAGAAATTCGCGCCCGCGAAGGATTCGGTCGTCAACCTGATGGGAGTCGGCGCGCCGCAGCAGGTGCTTCTGGAAGTGAAGATCGCCGAGGTGCGGCGAAGCGCGCTCCAGCAGCTGGGGATCAACACCGCGATCGCCTCGCGCGATTTCCTCGGCACCAGCGGTACGTCCGCGCCCGGCAGCGCCTCGCTATCGAACGGCGGTTCGGCGGCCATTGATCGCAGCACGCTCAGCCAAGCCTTCGCAATCCTCGCTGGCCGCTTCACGCTGGGCGGGACCAGCGTCGCCTCGGCTCTCGACGCGCTGGAGCAGAAGGGCTTCGTCAAAACGCTTGCCGACCCGAACCTGGTCGCAGTCTCGGGCGAGACGGCGAGCTTCCTCGTCGGCGGCGAATTTCCCATCCCTGTCGCGCAGACCTCCGCCGGCAACGCGACGCAGGGCTTCGGCTCCTCGATCACGGTCGAGTTCAAGCAGTTCGGTGTCAGTCTCGCCTTCACGCCGACGGTGCTTTCAAACGGCATGATGAGCCTCTCGCTCCTCGCCGAGGTCAGCTCGATCGACCCGAGCGCGTCGTTCAGCTCGAACGGACTGTCGATCCCGGGCCTCGCCACTCGCCGCGTAAGGACGACCGTCGAGATGCGTGACGGCGAGGGATTCGCAGTCGCTGGCCTCATCCGGCGCGATTTCCAGAACACCATTCGCGCCGTGCCCGTGCTCGGCACGTTGCCGGTGATCGGACAGCTGTTCCGATCGAACAACTTCCAGAATAACGAGACCGAGCTGGTCGTGGTGATCGTGCCGCGCCTGGTGCGCCCGACGCACCCAAGCCAGATCGCGCTGCCGACCGACCTAATGCATCCGCCGACGCAGGCGCAGTTTTACGGCGAGGGCCGCATCGAGGGTGCCGCGGCTGCGGCGCGGCCCGATCCGGCGCGCCCACTGTCGGCCCAGCCCGCGCCGAGCGCCGGCCCGATCCTCAACTAGGCGGTGACTGTTATGCGGAGGTGTATTCGTTTCGCCGCCACGTTGGGGCTGGCAGGCTGTTCCGCGGATCGGCTGGATGCCACCCACGGCTATGATATCGGGACCGCGGTGCGGACGGACATCGCCGCGCAGGCGGTCGATCCCGATCCGCACTATGATCCGCGCGCCGACGTGCTTCCGGCCGACCGGACGGTGGTTGCCGAGGAGCGCTATCGTAAGGACCGCGTGAAGCCGCCCATTCCGGCGATGGGGGGCGGCGCAGGCGGCGCGAATGGTGGGGGCCAGGGCGCCGGCCAGGGCGGCGGCGGCCAGGGCGGCGGAGGGACGCCGCAATGACGCCGTGCTCGACGCGATGAGCGACCGCTACGGGGGTATGGTGCAGGATGTCGCGCGCGCGTCCGAAGCGCCGCGCCCGCTCGGCCTGCGCCGCCTGTCGGCCGCGGTGGTCGTCGATGCCAAATACGAGGTGCCGCTCGCGCGCCTCACCGAAGCGGGAGCCAACGCCGCCGTCTTCGCGGGGAGCGCGCAGCTGCTGGAATCCGGCGTCGGGCCGCTTGCGGCGCGCGATCTGCTGATCGTCGAGGTGCGCGACCGCGCGACGGACATCCCGCGGCTGCAGATGCTGCAGGCGGGCCAGCCGGGGCTGGTGATCGTCGCCGCGGTCGCGGGCCTCGACGTACCGCTCGCGCGGACGCTGATGCACGCGGGCGTCAGCGACGTCGTGTCATTGCCGTTTGACGCCGACGAACTCGCCGCCTCCGTCAAGCGCGCGGGCGAGCGCATCGCCGAGCGCACGCAGGTCGCGCGCGCGGGCAAGCTCGTCTCGGTGTTCGGCAGCGTCGGCGGGGTCGGATCGACGACGATCGCCACGCAGACCGCGTGCCTGCTCGCCAGCGCGGGCAAGGCGGCCGGACGGCAGGCATGTCTGATCGACCTCGACATCCAGACCGGCTCCGCCGCCATCCAGCTGGATATGCAGCCGTCATTGACGATGGGCGATCTGCTCGCGGTCGGCTCGCGCCTCGATGGCGCGCTGGTGCGATCGATCGTCAAGGCACACGCGACCGGCCTCAACCTGATCGCCGCCCCCCCTGTGCTGCTGCCGCTCGAGGCAATCTCGGGCGACGTCGTGCTGAACGCGATGGGGTTGGCGCTGCGCGAGTTCGACGTGATCATCGCCGACCTGCCCTGCGCGTGGACCAACTGGGCGGTGCAGCTGCTGGCCGGATCCAACCTGTCGATCTTGGTGACCGAGCTCAGCGTGCCCGCAATCCGTCAGGCGCGGCGGCGGCTCGACCTGCTGAAGGCGCAGGGCCTGGGCGATTTGGAGATGCTGGTCGTCGCCAACCGCCACGCGCGCGGCTGGTTCACCACCGTCAGCTTGGAGGAGATTGAGCGCGCGCTGGGCCGCAAGTTCGATGCGGTCATTAGCAACGACTATCGCAACGTCAGCGCTGCGATCGACCAAGGCCGCCCGCTGAGCGAGATCGCCCCGAAGGCGCGCGTGGTCAAAGACCTGAACGGGCTGGCCGGGACGATCGAAGCCCGGCTGGCGCAGATTGGGGAGTAAGCGCCGATGTGGAACATCGCCCCGCGCAAGCTCAACGGCCGTACGCCCGAGACCCCGCCGCCGCCCCCGCCCGTGTCGACGCAACCGGCGCCGCGCGTCGCCGCCGCGCCGATCTTGCAGCCAACGAACGACTACATGGATCTGAAGGTCAGCATCCATCAGGAGCTGCTCGGCCTGATGAACCTCGCCGCGCTGGAGACGATGTCGCGCGAGCAGATCGCTGCCGAAGTCGCTGAGCTGGTGAATGAGCAGCTGCACCAGAAAAGTCACTTGCTGAACGCGCTGGAACGGCGAAATCTTGCCGATGAGATCGTCGACGAATTGATCGGTCTTGGTCCGCTGGAGCCACTGCTGAAGGACGAGGCCGTCGCCGACATTCTGGTGAACGGCCCCTATCAGGTGTGGGTGGAGCGGCGCGGCAAACTGGAACTCACTCGAGTCAAGTTCCGCGACGAAAAGCATTTGCAGCGGATCATCGGCAAGATCGTTTCGGCGATCGGCCGCCGCGTCGACGAAGCCTCGCCGATGGTCGACGCGCGTCTGCCCGATGGCAGCCGCGTCAACGCGATCATCCCTCCGCTCGCGATCGACGGCAGCCTCGTTTCGATCCGAAAATTCTCAAAAAAACCCATCACCTTCGAAGAGATGATCTGCCGCGGATCGGTGCCGCGCGCTGTGTCCGAGGTGCTGAAAGAAGTCGTCCGCTGTCGGCGCAATATTATTGTGTCTGGCGGCACCGGTTCGGGCAAGACGACGATGCTGAACGCGCTGTCGACGTTCATCGAGCCCGACGAGCGCATCGTCACGATCGAGGACTCGGCCGAGCTTCAACTGCAGCAGGTCCATGTCTGCCGCCTGGAAACGCGGCCGCCCAACATGGAAGGCCGCGGCGAGGTGACGATGCGCGACCTCGTCAAGAACTCGCTGCGTATGCGACCCGACCGCATCATCCTGGGTGAGACGCGCGGCGGCGAGGCGTTCGACGTGCTGCAATCGATGAACACCGGCCACGACGGATCGATGACGACGATTCACGCCAACACCCCGCGCGACGGGCTGGGCCGCCTCGAGCAGATGATCGGCATGAGCGGGCTGGAAATCAGCCCACGCGCCGCGCGCATGCAGATCGCGAGCGCGGTGCACGTGATCCTGCAGCTCGAGCGTATGAGCGACGGCAAGCGCCGCATGACGAGCGTCAGCGAGATCACCGGCATGGAAGGCGATGTCGTCACCATGCAGGAGATCTTCCGCTTTCGCCGCACCGGGCGCGGAGCGGATGGCGCGATTCTTGGCCGCTTCGAGGCGACCGGCGTCCGGCCGAAGTTCATGGACTATATCACCGCTCGTGGCGGCAAGCTTTCGCCCGAGCTGTTCAACCCCGACCGCGACCTGGGAGCCGAGGCATGACTCCCGACGTGCTGCGCGCAGCGCTGCTGGTCGCCGTGTTTGTGGCGGTGTTGTTCACGGTGGAGTTTTTCTACGTTTATGTGCGCGACATTCAGGGCGCACGCAGACGCGTAAACCGTCGGCTTGAGCTACTCGACGCGGGCTATGATCGCTCGGAGGTGCTTGAGTTGCTGCGCCGACGCCCCGCGGGTGGCAGCGCGCAGGGCATCTCTAGCCGCGTGCTCGAAGGGTTCGACCTCAAGCTTGGCCAGGCAGGCCTGCGCATCACGGCGCCCAAGTTCCTGGGGCTGATGGCGGTCGGCTTTGTCGTGATGCTTGGCGTCGGCACTTATCTCGGTTCCGACTTCGGAATGCTATCGTCGCCGAGTGGCGCGCTGCTTGTGTTTGTCTTTGCTGGCGGCACGAGCATCGGACTACCGCTCCTCGCGCTCGGGCGGTTGCGGGACCGGCGCATCAAAAAGCTGGAGGCGCAGTTTCCGACCGCACTCGACGTCTTCGTCCGCGGCCTGCGCGCCGGGCATCCGATCTCGTCGGCGCTCGATTTGCTGACGAAAGAACTGCCGGACCCGATCGGCTCCGAATTCGGTATCGTCTTTGACGAGATCACATACGGCCTCGACCTGAAAGAAGCGCTTGGCAATATGGCGCAGCGATTGAAGCTGGCTGACGTCGATATGTTCGTCGTGTGCGTATCGGTGCAGTCGGAAACGGGCGGTAATCTATCGGAAGTGCTCGCAAACCTGAACCAAGTGATCCGTGATCGACACAGCATGGTGCTGAAGGTACGGGCGCTGAGTTCAGAAGGACGGATGTCGGCGCGGATGCTAACTGCGCTCCCGATTTTTGGCTTTGCCAGTACCTTCAGTAGTAAGCCGGAATATTATATGGATGTCGCCGGAGATCCCTTATTCCTGCCTCTGTTTGGTGGAGTACTGATATTGTTCTTCGTCGGTATCACGATCATGAATAAAATCACCGACCTGAAGGTCTAGAATATGGCGGCGCTGACGTCTCCGTTGCTGCTGTCGGTCCTCGCGTTTGCAACGGTCATGCTGCTGGCGCTCGGTCTCTTGCCGGGCCTGTTCGCCAAGCGCGCCGTGTCGCGGCGGTTGGCGGGCGAGCCTGGTGCCTTCACCGTCGCCCCGGAAGCGCGGACCTCGCTGCGGCGCGATCATGACACGACCTTCTGGGCGGAACTGGTCCGGAAAGTGGAGAAGCTGGGCGTTTCACTGGACGAAGACAAGAAGAAGTCCGGCACGATACGCGAGAAGTTGAACGCTGCCGGCTTCACGCATCCTGATGCGCCGAAGCTGTACACACTTGCGCGCATCATCTTCACGCTGACGCTACCCGCGCTCTACATGGGCGTGAACTCGCTCTCACCCGAACCCCCCTCCTTCTCTGACCTGTATATGAAGGCAAGCGGTGCGGCGTTTTTGGGCTGGATGCTTCCCAAGGTCTACGTTGGCATGAAGGTCAAGGAACGCGGGACGATGCTGTTCAACGGCTTTCCCGACGCGCTGGATCTGCTGCTCGTGTGCGTCGAAGCCGGACTGGGCGTCGATGCAGCGTTCGGCCGTGTCGGCGGCGAAATCGCTCAGAGCCAGCCACTTCTGGGCGAGCAATTCGCGATGCTCACGCTCCAGCTTCGCGCCGGGCGCAGCCGAGCCGACGCGCTGCGCGCGATGGCCGATCGCTGCCATATCGAGGAAATCCGCAGTTTTACGACGCTTCTGATCCAGTCCGAAGCACTCGGCTCGTCCATCTCGCAAACGTTGCGGATTTATGCGGCGGAGATGCGGGAGCGGCGGCGGATGCGGGCGGAGGAGAAGGCGCACAAGCTGCCCGTGCTGCTGTCGATTCCGCTAGTTTGCTTCATGCTGCCGACGATCATCGGCGTGTTCATGATCCCCGCCGCGATCAGTTTCATCCGTCAGATGGCCCCCGTGATGGGTGGCTAGTGCCTCCAAACACACTGTTTCCACCCCGATTCGGAGCCCGAAATGCCCTCTTCCACCCTGTTTCCAGCCGCTTTGGCACTGTGTCTGGCGGCCGCGGCAGCCGAGGATGTGTGGCGTTTGAGAATTTCTAACCTCACCGTAATCGGAGTGATCGCGCTGTTCGCCTGCGCCGCGCTCATGGGCGGGCTAGCCGGAAGCTGGCAAAGCCATCTCGGCGCGGGCGCGATCGCGCTCGGCCTCGGTGTCGCGCTGTTTGCGGTCGGAGCGTTCGGCGGCGGCGACGCCAAGCTGCTCGCCGCGGCTGCGCTGTGGGTCGATGTTGCCCACCTGCCGCGGATGCTGCTCGCAGTCGCAATCTCCGGCTTCCTGCTGCTGGCGCTCGCGGTGGTCGGACGGCGCGTGCTCTCGGCGGCGGTTGCTTCGGGCGATCCGAAGCATCTGCTCAACCGCCACAGCCGACTGCCCTATGGCGTGGCGATCGCGGCGGGCACGCTGCTGACGATCGCGCAGGGTTGAGTGGGGGGAGGGGGCCGGGGGCTGCCAATTGGCTCCCCGGCCCAACCCGCCTCAGAAGTTGAAGCGGCCGGTCACGCCGAAATAGCGATCTGCCTCGCGCGGGATGATGTAGCGCAGCCCGCCGACGCGGCCGTCGGGCGAGATCGCAGCGCCCGGGCCGCCGCTGGCGATCGATGCCGCGAAGCTCTCATCGAACAGGTTGCGCGCGAAGAACGTGACACGCCAGCGATCGTTGGCCGATAACACTGCCGCCGACAGATCGAAGAGGCTGTAGGCGCGGATCGTGGTCGCGGCGCGGATCAGCGGGTTCACATCGAACTGCGACAGCTGGCTCGACTGATAGCTCGCCTGCGCGCCCAGAGCGAAATCGACCGCGCCCCCGGTGCGGATGCGGTAATCGAGCCCGCCGGTCAGCCGCCACGTCGGCGCATAGCCCAACACCGTCCCCTGCGGAATGACGCCGGTGGTGGAGCCGCCGACCGGCGGCTTGAACTGATCGACATGCGCGTCGGTATAGGCTGCGCCGAACGAGGCCGAGAAATCGCGCGACGGGCGGAACAGCGCGTCAAGCTCGAACCCGCGCGTCGAGACGCGGCCCGCGTTGGTGAAGCGCGTCGTCAGCACCCCCTGCACGACGTCTGGGTTATTGGCTTGGAAATTGTCGTAAATCGCAAGATAGCCCGCGACGTTCAGGATCAGCTTGCCACCGAACAGCGTGTTCTTCAGGCCAAGCTCGAAACTGTCCGACTCTTCGGGCGCGATGGTGTTGGTCTGGTTCGCGGTCAGGTTGAAGAAGATATTATACGCCGGGCCCTTATAGCCGCGTGACCATGTGGCATAGAACATCACGTCGCGGTCGATGTCGATCTGCGTGCCGAACCGGCCGCTCAAGTTCTGCGCGCTGGTGTTGGCGCGGAACGGCACACCGTTCGAAAGTGCCGGGTTGCCGTTGGGTAGGCCCGGACCCGCGCTGTTCGCGACGCCCTGATCGAAATTGGGCTGTATCCCCGGCGCAGCATTCGGAGTGACGCTCGATACGCGGCTGTGGAACACGTTCAGCTCGTCACGCGTGAAGCGCAAGCCGCCGATCAGCCGCCAGCCCGGCGTCAGCTTCAGCGCGCCATCGGCGTAGATCGCGTAGTTGTTGAATGTCGACCCGAAAAAGGCCGAGCCGAACGGCGCGGTCGACGGGTTGGCGAGCGCCGATCCGCAGGGAATCGCCTGGGTTGTCGTCGGCGCACCTGTCACAGCCGAGCAGATCACATCGCGCCGCGTGAAGGTGCGAACCGTGTCGGCATAATAATAGAACGCACCGATCGTGTAGGTGAGGGGCCGATTGCCCGGCGAGGTGATGCGCAGTTCCTGGGTGAAGGTGTCGCCCGATTGCGGACCGTCATCGTGCAGCTGGTTGGCCTGCGTATAGGCCTGCGGCAGGAAATCGCCGTCGCGGATTTCGCGGTTGTCCCAGCGGCGGTAGGCGCTGATCGAGGTCAGCACATGATCGCCCAGTTTCTGATCGAGTTGCAGCGAGAAGCCCCAGCCGTCCTCCTCGGTGCGAGTGATGAGATTCTGCGCGTCGCGCCGCGTCAGGTCTCCGCGCTGCGCGGGCAGCACGGCTGCAAGCGGCGAGGGAACGTAATTCGACGCGAGATTCTGCCCGGCGGGGTTGATATTGATGAGCGGGGTGGAGCCGATCACCTCGGCGCAGCAATTATCGCGGTTGCGGTGATAGTCGGCGATGAAGGTCGCGAGCAGGCTGGGAGTCACGTCGACTTCGGTGACGCCGCGCACGCCCCAGTGGCTGTAGCCGTTCACCTGCTTGTTGACGGCCTGGTTATAGATGTTGCCGTCCCAGCGCGCACCGAATCCCGTGATGCGCGTTCGGATGGTGTCGCTGATTGGGATGTTCACCACGCCCTTCAGCCGCACCTCGCTCTCGCTGAAATAGCTCGCCTCGACATAGCCGCCGAACTGCGAGGTGGGCCGCTTGGTGACGATATTGATGACGCCCGCCGACGAGTTCTTGCCGAACAGCGTGCCCTGCGGCCCGCGCAGCACCTCGATACGTTCGATGTCGGCAAGATCGGTGAACGCCTCGCCCTGGCGCGAAAGGACTACGCCATCGAGCACGGTCGAAACGCTCGGCTCACCGGCGATCGAGAAGGTCGCCGTGCCGACGCCGCGCAGGAAGATCGACTGGTTGATCGACGTGCCCGACTTCCGGAAATTGAGCGACGGCACGAGATACTGGACATTTTCGATATTGAGCGCGCCGATCTTGTTCAGCGCATCGCCCGAGACGACGCTGACCGCAATCGGCACAGATTGGATGTTCTGCGTGCGCTTCTGCGCGGTGACCACGATTTCCTGCGTCGCGTCTGCGTCGGCCGAGGTGCCCGTCGCGGCGCCTGCGGGCGCGGCGGGCTGGTCCGCAGCAAACGCAGGCGCGGCGGCAAGCACCGCCGCGATCGCGGCGAGGCTGGTGGTCGTATTCAGGCGCATTCTTAAACTCCCCGGCAGCAGCGCCACGGTTCCCCCCGCGACTCCCCTAGCTGCCAAGAATCGCACCGATCGGCCGCGCTGTCACCGGAGGCGATTGGGTTTGGGCCATGCTGTTGCCACGCCGCAACAGTGGCGGCGCACGCTCATCAGGGCTGCAGCAGCACCCGCGCCAGCGCCTCGCGCCAACCCGCCAGCAGCGCAGCACGCTCGCCGTCGCCGATCGCCGGGCGGAACCGCTCCACCTGCCGGGGCAGCGCCGCGACCGCATCCAGCCCCGGCCACAGCCCGCAGCCGATCCCGGCGAGGTAAGCTGCGCCGAGCGCAGTCGATTCGAGCTGGGCGGGCCGCTCCACCTCGCAGCCGAGCACGTCGGCGAGGAACTGGCACAGCCAGCGATTGGCAGCCATGCCGCCATCCACGCGCACCGTGCCGCAGCGCGCGCCGTCGGCCGCCATCGCCTGCGTCAGGTCGGCGGTTTCGAACACCACCCCTTCCAGCGCGGCGCGGGCGAGGTGCGCGCGCGTGGCGCCGAGCGTGAGGCCGGTCAGCGCGCCGCGCGCATCGGGGCGCCAGTGCGGAGCGCCGAGCCCGACGAACGCGGGCACCAGATGCACTCCGCCGGCATCGGGCACGCTCGCGGCAAGCGCTTGCGTTTCGCCCGCGCTGCCGATCAGGCCCAGCGCGTCGCGCAGCCACTTGACCGCCGCGCCCGCGACGAAGGCCGAGCCTTCGAGCGCATAGGTCGTCTCGCCTCTCAGGCGATAGCCGACCGTGGTCAGCAGCCGGTGCGCCGAACAGACGGGCGCCGCGCCGGTGTTAATCAGCAGAAATGCGCCAGTGCCGAAGGTGCATTTGAGCTCGCCCGGCCGGAAGCAGTTCTGCCCGATCAGCGCCGCCTGCTGATCCCCCGCCACCCCGCGGATGGGAACGGGCGCGCCGAGTGCGTCGGCGGTGCCAAAGTCCGCCGCGCAGTCGCGCACCTGTGGCAGCAGCGCCATCGGCACGCCGAGCAGCGCGGCCAACTCGGGGCACCAGCGACCTGCGTGGATGTCATAGAGCAGCGTGCGGCTGGCGTTGGTGGCATCGGTCGCGTGAGTGCGGCCGCCGGTCAGCTGCCAGATCAGCCAGCTGTCGATCGTACCCGCCGCAAGCTCGCCGGCCTCGGCACGCGCGCGGGCGCCGGGCACGTGATCGAGAATCCAGGCGATCTTGGTCGCGGAGAAATAGGGATCGAGCAGCAGCCCGGTTTTTGCCTGAACCGCTGCCTCATGGCCCGCGGCCTTCAGCCGGGCGCAGGTCTCGGCGGTGCGCCGGTCCTGCCAGACGATCGCGTTGTGGACCGGCTGCCCCGTCGCGCGATCCCAGACGACGACGGTCTCACGCTGGTTGGTGATGCCGATCGCGGTGACCCGCTCGGGGCTGAGGTCCGCCTGCGCCAGCGCGCGCCCGACGAGGCTGTGCGTCGCGCGCCAGATCTCCAGCGCATCATGCTCCACCCACCCATCGGCTGGATAGTGCTGCGCGAACTCCGCCTGCGCGGTCGCCACCTCGCGCGCCGCAGCATCGAACACCACCGCGCGCGTGGAGGTGGTGCCCTGGTCGATGGCAAGGATGTGCGCGGTCACGCCGCTGGCCCTGCGCCGAGCTGATCGTCGATGGTTGACGCCGCGCCGGGGCCGACGTGCAGCTTCAGCTTGCTCCGCCGCCACAGCACGTCCTCGGCGGTGCGCGCCCACTCGACCCGGACCAGATAGTCGAGCTCGGCCTCGGTCAGGCCGCCACCATAGTCGCGGCCGAGCGCTGCCCACGAGGCCGCGCCAGCGAGCACGCGCTCGAGCCTCGTGCCGTACGCGCGGGCCATGCGGCGAGCGGTGGCTTCGGGGAGCCAGGGCCAGCGCGCGCGGACGCCGGCGAAGAACACCGCAAAATCCGCCATGTCGCCGCCGGGGAGCGGTGCGGCTGCGGTCCACCCCGGGCCCATCGGCGGCAGATATGGCGCGAGCATCTCGAGCAGATGCTCGGACAGGCGGCGGTAGGTGGTGATCTTGCCGCCGAACGCGCTGACGATCTGCGGGCTGCCCGCCGCGCCCAGCTTCAGCGTGTAGTCGCGCGTCACCGCGGACGGGTCGCCGCGGCCGTCGTCATACAGCGGCCGTACGCCCGAGTAGCTGAAGCGCACATCGCCGGGGCCGATGGACCTCGCGAAATAGGCGTTCACGCTCTCGCACAGATAGCGCACCTCGTCGTCGCTGATGCGCGCGTCCGCGGGCGAGGCGACGCTGACGTCGGTGGTGCCGATGAGCGTGAACTCGCCTTCGTAGGGAATAGCGAAGACGATCCGCCCGTCCCTATTCTGCAAGATATAGGCGTGCTCGCCCGCGAACATGCGCGGCACGATGATGTGGCTGCCGCGCACCAGCCGCGGCGGCTGCTCGGGCGACGCGCCGGTCGATGAGCCGAGCGCTTCGGCGACCCACGGCCCAGCGAGATTGGCGATCGCGCGTGCTTCAACCGTGCGTTGGCCGCCTGCGCCCTCGATCACAGCGGTCCAGCTCTCGGCGCCGCGCGTCGCCGAGACGAAGCGCGTGCGGGTGCAGATGTCGGCGCCGCGCTCGTGGGCGTCGAGCGCGTTCAGCACGACGAGGCGGCTGTCCTCCACCCAGCAGTCCGAATAGGCGAAGCCGCGCCTGACCGAGCTTTTCAGCCCCGCGCCGAGCGGCGTGCCCGCCAGCCGCACGCCGCGCGAGGCGGGCAGCGCGCCGAAGCCGCCGATCGTGTCATAGAGCATCAGGCCCAGCCGAATGAGCCATGCGGGGCGGCCGCCCTCCGGCTGCGGCAGCACGAAACGCAGCGGCCAGATGATGTGCGGCGCGATCTTCAGCAGCTTGGCGCGCTCGATCAAACTCTCCCGCACCAGCCGGAACTCGTAATATTCCAGATAGCGCAGCCCGCCGTGGATAAGCTTCGTGCTCGCCGACGAGGTGTGGCTGGCGAGGTCGTCCTTTTCGACCAGCAGCACCGACAGCCCGCGCCCCGCTGCGTCGCGCGCCACGCCCGCGCCGTTGGCGCCGCCGCCGATGACCAGAAGATCGTAGTGCGCGCGCATCCTTGCCCTGACCCGGCCACCCGCTTACCCCCGCGGACGTGGACTGGACAACCGGGGCGGGCAGCCGCGCGCTGGCGTTGCATATGGTGGATGGCGCGCTCGTCGTTCGCCTGGGCGGACGCGAGCTGATCCGTCACTCCGCGGCCAAGCCTGCGCTGTTCGTCGGCCGCGGGCGAGCCGACATCCGGATGAACCGCGGGAATTTCCACATCGCCGACCGGCTGGACGAGCGCGTGGCGCTGCGATCGGTCCACGTGGACGGCGAGCGGGTGTTCGTTGGGACCATCGAGGGCGCGAGCCCGCTGCTGAGCGTGCGCGCCGACGGCGGCTCGCTGGAATTCGAAGCGCTCGATCCAAGCCTCAACCGCTTCTGGCTGCGCGTCAATGCGCAAGCGCGGTCGGCGGTGTGGGGCGCGGGCGAGCAGATGAGCTACCTCAACCTGCGCGGCCGCCGCTTCCCGTTGTGGACGAGCGAACCTGGCGTCGGCCGCGACAAGACCACCCGCATCACCTGGGAGGCGGACCGGCTGGGCGGCGCGGGCGGTGACTATTGGTGGACCAACTACCCGCAGCCAACCTTCCTGTCCGAGGAGGGCTATGCGCTCCACGTCGAGACCTGCGCCTATGCGGCATTCGATTTCCGCGATCCGGACTTCCACGAGATCGAAGTCTGGGAGGTGCCCGCCGAGGTGGCGCTGGTTGCGGGCACGCCCGGCGAGCTGGTCGGCGCGCTGTCGGAGCGGTTTGGCCGCCCGCCGCCGCTGCCGCGCTGGGCCTGCGAGGGCGCGATCATCGGGCTGAAGGACGGCGCCAACAGCCTGAGGCGCTTGGAGGCGATCGAAGCCGCTGGCGCGCGCGTCGGGGCGCTGTGGTCTGAGGACTGGTGCGGCGTGCGCGAGACGAGCTTCGGCCGCCGTCTGTTCTGGGACTGGCGCGCGAACGAGGCGCGCTATCCGGCCTTACGCCAGCGCATCGCTGAACTCGCCGACCGCAACGTGCGCTTCCTGGGCTACGTGAACCCCTATCTCGCAGTCGATGGCACCCTGTATCCCGAGGCGCTCCACGCTGGCTATCTGGCGCGCAGCGAGGACGGTTCAGCGCCCGCGCAGATCGACTTCGGCGAGTTCGATGCGGCGATCGTCGACTTTACCAACCCCGAAGCATCCGATTGGTTCGCCGAGCGGGTGATCGCGCGCGAGCTGATCGATTTCGGGCTGAGCGGCTGGATGGCGGATTTCGGCGAGTATCTGCCCACCGACATCCGGCTCGCGAGCGGCGAACCGGCGACTCTCGCGCATAATCGCTGGCCGGTGCTTTGGGCCGAGGTCAATGCGCGCGCCGTCGCCTCGCGCGGGCGGACGGGCGACGCGCTGTTCTTCATGCGCGCGGGCTGGACGGGCGTGCAGCGCCACTGCCCGCTCTTGTGGGCGGGCGACCAGTCGGTCGACTTCTCGCGCCATGACGGGCTGGAAACCGCGATCCGCGCGGCCTTGTCGGCGGGGCTGGTCGGCAACCCATACCATCACAGCGATATTGGCGGGTACACGTCGCTGTTCGGCCTGGTCCGCACGCCCGAGCTGCTGATGCGATGGGCCGAGCACGCCGCCTTTACGCCGGTGATGCGTACCCACGAGGGCAACCGGCCGCTCGATAATCTCCAGATCGATTCGACGCCCGAGCTGTTGGCGCATTTCGCGCGGATGACGCGCGTGCACGCCGCGCTGGTGCCCTACACCGCGGCGCTGGTGGCCGAAGCGCAGGCGACCGGACTGCCGCTGATGCGCCCCACCTTCCTGCACGACGCCGCAGCCGTGGGGGCGCCCGAAACGCAATATCTCTACGGTCCCGACCTGCTCGTCGCGCCCGTCGTTGCTCCCGGCGCATCGACCTGGGAGGCGGTGCTCCCGGCGGGAGAATGGGTGCACCTCTGGTCCGGGCAGCGCTTCGGCCCCGGCTCCGCGCGTGTTCCCGCGCCGGTCGCGCAACCGCCGGTATTCTGGCGCGCGGGCAGTCCGCATGGCCCGCTGTTCGATTGCCTCCGCTCCGCCTGACGCGGCGACCCGGCCGCTGACGCCGCACCGATCCGAAGCTCGTTTGGGGTGCACGGGCCTCGCGTCGTCGGGAGCGCCGACACGCCCCGCCGGCGGGGCCCTGCGCCGGCCGCGAGCGTCGCGCTCGGCGCGCAAAGGCACCCAAGCCGGCCGTGGTCGGGGAAAGAGGATTCGAACCTCCGGCCCCTGCGTCCCGAACACAGTGCTCTACCAGGCTGAGCTATTCCCCGACGGCGGCCGGCCAGCGGAGCGCGGCATATAGGCCGCGCCGCCCGGCCGGGCAAGCGCGCTTACGACAGAGCGGTGATACCGCCGTCGACTGCCAGAACCACGCCCGTCATATAGCGGGATGCGTCCGATGCCAGGAACAGCGCCGGGCCGCCAATCTCGTGGGCCGGGTCGCCGAAGCGGCCCATCGGGATGTGGTTCAGGAAGGCCTGCTCGAAGGTCGACAGCGTGCCGCGGCTCATCTTCGTTGGAAACCAACCGGGGCAGAGCGCATTCACGCGCACGCCGCGTCGGCCCCACTCGGTCGCGAGCGCGCGCGCGAGGTTGATCGCACCCGCCTTCGACGCATTGTAGGCGGGGGTCGCGAACGGGGCTGGGGAGCCGCCCATGCCAGCGACCGAGGCCACGATGATGACCGAGCCCGTGCCGCGCGGCAGCATCGACTTCGCCGCGACCGCCTGCGTCAGCGCAAACACGCTGTCGAGATTGACCGCGAGCACCTTTCGCCACGCATCGTGCGGATGGCTCTCGGCCGGAGCGCCCCAGGTCGCGCCCGCATTGTTCACCAGCACGTCGATCTGGCGGAAGCGGTCAATGACCGCCTGTGCCAGCGGTTCGGCTGCCGCCATGTCGCCAAGGTCGGCGCGGAAGGCTTCGACCTCGAACCCGTCTGCCGCGAGCTCGGCGCGAGCGGCCTCGAGCTCGTCGGGCTTGCGCGCCGAAATCGCGAGCTTGGCGCCCGACCGGCCAAAGGTGCGCGCGATTTCCAGCCCCAGCCCGCGCGAGCCGCCGGTCACCAGCGCGACGCGGCCGGAAAGATCGAACAGCCCGCTCACGCGGTGAGCGCGCCAGCGTCGGCGAGCAGCGCCGGGACGAGCAGCTTGAGCGCCTGGATCAACAGGATCAGCACCAGCGGCGAAATGTCGACCCCGCCGAAGTTCGGCAGCACACGCCGGATCGGCCGCAGCAGCGGATCGGTCAGCCGCTCAAGGCCGTAGGCGATCTGGCGCACCCCGTCGGAGCGCAAGCTGATGACGTTGAACGCGATCAGCCATGAGATGATCGCCTGCGCGATCAGCAGCCAGGTGATGACCGTCAGCACCATGAAGAAAATCGTCAGCAGCGCGTTCAGCGTATTCATTTGCCCTCGGGGGTTGATGCGGCAGCAGTTGATGTAGGCGGCGGGGCGGGGCGCGGCAATCGCAGGGGCCTGGGAGGCGCCGAAGCTCGCAAAGGTTGGGCAATTCCGGCCCGATTGAGGAAGGGGGACGAAGCATGATGAAGGGGCGCGAGCACCCACGCGTCGCTCTTCCACAATCGGCCCGCCCCTGCACCACCAGGGCTGCGCTCGGCGGTCCTTCTCGCCCAAGCCGAGCTTGGGGAGGAACGGCGAGAGGAGGGCCGGGCAAATGTCGGCCACGCACACCAGCCTTGGCCAGACTGGACGGGAATAGGTGGGGCGCTTCTGTTGCCCGGCGCGCCCCGCGCCGCTGGAGTCCCTTCTGTTGCCCGGCGGGCCCGGCCGCGCTCAGGCTTTGTAACGTTACCCGTTAGGGCTCAGTTACGCAGCAATCGCGAATGCCTCGTTGTCGTTGGCATTTGTGGGTTTTTGAACGGTTTTACGGCGCATTCAGGCCGGGCGAACGAACGCGTCTTTATTACGCACGTCGATCCTAGTTCGGCCCCAACGCCGCCCCTCGCCTTCGTCGAGGGGCGATGGTGGAGCCGCCGGGTACTGCCCCCGGGTCCGCTGCGTCTATGCCACGCGCCGCTCTATCGCCATAGCCGCCGAGGCGGCCCGATCGATATGCGCTCGCGCGGCCGGGGTTTCAACCGGAGATCGGGCGCTGATAGCCCAGTCGCTCCGCAGTTGGCCCGGCGAACGCGTAGGCAGCGTCGACGTCGGCCGCAGCAAGCGGCGCCGCACGCCGCCCCTGCGCGTTCAGCCGTGCGCCGAGCACCTTCGCGACGCCGCCCGGCGGCGGCGTGCGGAGGCCGGCCAGCGCGAAGAGCGCTGCGATGGTGGTGGGGTCGGCACCGAACAGACGCTCGGCCGGGAGATCGAGGCGGCGCTCGGGCGGCAGCCGGCCCATGACGTCCAGAGCCTCGTCGTTCACGCGCGCCCACCACCACGCGCAGCGCTCAATCTGGCTCATCCTCGGCCAGAGTGCGGCATCGGGCTCTGCCAAGCGCGGCCGGATACGGGCGTAATCCCAGCCATTGTCGACGAAATAGCCGCGAGCCATCCCCGAACGGATCACCGCCAGCGGATCGCGATGGAGGTGGATGAACCGGCTGTCCGGAAACGCGTCGGCCAGAGCTGGCGCGAGATAGGTGAGCCGGTTGTTGGTCTCGACGTAGACCCGACCCCGCGCCGCAGCGTTCAGCACCGTCTCGTCGCGCGCGCCGTAGACGAGCGTGCGCCAATGCGGCGACTCGCAGCGGTCGCGATAGGCCTCGAAGCTTGCGTAGGTGAGGACGGGGCTGGGCTCGTGCTCGGCGTGAGCGTGCGGGCTCAGCGCGTAGAGCGCGGCAAGCGTCTGGCTGCCGACGCGGCCGGTTGAGAGCACGAAGACGCAAGGGACACCCACCCAGCCGCGCGCGTATGCCTCGGCCAGATCGCGAACGAAGGGAGGTCGCGCCGGCTGCGCGCGCAACCGGGAGAGCGCGCGCATGGCGAGCGTCACGCCGCAGCGCTGGTCGCGGCTGTGGCGACGACCGCGCGGTAGCGTTGCAGGACGACGTCGTTCACCGCATCCCAGTCATAATGCGCCGAAAGCTCAAGGCCGCGCGCGCCGCACGCCGCCCTCAGCGCCGGATCGCGCACCAGCCGCTCGATCGCGTCGGCATTGGCGGCAATGTCGTCGGGGGGGGTCAGGAAGCCCGAGCGCCCGTCCTCGACCAGGCTGAGCGTGCCGCCCGCCGCTGCGCCGACGACGGGCAGTCCGCTTGCCATCGCTTCGGTCGTCACCTGGCCGAAGGTTTCGGTCTGGCTGGGATTGAAGAAAATGTCCGCGCTGGCGAACGCGCGGGCGAGAGCCTCGCCGCTGACGAAGCCAAGGTAGATGGCGTTCGGCAGCCGTTCCTCGATCCAGGAGCGCGCCGGGCCGTCGCCCGCAACGATGGTGCGGTGGGGCACGCCGCGAGCGGCGAGCTCGGCGCCGACGCCTGCCAGCACATCGAGGCCCTTTTCCAGCACGAGCCGACCCGTGAACAGCAGCACCGCCTCGTGGTTGGCGACGCCGATCGAACGGCGCCAGTCCAGGCTGCGCGCAGCGGGGCGGAACAGCTGCCGGTCGACACCGCGCTTCCATAGGTGAATGTTGGTGGCGATCGCCTTCTCGCGCAGAATGTCCGCCATGCTTTCGGAAGGCGCGAATACCTCGGCGCAGCGCGCATAGAAGCGCCGCAGGATCGCTTCGCCAATCGGGACCGCCCAGCCGAGCCGATAATAACGAAAATAGCTTTCCCAGAAGGTGTGCACGCTGGCGACCGCGGGCAGGCCCAGTTCGCGCGCGAACGTAGTCGCGCTGTGGCCAAGGAAATCGGGTGCCGAAACGTGGACGATGGTGGGCGAAAACGCGCGCACGTCGGCGCGGATCGCATCGGGTAGGCCGAGCGCGGCGCGATATTCGGGGCGGCCGGGCACCGGCACCGAGGGAACGCTGACGAGATCGCCGACGGGGGGGAAAGCAGGCGTGTCGGTGGTGGGCGAGTAGACTCGCACCGCGACTCCTTGGCGCAGCAAATAGCCGACCAGCCGGTTCAAAGCGCCGTTCGCACCGTCCTTCACATAGTTGTAGTTGCCCGAAAAGAGCGCGACTCGAAGTTCGGGCACAGCCATCGCTGCCGCTCTAACGCGGGAGCGCGCGGGCCGGAAGCGGAGGGACGATTGGACGATCTGCCGAAGCTGATGGGCGTGGTGAACGTCACGCCCGACAGCTTCTCCGAACGCGGCGAGCTATTCGCGGCGAGCGACGCGATCGCGCGCGGGCGAGCGCTGTCCGCTGCGGGCGCGGAGCTGGTCGACGTCGGCGGCGAGAGCACGCGACCCGGCTTCGCGCCGGTGAGCGCGGAGGAGGAGTGGCGGCGCGTCGGGCCGGTGGTGAGCGCGCTGGCGTCCGATGGCATCGCGGTTTCCATCGACACGATGAAGGCCGAGGTGGCACGGGCGGCGCTCGCTGCTGGAGCGGTGGCGGTCAATGACGTGTGGGGGTTGCAGCACGATTGCGGCATGGCCTCGATTGCGGCCGGCGCCGAGCGGCTGTTTCTGATGCACAACCGCCGGACGGTGGACCCGAAGCTCGACCTTTGGGCCGACATTCTTCGGTTCTTCGAGCGCAGCCTGGCACTGGCGCGCGCGGCGGGGGTGCGAGAGGATCGGATCGTGCTTGATCCCGGCTTCGGCTTCGGCAAGACCCCCGAGCAGAACCTGCGCCTGATCGCCGAGCTGGATCGGCTGAAGACGTTGGGCTTCCCGGTGCTGGTCGGAGCCAGCCGCAAGAGCACGCTGGGCGTCGTGACGGGGCGACCGGTGCGGCAGCGGGTGGCGGCTTCGATCGGCGCGCATCTGGCAGCGGCAGCGAAGGGTGCTGCATGGCTGCGCGTGCACGAGGTGGCCGAGCATCGCGATGCGCTGATGTGCTGGCGCGCGGCGCTGACAGTGCGGACCGATGGCTGAGCGCGAAGGGGCGATCGGGCTGGGATCGAACCTTGGCGACAAGGCCGCGAACATCTGCACGGCGGTTGAGCGGTTCTGTGACGGCTATTCGGTGCGTCTGGTGGCGCTGTCGTCGCTCTATCGCACCGAGCCGTGGGGGCCGGTGCCGCAGGACTGGTTCCTGAACGCAGCTGCGCTGGTGCGCTCGGCACTGGAACCCCGCGAGTTGCTGGCACGTGCGAAAGCGGTCGAGGCCGAACTGGGGCGCATGGCGACAGTGCGCTGGGGACCGCGCGCAATCGACATCGACCTGCTGTGGCTCGGCGAGCTGGCGGTCGACGAGCCGGACCTTGCGCTGCCCCACCCCGGCCTGTTCCAGCGCGCGTTCGTGCTGGCGCCGCTGGCCGAGATCGCGGCGGATCGGGTCGTCGCGGGGCGGCGCATCGGTGACGCAGCCGCGCTGGTGTGCGGCGCGGAGCGGCCTATCTAGGCTCCATGACCGATACGCCCACCCCCGTCCCGCCGCCCGCCGACCTGCCGCCGGTCATCGAGGGCACCACGCCCGAGCCGCCCGCCCAGCCCAAGCTGCCCGAGGAAGGCGGCCCCAAAGGCCCCGAACCCACCCGCTTCGGCGACTGGGAGCGCAAGGGCATCGCGGTGGATTTTTAGCGTTCCTTCCCAGCCATCGTTGAGGCAGGAGCTGAGTTTACCGCCCCAGCAGCGGCGGCTCGCCCTGGCGGTCGCTCTGCACCCAGCGGATCGTGCGCGAGGACGCTCGCATCACCACCGACGACGTTTCGATACGCCCGTCCGCCCGCCGCTTGACACCGTCGAGCAGCGATCCGTCGGTCACTCCGGTCGCTGCGAAGATCACGTCGCCGCGGGCAAGGTCGGTGAGCGTGTAGATCCGGTCGAAATCTTCGATCCCCACGCGCCGCGCTCGCGCGCGCTCGTCGTCGTTGCGGAATACCAGCCGCCCCTGGAATTGTCCGCCGACGCAGCGCAGCGCGGCTGCGGCCAGCACGCCTTCGGGCGCGCCGCCCTGGCCCAGATAGATGTCGGTGCCGGTATCGGGATCGGCGACTGCGATCACACCCGCAACGTCGCCGTCGGGGATCAGCTTGATGCCGCAGCCAAGCGACCGCAGCTCGCGGATGATCGCCTCGTGCCTGGGGCGATCGAGCACGCAGGCGACGATCTCGTGCGTGTCGACGCCCTTCGCCTCGGCGAGCGCGCGGACATTGTCGGTCACGCCCATCTCAAGGCTGACCAGCCCCTCGGGATAGCCCGGCCCGATCGCCAGCTTGTCCATGTAGGTGTCTGGTGCGTTCAAGAGGCCACCCTCCTCGGCGATCGCCAGCACCGCGAGCGCGTTCGGCCCCGCCTTGGCGGTGATCGTCGTACCCTCCAGCGGATCGAGCGCGATATCGATCCTGGGCGCCGCGGGCGAGCGCTTGCCCACTCGCTCGCCTATATAAAGCATCGGCGCGTCGTCGCGCTCGCCCTCGCCGATCACCACCGTTCCATCGAAATCGAGGTTGTTGAGCGCATCGCGCATCGCCTCGACCGCGGCTGCGTCGGCAGCCTTTTCATCGCCGCGCCCGACGAGGCGGCTGGCGGCGATGGCTGCGTATTCGGTCACGCGGACCATCTCGAGCACGAGGACGCGATCGAGCACGTTCTGGGACAAGGCGAAGCTCCTGGCTGTTCCGTGAAGCGACTAGACCCGCGGCCCCCAAGCTGTCGACGCGGAAATAAGGGGTCTGGACCGAGGAAGGATAAGGGCGATGACCAGCCGTTTCGGGCGCGAGACGGCGCCGCTTATCGTCGACGCGGTGGACCACCGGTGGGCGACGGGCGGCGCAACCATCTGGCGGCCACGACGTCGATCCCGAATCGCTCCACGCGGTGACGGTCGCGGCGCTGAGAGAATTTCGAACCTGCAGTCCAGCACCGCGGCGCAGCCTAGAGAGCACCTGGTGCTCATGCGGCGACCGTAGGCTCTCTTCCGGACGCGACTGAGGTTTGCTGCGCACACCCGCCAAGTCTCGCGGCCTCTCCCCCCGCCGAGAGACGCGATGTTTTACAGCTTAACCTTCAAGGTTGGGCCGCAGCCAGCGCTCGGCGGTGTCTATGTCCACGCCGCGGCGGGCGGCATAGTCCTCCAGCTGGTCGCGGCCGATACGCGCAACGCCGAAATAGGCGCTGTCGGGATGCGCGAAGTAGAAGCCGCTGACCGCCGCGGTCGGAAGCATCGCGAAGCTTTCGGTGAGGCTCAGGCCGCAATGCTGGCGCGCGTTCAGCAGATCAAAGAGGATGGGCTTCAGGCTGTGGTCGGGACAGGCGGGGTAGCCGGGCGCGGGGCGGATGCCCTGATAGCGCTCGCGGATCAGCTCATCGCACGTCAACTGCTCTTCGGGAGCGTAGGCCCACAGCTCGCGGCGGACCTTCTCGTGCGCGGCTTCGGCGATCGCCTCGGCCAGCCGGTCGGCGAGCGCCTTGAGGAGGATGTCCGAATAGTCGTCGTGAGCGGCCTTGAAGCGGGCGATATGCTCGTCAATTCCCTCGCCTGCCGTCACCGCGAAGCCACCGAGCCAGTCGCCCTCCGGCGCGATCAGGTCGGCAAGGCACTGGTTGGGCCGCCCCGCGCGCTTGACGATCTGCTGACGCAGGAACGGGAGGCGCACGCTGCCCTCTCCCTCGTCGCTGTCGCGACCTGTCTCTCTCCCGCTTGCGGGAGAGGGTGGCCGAGCCGCAGGCGAGGCCGGGAGCGGGCACAGCACCACATCATCCCCCTCGCGCCGCGCGGGCCAGATGCCGATGGCGGCGTGGGCGCGAAGCCACTGTTCCTTGACGATGCGCTCCAGCATCGCCTGCGCATCGCGCCAGAGCGCTGCCGCGCTCTCGCCGACGATCGGATCGTCGAGGATTGCGGGGAAGTTGCCCGCCAGCTCCCAGCTGCGGAAGAACGGCGTCCAGTCGATATACGGAACGAGATCGGCGAGCGGCCAGTCGCGGATCACCGTCACCCCCGGTCTGGCGGGCGTGACCGGAGCGTATTCCAGCCTGGGCGCATTGGCGCGCGCCTCGGCGAGTGTCGCCAGCTGCGTCTTCCCGCCGTCGCCGCGTTCGGTGCGGATGCGCGCATATTCGTCGGCCGTCGTCTGCACGAGATCTTCGCGCTGCGTCTCGCTGGTCAGCGCGGTGGCCACGCCGACCGCCCGGCTGGCGTCCAGCACGTGGAGCGTCGGGCCGGAATAGGCCGGTTCGATGCGCAGCGCGGTGTGCACGCGGCTCGTCGTGGCGCCGCCGATCAGCAGCGGAATCTTCAGCCCGGCGCGCTCCATCTCGGTCGCAACCGTCACCATCTCGTCGAGGCTTGGTGTGATCAGGCCGCTGAGGCCGATGATGTCGGCCTGCTTCTCCTTGGCCGTGCGCAGGATGTCCGCCCAGGGCACCATGACGCCCAGATCGATCACCTCGAAATTGTTGCACTGAAGCACAACGCCAACGATGTTCTTGCCGATATCGTGCACATCGCCCTTAACAGTCGCCATGACGACGCGGCCCTTGGTCTGCTGGGCTCCGCCCTTCTCCGCCTCGATATAGGGGATGAGATGGGCGACGGCCTTCTTCATCACGCGCGCGGATTTGACCACCTGCGGCAGGAACATCTTGCCCTGCCCGAACAGGTCGCCGACCACGTTCATGCCCGCCATCAGGGGCCCCTCGATCACGTCGAGCGGCTTGGCTGCCTCCAGCCGGGCTTCCTCTGTATCCTCGACGACGTTTGCGTCGAGGCCCTTCACCAGCGCGTATTCCAGCCGCTTTGCGACCGGCCAGCTGCGCCATTCTTCGGCCTGCTTCTCGGCGACGACGTCGCGCGCCTTGAACGTCTCGGCCTTGGCGATCAGCCGTTCGGTCGCATCGTCGCGGCGTGCGAGGATGACGTCCTCGCACATGTCGCGCAGCTCGGGATCGATGGCGTCATAGACGTCGAGCTGCCCGGCGTTGACGATGCCCATGTCCATGCCCGCCTTGACGGCATGGTAGAGGAACACGCTGTGCATCGCGCGGCGAACGGGCTCGTTGCCGCGGAACGAGAAGGATAGGTTGGAAACGCCGCCCGAGATGCGCGCGCCCGGGCAGCGGCGCTTGATCTCGCTGCAAGCCTCGATGAAGTCGAGGCCGTAGCGGTTGTGTTCCTCTATGCCGGTCGCGACCGCGAAAATGTTGGGATCAAAGATGATGTCCGTCGCGTGCGTGCCGTCGGCGGTTAGCAGCTTGTAGGCGCGCTCGCAGATTTCCACCTTGCGCTCTGCGGTATCCGCCTGGCCCGTTTCGTCGAATGCCATAACGACGACGGCGGCACCGTAGCGCCGCACCTTGCGCGCGGCATCCAGGAATGCGGCCTCGCCTTCCTTTAAGGAGATCGAATTGACGATCGCCTTGCCAGCGACGCACTTCAGACCCGCTTCGATGACGCTCCATCTGGAGCTGTCGACCATCACCGGCACGCGCGCGATATCCGGCTCGGCTGCGACGAGCTTGAGGAAGGTCTCCATCGCCGCTTCGGCGTCGAGCAGACCCTCGTCCATGTTGACGTCGATGACCTGCGCGCCCGCCTCCACCTGCTCCCGCGCGACGGTCAGCGCGGCGGTGTAGTCGCCCGCCATGATCAGCTTCTTGAATTTGGCCGATCCGGTGACGTTCGTCCGCTCGCCGATATTGACGAATTGAGCGACGGCGGTCGTGCCCTCTCCGTGCGCGCTGCGCGCGCTGTCCCTGTCCCCTGAAGGGAGAGGGACGACGACTCCCGCTCCCTTCAAGGGAGAGAGTGCCCCGGGCTCGATCCGGGGCGCGAGAGGGGAAAGCGCACTACGCTGCAAGGCAAAACGCCTCCAAACCTGACAATCTCAGCGCGGGCGCAGGCGTCGGCAGCGCGCGGGGCGGACAGCCGCGCACCGCCTCGGCGATCGCGCGGATGTGCGCCGGCGTGGTGCCGCAGCAGCCGCCGATCGCGTTCACCAGCCCCCGCTCGGCCCACCCGCGCACCAGCGCTGCGGTCGTCTCCGGGGCTTCGTCATAGCCGCCCATGTCATTAGGCAGGCCCGCATTCGGATAGACCATCAGCGGCACGTCGGCGACCGCGCTCAGCGCCTGGACGTAGGGGCTGAGCTCGGTCGCGCCGAACGAACAGTTGAGGCCGATCGACAGCGGCCGCGCGTGCATCACGCTGACCCAGAAGGCCTCGACCGTCTGGCCGCTGAGGTTGCGCCCGGCCATGTCGGTGATGGTGAGGCTCAGCATCACGGGCACCTCGGCCCGCCGCGCGTCCCCCGCCTCGAAGCACGCCATGATCGCGGCTTTGGCGTTCAGCGTGTCGAACACCGTCTCGATGAGGATCGCATCGACGCCGCCGTCCAGCAGCGCGTCGACCTGCTCGCGGTAGACGTGCTTGACGCCGTCGAACGTCACCTCGCGGAAGCCTGGATCGGTGACGCGCGGGGAGATGGAGAGCGTCTTGTTGGTCGGCCCGCACGCTCCCACGACGAAGCGCTGCTTGCCGTCGCGCGCAGTGGCGGCGTCGACCGCCCCGCGGATCACGCTCGCGGCGCTGATGTTAATCTCGCGCACCATATGCTCAAGCCCATAGTCAGCCTGGCTGATCGCATTGGCGTTGAAGGTGTTGGTGGCGAGGATGTCCGCGCCCGCTTCGATGTAGCTTTCGACGATGTCGCGGATGACGTCGGGTCGCGTCAGGTTGACGAGGTCGTTATTGCCCTTCTGGTCATGGTTCACCTTGAGATGGCCGCGATAGTCGTCCTCCCTCAGTTTGCGCGCCTGGATCTCGGTGCCATAGGGGCCATCCTTGACGAGCACGCGGCCGGAGACGGCGCGGTTCCAGCGTTCGCGTACGGTGACGGCGGTGCCCGGCCGCGGAGCGCCCGGGGTTGCGTCCGCTCTGGCCTTGATTTCGATGCTCACGCCGCCGCCCTCAGCTCAGCCGCAACCCCTTGCGCCCGCACGCCCAGCATGTGGCAGATTGCGTAGGCCAGCTCGGCCCGGTTCAATGTGTAGAAATGGAAATGCCGCACGCCGCCCGCGTAGAGGCGCCGCGCCAGCTCGGCGGCGATGGTGGCGGCGACCAGCTGGCGAGCCTGGGGCAGCTCGTCCAGCCCGTCGAACATCCGCGCCATCCAGCCGGGGATCGCCGCGCCGCACTGGCCCGCGAACTTGACCGCGGTGGCGTAGTTCATGACCGGCAGGATGCCCGGGACGAGCTCGGCGGTGATGCCCGCTGCTGCGCAGGCATCGCGCCAGCGGAAGAATGTGTCCGCCTCGAAGAAGAACTGCGTGATCGCCCGGCTCGCACCCGCGTCCAGTTTACGCTTCAGATGGTCGATGTCTTGGCGCTGGTGCGCCGCATCGGGGTGCTTCTCGGGGTAAGCGCCCACGCTGATCTCGAAGTCGGCCACGCGCTTCAGCCCCGCAACCAGCGACGCCGAGCAGCCATATCCCTCCGGGTGCGGTTCGAACCTCGCGCCCGCGCTCGGCGGATCGCCGCGCAGCGCCACGATGTGCCGAACGCCCGCATCCCAATAGGCCCGCGCAACGTCGTCCACCTCGCCGCGAGACGCGCCCACGCACGTCAGGTGCGCGGCCGGGGCAAGCTCGGTCTCGCGCGCGATGCGCGCCACCAGGCCGTGCGTGCGCTCGCGGGTCGATCCTCCCGCGCCGTAGGTGACGCTGACGAACCGCGGTTTCAGCGGTGCAAGCGTCGCGACGCTGTCCCACAGCGTTTTTTCCATCGCCTCGTTTTTGGGAGGGAAGAACTCGAAGCTCACCTCGATGTCGCCGGGCACGTCGGCGAACAGCGGCGGCTGCAAAGCGCGCTGCGCTTCGGCCAATTGATGGCGGGTCAGCGTCATGCGGCAATCCTCAGTGCGTCGGCCGGGCGCTCGCCCAGCCACAGGGTGACAGTCAGTTCCGGCCCGGCAAGACGGCCAGCAACGGCGGCGTTCAAGCCGCAGCCGCGCAACCAGCCGATGACCGTCTCGTCGGCGAAGCCCAGCCGCGCGTGGCCTTGCGTAGAGCGCAACTCCTCGCGCGCGTGCGGCGCGAAATCGATGACCAGCAGCCGCCCGCCCGGCGCGAGCACGCGCGCTGCTTCGGCCAGCGCCCGCGCAGGGTCGGCGGCGAAATGCAGCACTTGGTGCAGGACGACCGTGTCCGCTGCGCCGTCGGCGAGCGGCAGCGCGGCCATGTCGCCCTGCCGTACCTCGGCCCCGCCAATCGCTGCGATCTTCACGCGAGCCAGCCGCAGCATTTCGGGCGAGCGGTCGATGCCGATCGCGCTGGACGAATGCGCGCCCAGCAGCTCGATCATGCGCCCGGTGCCGGTGCCGATATCGACCAGCCGCCCCACCGGCCGCGCGCCAAGCGCCGCAAGAATCGCCGTCTCGACCTCGCTCTCGGCCGTGTGGAGCGAGCGGAGCCCGTCCCACTCCGCCGCGTGTGCGGCGAACCACGCCTGCGCCGCTGCCTGCCGTTCGGAACGCACATCGGTCAGTCGCGCCAGATCGCGCTCCAGCGCCGCGCCATCGGGCTTCAGCGCTGTCATCAGCGCGCACAATGGTGCGGCGTGCGGCTCGTGGCTGGCGCGCAGGAATACCCACGCGCCTTCCTTCGCCCGTTCGATCAGCCCCGCTTCGGCGAGGATCTTGATATGGCGGCTGACCCGCGGCTGGCTCTGCCCCAGCACCTCGGCAAGTTCACCGACAGCCAGCTCCATCCGCGCGACCAGCGCGAGGATGCGCAGCCGCGTCGGATCGCCGAGCGCACGGAACACGGTGAGGGCGGAACGCATAAGCTGGAGAGGATATAAAGCGCGCTTTATATGACCGTCAACTGCGGCGGCCCTCGATCACGAACCAACCGTAGCCCCAATCGAACCGGTTGATGCCAACGTGGCCGAGCAGCCGCCGCCAGTCGCCGCGCTTCCAGACGAGCTGTTGCAGCCACTCGCGCGGGGTGAAGCCAGCGAAGATCGGGCGCGCGACCCGGTGGACGGCGGCGATGTCGATCAGCATGCCGTAGCGTTCCCGGACCTCGTCCACCGTGCGGAACAGGCGCACGTGGCTTTCGGCGTCGAAATTGGGGACGGTTGCGAGCACGCGCGTGGCGCGCGGCCAGCGTTCGATCACGGCGAGGTCGTCGGTGATGTGCTCCAGCACTTCGGCGCAGACGATCAGGTCCGGCGCTGGCGCGTAGACCGCGGCGTCGCGCGCGTCGGCGACGAAGGCGCGGCCCTTCAAGGCAGGGCGACGGTTGGCGGCTGCGGCCGCGGCGGGTGCAAAATCGAAGCCGCGCCAGTCCAGCCCCCCGCGCGCCAGCTGCTCGCCGAGTGCACCCGCGCCGCACCCGACTTCCAGCACCGTGTGCGCACCGCTCGCCACCGCGCGGCGGACCACGGCGCGGTAGACCGCGCGGTAGATCGCCGGATCGGCGTGCGCGCCGTCCCCGGCGTAGCGAGCGTCATAGTACCCGCTGTCGCGCTCGGCCCCGCTTGCCGCGCCGCCCCCGCCCGTGCTTGTCGCCCGCTCCATGCCCGCCGACCTGTACCTCGTTTCGCCGCCCAGATTGCCTGCCGATTTCGCCGACGCGCTCGCCCGTGCGCTGGAGCCCGGGCTGCCGACTGCCTTCCAGCTGCGGCTGAAGGACGTGCCCGACTGCGACGTGCTCCGCGCGGCCGAGGCACTGATGCCGGTCTGCCGCGCGGCTGAGGTGGAGTTCATCCTGAACGATCGAGCCGACCTCGCTGCGCAGGTTGGCGCGGACGGTGTGCATCTGGGGCAGAGCGATGGCTCGATCGCAGCCGCCCGCGCGCTCATGGGGCGCGAGGCGACGATCGGCGCGACGTGTCACGCCAGCCGCCATCTGGCCATGGACGCGGGCGAGGCGGGCGCGACCTACGTTGCGTTCGGCAGCTTCTTCGCAAGCCCGACCAAGGCGAGCGGGCACCGGCCCGAGCCCGAGATCCTAGACTGGTGGAGCACGCTCTTTGTCCTGCCGTGCGTCGCGATCGGGGGCATCACGGCCGAGAACGCCGCGCCGCTGGTCGCAGCCGGAGCCGACTTGCTTGCCGTCAGCGCGGCGGTCTGGGCGCACGCAAGCGGGCCGCGCGCGGGGGTCGAGGCGTTCCGCGCGGTGCTGGCGACCGAGCGCGCCGCGGCCGCCTTCTTGGCATGACGGCGCCGCACCGCTAACCGCGTGGCCGCAGACACTGCGCGGGCTTGAGTGGCCGCGCACCACCCCATGAGGACATTGAAGTGAAAATCAGCGGCGTCGAAATCCGTCCCGGCAATATCATCGAGTATGAGGGCGGCATCTGGCGCGCGGTCAAGACCCAGCATACCCAGCCCGGCAAGGGCGGTGCCTATATGCAGGTTGAGATGAAGAACCTGATCGATGGACGCAAAACCAACGTCCGCTTCCGCTCGGCCGAGGTGGTGGAGCGCGTGAGGCTGGATACGAAGGATTTTCAGTTCCTCTTCGCGGAGGGCGACAGCCTGACGTTCATGGACAAGGAAACCTACGACCAGATCAGCCTGCCGCGCGATCTGCTGGGCGAAGCGGCGGCCTTCCTGCAGGACGGCATGGACGTCGTGATGGAACTCTACGACGAGCGCCCGATCAGCGTGCAACTGCCCGAGCAGATCGAAGCGACGATCGTCGAGGCCGACGCGGTGGTGAAGGGCCAGACCGCCTCGTCTAGCTACAAGCCTGCCGTGCTCGACAACGGCGTGCGCATCATGGTGCCGCCGCACATAGAAAGCGGCACGCGCATCGTGGTGGACGTGTACGAGCAGGCGTATGTGAGACGGGCGGAGTAGCTGAAACTGAACCCATGACTGGCCTGCCAGCGCGCGTGCTGGCACCTTCAGCCTGCCAACTTGCGCCCTCGCGCGGGCGGAGCGGTCGGTGCCAGCTTGCGCTGGCATGGCGAACCTAGAAGAGACAAGCCGCTCATGCCCGCCCAATCCGCCCTGATCACCGTGATGGACCGTGCCGCGCGCAAGGCGGCGGGAAAATTGCGGCGTGACTTCAATGAAGTGCAGAACCTGCAGGTGAGCCGCAAGGGGCCGGCCGACTTCGTCAGCAACGCCGACCGCGCCGCCGAGCGCACGCTGCGCGAGGAACTCGGCAAGGCCCGCCCCGGCTGGGGCTTTCTGCTGGAGGAAGCCGGGGAGCATGCGGGGGAGCCGGGCGCGCCGCGCTGGATCGTCGATCCGCTGGATGGCACGACCAACTTCCTCCACGGCATCCCGCATTTCGCGATCTCGATCGCGGTCGAGGAGAACGGCGTCGTCACCGCGGGGCTGATCCATCAGCCGCTGACTGACGAGAGCTTCTACGCCGAGCGCGGGCGCGGCGCGTGGGTGCAATCCGAGCGTCTGCGCGTGTCTGCGCGGCGCGACCTCGCCGACTGCCTGATCGCCACCGGCATCCCGTTCATGGGCCACGGCGACCATCCCGAATGGCGCGCGATTTTCGCCGAGGTGTCCCCGCAGGTCGCGGGCATCCGGCGCTTCGGCTCGGCGGCGCTCGATCTCGCCTGGGTCGCGGCGGGGCGGTATGACGGCTACTGGGAAAGCGGCCTTTCGCCCTGGGACGTGGCGGCCGGCATCCTGCTGGTGCGCGAGGCGGGCGGCTTCGTCAGTGACTATCGGGGCGGCGACCGCATGATCGACCGCCGCGAGGTGGTGGCGGGGAACGATGCCATCCATTCGAAGCTGCACCGGCTGGTGGCGGGGGCGATCAAGCCGGGGCGGTGACCGCGGTGACAAAGCGTCACCCTGCACTCGGTTTACGGAGCCGCTTGGCGCGCCTCACCGCGCTCGGCGCGGAACGCCGCAAGGCAGCGGGGTCCTGAAATGCGTTCGGGATGACCTTGTGCGTTTGATAGGCCTCGCACCCATGACTACACCGGCGGAGAGGAGCGCGCCTA
>JAVVHE010000025.1:0-35414 GCA_032249695.1 Sphingomonadaceae bacterium | reverse complement strand
GTTTCGTTCCCGAAGTGAATCGCCGCTGATCGCCGTCACCGCCAACGGCACGTCTTGCAGACGCTCGGCAACCCGCTGGGCGGTGACGATGATTTCACCGGCATCATTGGGGTCCGCTGCCGCAGTTGCCGGGGCAGACGCCGCGCTCGGAACCAGGGCGGCGACGAGCACGGCTGTCGCAGAGCCGGCCACCAGCGATTTGCGTTCCATATCACCCTCCTTGTCTTTTATGGCTCCCGTATCGATCGTATCAGAAGGAATCTTGCCTTCGAATGCAAGCCCTGTAGGGCTATCTTGCGCGAGGCATGTTGCTACTCGGCAACACGTGCAAAGGGACGAAGATCGGTATCTGCAAATACACGCGGCTTGAGCCGAAGTAAGTAGCTTGCTTTTCGTGCATCCCTAGTCAACAATGCCAACAGGATCGGTAGGACCCCGGCTCGGGGACTGCGGCGGGAGACGGTGCTTGGTGGGCGGCCTGTGGAACAGCACCTCGGCACGGGCCGAGGACCTGACCGGTGCGCGGCGGGCCATCGTTCTCGGCTTTCTGATGATCGGCTATTTCTTTTACGCCTGGGCGTGGAACACGGTCGATATCCTGCGCCCCTACATCCGCGACAGCGTGGGCATGACCATGGCGCAGTCCGGCTGGCTATATTCCATCCAGTCGACGGGCGCCCTGGTGGGGGCGCTGGTGATGGGCCAGCTCGCCGACCGTATCGGCCGCCGCAACGCGCTCGTCATCACCATGCTGGGCTATGGCACCCTGCTGCTGCTGGGCACCGTGATCGACACCTTCGTCCAGCTCGCATTCGAGCGCGCCGCGATGGGCTTCTTCATGGGGGCGATGTTCCCGATCGTCGTCGGCATCTATTCCGGCATCTTCCCCAGCCGCTCGCGCGGGCTGATCGCCGGTTTCATCATGGCCACTTACAATGTGTCGGTGGCGCTACTCAGCTATGTCTCGGGCAAGCTCGTCGCGGCCGGCTACGACTGGCGCATCATGTTTTATGCCGGGGTGGTGCCGCTCATCGCGGCCTGCTTCGCTTTTCTGCTGGTGCCGGACGACCGCCGCATGACAGCCTGGGGCGAGGCGGACGCCGCGCCCCGCACCGCGGGCCGTTTCCCGATCGCCGCCCTGCTCGCGCCAGAATACCGGCAACAGACGCTGGCGCTAGCCACGATGACGGGCCTCAACTTTTTCGCCTACCAGGCGTTTACCGGCTGGGCGAGCACCTACCTGAAGGACGTGCGGGAAATCTCTCCCGATCTCATCGGCACCGTGCTTGCCTTTCAGTTCATCGCCTCCGCGCTCGGCGGCTTCGCCTGGGGCATGATTTCTGACCGGATGGGCCGGCGCAAGGCAGCTTGGGGGTTCGTGCTGGCGGCCATCATCATCCCCGTCTACCTGTTCATCCCGCTCTCTGATCCGCTCTTCATCGCACTCGGTTTCCTGTACGGCTTTATGCTCTCGGCCAGCACCATCTGGGGGCCCTGGCTGTCTGAGCTCTATCCATCCAACCTGCGCGCCACCGCGGCCTCCATCTTCAACTGGGGCCGCGTCGTCTCCATTCTTGCGCCGCCGCTGACCGCCGCCCTCGTGCCCGCTTTCGGCATGGCCCCGGTGATGATGCTGGGGTCGGTTGCCCTCCTGCTCGCCGCCGGCATCTGGTTTACCCGACGCGAGACCGTGGGGACCCCCATCGTGCCTGCCGTACCCGCACGCACCTGAGGCATCCGCACGATCGAGCGCTGCCGTATGGTTGAGCCGTTACAGCGTGCGGCACCAAACGTCGCAGGCCGCCGAAATGCGACCTCGCACGGGACTTCCCGAGGCGAGCTAAGAAATCGGCTCTACGCCGACGAATCGGGCGCACCAGAGGCGGTCGAACTCCAAGCTCCACGCCGTCCCTGACGGCAAGGGCCGTCCGTTGAGCATGTTCCTCAGCGAAGGGCAGATGAACGGCTACAAGGGCGCCGCGCTGATGCTCGATGCCTTCCTCAAGGCCAAGCCACTGCTCGCCGTTCGGGCCTGTGATGCTGACTGAACCCGTCAGTCCCGGCTGGCCGCAGCATCGCCGTCTGCATGCCGTCAAAGACGAGCCACAAGTTGCCCTGCCTGCACCACGACGCCCTCTGTCACAAGCCTCACAAAGTCGACAACATGTGCGGTAAACTCAGGGACTTGCGCCGTATTAAAGGCCGCTACGACAGCTGCGCCCGCAACTTCGTGTCCCGCCATCTGCACCGCCACAACCATCAGCTTCTAGCTGCCACAATTCGTTTTCGACGATCAGATAAAGTCCACTTACGGCGTCTGTGTGGATGAATTGGAGGCTCGTAAACTTAAGGGCTGCTTGACGGGACCTAATAGCGCCGGTTCGAAGATCAGCGCGCAGACGAGGGTCCAGACGAGGCTGACCGCGAGCACCAGTCCCATGCTCGCTGTGCCGGGATGCGAGCTGACGATCAGCGAGCCGAACGCGGTCCCAGTCGCCAAAGCCGAGAAGAACACCGCGCGGGCGAGGCTCGTCTGGAGCAGGCCGGTGACACCATCTGACCAGGCCGTGACGAAGTAGATGTGGAATGCCACTCCAACCCCGAACAGCAGCGGGAACGCAATGATATTGGCGAAGTTGATCGGCTGGCCGATCGCCACGCATGTCGCGAGAGTGAGGAACATCGATAGCACGACCGGCGCGAGTGTGAATGCAACCTCGCGCACGCTACGTAGCACGGCGAACAGCAAAAGGCTGATCGCAATCAGCGCGATGATTCCTGCCCGTTCGAACGCAGTATAGATCGTCCGCGCAGCCTCCTGGATCGTGATTGGCGCGCCGGTCGCGTTCGGTGCGACGGTCTCAACTGCGCGAGTGAAGCGCGAGATCTCGGCATTGCCTTGCATCAGCCCTTGCGGGAATACGACGACCCGCGCGCGGCCATCGGGTGTCAGCCAGTCGCGCTTGATCTCGGGCGGAAGGCTATCGACGGTCACCACGTCGGGCGACAGCGACGCACGGAGCTGATCAAGCGTCAGCTCGAGCGGCGGCACGAATAGCGCTGACGCGCGTGCTCGCGCGTCCGGCCCTGCGGCGGCCAGCCCGCTCAACCGCCCGGCCAGCGCACGCGCCAACCGCGCGCCAGCCGGATCGGCGGCAGCCGCACGTTGCAGCGCAGAAACCGCCGACACAAGCGCAGCGCGCTCATCGGCATCGGACGGCGGCGGCGCGACGTCGATCGGATTGAGGGTCAGATCCTGCAGCGCCTGCGCATCGGCGATGATCGCCAGCTTCGCGGGCTGATCGGACGGCACGAGATCGTTAACATCGGCCGCTCCGCGAACCTCGGGCAGCTTCGCCAGCCGCGCCTTCAACGCATCGGCCGCGGCGAGGTTGGGCGCGACGATCTCGACCAGGTTCGGCGTGCGATCGGGATCGCGCATCAGGTCTTCCAGCGTCGACCGGCTTTCCGACTTCGGATCGCGCAGGTTGAGCGGGTTGAAATCGAACTTCACCAGGGGCCGCGCGGCACCCCCCCCCGCCAGCGCCAGCGCGACCCGGCCGCGCCCCGGCCGCCGGTTATGGCCCCGCCTGTGGTCCCGCCCCGCCCGCTGGGCGTGGCCCACGCGGGGGGGGGGGGGGGGGGGGGGAGTCAGCACCAGCACCGCGGGCAAGAAGGTGAGCGTCAGCACCAGCGCCACCACCATGCCCAGTCCGGCGATGATCCCAAGCTCGGCGATCCCGATATAGTCGGTTGGCAGGAACGCGCAGAAGCCCAGCGCGATGGCACCCGCGGCTAGCATCAGCGAGCGGCCCAGCTTGGCGGTCGCGCGGCGCAGCGCCTCGGGCCGAGGCTGGCCGCCCAACCGCTCCTCGCGGAAGCGCGTGGCGAGCTGGATGCCGAAATCGATCCCAAGCCCGACGAACAGCGGAATGAACGCGACCGAGATCAGCGTTAGCCGCCCGACGATCGCCAGCCCAAGTGCAGTCGTCAGCACCAGCCCCGCAATGGTCGACGCGAGCACGACGCCCATGATCCGCCGCGATCGCAGCGCGATCCAAAGCGTGCCGACCATGAACACGCCCATCAGCACCGCGACGAAGCCAATATTGTGCTGGAGGCTGGCGAACTCCTCGTCCGCCAGCGGCACGGGGCCAGTGAGGCGGACAATGACGCCCGTTTCCGGCGCCAGCTTCAGGCGGGCAGCGGTCTGGCGCAGAGCCGTTGCAGCTTCAGCTCCTGGCTGCAGGTCGGTGTAGTTGAGCACTGGTACGGCCAACACCAGCTTGCGCGTGCCTGGGCCGGCGCCGTTGCCTGCAAACAGTTTCTGCCACGAGAAGTAAGCTGGCCGCCGTGCCGCCTGCTCGCCCAGCGCGTGGTCGATCGCGCCGAGCGGGCCCGCGACCAGCGCTAGCTTAACGTTCCCGCGCTCGACACCAGTCGCCAGCGTTTCGATCGATCGCGCGACCCCGCGCAGCGAAGGGTCGGCGGCGAGCGGGCCGAGGAACGGCTGCGCGGCGGCGAGCTGGTCGGCGGTCGCACGCACCTCGTCGGTGCTCAGATAAAGCAGCCCGTTGCGATCGAAAAACGGCCCGCCATCGGGGCGACGCACATCATGGAAGTGCCGCGTGTCGGCGCGCATCGCGTCCGTCAGCGCGCGCGCGGCAATTTCGGCGCGCTCGGGCGTAGCGCCGTCGATCACGACGACCAGAACCTCCCCATTTTGCGGGAATGCGCGGTTCAGCTCGCGCTCGTTCACCCGCCAGGCGACCTGCGGGTTAATCAGCGCACTCGTGTCCGTATTGATCGTCAAGTACACGGCGGCGAACCACGCTGCAAGCGCCGTCAGCAGCAGCACGCAGCCGACGACCGCCGACGCATGCGCCGCCGACCACACCGCCAGCCGCGAGGCGAGCGGCGCCGGACCTGCTCCGCGCGGTGCCGTCACCAGTAATGTAGCCGGAAACTGATCGTCTGGTCCCCCGGTCCGGCAAGGTCGAAGCTTGCGGCGCTCCACTTGGGCGCAGAGGTGGTCGCGGGTGCGTCGCGCGAGAAGCCGTAGCCTTCCTTAGGTATGCCGAGAAGGCCGGTGTCGATGCGCCCATTGCCGTTCGCATCATGGAAGCCCTGCGCCGCCCAGCGCCCGGCGGGCACGTTCCTGAAGACGACTGTCGTGGTGCCGCGCCGGGCGGGCGCGGTCTGCGTCATCGGGCAGTCCTTGGTAAACAGCTCGCGCGGGCAGAGCTCCACCTGCACGCGCCCCGCGTCGGACCGGACGCCGGTAACCAGCACCGTCAGCGTGCCGACCGGGGGGGCGCTTGGGGCGGGCGGAGCGGGCTGGGCGGCGGCGATCAGAAGGGCGGCGAGCGCGATCATTCTCGAAGCGCTATAGCGCCGAAGCTGAACGGGTGAAGAATCACGCGCGAGCGACATACGGCCCGGAGCCGCCGGTTGACTGCCCCGGCGCGCTGGAACAGACGGCAGGTCGACGATGGACGCGCAATGAAACAGCTGCCCGCCGCCCGCCATACGCTGTCGGTCGTGGTCGACAACGTGTCGGGCGTGCTCGCGCGGATTGTCGGGCTGTTCTCGGCGCGTGGCTACAATATCGAATCGCTGACGGTTGCCGTGACCGCGGAGGAAGCGATCAGCCGGATCACCATCGTGACCTCGGGCCCGCCGCCGGTCATCGAGCAGATCATGGCGCAACTCGGCCGCCTGGTGAACGTTCACCGCGTCACCGACCTGACGACGCTAGGCCCTCACGTGGAGCGCGAGATGGCGCTGGTAAAGGTGGCCGACGCCGGCGAGGCGCGCGAGGAGGCGCTGCGGCTGGCGCAGGTATTCGGCGCGCGGCCGGTCGACGCGACCACGCAGAGCTTCATCTTCGAGCTTGCCGCGGCGCAGGACGAGGTGACCCGCTTCGTCGAGCTGATGCGCGAGGTTGGGCTGGTGGAGGTCGCGCGAACGGGCATCGCTGCGCTGGCTCGCGGGCGTGGCGAGGGGTGAGCAGTCATCACTCCCCTGCTCGTCACCCCGGGCTTGACCCGGGGTTCAGCATCATCCGCGCGAGTGGCGTGGGCGGCCGGATGTGCTGCAAGGCAGTGAGATCCCGACTCGGGGGCCGGGATGACGGATGTGGATCCGACGGGGATTAAGGGACGATGCGGGTATATTACGATGCAGATGCCGACGCTCAGCTGATCAAGCGCAAGCACGTGGTGATCCTCGGCTATGGCAGCCAGGGGCACGCCCACGCGCTGAACCTGCGCGATAGCGGCGTCGCGAGCGTGACCATCGCGCTGCGCCCCGGCTCGGCGAGCGCGGGCAAGGCCGAGGCTGCCAACCTGACGGTGAAGGCACCTGCCGAGGCCGCGGCTGACGCCGACCTTTTGATGATGCTCGCGCCCGACGAGTACCAGGCCGAGATCTACGCGCGCGACCTCGCGCCCAACCTGCCGCACGGAGCGAGCCTTGCCTTCGCGCACGGGCTGAACATCCATTTCGGCCTGATCGAGCCGCGCGAGGATCTCGACGTGTTCATGATCGCGCCCAAAGGGCCGGGCCACTTGGTCCGAAGCGAATATGTCCGAGGCGGCGGCGTGCCCTGTCTCATCGCGATCGACCGCGACGTCACGGGCAACGCGCACGACCTCGCGCTGAGCTACGCTTCAGCCATCGGCGGAGGCCGCGCGGGTGTCATCGAAACGACCTTCCGCGAGGAGTGCGAAACCGATCTGTTCGGCGAGCAGGCAGTGCTGTGCGGCGGCCTGCCCGAACTGATCAAGGCAGGGTTCGAAACGCTGGTCGAAGCGGGTTACGCGCCCGAGATGGCCTATTTCGAATGCCTCCATGAAGTGAAGCTGATTGTCGACCTGCTTTACGAAGGCGGGCTGGCGAACATGCGCTATTCGATCAGCAACACCGCCGAGTATGGCGGCGACCAGACCGGCCCGCGCGTGATTCCTCCCGAGACGAAGGCCGAGATGAAGCGCGTGCTGGCGGACATCCAGCAGGGCCGTTTCGTCGGGCGGTTCATCGCCGACAACCGAGCGGGCAACCCCGAGCTGAGGGCTGCGCGCCGCCTGACCGCCGCGCATCCGATCGAGCAGGTCGGCGCTAAGCTGCGGGCGATGATGCCATGGCTGAGCGAAGGGCGGTTGGTCGACCGCACACGGAATTAGGCGATGCTCAATCGTCTTGAACGCGCGCTGAAGGGCCGGAGCCTAGCCGAAATCGTACGGCTCGGCGCGAAGACCCTTGCCTACACGGTCACGTCGCAGTTTCCCGCCGCACGCAGAGCGCGCGCTGCCACTGAGGCGTTTGACCGCCGCTGGGGAACCGAGACCTCGGGCACGCGATCACTGTCCAGACTGGAACTCAGCGTCGACCGCGAGCGTGCGCTGCACAGCGTCCGCTACGAGCCGACGTCCGAACTGCTGGTCGAGCGCCTGATCGACAGGCTGGGCGTGGACGCGGGCGCGTGGCGGTTCATCGACTATGGCTGTGGCATGGGCCGCGTTTTGCTGATCGCAGCGATGCGGCCGTTTGCCGAAGTGATCGGTGTCGAATTCGCTCCCGAACTCTGCGCGATCGCCGAGCGCAACCGCGACATCGTGGAGGGACAGAGCGCGCTGAAGGCACCGATCCGGGTGGTTAATGCCGATGCTGGCAGTTGGACTCCGCCTCCGGGGCCGCTCGTCGCCTATTTCTACAATCCGTTCGACGCAGCCCTGATGGCCGAAGTTGTTGCGCAGCTGGAAGCCAGCTGGAAAGCCGAGCCCCGACCGATGCGCGTGCTCTACGTCGATCCGCGGCACACCGTGCCGTGGGATGCGAGCAGCGTGTTCCGGCTTGCGGAACGCACAGATGGCTTTGCGATCTACGCCGCTTCCGGCGCGGCCGAATAGCTCGCCCAGCCTGGTGGACCGGACGCGCCACGATACGCGCCCGGTCCGGCCAGCGGCTCAGGCGCGGCGGCGGATCAGCGCGGCGGCGCCCAGCCCGAACAGCGCCATCACGGCAGGCGCGGGCGTGGCGACCGGCGCCAGCGCGAGATCGCGCAGGTCCAGCCCCGTGAAGCCGATGTTGCCGAGGAGCGTCGGAGCACCGGTCGACAGGTTCAGCGTGAACAGTCCCGTATTTCCCGATGCGCCGCGCAGCCAGCTGGCGTACGCAATCCCCGTCGTGCCGGAAATATCGAAGCCCGTCGGCACCGTTGGCCGCCCGGCGCTGCCGATTGTGTTGACGACGCCGGCATTGGGCGCACTCGTCGTTGCCAGCGTGAACAGGCTGGTATCGATATAGTAGAGCTGCGTGCCCGGCATTGCGCGTGGTGAGGGCGCGAAGCTGTTGGTGTAGGCGGCCGCGGTCAGGCTTGGTGCCGTGCCCGCATTTGCGTCGCCCCCCGCGTAGGTCAGCCTGCCATCCACTAGCGCAGCTCCGCTGTCCACGTTCACCCGCAGGTTCTGGCCGTTGTTCGATACGATCCGCAGCCGGTCCGGAACCGGGTTGAAATCGATGCCGAACGCCGTGCCATCGAGCGTTGCGCCGCTGATCGTCGATCGGAGCGAAGCCGCCGCGCCGCCGCGCGACAGATCGATGGAAAAAATGCCGCCGCCGCTGCCGAGGCCGTAGAGCAAACCATTCGCCGGGCGCACGTCGATGCCCAGCAGCGTCTGCCCGCCGAGGCCCGTGACCGAGCGCACCTGGCCGATCGCCCCCGGCGCGGTGCTTTCGAACACAGTCAGGCCGTTGCCGCCGACGAGGCCGACAAGCCGCTCAGCCGAAGCCGTGTTCGAGGCGAACGCGATTGCGGCGAGCATCACCAAAGATGTCCGCTTCATGAATGAATCCTCCTGTTCCGTTAACGGTACAGTGCATACGGATCCGCCACGCCGGTCGTTGCGGCCACCACGCTTAAAGCGCCGAGCTGCCTATTTTCAGCGTTAAACTGTTAACCGGCCTTCGCGCCGCGCAGCCAAGCCAGCCCTGCGAACAGCGCAGCGGCTGCTCCCGTCCACGCAAACTCCCTCCAACTCGCGGTCGACAGGATCGCGATCAGTCCCGCACAGCCCAAAAATGCCAGGGCAGGCGTGACCGCCAGCCGCAGCGGTTTGCCGCCCAGCGCCACGCCGCGCGCGCGCAGCCGTAGCGACGCTGCAGTTCCGAACAGATAGACCGCGATCCCCGCCACCGTCCCGATCGAGGCGAGCACGACATAGCCGCCGCTGAAGGTCGCGGCGGCCATCATCGTCGCGGTGACAACGATCGCGCGCGTAGGCGCAGCGGTGCGGCGGTCGACCGCGCCAAGCCAGCCGGGCAGCACGCCGCGCCGCGCATAGGCGAACACGATTCGCGGCACACAGACGACCATGCCCGCAACGCATCCCAGCGCAGCGACCGTGCCGCCCGCGACGACCAGCACAGCGAAGACCGGCGACACCGGACCGACAATATCGGCCAGCGGCGCGCCCGATCCGATCGCCGCCGGTCCGCTCGCGCGCCAGACGGTCCACTGGATCAGGCAGCCGAGCAACGTGTACGCACCCATCGCCCCCAAGAGGCCGAGCGGGATGGTTCGCGAAGGACGCTCGGTCTCGCCCCCCACCGCGAGCGCGCTTTCGGCGCCAAAGAAGAAGAAGGCACCCAGCAACAGCGCCTTGCCGATGCCGCCCGGCGCCACCGCAGCGACGTGCGCGGCGGGCGAGGCTGGCACGAACGCCAGCGCCACCACCAGGAACACGATCGGCGGCACCAGCTTCAGCGCGACCAGCGACTTCAGCGCGTCCGCGCTCTCGCCCGCGCCGCGCGCTGCGTTCCAGGTGAAGAGCGCCAGGCACGCCAATACGAACACGGCACGCGGCACCGGATCATGCAACCCGGGCGCAAGCTTCGCAGCCTGGTCCGCCGCCGCCGCCAGCACGCCCGATCCCGCGAAGGTCAACATGCAGAGCTTCAGCCCCCCCGCAGCCGCGCCTGCGACCGGACCGAACGCGGCTTCGGCCAGTGCGTAGACGCCCCCACTTGCGGGCACGCGGCTGCCGCCTTCGGCGAGCACCAGCACGACGCCGCTGAGCGCCAGCCCGCACCCCGCCAGCGCCCACGGGCTCAGCGCGCCCAGCCGCGCCATCTCGCCGGGGACGACGTAGAAGGCCGTGCCCATCAAGATGTTGGCCGCAATCGCCGCCAGCCCCCACGGCCCGATCGCCCGGTTGAGCCCCGCGTCGCGGCGGTCGCCAGTGCCTGTGGCCGGGGCGGTCAGGACGGGTGCGATTAGGCTCTCCGCGTGAATTCGAGGATCGGCCACGCAACGTGGCGGGGATAGCGCGCGGTCACAAGTCCGCGGTTGCGGTAGGCCGCCCAGACGCGGCGCTGCTGGCGCTCGAGCAGGCCCGCCAGAACGAGCCGCCCGCTGGGCGCGACCGCGCGGGCTATCATCGGCGCCATCTGCCGAAGCGGGCGCGCGAGGATGTTCGCGACGACCAGATCGTAGTGGCCGCGCAGGCGCGGGTGGCGCAGGCCGTCGGCGACGTGCAGCTCGATCATGCCGCGCTGTCGGCCCGAACGCACCGCATTCTGGCGGACATTGCCGCGCGCGACCGCAACCGCGACGGCATCGTTGTCGGAGGCGACCACCTCGGCTCGGCGCCAGCGCTTGGCAGTCGCCAGCGCCAGCACGCCGGTGCCCGTGCCCAGATCGATCGCGCGGCGGACGCGCTTGCCGCGCTTGGCGGCACGGTCGATCGCTTCCAGGCAACCCGCGGTCGTCGCGTGGTGGCCAGTGCCGAACGCGCGGCCTGCCTCGATGCGAATGCCGATGCGGCCGGGTCGCACGGTCGATGCGTAGGAGCCGGTGTGGACCACATAGCGCCCGGCCGATACCGGCGTCAGCGCGGCCTGCGAGTATTTGACCCAGTCGCGATCAGCGATTTTCCCCACCTGCGGCGCGTGCGGCGAGGACGGCGCGAAGGTTCGCAGCGCATCGAGCACCCATGGCTCGGGCCGGGCGAGGTCATAGGCTTCCAGCCGCCAGCCACCGTCGTCCTTCTCGTGCGCTGCGAGCGTCACACCGGGCAGTTCGGCGGCAGCTGCTTCGGCTTCGGTGCAGTCGATCCACGCAACCCAGGTCAAATGGAGGCTCCTTCAGCGGGCGGGGCGCCGTTATTGCCCGACACTGTGGATGGGGGAAGGTGTGTGGCCACGGTCCCGACCTGGATGGGTTGAACTGCGAGCTGCGGCCGGCCGACCCGCGCTCAACGGACGTAGCTCGCGCCGTTGATGTCGATGGTGGCGCCGGTCATGGATGGCGGCGCATCGAGCGCGCAGAAAGCTATGACCTTCGCGACCTCGTCCGTTTCGGCGACGCGACCGAGCGGGATGTCCGCGAGCACACCCGCTCCGCCTCGGCTGGCGAGATATTCCTCGGCCATTCCCGTCATCACAAAGCCCGGCGCGACGGTGAAGGCGAGAATGCCTTGACCAGCGTGCGCGCGAGCGTAGGTCTTGGTCATCGCGGTCATCGCCGCCTTGCTAGCAGCATAATGCGCGTTGGGCGGCCCGTCGCCGCGATGCGCCGCGCGGCTGCCCAGGTTCACCAGCCGCCCTCCGCCGGAGCGTGAGCGAAAGTGGACCAGCGCCAGGCGGCACAGGTCGGCGGCGGCGAACAGGTTGATCTGCATCGTGCGCAGCCACTCGGCGCGGAACGCCTCGGCATCACCGTCGATCGGCGCATCGGTAAAGACGCCCGCGTTGTTGACCAGCACGTCCACGCGGCCGCCGAGTTGCTCCAGCGCCGCGGCCCACAGCGCCTCGGCTGCGCCCGGCACCGAAAGGTCCGCCGCGATCCGCCCGTCGCCGCCATGGGTAGAGTGGCCGACGACAGTGCACCCCCGCGCGCGCAGCTCGGCTTCGGCGGCGAGCCCGATGCCCTTGGAGGTGCCGGTGATCAGGACGTTGGGCATAGGGCAAGGCTCCGGGCGGCGCTGGCGGGCGTTCTAGAAGCGTGGTAGAAAGCGCGCAAGAAACGTGCCATGCAGTTGAACATCAAAAATCCCAGGACGGTCGAGCTTGCATTGGAGCTCGCGAAGCGGACCAGCGACACCGTGACGGGCGCCGTCACCAAGGCGCTGGAGCGTGAACTGGAGCGCGCCAGGCCCGTGCCACGTTTTACTGCTGAAGAACGCGAGGCTGCGATCGCCGAGGTATTGGCGATCGGAAAGCAGACCCGGCAGTGGTTCGAGCAGCGCGGCATTCCCATCCCTACGCAAGAGGAGATGGATACCGAGATGTACGACGCAGATGGACTACCGCGTTGATCATCGACACGTCGGCGCTTCTGGCCATCTTACAGGGCGAACCCGAGGCCGCGCCGTTCGCGTCGGCAATCATCGATGCGCGAGATCCCAGGTTACCCGCCTGCGCTTTTGTCGAAGCGACGCTTAAGCGAAGTTTCAGAATTCTGCCAGAGCTGCGCGAGGGGCTTGACCGACTGGTCACTCGCTTCAGGATCGAGGTAGTGCCATTCACGGCGGACCATGCCCAGGTGGCCGCCGACGCGCGCCGGCGCTTCGGTTCGGGACCGAACGCGCTCAACTTCGGCGACTGTATGGTTTACGCGGTCGCCAAGCTCGCGGAGGTACCGCTGCTCTATAAGGGCGTCGACTTCGCACAGACGGACGTGCCGTCGGCGCTGGCCTAGACGGCGCGCTCGACGATCATCTTTTTGATTTCGGCGATCGCCTTCGCCGGATTCAGCCCTTTGGGGCAAACGTTGGCGCAGTTCATGATCGTGTGGCAGCGGTAGAGGCGGAAGGGGTCCTCGAGCTGGTCCAGCCGTTCGCCGGTCATCTCGTCCCGGCTGTCGGCGAGCCAGCGATAAGCCTGTAGCAGAATCGCCGGCCCCAGGAACTTGTCGCTGTTCCACCAGTAGCTGGGGCAGGCGGTCGAACAGCAGGCGCAGAGAATGCACTCGTACAGCCCGTCCAGCTTCTCGCGCTCGGCGACGCTTTGCTTGCGCTCCTTCATGTTGGGCGCAGGCGTTACCGTCTGCAGCCACGGCTTGATGCTCGCATACTGCGCGTAGAAATTGGTCATGTCCGGCACCAGATCGCGCACGACCTCCATGTGCGGCAGCGGCGTGATGCGGATGTCGCCCTTTACGTCCTCGATCGCGGTGGTGCAGGCGAGCCCGTTGCGGCCGGCGATGTTCATCGAGCACGAGCCGCAGATCCCTTCGCGGCAGCTGCGCCGGAAGGTAAGCGTCGGGTCAACGGTCGACTTGATCTTGATGAGGGCATCAAGAACCATCGGCCCCGTCGTCGCCAGATCGACGTCGTAGCTGTCCATCCGCGGATTTTCGCCCGTTTCCGGGTCATAGCGGTAGATATGGAAGCGCCGCACCGTCCTCGCCCCCTCGGGCGCGGCATGGTGCTTGCCGTCCTTACGGATGCGGCTGTGCGGGGGAAGTGTGAATTCGGCCATTGCCCTTCGGACCTAATGGGCCACGCCGAGGATGGCTAGGCCGCTCAGCGCGACGGATTGCCCGTCCACTCCCAGTGCCACGGCTCGAACGCGTAGTTGACGAAGCCGAAGCGCTGAGCGTTCCGCACCAGCCAGGCGTAGGCGGGGCTGAGTGCGATCGCCCGGCGCGCCGGATAGGCGGTGCTGTCGGGCGGATCGATGCCCAGATAGAGATCGACCGCGGCGCCCGTCCGGTGCGGTGAGCAGACCGCGCGGCGGCGCCCGTCGCAATTGCCCTCCACCGCGCAGCGCGCGGCGTCGGCCTGGGGGTCGCGGTAGCCCGAGAAGACGGTAAACAGCCGCGGCTGGCGCGCAAATCGCGCGTCGGCGAGCGCGGCTGCGCGCAGCTTGCGGAAGGCAGCCGCCGCGCCCGACAGCACGAAGATCGGCTTGCCGTAGCTTTCGGAGGGCTTGAGCTGCGTCAACAGCGACGCATCGGGCGGCGGCGGGCAGTCCGCCGCGATCATGCGCGCGAGCGGGCGTGCCGCCTGCATCCGGCGGTAGACCGCAGCCCAGGTGGCAGGCGTGAAGCGGCCATCGGCGGGCCGCACGCCCAGCGAGCCTTGCAACCCCGCCAGCGCGCGCGCGAAGCCCGGAGACGTCGGTTCGCAATCGGTCCCCGCAGCCGCAGCGATGAGCGGCGCATAGATGCGCCAGCCAGTCTCGACGGTGCCGAACGGCACGAAGGATAGCGTGTCGATCGACGCGGCGTTCGCCTGCGCGGCACTTCCGTATTCGGCAGCATCGCAGCCCTCGGCGCGCGCGGGCTCGGCGAGCCACAGGAACACCGCCGCAAGAAAGGCATTCAGCCACAGCCTCCAGTTTGGAACCCGACCCATGAACCCCACGCCGCTTCTCGCCGTCCTGCTCGCTGCCACAGCTGCGGCCCAGGCGCCCGCGCCCAAGTCCGCTCCGCCGCCGTCCAACGCTTCCCTCCCGGTCCCGGATGCGCCCGCCGCGCCCGCGGCCGCGCCGCAGCTGCCGCAGAAGCTGAAGCTGCTCGTCAGCGCGCAGGTGCTGCTCGATCGCGCGAACTTCCCGCCGGGCGTGATCGACGGCACGCCGGGAAGCAATTTCGGCAAGGCGGTGATGGCATACAAGGCGGCGAACAAGCTGCCCGTGACTCCCGCGATCGACCAGGCGTTTGTCGACCGGCTTGCGAAGGCTGATCCCAAGCCGATTCTCGCGCGCTACACGATCACCGAGGAGGACGTGGCCGGGCCGTTCGAGCCCAAGTCGTCCAAATACACCGTCCTCGCCGAGCGCAAGAAGCTCGGCTGGTCCTCGCCGCTTGAGGGTATCGCCGAGAAGTTCCACGCCGACGAGGCGTTCCTGAAGCGCCTCAACCCGGGCAGGGACTTCGCGAAAGCGGGCGAGGAGATCGTCGTCCCCGCTGTCGGCCGCCAGAAGCTGCCCGCGCAGGTCGCCAAGGTCGAGGTGCGCAAGAAGTCCGAGCAGGTGCTGGCGTTCGGCGCCGACGGCACGCTGCTCGCGGTCTACCCCGGCACGATCGGTGGCGGCGACCTGCCCAGCCCCGAAGGAACGGTGGAAGTGACCGGGGTGACCTTCTCGCCGGTCTACACCTACGATCCCGAGCGGCTGACCGACAAGCGCCAGGGTCTCAAGAAGCTGGAGCTGCCGGGCGGCCCGAACAACCCGGTTGGCATTGTGTGGATCGGCCTCAACAAGCCGACCTACGGCATCCACGGCACGCCCGAGCCCAAGCTGATCGGCAAGCGCCAGAGCCACGGCTGCGTGCGGCTGACCAACTGGGACGCGTGGCAGCTTGGGAAGTCGATCGACAAGGGCGCGGTCGTCAGCTTCGTCGACGCTTGACGGCGCTCTCCCGCGGGACAACCTTGGGGCCGAAAGGACCCCGCCCATGCTTCCCGAGATCCACGCCGGCCTCGTCCCCGTCGTCATCGAACAATCGAGCCGCGGCGAGCGCTCGTTCGACATCTACTCGCGCCTGCTGCGCGAGCGCATCGTGTTCATCACGGGCCAGGTGGAGGACCACATGGCCTCGCTGATCGTCGCCCAGCTGCTCTTCCTGGAGTCGGAGAACCCCAAGAAGGACATCTTCATGTACATCAACTCGCCGGGCGGGGTGATCACTGCGGGGATGAGCATCTACGACACGATGCAGTATATCCGCCCCAAAGTCGGCACGGTGTGCGTCGGCCAGGCGGCGTCGATGGGCGCCTTCCTGCTCGCGGCTGGTGAGCCGGGGATGCGCGTGTCGCTGCCCAACTCGCGCATCCTGATCCACCAGCCATCGGGCGGCGCGCAGGGCCAGGCGACCGACATCGAAATCCAGGCGCGCGAGATCCTGCGCGTCCGCCAGCGCATGAACGAGCTGATGGCCAAGCACACCGGCCAGCCGATCGATGTGATCGAGCGATCGGTTGAGCGTGACAAAATCTTCGACGCCGAGGAAGCGAAGGCGTTCGGGCTGGTCGACGAGGTGATGGAGAAGCGCCCGCTGCCGACCGACCAGCTGGCAGCCGCCGCCTGAACCGGACGGGCGCGGGCGGGCGACGCCTGCGCCCGGTTGCAATATCGGTTTTGGCGGCGCACGCTCGGACGCAATGACGGCGAAGCGTCACTTTAGTGGTTGCCGTGCGCTGGCGGTCGGCTAACATGCCGCTGGAAGCCCGTGGATTCATCCCACGCGGCGAGGCGCATCGCATGGGCGGCCGATCGCAACCGGCACGGCGGCTCCCGGGTTGGAGCTTGCATCTTCACGGGCGAACCGTGAGACGCGATATGCACGCTGAGCCCGCGAGGAAGCGGGCGGGATTGGAACAACCGGAATGACAGTCAAAAGCGGCGGCCAGGACAGCAAGAACACCCTCTACTGCTCATTCTGCGGTAAGTCGCAGCATGAAGTGAGGAAGCTGATCGCTGGCCCCACGGTCTTCATCTGCGACGAGTGCGTTGAGCTTTGCAATGATATCATCCGCGAGGAGACGAAGTCTTCCGCGCTGAAGGCCAACCGCGACGGCGTGCCGACCCCGCGCGAGATCTGCAAGGTGCTTGATGACTACGTGATCGGGCAGGATCAGGCCAAGCGCGTGCTTTCGGTAGCAGTGCACAATCACTACAAGCGGCTGAATCACGCGCAGAAGAACCAGGATGTCGAGCTCGCGAAATCGAACATTCTGCTCGTCGGTCCGACTGGCTGCGGCAAGACGCTCCTCGCGCAGACACTGGCACGCATTCTGGACGTACCGTTCACGATGGCGGACGCCACCACGCTGACCGAAGCCGGTTACGTGGGCGAGGACGTTGAAAACATCATCCTGAAGCTGCTGCAGGCTTCGGATTACAACGTCGAGCGCGCGCAGCGTGGCATCGTCTATATCGACGAGATCGACAAGATTTCCCGCAAGGCCGACAATCCATCCATCACGCGCGATGTGAGCGGCGAGGGCGTGCAGCAGGCGCTGCTGAAGATCATGGAAGGCACAACCGCCTCCGTGCCGCCGCAGGGCGGGCGCAAGCATCCGCAGCAGGAATTCCTGCAGGTCGACACGACGAACATCCTGTTCATCTGCGGCGGTGCGTTTGCGGGGCTGGACCGGATCATCGCCGACCGTCTGCAGGGCAAGTCGATCGGCTTCGGCGCGCATGTCGCCGCACCTGACGAGCGCCGCACCGGCCAGCTGCTGCGCCAGTGCGAGCCCGAGGATCTGCTGAAGTTCGGCCTGATCCCCGAGTTCGTCGGCCGCCTGCCCGTCATTGCGACGCTGGAGGATCTGGACGAGACCGCTCTCATCAAGATCCTGACCGAGCCGAAGAACGCGCTGGTGAAACAATATCAGCGGCTGTTCGAGATGGAGGGGGTGCATTTGGGCTTCGCCAACGACGCGCTGGGCGCGATCGCTAAGAAGGCGATCGAGCGCAAGACCGGCGCGCGCGGCCTGCGATCGATCATGGAGAACATTCTCCTAGAATCGATGTTCGAGCTGCCGGGCATGGCGGGCGTCGACGAGATCATGGTCGACAAGGATGTGGTCGACGGCCGCAAGGAGCCGGTGCGCGTGTTCGCCAAGGAGCAGGCGAGCGCCTGACGCGGCGCCGGGCGGGCTGGGTCAGTCCGGCATCGTCCACAGGCCCGCGCGACCGGGATCGCGCGCGGCGAGCGCGGCGCGGTCGGCTGCCTCTGCGCGGGCGCGCCACAGCAGGCGGAACTTTTCGGGTGTCGAGGTGGCCTGGCGCCGGTCCCAGGCGCGGGGGCCGGCAGCGGCGACCTTGCGCCCGATCGCGCCGTAAATGGCCGCAGCGGCGAGCACCGCCCATGCCGAGCGGAAGCTGAGTGCAGCCGCGCCGGCGCGCGCGCTCGCCTCGTAGCGCGCGGCTTCGGAGGTGAGGCGCGCGGCGACGCGGGCCAGCGCGGGGCGGTTGGCGGGGTCGGCGATCGTCGCGGGGCAGGGGCTCAGGCCTTCGGCAGCGAGCCACGATGACGGGAGGTAGCAGCGGCCGATCGCTGCGTCGTCGATCACGTCGCGCGCGATGTTCGCGAGCTGGAAGGCCAGCCCGAGGTCGCAGGCACGCTGGAGCGTCGGGCGGTCGCCGGGCGCCACGCCCATCGCCAGCGCCATCATCACGCCGACCGCGCCCGCCACGTGCCAGCAATAGGTGAGCGTGTCTTCGAGCGCGTCATAGCGCGCGCCAGCGGCGTCGAGCGCGAAGCCGTCGATATGCGCGAGCGGCCAGCGTTCAGGCATGCCTGTCTCGGCCGCCACTCGCGCAAGCGCCTGGAACGGCAGCTCCGCCCGCGGCCGTCCGGCGAGCGCGTCGAGCGTGTCGGCGCGCAGCTGTTCGACAGCGGCACCGCTGGCCCGGTCGGTCCTGGCCGCCGCGAAGCCGAGCGCCTGGCCGTCGGTCACATCGTCGCAGTGGCGGCACCAGGCGTAGAGCAGCAGCGCCCGCGCGCGGACTGCCGGCTCGAACAGCCGCGCGGCGAGCGCGAAGGACTTCGAGCCGCGCGCGATGGTGCGCGCGGCGCCGCGGACGAGCGGATCCATTCAGCCCCTCCCCGGAACGGGGAAGAGCCGCGAAACGGCGGCGCGGCTGCGGCCGCCGGGCCGGCTACCCCACCCGCCGCCGCTGGCGCTGCGTCCGCCTCCCCGCTCCGGGGAGGACGGTGGTTTCACTCCGCAGCCAGCGCCATCGGCTCGGCGCGATGGGCGGCGGGGAGGTCGGCGAGCATCAGGCGCGCGGTCGCCTTGGCCGATCCGATCACGCCGGGCAGACCCGCTCCCGGATGCGTGCCCGCGCCGACGAAATAGAGGTTGGTCAGCACGTCGTCGCGGTTATGCACGCGGAAATAGGCCGATTGTTGCAGCACCGGCTCGAGGCTGAAAGCGCTGCCGAGGTGGGCGTTGAGCTCGGACTTGAAGTTGTCCGGCCCGAAATGCCGCAAGGTCACCAGCCGCTCGCGCAGGCCCGGGACCAGCTTCTCCTCAAGCGCCTCGAGAATCCGGTCGCGGTAGCGCGGGCCCTCAACCGCCCAGTCGATCCTGGCCTTGCCCATGTGCGGTACCGGCGACAGCACGTAAAAGGCCGAGCAATCCTCCGGCGCCAGCTGAGGATCGCTGGCGGTCGGGTGGTGCAGATACAGGCTGAAGTCCTTGGCGAGCGTGCCCTTGTCGTAAATCTCGTTCAGCAGCCCCTTATAGCGCGGTCCGAACAGGATCGAGTGATGCGGAATCTCCGGGTGCGTGCCCTTCAGGCCGAAATAGACCACGAACAGCGATGGGCTGTGCCGCCGCGACGCGAGCGACCTGCCCTTGGAGCGCCCGCGCGGATGGCCCGCCAGCAGGTCGCGGAAGCTGTGCACCACGTCGGCGTTCGAAGCGACCGCGTCGAACCGGCCGCTCCAGCCGTCGGCAGTGCGGACCCCGGTCACGGCCGCGCCGCTGGCGTCGATCGCGGTGACAGGCGAGCCCAGTCGCACGCGCCCGCCAATGTCCTGGAACAGCCGCACCAGCCCGCGCACCAGCGCATGGGTGCCGCCGCGCGGGAACCAGACGCCCCACTTCTTCTCCAGCGCGTGGATCAGCGCGTAGATCGAACTGGTCTTGAACGGATCGCCGCCGACCAGCAGCGTGTGGAAGCTGAACGCTTCGCGCAGATGCTCGTCGCGGATATAGCTTGCAACCATCGAATAGACGCTGCGCCACGCCTGATAGCGCATCAGCGACGGGGCCGCCTTCAGCATCGACTTGAAATCGAGGAAGGGCACGTGGCCCAGCTTCTCGTAACCCTCGTGGAACACGCCCTTCGAATATTCAAAGAACCGCTTGTAGCCTTCCACATCAGCCGGGTTGAACTGGGCAATCTGCTCGAACAGCCGCGCCTCGTCGTTCGAATAGTCGAACACGCGGCCGTCCTCCCACATCAGCCGGTAGAAGGGCGTGACGGGCATCAGTTCAACGTAGTCGTCGCGGCGGCGTCCGGCGGCGTCGAACAGCTCGTCGAGGCAGGTGGGGTCGGTAATGACGGTGGGGCCGGCATCGAAGGTGAAGCCGTCGTCCTCCCATACATAGGCGCGGCCGCCGGGCTTTTCCCGCCCCTCGATCAGCGTCACCTGGTGCCCGGCGGCCTGCAGCCGCACGGCGAGCGCGATGCCGCCGAAGCCCGCTCCGATAACGGCGATGTCTGACACTTATTTGGCTCCCAACGTTACCGCGACCGCGCGGCCGAACGGGACCGGCGGTTTACCGATCAGCGTTCGCGCCTTGTCTGCCCACGTCGAGCGGCCCGCGTAAAGGCGGCCGATCGTCTCTTCGGGCATGCGATAATAGCGTTCGAGCACGCGCCAGCGTTCATGCGGCTCGGCTGCGCGGAACAGCAGGCGATTCAACAGGCGGTAAAAGCCGCGTTCCTCCCACAAACGCAGCGACAGGCCTTTCAGCGCGGACATGAGCGCTTCGGCGCCGAGATCGGGGAGCGCGGAGACGGCATCGGCGGCACGCACCGCATCGGGCAGGCTATAGCCGGTCAAGGGATGGAACAGTGCCGCGCGCATCCCTGCCTTGGGCACCGGCGCTCCCGCCCATAGTCGCGTCATATCGCCGCCGAGAGCGATCGGCAGGACGCCGCGCTCCACGCGCACCTCGCGCGCGCTGCGCCAGCCTTGCACAGCTGCATAGGCGCGGCAGCGTTCAGCAACACCCGCATCGTCCAGCGCCGGGCCATCGGCGTAGTAGGTGTCCTCGATCAGCAGGTGCGTCGGAGAGAACGGCAGCGTGTAGACGAAACGGTAGCCGTCATGCTGCGGCACGGTTGCGTCCATGATGATCGGGCGGGCGAGCCCGTGGGGTCCATCGGTCTCGATCTCCAGCCCGACGAACTTCTGGAAGCCCAGCTCCAGCGGCGCGGACGGGTCGGCGCCGCGGGCGTCGATGACGGCGCGCGCGGCGAGCACGCGATCGTCGGCAAGCGTCACGCGCCCGGGATCGAGGGCGCGGACAGGGACGCCCGCCAGCACCGACCCCGGAGGCAGCGCCGCGCGCAGCACCGAGTCGAAGCGGTCCGAGGTGACGCTGCGGTACGGCGTGCCCAGCTGGCGCGCATGGCCGGGGAACCGCACCTCATAGCCGGGCCAGCGGTGGCAGACGAACGGTTCCATCCAGCGCCGCGCCGCGGGATCGAGGTCGGTCTCGAAGAACGACCACGTATGGTCGCCGCCCAGCCCGGACCCGCTGTCGATCACCGCCAGCCGCAGATCCGGGCGCGTGGTAGCCAGCCGATAGGCGATCAGGCCGCCTGCCAGCCCGCCGCCCGCGATGATCAGGTCAAAATCCATCGGCCTCGGCTGATGCCTTAGACGTAGGCGCGCCCAAGCGCCAAACGCGGCAGGCTGGCGCGGCGTCTGCCGCACGTCTGACGATCGCGCCTGCGTTTTGACGCGCTGCTGACGCGCGAGCCGCCGGGCGGCTGACGGCCGCGGCGTACGAAGGTTCGCATTGCCGGTGACGGTCACCGGAAACCGGAAAGGACCAGACCCATGACCCGCTTCACCAGGATCGTCTCGATCGCGCTCGCAATCGTTGCCAGCAGCGTCAGCCTCGGCGCAGCGCTCGACTTCGGCGCGACGCCAGCGACGCAGGTCACGATTGCCTGAGGCCACCGTTCGGCCCGGGGCCGGCCGACCCGGAAACGGCCCTTATTCGTAAGTGTCGGGCTGCCAGCCGTCGCCCTCGGCGATGTCGCTGAACTTGGTCGTCGCCTTGTGGAACATCAGCGGCACCGCGCCCGTCGAGCCATGCCGCTGCTTGCCGACGATCACCTCGGCGCGCCCGTCGATGCGCGTGGCTTTCTCCAGCCACTTGTCGAACTTCTCGCTGCCGTCCTCGGGCTTTTTCTGCGCGTGGTAATATTCCTCGCGATAGACGAACAGGACGATATCAGCGTCCTGCTCGATCGTGCCCGATTCGCGTAAGTCGGCCAGCTGCGGACGCTTGTCCTCTCGCTGCTCCACCGCGCGGCTCAACTGCGACAGCGCCAGCACGGGCACGTTCAGCTCCTTCGCGAGGTTCTTCAGGCCGCGCGTGATTTCGGACACCTCGGCGACACGGTTGTCGCCGCTCGACGCATTGCGCTGCGAACCTTGCAGCAGCTGCAGATAGTCGATCACCACCATGCCGATCTTCTTCTGGCGCTTCAGCCGACGCGCGCGGGTGCGTAGCGCGGCGATGGTCAGCGCGGGCGTATCGTCAATCAGCAGCGGCAGGTCGTGCAGCTCCTGGGCCGCGCGCGCAAGATCGCGGAACTCGGCATGGCTGATCTCGCCCTTGCGCAGCCGCTCGCCGGAGATGTTCGATTGCTCGGCGAGGATGCGCGCGGCGAGCTGCTCGGCGCTCATTTCCAGGCTGAAGAACGCCACCGCTGCGCCGGGGCCGCCGTAGCTGTCGGCGGTCTTCTCGGTCCAGCCATCGAGGATCGCGCGCCGCGCAGCCGAAAAGGCGATGTTGGTCGCGAGCGCGGTCTTGCCCATCGCGGGCCGCCCGGCGAGGATCACGAGGTCGGATCGGTGCAGGCCGCCGATCTTGTGATTGAGCGCGTCGAGCCCCGTCGTCACGCCCGACAGGCCGCCGCCCGACTTGTGCGCGATCTCGGCCATGCGGATCGCGAGCGCGCCCGCCTCGCGGAACGACTTGACGGAACCTGCGATCTCGCCTGCCTCAGCGACGCGGAACAACGCCATTTCAGCGTCCTCGACCTGCTCGGCCGGATCGCGCCCGCACGACGGATCGAGCGCGGTCGACGCCATCTCGCGGCCCACGCGCGCGAGTTCGCGCAGCATCGCCAGATCGTAGATATGCCGCGCATATTCGCTCGCTGCGAACACCGGCCCGACCGCCTCCGTGAGGCCGACGAGATAGGCCGGGCCGCCAGCCTCCTTCAGCCCCTCGTCGCCCGCGAACGCGCTGTGGAGCGTGATCGGCGATGCGATCATGGTCTTGTCGGTGAGCGTCAGGATGCGCTCGTAGAGCTTGGCGTGCAGCGGCTCGAAGAAATGCACGGGCTTCAGCCGCATCTGCACGTCTTCAACGAGCCGGTTGTCGATCATCAGCGCGCCCAGCAGCGCCTGCTCGGCCTCCAGGCTGTGCGGCAGCGTGGGGGGCGCGGGCTGCTGATCGCTTTCGGAGACGGGGCGGAGCTGTGGCGGCATGGGCGCGCAGCACTGCGCCTGTGAGCGGCAGCCCGCAACGCGAACGGACTAGATCGCTGTCGTGGTCTCGGGGACGGGCGTGTGGACAGGCTGTGGATAACTTGGCTCATCGCCCCGCAACCGGGCGCCAAGCGCCTGCTTCAGCTCGGCGATCAGGCTGCCCACCGTTTTCAGCTTGGGCTCCTCGGCGTCGAGAATCTCGCCGCACAGCCGCGCCTTCAGCCGGTCGCTGACCGCGGCGGGAGGCCGGTCCTCCTCGGGGAGCGTTGAGAAAACGATGTCGATCAGCCGCTCGGCCGCGTGCAGGCGTCCCCACAGATAATCGTTCTCGCGGTAGCTGCGTGCGAAGAACGCGCCGAAGCTTGCGAACTGCACGCCGCGCAGCGTGGCGTCGCCGGGGCGCAGGAAGTGCGAGTCGTTGGGCGCGATGCGGTCGATCTTGATTTCCTCGGCCTCGTCGAGCCCGTCCTCCTGGTGCAGCGGCAGCGTCGCCACATCGAAGAACGGAAAGCCGAGATAGGCGATCAGCGCCTGCCGCCGCGTTTCGGTCGGCAGGCGCGACAGCACGTCGACGAAGCGCGCATCGGTCGCCTCGTCGAGCGATTGCAGCTGCAGCGCGTGGCTGACCGCATCGAGCGCGGCAGCGGCGTTGTCATGCGCGAGCGCCGCCGCGGCGGCGACCTCCGGGCCGTAGAAGCCTGGCGTGTAGCGCTGGATGAACGGCGTCAGCAGCGCGTAGAGATCGAGCTTCACAGCTTCCAGCGTCTCGCGCTCGGAGCCGTCGGGCATTTCGGCGGCGATGGCCGACAGCGCGCGGATGACAGCGCGCATCCGGCGGACACGGAAGCCGATATCGAACGCGCGCAGGAACAGCACGTACGGGCTGGCATCGGCGAGCGCCGCGGGCGGCGCCTCGACCTGCGTCACGCGGAACTGGCGCAGGTGGCGCCACAGCGCGTCGCGGACCCGGCTCGATCCGCCCATCCGTGCGCCGTGGCGGCCTAGGTCGATGATCAGCTCTGCAATCATCTCGACGACGCCCGACAGCTTCAGCTGGCCATAGGCGGGGTAGATGAACCCGCTCTCGCGCGCGGCCACTTGATGGGCTTCGGAGCGGAGGCGTCGCAGCCGTCCGGGCGTCTGTCGGCTCAACAGAATGGTATGGCCGAATGCGCGGTCGATCGCGCTTTCGACTGCGGGGCGCATCCCCTCGCGCGCGTAATTGAGGCGCCGGATGCGGCGGCTGAGCGCGTGCAGCGCCTCCAGATTGTCGCGGATCGGCTGCTCGCGCGGGATGTCGCTCAAGGAGCGGAACAGCGTCGTCAGATAACCGGGCGTGCCGTCATGCGCGTCGGGACCGATGCGGAAGAAGCTCTGGCCCGGGGTCGGGTCGATGAATAGGAAACGCCGGTCGACCTCGCGGTTGGACGGGCGGTTGCGCAGCGCGCCGATTGCTGCGCGGAAGGGCGCGTTGTCGAGCACGCCGCCGTCGATGAGCGTGATGCTGTCGGCGCTGCGGCCCTCGCTGTCGAGTGTCGGGAAATGCCGTGCAATGAACGCCTCGCGCGCAGGCCAGTCGAAGGGTTCGACCATCAGCGCTTCGTCCATCTCGGCGAGCCGGAACGGCGGGAAGCCGCCGGGGATCGAGGCGGTGGCGCGCGCGGCGAGCGCGAGTTCGGGAACCGCGCCCAGATTGCGGCCGAGGCGGTTGCCCGAGTCGTGGAAGCCGATCGTCAGCCGGTGTTCGGTCTCGATCACCTCGGGCGGCGAGTGCAGCCGCAGCCGTTCGGGATGGCCTGGAAAATCGGTCACCGTCACGAACAGATCGAACGGCAGCCCCGGTGGCAGCAGCGGCGGCCCGGCGGGAGCATCGGCCATGCGGCGGAAGGCGCGCAGCAGCGCATTGGTGAAGCTCAGCCCCGAGAAGGGCGGGGTGAACCAGCGCGATCGGATCAGGCGGCTGAGCTTGGCGCGGATCTCCCCACGCGTTTCGGGCGCCACTTTCGCTAGCAGATCCTGGTAGCGCCGGTTCGCCATCCACGCGATCGGCTCGGCATAGAGCTTGGAGAAGCGGGTGGCTGGCGCAGCCGCGGGATCGAGCAGCTTGTCGATATCGGCGCTTTCCAGCCACAATCTCGTCAGGCAATCAAAGTCCTGGCCGGTGGTGATCGCGTGGCTGAGGAAAACTGCGTTGATCCCGCCAGCCGACGAGCCCGCGACGATGTCGACCAGCACCGACAGCTTCAGCCGTGCCCGCCGCACCTCGCCGAACATGTCGTAATAGACGCGCTCGCTGTCGCTCAGCCCGTTTGGCTGGCCGTCGCGCGCAGCGCGACTGGCGCGGAGCAGCTTCCAGATCTCCTTGGTGACGCCGTGCATGTAGACGGCAAGGCTGACTCCGCCGTAGCAGACGAGAGCCAGCCGGAGTTCGCGCTCGCGCATACCGGCGAGCGTTGTAGCCGAACGATCGCTGGCGCGACAGGGCGCGTGCGCTCGTTATCGTGAGCCCGCTCGCAGCGCCGCGCCGAGGCGGCGGGCGGCTTCGGTGAGCGTGTCGGCGCTTTTCGCGAAGCAGAGGCGCAGCACGGTCTCGTCGGGATTGTCCGGGTAGAAGGGGCTGACCGGGATCGCGGCGACGCCGTGCTCTGCAACTGCGCGGCGGGCGAAGGCGCGGTCGGGCTCGCACACGCCCGACGCGGCCAGATCGACCGAGAGGAAATACGTGCCCTCGCTCGGCAGCACGGCGAAGCCCTCGGCCGCCAGTGCCTCGCTCAGCACATCGTGACCGGAGCGGAACCCGGCCGCGGCGTCGGCCACCCAGCGCTTGCCCTCGCCGTCCAGCGCCCAGGCGAGCGCGGCCTGCGTCGCGGGCGGGGTGGTGAAGCCCAGATACTGCTTCACCGCTGCGACCTCATCGATGAGTTCCGGCGCACCGACCGCCCAGCCGACCTTCCAGCCCGTCAGCGCGAACATCTTGCCGCCCGAGCCAACCTTCACGCAGCGCTCTGCCATGCCCGGCTGCGCCAGCAGCGAGGGGAAGCGGGCGTCGGTGAAGGTCACCTCCTCCCAGACCTCGTCGGAAAGCGCGTAGGCTCCCGCCGCTGCGCAGGCTGCGGCCAGCCGGGCGAGGGTGGCCTTACCCCACACGACTGCCGCCGGATTGTGCGGTGAGTTGACGATCACCAGCCGCGGCGCGGGGTCGGCAAATGCCTGCGCCAGCGACGCATCGCTCAGCGCCCAGTCCGGCGCGCAGAGGCGCACTGCGCGCGGGATGCCGCCTGCGCGCAGGATCATCGGGCGGTAGAGATCATAGGCGGGGGCAAAATAGCTGACCGTGTCGCCCGGCCGCACCAGCGCCAGGATCGCAGCCGCCAGCGCCTCGCTCGCGCCGTTCGTGATCAGCACGCCCTCTGGCGCCAAGCCCAAGCCCTGCCGCCGAGCGTACCAGCGCGCGACCGCTTCGCGCAGCGGCTGCAGCCCGCGCATCGGCGGATATTGGTTCGGCCCGCTGACGATCGCGTCGGCCGCGCGAGCGAGCAGCGCATCGGGCCAGCCGAAATCTGGGAAGCCCTGGCCGAGGTTGATCGCGCCGTGCTGGCGGGCAAGCCCGCTCATCACCTCGAAGATGCTGACCGCCATGGCGCGCGCCTAGCCCTAAATCCGCGGCCGTTCGATCCGTTTCCGCACGGGTCCACCCCGTTCCGGAGCTTGTCCTCGATGCTGCTGCCCGGCCCCCCGCCGCCCGTCGTCGCCGCGCTGGCAGCGCCGGGCGAGCAGATTGCCACGCCCAGCGCGATCTGCCGAGGGCAGCCGCGCTGCCTTGTGGGGCTGGAGACGTTCGACGCGCGCTCGGTGGGCGGTGGCCAGAACTTCGCTTCCGATTTCGGCACTGGCGGGCGCATCCGCGGGTCCTATTCGGGCGTGGACGTCGCAGCCGCCGACCTCTGGGGCGGAGCGGGCGGGGAGGGGCGCTATGCGCAGACCTTCGGGAGTTATACGCTGAGCTTCAGCGGCTGGAAGCCCAACTATTTCGGGATATGGCTCTCGGCGCTCGATGGCGGCAACGCGCTGGCGTTCTATGACGGGTCGCGCATGCTGCGGCAGTTCACCGCGACGGACTTCCGGATGCTGACCGGAGGCTGCAACGGCAGCCCGTACTGCGCCAACCCCACCGCGCGCTTCTTTGGCCAGGCCGCGCACGAGCCGTTCGCGTTCGTCAGCTTCTGGACCCCGACCGGGGGCTTCGACCGGATCACCTTCCACCAGCTCGGCCCCGGTGGATTCGAGAGTGACAATCACATGGTCGGCGTGATCGGCAAGTCACCCGCGCCGGCGCCGGGAATGGCAGCGATCCTGGGATTGGCCGCGCTGGGCGTCGCTGCGCGCACCGGCGCGGGGCGTCCTTAGAACACCATCGCTGCGTTGACCTGCCCGCCCTCGTCCATCGCGAGCGAGGGATCGAGCTGGACGCGCAGCTTGCGCCCGAAGGTAAACTTGTCGGCGATCGCTTCCAGCCCGCCGGGATTGAGCGGCGGCGGGGTCAGCTGCCCGCCAAGGCGCACGTTCCGCGCCGGATGCGACAGCGGAACCCTGAACGGCGTCCGCGCCGATGCGGTGGTGCCCGGCAAGTCCTCCAGCCGGAAGTCGACCGCGCTGGCGAGCGGCGCGCGGCTGCGCGCCGGTTCGCTCGCCGAAGCGGGAGCGGTCGCAACCACCGCCAACCCACAGGCCAGGATTAGGTTCATCCGCATCGCCATTCCTCACCCGATGACTGCGTTCCTGTCCGCAGAGGCTGAGCCAACATAACGGCGGAATGAAGGCGTGGTTGCGGGGCGCTTGCCGGGTGCTTAGCTCGCGCTGGCGCAGCTGGCGCGGGCGGGTGTGATGGCAAAGGCGCAGCGTCGATATGAGTGCCAGGCGTGCGGTGCGGTGCAGCCACGCTGGGCGGGCCAATGCGGCGACTGCGGCGAGTGGAACACTATCACCGAAGCGCAGGCCGAGGCCCTTACGCCGTTCTCAGCAAAGCAGTCGCTCGCGGCGGGCGGGCGGCGCATCGAGCTCGGCGCGCTCGACCGTGAGACGCCGCTGCCACCGCGCACCCCGACGGGCCTTGCCGAGCTGGATCGCGCGCTGGGCGGCGGGCTAGTGGCAGGCTCGGCGGTGTTGATCGGCGGCGATCCGGGCATCGGCAAGTCGACGCTGCTGCTGCAGGCGGCCGCGCGCATGGCGCTCGCCGGGCGGCAGGTCGTCTATGTGACGGGCGAGGAGGCGGCCGATCAGGTCCGCCTGCGGGCGCGGCGGCTGGGGCTGGGGCAGGCGCCCGTTCGATTGGCAGCGGCGACGAGCGTGCGCGACATCGTGACAACGCTTTCGGCACAGGCCCCGGCGACGCTGGTCATTATCGATTCGATCCAGACAATGCACGCCGACACGCTGGAAGGCGCGCCGGGCACCGTCAGCCAGGTGCGGGCGAGCGCGCAGGAACTGGTGCGCTATGCGAAGCAGAGCGGCGCGGCGCTGGTGCTGGTGGGCCATGTGACCAAGGACGGGCAGCTCGCGGGCCCGCGCGTGCTGGAGCATCTGGTCGACACCGTGCTCTATTTCGAGGGCGAGCGCAGCCACCAGTATCGCATTCTGCGTGCGGTCAAGAATCGCTTCGGTGGCACCGACGAGATCGGCGTTTTCGCGATGGGGCCCGAGGGGCTGGGCGAGGTCGCCAACCCAAGCGCGCTGTTCCTGACCGAGCGCGACGAAGAGGTCAGCGGCAGCGTGGTGTTCGCGGGGCTGGAGGGCACGCGGCCGGTGCTCGTCGAAATCCAGGCGCTGGTGGTGCGGCTGACCAGCGGCGCGACGCCGCGGCGCGCGGTGGTTGGCGCCGACGCCAGTCGCCTGAACATGATCCTCGCGGTGCTGGAAGCGCGCTGCGGCCTCAGCTTCAGCCAGTACGAGGTCTATCTGAACGTGGCGGGCGGATTCAGTGTACGCGATCCGGCCGCGGATCTCGCCGTTGCAGCCGCGCTCGTGTCGGCGCTGACCGATACGCCACTGCCGCCGCACATGATCGCGCTGGGCGAGGTGGCGCTGTCGGGCGAGCTTCGGCCCGGCGCGCACGCGCCGCTGCGGCTGAACGAGGCGGCGAAGCTGGGCTTCACCAGCGCGCTTGCGCCCGATCGGACCGAAGGCGGCACCGGTCTCAAGCTGCTGCGCTGCGCCAGCCTCGCGGCGATGGTCGACCGTTTCGCACCTGCGCGCGACGGCTAGCGGCCGGAAAGGGTTGCCCGCAGCACAGGCCGTCGACTCGACGGCGGCATTTGCAGACGGAGGCGAATCGAGTAGCGCTGAGCGCGGGGAGGGCGGCTATGTCGCCGGAAATCGAAACGCCAGCGCCGGAAGCGGACGCTGGGCATCGCGCAACGCACGAGATCGGCAGCGCGCCGCGAGCGGGCGCAGCTGTGCTGCTCGGCAGCGCGGCACTGGCTGCGTGCGGCGGCGGCGGATCGGCCGGCACGACGCAGGCGCCCACGCCCCCACCGCTGGCCCCGCCCCCGCCGCTGACCCCGCCGCCATCGACGATCACCGCCCAGCAATCGTCGCGCTTTCTCGCGCAGGCGACGACCGGAGCCTCGAAGGCCGACATCACGGCGCTCAGCAACAGCTCGTTCGATGCGTGGCTGAACACCCAGTTCGCGATGGCGCGCCCGACCAAGTTCTGGGACTGGCTGGTTGCGAACGGCTACAACGTCCCCGCGAACCAGAACAACCAGACCGGCTTCGATCCGATGATGTGGTCGCAGATCATCGGTGCCGCCGACACGCTCCGCCAGCGCGTGGGCCTGGCGCTGCTGACACAGTGGGTTGTTTCGATCGACGGCATCACCGGCAGCTTCCGCCAGTTCGCGATGGCCGCCTATCTCGACATCCTGTGGGACAACGCCTTCGGCAACTACCGCGACCTCATGGAGCAGGTCAGCACCAACGTTGCGATGGGGCTGTATCTTACGTTCCTCGGCAGCGGCAAAGCGAACCCGGCGACCGGATCGGTGCCCGACGAAAACTACGCCCGCGAGCTGATGCAGCTGTTCACCATCGGGCTCTATCAGCTGAACGATGACGGCACGCAGGTGCTTTCAAGCGGCAAGCCGGTCGAAACCTACAGCCAGGCCGACGTCAGCGGGCTTGCCCGGGTGTGGACGGGCTATGTCTATGCCAGCAACGACGGCAGCACGCCCGATCGCACCCGCGCGCCGATGGCGATCAATGCCAATCAGCATGAAACGGGCGCGTCGACATTCCTCGGCATCTCCGTCCCTGCAGGGAACGACGGGCCGACGAGCCGCAGGATCGCGCTGGACGGCATCTTCGCACATCCGAACCTGCCGCCGTTCGTTTCGAAGCAGCTGATCCAGCATCTCGTCACCTCAAATCCGTCACCGGCCTATGTCGGCCGCGTGTCGGCGGTGTTCAGGAACAATGGCAGCGGAGTGCGCGGCGACATGAAGTCGGTGATCCGCGCGATCCTGACCGACAGCGAGGCGCGCGCCGACACCACGGCCACCACCACCTTCGGCAAACTGCGCGAGCCGGTGCTGCGCCTGACGCAGTGGGCGCGCGCGTTCGGCGTCACGTCGCCCACCAACCTCTGGCCGTTCGGCAACACGAACAGCACGTCGAACCGGCTGGGCCAAAGCCCCGGGCGGGCGCCAAGCGTGTTCAACTTCTTTCGCCCCGGCTACACGCCTCCCGGCACTGCGGTTGCGGATGGCGGGCTGGTTGCGCCCGAGTTCCAGATCACGAACGAGCCGCAGGTCGTCGCCTACGTCAATTACATGCAGACGCTGATCGCGAACGGCGCCGGCGAGGCCAAACCCGATTATTCGGCGCTTGCCAGCCTGGCGAGCGATAGCCAGGCGCTGCTGAACGAACTGAACCTGGTGCTGGCAGCGGGCCAGATCAGCGCGGCGACGATCGCGCAGATGAAAGCCGCGCTCGATAGCATCGGCGTATCGACGCAGGCGGGCATCACCAACCGGATTACTACGGCCATTCTGCTGGTGATGGCCTCGCCCGAATATCTCGTGCTGAAATGAGGGGAGCGCGCCGATGAGGGACGAGATTTCGCGCCGCGCCTTCCTGCGCCGGGCGTCCGCGGTGTCGATGGCCGGCTCCGCCGCTCCGTTCGTGCTCAACCTCGCCGCCATCGGCGAGGCAGCAGCCTCGGTCGCCAGCGACTACAAGGCGCTCGTCTGCGTGTTCCTTTATGGCGGCAACGACTACGCGAATACGCTCGTGCCCTATGACGGCTCGCAGAGCAGCGGCCAGTATGGCGCCTACTACAGCGCCAGGCCGGGACTCGCCTACACGCAGGCCCAGCTCGCAAACACCGTCCTCAGGCCGACGCGGGCGCTCCCGGCGACTGCGATCTCAGCCGCGCCGGCCTTCGCGCTCGCGCCCGAGCTCGCGCCACTGCTGCCGATCTGGTCGGCGGGCCGCATGGCGGTGATGCTGAACGTCGGCACGCTCGTCCAGCCGACGACCAAGGCGCAATATACCGCCCGCTCGGTGCCGCTGCCGCCGAAGCTCCTCAGCCATAACGATCAGCAGAGCTACTGGCAGTCCTCGTCGCCCGAGGGCGCGTCATCGGGCTGGGGCGGCCGCATCGGCGACCTGCTGCAATCGGGTAACGGCAACGCGACGCTAACCTGCATCAACCCCAGCGGGAATGCGGTTTTTTTAACCGGCAGATCGGCCGTGCAATATGCCATCAGCACCGGCGGCCCGATCGCGCTCAATGCGCGCACCACGCTCGGCGGCTCATCCCAGGCGGCGCAGCTGCTGCAGACGCTGATGTCGACGCCGACCAGCCATCAGTTCGAAACGGTGCTGGCGCAGGTCGGCAAGCGGTCGCTCGATCTGTATCAGGCCGTCACCGCGGGGCTTGCGCAGGCTCCGGCCACGCAGACGTCGTTCCCGCCAGCCGCCGATCCGTCGTCCAGCCTCGGCGCGCAGCTGCAGATCGTGGCCCGCATGATCTCGGTCAGCCAGCAGCTCGGCGTTCGGCGGCAGGTGTTTTTCGTGTCGAGCGGCCGCTTCGATACCCATGACGGGCTCACGACGGTGCACCCCGTCTTGCTCACCAACCTCGCGAACGCCTTGCGGGCATTCTACGACACGACCGTAGAGCTGGGGATAGCCGACAAGGTCGCTACCTTCACCGCGTCGGATTTCGGCCGGACGCTGACGGCGAACAGCGACGGAACCGACCATGGTTGGGGATCGATGCACTTTGTGCTGGGCGGAGCGGTGAGGGGCCAACAATATTACGGCACACCCCCCGTTCTCGCGAATAACGGGCCAGACGATATCGGTCAGGGTCGCCTGATCCCCACGATGAGCGTCGATCAGTATGGGGCGACACTCGCCAGCTGGTTCGGTGTGGCACCCACGGACTTGTCGACCGTCCTGCCCAACGTCGGCAATTACGCGGGCAGTGCGCTCGGGACGAACGTTGGCTTCATCTAGGCCGGTCCTCGCGCACGCTGCCGGTGCAGCGCCCGGGTCGAGCGGGCGTGGGTGCGGGCACCTAGGGGCAGGCTGATTTCAGCCAACGGCCAGCAGGGATAAGCGTCCGCCGCGCCCCTGATCCGCCGCGCCCCTGATCCGCCGCGCCGTTGACCGCGCTCGCGCGGGGCCATAGCGCCGTCGGCGCCCCCATGCTGCACCCGCTCACAGCCTTCGATATCGTTGTCGTCCTGCTCGTCGTGCTGGGCGCGGTCGTAGGTGCGCTGCGCGGCTTCGTGCAGGAGGTGCTGTCGCTATTCGCGTGGGTGGCGGGCGTGATCGCGGTGCGGCTGTTCCACGCGCCGATGTCGGCGATCGCGGCGCGATGGGTCGGCACCGAGAGCGGCGGCGCGGTGCTCGCCTTCGCGCTCATTTTCCTGCTGACCTACGGCGTGTTCCGCGCGCTCGCTGCCAATCTCGGCGAGCGGACTCGCACCAGCGTCATCGGCCCAATCGACCGCTTTCTGGGCTTCGGCTTCGGCGCAGTCAAAGGCGTGCTGGGCGCGTCGTTGCTGTTCCTTGGCTTGACGCTCGCCTACGATACCGTCTGGGGCGGCGACGAGCCCAAGCCCGAGTGGCTGCGATCAAGCGGAACTTATCCGCTGCTGGGCGTGACCAGCCGGATGATCGTCGATTTCGTCGAGGAGCGGCGTCATCGCGGAGCCGCCCCCACCGGCGACGGCGCACCGCGGCGCACCAGCGACCGCGCGCGCGATGCGATCGGAGACCTGATCGCTCCGCCCGCGCGCGACGGGGACGGCTCATGACGATCCGCCTGTATGACAGCGCCACCCGCGCCAAGGTGGAGCTGCGGACGCCAACTTCGGACGATCCGATCACGATGTATGTCTGCGGGCCGACGGTCTATGGCCGCGCCCACATCGGCAATGCGCGGCCGGCGGTGGTGTTCGATGTGCTGGCGCGGTTGATCCGGCATGTTCATGGGCGCGACGCGCTGCGGTTCGCGCAGAACTTCACTGACATCGACGACAAGATCATGGCGCGGGCGGCCGCTGAGGGTCGCGCCTGGCAGACCGTCGCCGCCGAGTATGAGCGCACCTATCGCGAGGACATGGCCGGGCTGGGCGTGGTGCCGCCCGATATCGAGCCGCGCGCGACCGAGCATATTGCGGAGATGCTTGCGCTGACCGCTCGGCTGGTGGAGCAGCGCGTCGCCTACGCGGCCGAGGGGCATGTGCTGTTCGCGACGCAGGCCGATGCGGCGTACGGGTCGCTCTCGGGCCGCAGCCTCGCTGACATGCGCGCCGGGGCACGCGTCGAGGTCGCGCCGTACAAGCGCGATCCGGCGGACTTCGTGCTGTGGAAGCCGTCGGCGGACGACCAGCCGGGCTGGGACTCCCCTTGGGGTCGCGGCCGGCCGGGCTGGCACCTGGAATGCTCGGCGATGATCGAGCGGCATCTCGGCACCACCATCGATATTCACGGCGGTGGCATCGACCTCGTCTTCCCGCACCATGAAAATGAGGCCGCGCAGTCGCGCTGCGCCCACGATGGCGCGGCGCTGGCGCGCATCTGGATGCACAATGGCATGCTCGATTTCTCGGGCGAGAAAATGAGCAAGTCGGTCGGCAATGTCGTCACGCCGCGGGGATTGCTGGACGACGGCTGGGACGGGCAAGTCCTTCGGTGGGCGCTCTTATCAGCGCATTACCGTCAGCCTTTGGATTGGACCGAGAACTTAATCCGACAAGCAAAAGCCACTCGAGATGGCTTCGTGTCTGCAGCTCGTACCTTAACCGGGCTTCCATATCCCGATCATAGCACCTACGATGATTATGGCCCATTCATGGACGCATTGTGTGATGATCTAAATACACCCGCTGCCCTAAGCGCGCTTCAAGACCTGAAGAAGGTGGTAACGACCGGCACGGATGAGGAGCGAGTAACGGCAAGCAGTCAGCTGAAAAAAGCATTCGGTCTGCTCGGCCTCAATAGTGCGATGCGCCCCGGCGCCGCAACGATGAGCGGCGGGTTTTCGTTGTCATCCATTGGCGTGGCGAAAAACTCAGGCTTAACCGATCAGGCAATTGCAGAGCTTGTGGCGTCTCGGACGGAAGCTCGGAATGCGCGGGATTTCGCTGCCGCCGACCGCATCCGCGACGAACTCGCGGCGGCGGGGATTGTGCTGGAGGACCGGCCGGGCGGTGCGACCGACTGGCGCCGCGCCTAGCGGCTAACACCCCCCTCTGGAACGCGACGAAGTCGACGCCGCCCTGAAGGAGGGCCGCTGTCGATTTCGTTCGGGCGCGCCTGGGCGGCTGCGATGGGGCGATCGTGGACGTTCAGCATGAACATCATCCGCCGGCTATCATGCCGCTGCCGCGAGCCGCGCCTTCCGGAAGGCGCGGCGGCGTTCGAGCGTGCGGCCATTGTGGCGGATGGCGGTGGCGGTCGGCATGGGCGTGGTCCTCGGCGGGCAGGGCCGAGGGGGCCTGAGATTTTCCGACATTGCGCTGGGGGAGCGCCGATCCCCAACGGGACCTGTCATTTCAGCGCAAGCTGGTCCTGAACGTCGAGCATTGACTGTCTGGCGACGTCGGCTGCCGGCGATCGCTCGCATGACGGGGGTTGGGGGGGGGGATGGGGTGGGTGGGGGGCCCGCCTCCCCAGATCTTGGGGATGACCGGGT
>JAVVHE010000024.1:0-36470 GCA_032249695.1 Sphingomonadaceae bacterium | reverse complement strand
GTCACCGTGATCGGCGCCCAGTGGGGCGATGAGGGCAAGGGCAAGATCGTCGACTGGCTCGCCGCGCGCGCGGACGTGGTCGTGCGCTTCCAGGGCGGGCACAATGCCGGCCACACGCTCGTCGTCGGCAACCAGACTTACAAGCTCAGCCTGCTGCCAAGCGGTATCGTGCGCGGCACGCTAAGCGTCATCGGCAACGGCGTCGTGCTCGATCCGTGGGCGCTGCGCGACGAGATCGCGCGGCTCGGCGAACAGGGCGTCAGCGTCACGCCCAATGCGCTTGAGGTCAGTGAGCTCTGCCCGCTGATCCTGCCGCTCCACCGCGAGCTTGACGGGCTGCGCGAGGACGCGAGCGGCCAGGGCAAGATCGGCACCACGCGCCGCGGCATCGGCCCGGCCTACGAGGACAAGGCCGGGCGGCGCGCGATCCGAGTCTGCGACCTGGCGGAGATCGACAGCCTCGGCCCGCAGCTCGATCGCCTGCTGGCGCATCACAATGCGCTGCGCGCCGGGTTCGGCGTCGCGCCGGTCGACCGCGACGAGCTTGTGGCGCAACTGCGCGAAGTCGCTCCGAGCGTGCTGCCCTACGCCCGGCCCGTGTGGCGCACGCTGCAGGACGCGCGCCGCGCGGGGAAGCGCGTGCTGTTCGAAGGCGCGCAGGGCGTGCTGCTGGATGTCGACCACGGCACCTTCCCGTTCGTCACATCGTCGAACACGGTCGCGGGCAGCGCGGCTGCGGGCGTGGGCGTGGGGCCGAGCGCGGCGGGCTTCGTGCTGGGCATCGTCAAGGCCTACACAACGCGCGTCGGCAGCGGCCCCTTCCCCACCGAACTGCACGACGCGACGGGCGCAATGATCGGCGCGCGCGGCCACGAGTTCGGCACGGTCACCGGCCGCAAGCGCCGCGTCGGCTGGTTCGATGCGGCGCTGGTCCGCCAGTCGGTCGCCGTCAGTGGCGTGACGGGGATCGCCTTGACCAAGCTCGACGTGCTCGATGGCCTTCCCGAGCTCAAGCTCTGCACCGGCTATCTGCTCGACGGGAAGCGCGTCGACCACCTGCCCGCCAGCAGCCCGGCGCAGGCGCGCATCGAGCCGCGCTATGACAGCATCGCCGGCTGGAGCGAACCCACCGTCGGCGCCCGCAGCTGGACCGACCTTCCCGGCCAGGCGCTGAAATATATCCGGAGGATCGAGGAGCTGATCGATTGCCCGGTGGCGCTGCTGTCCACCTCGCCCCAGCGCGACGACACGATCCTGGTGCGCGACCCGTTCCTGGGGTGAGCTAGGGCTGCAGCGACGCGGCGTAGCGCGACGAGGCGACCGCCTCGCCCGCGACCGCGCGCATCGGCGTGGCTTGCTCGCTCCGGCGCGGGCCCGCCGGACGGCCTGACCCATATCGGGCGGCGCAACCCCGGCAACAGTCATGCGTTTATGGAAGCATGGCGATCCACAGCAGCGCCTCCAACCGCACCTGGCTCGCGATCCTTGGCGTGCTGTCGATCCTGCTCGGCATCTTCGGGCTGGCGACCGCGCCTGCGCTGACCGTGTCGGCAACGCTGTGGCTGGGCATCGCGCTGGCGGTCGTTGGCGTCGTCGGGCTGATCAATACCGCGCGGCGCGGGCAGCGAGCGCTGGGCTTCGTGCTCGGCGGGCTGTATCTCGTCTCGGGGCTGGCGATCGCGTTCAACCCCCTGGTCGCGGCTGCCAACCTCACGCTGTTCATCGCCTTCTGGCTGGTGGCGGCGGGCCTGTTCCGGCTCTTCTGGGGCCTGCGCACGCGCGCCCGCGCGCTTGCGATTCCCGGCGGGCTGGTGTCGGTGCTGCTGGGCGCATTGCTCGTCTATGGCTGGCCGCTCACCGGACTGTTCGCGGTCGGCATGTTCGTGTCGGTCGATCTGCTGCTGTTCGGCGGCACCGCGCTTGCCATCGCGCTGATGGCGCCGCGCGATCTCGGCACGCTGCACGCAGGCTGATCGAAACCGCGCTCGCCGCGGCGGGCGACGCCGCGCCGGCCGCGCGTTCGTCGCCCGGCTGACGCGGCCGCTTCGTGCTCGCGCAGCGCTTGACACTCGGCTCATCGCCGACTAGCTCGCTGCTTTCCGGCGGCGTGCGCTTTGCATCGCCGCCGCTATGCGTTGAGATGGGGCGCATGCGCTCCGTGGAGCTGAGAAGGACGAACGTGGCACGAATCGCCGGGGTCAATATCCCCACGAACAAGCGCGTGTTGATCGCGCTCACCTACATTCACGGCATCGGCCCCGCCAAGGCGCGGGAAATCGCGGCCAAGCTTGGCATTGAGGAAGGCCGCCGCGTACAGGACCTGACCGACGCCGAGGTGCTGTCGATCCGCGAGGCGATCGACCGCGACTACACGGTTGAAGGCGATCTGCGCCGCCAGACCGCGATGAACATCAAGCGGCTGATGGATCTGGCCTGCTACCGCGGCCTGCGTCACCGCAAGGGCCTGCCGGTCCGCGGCCAGCGCACCCACACCAACGCCCGCACCCGCAAGGGCAAGGCCAAGCCGATCGCCGGGAAGAAGAAATAATGGCCCAGGCACCCGCACGTCTGAAGCGCCGCGAGCGCAAAAACATCACCGCCGGCGTCGCGCATGTGAACGCCAGCTTCAACAACACGATGATCACGATCACGGACGCCCAGGGCAACGCGATCGCGTGGTCGTCGGCGGGCACGATGGGCTTCAAGGGCAGCCGCAAGTCGACCCCCTACGCCGCGCAGGTCGCAGCCGAGGACGCGGGCCGCAAGGCGCAGGAGCATGGAGTCCGCACGCTGGAGGTGGAAGTCCGCGGCCCGGGTTCGGGCCGTGAGTCGGCGCTGCGCGCGCTGCAGGCGGTCGGCTTCCAGATCCTGTCGATCCGCGACGTGACGCCGATCCCGCATAACGGCGTCCGTCCGCCCAAGCGGCGGCGCGTCTAACCAGATTACTCCCGGGGACCGCGCGGACGCGCGCGGCCCCGTTTTCGCCGCCCCAGCCCCCGGGGGCAGGCACGGCAGAAGGACAAGGGCGCTCATGGCAGTCATCGCGAAGAATTGGCAGGAACTGAAGAAGCCGAACCGTCTGGAGGTGAAGGCGGCGGGCGATGCGCGGCGCCGCGCGACCTTCGTCGCCGAGCCGCTGGAACGTGGCTTCGGGCTGACGCTGGGCAACGCACTGCGTCGCGTGCTGCTGTCCTCGCTGCAGGGCGCAGCGGTGACCGCGATCAAGCTGGAAGGCGCACTGCACGAATTCCAGTCGCTGCCCGGCGTGCGCGAAGACGTGACCGACATCGTCTTGAACGTGAAGCAGGTGGCGCTGCGGATGCAGGGCGACGGGCTGAAGCGCCTCCACCTCAGCGGCACCGGGCCGGGGCCGGTGACGGCAGGGCAGATCAGCACGACGGGCGATATCGAGGTGATGAACCCCGAATTGGTCATCGCCACGCTCGACACCAACGCTACGATCAACATGGAACTGACGGTTGAGACGGGCAAGGGCTATGTGCCCGCTTCGGCCAACCGTCCAGTCGATGCGCCGATCGGGCTCATTCCCGTCGATGCGCTCTACTCCCCGGTGCGTCAGGTGGCGTACAAGATCGACAAGACGCGCGTTGGGCAAGAGTTGGACTACGACCGGCTGACGGTGAACGTCGAGACGAACGGCGCGGTCAGCCCCGAAGACGCGCTCGCCTATGCGGCGCGCATTCTGCAAGACCAGCTGCAGCTGTTCATCAACTTCTCGGAGCCGCATGCAGTTGTCGAGCGCGCGCCGGCGCCGATCGCCGCGGTGCCTGGCCTTGCGCCCATTGAGGAGACGATGCCTTCGCCGCAGCTCAACCGCTTCCTGTTGAAGAAGGTGGACGAGCTGGAGCTGTCGGTGCGGTCGGCCAACTGCCTTAAGAACGACAATATCATCTATATTGGCGATCTTGTGCAGAAGTCCGAGGCCGAGATGCTCCGGACACCCAACTTCGGGCGCAAGTCGCTGAACGAGATCAAGGAAGTTCTGCAGTCGATGGGCTTGCGTCTTGGCATGGACGTGCCCGGCTGGCCGCCTGAAAATATCGAAGAGCTCGCGAAGAAGCTTGAAACCGAGTATTAGTTTGTCGCGCTCTCCCGAACGAAGAGCGACCTCGGCATCCCGGTGCCGAGTCCGCGTTTCGGGGAGTGCTCCCCGGGTATATTGGCGGCCCCGCACGTCCGCCTGTTGCTGGGTACCTGATACGGCCCAACCACGAACGGAGTAGACTGTCATGCGCCACGGCAAAGCCCACCGTAAACTCGGCCGCACCTCCAGCCATCGCCTGGCGATGCTGAAGAATATGGCCGCCGCGCTCATCAAGCACGAGCAGATCACGACGACGCTCGCCAAGGCGCGCGAGCTGCGGCCGTATACGGAAAAGCTGATCACGCTCGCCAAGCGCGGCGGCTTGTCGAACCGGCGGCTGGCGCAGGCGCGCTTGATGGATGACGCGCAGCTGGTGAAGCTGTTCGATGTGCTCGCTGCCCGCTACGCGGCGCGCGCCGGCGGCTATACGCGCATCATCAAGGCGGGCATCCGCTCCAGTGATTCCGCCGAAATGGCAGTGATCGAGCTGATGGAGCGCGACAAGTCCGCCAAGGGCCAGGACAGCGGCCCGGCGAACGACGACGCCACCTCACGCGAGGCAGCCTGACGGAGCTCTGCGACGGTGACGAGACGCTCATACTGCACAGCTTTAACCGTTATCTTGACTCGCCAGAGCGCGTAAGTTAAGTAAAGCTCTGCTACGAGAAGGGTTTGTGCTGTGCGTAAGGTGTTGGTTGTTTCAGCGTTTGCAGCGCTTGATTGCGCCAGTGCCGCTGCCGCGCCGGTCGTTTATGTCAACCAGCCGGGTCTGACGATTACATCGATCGACACGTCGGTCTTCGGAGCCAAATACCGGCTCTCCAATAGCAACTTCGATCAGTCGATCGATTCGGGTGGCGGCACCACGACTGTCAACCAGCTCCCGAATTTCGTCTCGCGCGATCTCGGAAACCTCACGGCGCTGCGCAACGTGATCTACAGCTTCACTGTCCGCCAGATCGCCGGACAGGGCTTTGTCTTCACCCTGACATCGCCATCGAACGTTACGAGCACGGTCGCATGGGGCACCTTCCTGCCGCTGCTGAATCCGGCGCCGAATGCGAGCGCGTTGTTGCTTCCCACGGTCGGTTCGTTACTTCCAACCGCCCCGGGTGCCTTCTACAATTCGCTGCAGATCGAACTCCGCGGCGCCCAACGTTCGGGCACCGCGTACAGTCCGGTCGCCACGGCCAGCGATCTCAGCTTTGTTGCCAAGGGTATGACCCTGTCGACGGCGCTCAATCCGTCGATGTCGGTGTCGCCAGGATCCAATACCACGCCTAACCCGAACTATCCTGATTCAGACAGCAGCTACATATCGCAGTGGCTCGTCACGAAGGCGAACCTCGCGCTGTATGACTGGACATTGTCTGGCCGAATCAATCTCTCGGTCGCTGCGAACGCACCGAGCAACATCGACGAGTTCGTGAAGCTGACCGTCACCGGCAAAAAGGTGCGCTTCAACGGCGTGCCAGAGCCGATGCCCATCGCGACGCTTGCGCTTGGCCTCGCAGCGATCGGCTGGCGTCGTCGGCGCGCCCCGGCCGCCCGCTCCTGAGTCGGCGGCGCTCGCGCCGCTCTCTATCGAGGCTCACCATGCGTGAGGCAGCGGCGCCGCAGGACGCGTGAACGTTCGTTCCGAGCGGCTGCACTCAGCACCGAGACGGTCGGGTCGCAGTCCCCTACCGGCTCCCCGCCCCGGTCGGCCGGCGCTGCATGTGGCCTTGGCCGCGCACGCGGCATATCGCCCGAACGCATCGCCCGACGAAGCTGCGCTCAAGCCCGGCGCGCAGACCGAAAAGTGCGGGTCAACTCCCAAGCTTCTCAAGCTTCGCCTGCAAGGCGGCGAGCTGCTGCTTCAGTTTGTTCACCTCGTCGGCACCGCCTCCGGCTGGAGATGCGGGTTCGGGCTTCGCCGCACCATCGGCCGCCTCATCTCCACGCTTGGGGGCGAACAACTCGGCGGCCTTTGCGAACATCGCGAAATTCTGCTTGGCCAGCGCCTCGAACGGCGTGCCGGCGAACGGCTGCGTCATCGCCTCGCGGATCTGTTCCTGGTTCTTCTTCAGAGCGTCCATCGACGCTTCCAGATAGACCGGCACCATCGCCTGCATCGAGTTGCCATAGAGGCCGATCAGCTGGCGCAGGAACGGCACGGGCAGCATCGTCTGCTCGCCATTTTCCTGCTCCATGATGATCTGGGTCAGCACCGAGCGCGTGATGTCCTCGCCGCTGCGCGCGTCCACCACCTTGAACTCGCGCCCCTCCCGCGTCATCGCCGCCAGATGCTCCAGCGTGATGTAGCTTGAGCTTTCCGTGTCATAAAGCCGCCGATTGGCGTACTTCTTGATGATGACGGGCGGCACGGCGGAACCGGGAGTACGCGAGGGAGGCATGGCTTCGGTGGTAACACAGGCCCATGCTGCGCCGCAACGTCGCGGCCCGCATCCGCTGCCCGTTTTCCTGGGCCTCGCGCTGAAGATAACGCGCGGCGACCCGGGCCGCATGGCCGATATTCTGCGGGGCCTGCGCGCTTACCAGCAGCATTCGCATGCGCGCCCGCCGTCGCAGGCGGCCGTTGCCGCGCAGCATGGCGCAACACGGCTGATGCTGCATGGGCGAAGCGGGGCGCCCGTGGTCCTGATCCCCAGCCTGATCAACGGACCGGAGGTGCTCGATCTCGCGCCGGGCGCGTCGTTCGTGGAGCACCTGGTCGCAGCGGGTTTCTCGCCGCTAACGGTCGACTGGGGTGCGCCCGGCCCGGACGACCTGACGCTCGATCTCGACGGCCTCATTCAGCAGCGGCTGCTCCCGTTGCTCGCAGCGTTGGGCCAGCCCGTGCCGGTCATCGGCTATTGCCTTGGTGGCACCATCGCGGCCGCGGCCGCCGCGATCGCGCCGCCGCCCAGGCTGGCACTGATCGCCACGCCCTTCGCGTTCGGCGGCTATGGGCCGGAACGGCGGCAGGCGATGCTGACGCTATGGGACGAAATCGCGCCCGGCGCCGAAGCGAGCGGGCTGGTCCCGATCGAGCTGCTGAACCCCGGCTTCTGGGAGCTCGATCCGGCTCGCGCCGTCGCCAAGTTCGAACGCTTCGGCCGCATGGACCCCGCCGCACGCGAGGCTCGCCACTATGTGCTGGTGGAGGACTGGGTGAACAGCGGCCCGCCCATCCCGTTTTTCGCAGCCGCGCAGATTTTCGAGCGCTTCTACGGCGAAGACGAGCCCGGCGCGGGCCGCTGGCGCATCGGCGGTCGCCCGGTCGACCCGGCCACCCTCCCCTGCCCCGTCCTCAACGTGGTGTCGCTGACCGACCGCATCGTCCCCGCCACCGCGGCCCCGGACGCGGGCGGTCGGCTTGAGCTCGACGCGGGCCATGTCGGCATGATGGTCGGCGGCCGCGCGCGGGAGCTGTTGTACGAGCCGGTGGTCCGTTGGCTGCGCGGCGGTTGATCGCGACCGGGGGACCTGAACTTGCGTCCCGTGACCGTGAGGCGCACATTGTGCGTTCAGGCAACCTCCGCCAAGGCTCCGGTCCCATGCCCAGCAAGCGCCCCATCGCCTACCTCGCCGTCGGCCTCGCAGCGGGAGCGCTGCTGCCCGGCATGGCCAAGCTCGCCACCGACAGCCCCAGCGCGGAGACCTACCGTCAGCTCGACACGCTGATGGAGGTGTTCGAGAAGGTGCGGACGGATTACGTCGAGAAGGTTGACGACAAGAAGCTGATCGAAGGCGCGATCAACGGCATGTTGACCAGTCTCGATCCGCATAGCGGCTATCTGAACGCCAAGGATTTCGCACAGCTGCGCAACGTCACCGATGGCGAGTATGGCGGGCTGGGCCTCAGCGTCACCACCGAGGACGGCGCGGTCAAGGTCATCGCGCCGATGGACGGCACGCCTGCAGCGCGCGCGGGCATGAAGGCGGGCGACTACATCACCCACCTCGACGGCGAGCTGATCTACGGGCTGACGCTCAGCGAAGCGGTCGACAAGATGCGGGGCGCGCCGGGCAGCAAGGTCAAGCTGACGGTGGTGCGCGACGGCATCACCAAGCCGCTTGAGTTCACGATGCAGCGCGAGGTGATCGAGATTCACCCGGTGAAGTCCGAGGTGAAGGGACATGTCGGTATCATCCGTATCGCCAGTTTCTCGAAGACCACTGCCGCGGACACGCGCGCGGCCATCGCCAAGATCAGGAAGCGGCTGGGCGCGAACGTCACCGGCTATGTGATCGACTTGCGCTCGGACCCCGGCGGGCTTCTCGATCAGGCGGTCGATACGGCCGACATCTTCCTGGAGCGCGGCGAAATCGTCAGCCAGCGCGGACGCGGGCGCAACCAGATCGAGCGCTATTACGCCAAGCCCGGCGACGAGACGGACGGTAAGCCGATCGTGGTGCTGGTCGACGAGGGCTCGGCAAGCGCTGCGGAAATCGTCGCGGGCGCGCTGCAGGACCAGCGGCGCGCGCTCGTCATGGGCCAGCGCAGTTTCGGCAAGGGTTCGGTGCAGTCGGTCATCCAGCTCGGCCCCGACTCGGCGCTGCGGCTGACCACCGCGCGCTATTTCACGCCGAGCGGACGCAGCGTGCAGGAAGGCGGCATCGAGCCCGACGTGGTGGTGCCGCAGCTGTCCGATGCCGACCTCGCAAACCGCACGCGCGTGCGCGAGAGTGACCTGCGGCGCCATCTGATCAACGAGCTGAAGCTCGATGAGAAAAAGATCGAGGACGACGGCAAGCCCGATCCGCGCTTCACTCAGACCGCAGCCGAGCTGAAGAAGGCGGGCGTGACCGACTTCCAGCTGGATTATGCAGTGAAGACGATCGCGCGGCTGGCACCTGCGCCCATGCCGCAGACTCGGATCGCGACCGCTGGCTGACGCAGCCGTGCGCGCCGGCGGCCTGCGCTGGGCCAACGCGATCCTGTTGGGCGTGCCCGGTGCGCTGCTGCTGGGTGCGCTCGGCTTTCAACATCTCGGTGGCCTCAATCCGTGCGAAATGTGCCTGTGGCAGCGCTGGCCGCACCTCGCCGCGATCGGTTTGGCGGGGATTGCGTGGGCGTTGCCGGGCACGCGCCGGCCGCTGCTGTGGCTGGCGGCGGGCGCCGTACTCACGGCGGGTGCGCTGGGCGCCTTCCATGCGGGCGTCGAGCAGGGCTGGTGGACCGGGCCGACGAGCTGTTCGTCGACCGATCTGGGCCTCGGCGGCTTCAACGCTGCGATCCTCGCGGCGCCCGTGGTGCGCTGCGACGCGATCGCATGGTCGTTTGCTGCGCTGTCGCTGGCAGCGTGGAACGCGGTCGTGTCGATCGCGGCGTCGATCACCGGTGCGGCGATGCTCGCCCGTGCGCAGCGCGGCGGCACGCGCTACACAGCCGCATGACCGAGCACCAAAGCCCCGAACGACTGCAGACCGTGGCGGACGTCACCCCCGCGCATCGCACCCGCCCCCCGCGCCTGCCCGGCGACCGCCGCGAGAAGACCGGCTCGATCCTGATGGTCGATCACGCAGGCGAATATGGCGCGGCGCGGATCTACGCGGGCCAGCTCGCGGTCATCGGCGATCGCCACAGCCATGCGCCGCTCATCCGGCACATGGCCGCGCAGGAGCGGCGGCATCTGGAGACGTTCGACCGGCTGCTGCTCGAACGCCGTGCCCGCCCGACACTGATCGGCCCGCTGTGGCACGCCGCCGGTTTTGCGTTGGGCGCTGCGACCGCGCTGCTTGGCCCGCGCGCAGCGATGGCGTGCACCGCGGCTGTGGAAGAAGAGATCGACCGCCATTACGGCGCGCAGCTCGACGTGCTGGCCGACGGATCTGACCCCGAGCTTAGAGAGCACATCGCCGACTTCCGCGCGGACGAGGCCGAGCATCGCGATACCGCACTGGCGCACGACGCCGAGAGCACGCCCGGTTATCCGATCCTGTCGGCGCTGATCCGCGCAGGCTGCCGCGCGGCGATCGCGGTCAGCAGCCGGATCTGACCGGCCGCGCTGGGGGTGATTTCGGCCGCGGCGGGTTCGGCCGGGGCGCTCGTCAAGCGGTCGCTGACCGACCAATCGCACCGTGAGCTGCACAGGTCCCTGGCCCGGTCCCACTGACTGCGGCCGAGGGGCGGAAGTCGGTCGCGCAGCGCAGACGCGGCGTCGTCGCCACGCCGGAGCATTAGCCGCGCGCGAAACGCGCCGGTCGACGAGGGCGGGCGATCCGACCAGGGCGAACCTAGCGCAGTCTCGCTGCCGGCTCGCAGGTGACCGGAACGAAGCGCCGGCACCCGTCGCCGAAAGCCGCGGGTTGCGGCTGCCGACGCTCGCGCTGGGGGATGTCAGCCGGCGGTGTCCGGCGGATAGGCGACGAGCAGGCTTGCATCCGTCGCGCGGTCGATCACGGACCCGCGGTTGCCCAGCCAGCACTCGCCCGGACGCATCACCGCGCCGCCGATGTGGGCCGAGCCGGCGAGACATGTGACCCACGCGCAGCGAGGTTCGAGCGCGTTGCACCCCGCACCGTCCCAGCGCTCCATGGTGAATGCCGGGCCTTGCGCGAGCCGGGTTCGGCCGGGCTCGATCGGGAACGGGTCCGACTTCGAGCCGAAGGGCACGGCGCGGGCGACAGCGACTCCTTCGTCCAGCTGCAGGTCGCGCGGACGGCCGTAGTCGTAGAGGCGGTAGGTCAGGTCGACATTCTGCTGGACTTCGACGAGCACCAGCCCCGGCCCGATCGCGTGGACCGTGCGCGCGGGCGAGTAGTACACGTCACCCGCCATCGCCGGACGCCAATCGAGCAGCGTCTCGATCGAGCCGTCGATCGCCGCGGCGCGCAGTTCGGCTGCGCTGAGCGGACGCTTCGTGCCAATGCCGATGACCGCGCGGGGCTCGGCTGCCAGCACGAGCCAGGCCTCGTCCTTACCGCGCGGATATCCGGCTGCGCGCGCCGCGGCATCGTCGGGGTGGACCTGGATCGAGAGCCGCTCGCTGGTGAACAGGACCTTCACCATGAGTTCTGGGTCGCCAGGCGCTGCGAACCAGATCTCGCCGATGGCGGCATGATCGGGGTCGACGTCGTCGAACCACGGCCCGAGGTCGCGGCGGCCCCAGACCTTCTCGACCCGCTCGGCCGTCAATCGCCGCGCGCCCATGCCGTTACTCTCCCGCCCGGTTGAAGCCGTCTCTCTAGGCCGGGTTCGGGCCGGAGCAAGAGCCGGGCAAGAAGCGTCTGAGATGAGCCTCGCCGCCGCTGGCCGGACTATGCCGCAACACGCGTGGTTGCGGGGCGGGGTTGGATCGTGGCCCATGCCTCCGCGATTTCCGCGAGCGTGGCTGCCGCCTCGTCGAGCGCGGCGAGGTCGTTGCGCGCGGCCCCGCGCAGGATGCGTGCGCGGACGAAGGCGTAAACGAGCGCGAGATTGGCGGCGAGCTCGCCGCCGAGCCGGTGATCGAGACAGCCTTCAAGCGCAGCGACGATCGTCGCTGCATGGCTCAGGTGGCGGCTTTTCTGCGCGTAGTCACGGATCTCGGCGGCGCGGCGCCCGGCTGCCAGATCGGCAAGCGCTTCATCGAACAGGATCTGGACAAGCTGGTGCGGGTTCGCGCCCGCGACGCGGCTGGCAACGTTCGTTTCGCGATAGGCGCGGGCGCGGGCTGCGGGTGTGCTCATGAGGCCAGGGTCCTTCAGCGGTTGGGCTTGGTCCAAAGGTCGATCTGCTGCTGCAGCTGGGCGCCGGTCGCCTTGAAGGCGGACACCGCGCGATCCATCGTCGTAAACTGGCGGAGCAACGCCGCGCGTTCGGTGGTGGCGCGCTTTTGAAGGTCGGTCAGCGCCTGGGCGAGCGTCGTCGACCGGCGGGTCTCCTGCGCCGAGGCGAGCGCGCCGCCCGGCCCGGTCATCGCGGCGGAGAGGCGCGTCAGACGCTGTGCGAGGCCGTCCTCGATCGTGATGGTGGCGGCCTGCGGCGGGGCGGCGCCGATCTCCAGCACCAGCCCCGACGCCGGCGAGCCGGCAGCTGCGGTGAGCCGAGTGCCGTAGCCGACCGCCTCGACACCAGCGATGCGCCCGCGGGCGGCTGCGCCGGGTTCGGCGACGGCCGTGTCGAGGCCAAGACGGGCGGTGAGCCATGGCTCAATGCCGCTGAGCCCGAGGCGTGACGTGGCGCCCACGCTCGCCGACGTCAGCCGCAGGCGGTCACCGACCCAGTCGGCGCTGATCCGGCGGGCGGATCCGGCGAGCGCGCTGTTCGCGGCCGCTTCGAGCGCAGCGGCGAACGCCTCGCCGCTTGCATAGCCGCCGGCCGCAACCGTGACAGCAACCGCCGCACCGCCGTCGACTGCGAGGGAGAAGCTCGCGCCGGGCGCATCGATCTCAAGCGGGGTTGCAAATGCTGCGCTCGCGGACTCACCCGTCAAGGTGCCCGCGCGGGCGGGTTGCAGGTCGGTGATCTCGAAGCGGCCCGAGCGGCCCGACGGCGCGGAGCTGACCGTCACCGCTGCGCTGCTGGAGCGGCGGACGGGCGCGATCAGCGCATCGAGCGCGCCGGGATCGGCCGCGACGGCTCGGTCGAACTGTTCGCGATCGAGCGTCAGCTGGCCGTCGCGCCCCGTGCGGAAGCCGAGCGCGCCGAGGCTGCGGCCAGCAATCTCTGTCGCGGTCAGGCGCGACAGCTCGGCCGCGAGGCTGCGCACAGCGCTTGCGCTTTGGAGCGGCCCTGCCTCGTTCCCGTCTGAGCGGCCGCGGGTGGCTGCCGCAAGGCGCGCGGCGAGGCTGTTGTAGGCCGCAACGAACGCATCGGCGATGTCGCGCGCTTGCGATGCGGGGCGCTCGGCAGTCAGCGAGACCGGGCCGTTCGCTGCGCGCCGCAATTCGATCTCGAAGCCGGGCAGCACGTCATCCAGCCGGTTGGAGCCGCGCTCGACCGCGACGCCGTCGACCGACAGCTGCGCGTCGGCCGCCGCGGTTGCGAGCTCCAGGCCGGTGCCGCCAACTGGTGGGTAACGAAAGCCCTGCGGTCCGCCCTCGAGTGCGGGCGAGACCGTGAAGCCGTTTGCTGACCCCTCACGGCCGCGCACCACGAGGCGGCTGCCCCCGCCGTCGGCAACGAGCGAGGCCGTGACGCCGGATCCGCTTGCGTTGATCGCGTCGCGCAGCCCGGCGAGGCTGTTGTTGGCCGCGCCGATCCGCACGGTCGTGCGACGCTGTGCGGCACCGCTGCCCTCGGTGATCACGATCGCGCCCTCGCCGACCGGCGCCGTGACGTCGGCAAATCGAGCCGAGCGCAGTGTCTGGGCCGTGGCGAGGCGGGTGACTTCGATCGTGCGCGAACCTTCCTCCGCGGCACGGCCCGGCAAACGCCGGATTGCGATGGCGGCGGGGTCGCTCGATGTCGCCTGCGGGCCGAGCGCACCGCTGCTCGCCAGCCCATCGACCGAGCGCGCGAACTGATCGAGCTCCTGCGCGATGCCCGCGAGCGCCGAGATCCGCGCCTGCGCACGATCCGATCGGGCGGTCAGCGGCGCTGCGCGTGCGGCGCGCTGCGCCTCGGCAATGTCGCCCGCGAGCTTCTGGATATCGATGCCCGACCCGGCGCCGAGCGTGGTGACGATCGTCATGGCAGCGGTGCGGCAGGGAAGGCCATGCCCGGCAAGACGGCGCGGACGCGCGGCCGTTTAGGCGAGCGGGCGGCCATTCTCGTCAAAACGGAGCGAGTTGGGCACGGGCGGCTGCGGCGCCGGGCGCCGTGCGCCCGCCCGTTCCAGCGAGAATACCCATGCGAGCACGGTCGCAGCGGCGGCGTAGAGTTCGGGCGCGATCTCGCGGTCGCGGCGCGTGGTGAAATAGAGCGCGCGCGCGAGTTCGGGATGGTCGATGACCGGCAGTCCCAGGTCACGTGCAGCATCGCGGATGGCGAGCGCCGCATCGCCCCGCGCGCGCGCGACGGCGACCGGCGCACGGTCGCGCTCCCGGTCGTAGCGTAGCGCGACTGCGAAATGCGTGGGGTTGGTGATGACCACGTTCGCCTGAGCCAGCGCCGGGCGCACCCCGGCGCGCGCCTGCTCGCGCTGGCGGCGGCGGCGGGCCGCGCGGGCCTCGGGGTTGCCCTCCTGCTCCTTATGCTCGTCGAGCAACTCCTGCCGCGTCATGCGCAGCCGCTTGAGCCACGCGAGCAACGCGAACGGCGTCGAGATCGCAGCGACGATGCCCAGCGCCGCGCCGGTTGCGATCAGCACGCCCGCGATCCGCGCCGCAGCGAGCATGGTGGCCGGGCCTGGGTCGGCTGCGGCGAGCGCCGCCGCATAGGGCACGAGGCCGGCCAGTGCTAACGCAGCCGCCGCGCCGACACTGGCGATTTTGAGCAGCGCCTTCGCCAGACCGCCGAGTGCCTGCCTGCCGAACATGCGCGCGAGGCCCGCAGCAGGGTTGATGCGCGACCACTTGGGCGCGAGCGATGCAGCGTTGAACCGCCAGCCGCCCGCGGCAAGCCCGGCGGCAATCGAGGCGAACGCGGTCGCGGCGAGCACCACGGCAAGGGCTGGCGCGATGCCGAGCGCGAGGCGGAGCGCCGCGCCACCGGGATCGAACTCCGTCCCGGGACTGTGGCGGAAGGTGAGAGCTCCGCGAAGGACCGCGCCAAGCCGGTCGGCGAGCGTTCCGCCGCCTGCAAGCAGCCACACGCCCCCAACGATCGTCGTCAATGCCGGGCCGAGGTCGGCAAGGTTGGGGCGGTCGCCGCGCTCGGCCGCCTCGCGGCGGCGCTTGGGGGTCGGCGCCTCGGTGCGTTCGCCCGCGCTCTCGGCCATGTCTCAGCGCCCGGTCAGCGTGCGGATCAGGCGGAGCGCGTCGCCGACGTGCGCGGTGCTCCGCTCGGCCATCCCCGGCAGCGCCAGTGCGAGCATCGCAGCCATTGCCGCGACCGTCGCGGGCAGGCCGATCGCGAACAGGTTCATCTGCGGCGCCGAGCGAGTGAGGACAGCAAGGGCCAAGTTGACCGCGACCACTGCGGCGACGACCGGCAGCGCGAGCGCGAGCGCGGCCGCGAACAGCTCGCTGCCGAACGCGGCCACGGCTTGCAGGCGGGCCGAACCGGGCCAGTGACCGGGCGGGATCGCGACGTAGCTATCGGCGAGCGCGCGGATCAGGACGAGATGGCCATCGGCCGCGAAAAACAGCAGCGTCGCGAGCGCGGTCAGAAACTGTCCTGCCGCAGGGCTGTGCGCGCCCGAGAGCGGATCAGCAAAGCTTTCGAAGCCCATGCCCGCGACCGAGCCCATCTGCTCGCCCGCGACGATCGCGCCCGCGAACGCCACTTGCAGCACAAATCCGATCGCTGCGCCGGTGACGAGTTCGGCAGCAGCGGCGGTAAAGCCCGCGACCGACGCGAGCGCGAGATCGGGCATCGGGTGCGCTCCCGAGGCAGCGAGCGCAGTCGCTGCAGCCGCCGCGGAGCGCGCACGGAGCGGCAGCGCACGGCCCGCGAAGGGTGGGGTTGCAGCGAAAGCGGCGCCGCACCGGATCAGCGCGAAGGCGAAGCTCGCGAGCCAGTGTTCGAGTGTGGCGTCGCCGGGCATTATTGTCCCAGCGCGGGCACGCGCTCGAACGCGTCGACGATCAGCTCGCTTAGCAGCCGCGCGAGCAGGCCGCCAAGCAGCAGCAGCGCTGCAGCGGTTGCGATGAGCTTGGCTGCGAAGCCGAGCGCGGATTCGTTGATCGATGTCGCAGCCTGGACGATCGCGACCAGCAGCCCTGCCACCAGCGCCGGGAGCATCGCGGGCCCAAGCGCAAGCACAAAGGTCTTCAGCGCGTGGCTGCCCGCGCCGAGCACGTCGGCATCGGTCATGAGCCGCCTCCGAAGCAGGAGACCAGACTGCCGCACGCGAGCACCCAGCCATCGACCATCACGAACAGCGCGAGCTTGATCGGCAGGCTGATCGTGGTCGGCGAAAGCATCATCATGCCAAGCGCCATCAGCACCGACGCAACGACCAGATCGATGACTAGGAACGGCAGGAAGATGAGATAGCCGATTTCGAACGCCGTCTTCAGCTCCGATGTGACGAACGCCGGCGCAAGGATCGCGAAGGGTACCTCTTCGCCGCGGGCGAGGGGTGGACGCCGGGCGAGATCGAGGAAGAGCCGGAGATCGCGCGCGCGCGTCTGGCGGACCATGAAGCCGCGCAGCTCGGCCGAGCCGCGATCGAGCGCGGTCTCGAGCGGAATCTGCCCCGCTGCGTAGGGTTTGAGCGCGCCTTCGTCGATCCGCTCGGCCTGCGGCGCCATCACGAACAGCGTCAGGAACAGCGCCAGGCCGACGATCACCTGATTGGGCGGCGTCTGCCCGAGGCCGAGCGCCTGGCGCAGCAGCGCCAGCACGATCACGATGCGCGTGAACGCCGTCATCAAGAGCAGCATGCCGGGCAGCACCGCGAGCAGACCCATCAGCACCAGCAGCTGCAACGGCAGTCCCATCGGCGGCGCGTTGCCCTGGGCCGCCCCGGCGAGCGCGCGCCCGGCGAGCTGGAGCGCCCCGCTCGGCTCGGCGGCGGCGCTGCCCCCCGCGAAGATGGCGGCCGCCAGCATCGGCCAGAACAACCTACGCATCGCCCGGAACCGCTTCGCCGGCGTCGCAGAGCAGCGACGCGCCGCTCCGCGTGACCGAAAGGAGCAGTGTGCGGCCGCCGAACGCCACGCCCACCAGCTGCACGCCCGGCGCAAGGCCAGCGCGCGCGGTCACGCGCAGCACCGGCTCGCGCGGCGTGGACGTGGAGCGGGCGCGGCGGCGCTCGCCCATGCCAAGCGCGGCGCCCGCCGCGGCGAGCAGGGCCGCCCCGGCATCGGCCAGCCGGACGAGGGGCAGTGTGTGATCGACCGTCACGCGGCCCACTCCGCTGCGCCGGGTGCTGGTGCGACGACTTCGGTCACGCGCACGCTCAACCGTCCGTCGACCGACACGACCTCCCCGCGGGCGACCGCGCAGCCGTTCACCAGCAGATCGACCTGGTCGTTCGCAGGCCGGTCAAGGTCGACGACGGCGCCCTCGCCGAGCGCGAGCACGTCGGCAATCGTCAGCCGCACGGCTCCCGCCTCGACCGACACCCGCACCTCGATGCCGCCCAGCCGTCCAAGGCCCGCCGGGTCAATCGGCCTGCCGCCGTTCATTCGCCTGTCTCCCCAAGTTGCACGGTCCGGCTGGCGAGCCGGGTGATCCTGACTGCCGCGGCGTTTCCGCTTGCTCCGAGCTCGCCTTCGGCGACCACCTGTCCTCCCGCGGTGAGCGCCGCGGCCGGGCGCGGGCGGAAGGGGATCACCGTGCCTGGGGTAAGCCTCAGCAGCGATCGGACGGAGATCTGCGCGTCGCCGATGCGGGCGTGGAGCACGAGCGGCGCGCGCGCAGCCGCCCCCGCGAGGCGCGCGGCCCAAGCGGACGAGCCTGCATCGACCACGTCAGCGCGCGGATGCAGCAGCGGCACCAGCGCGCGCAGCAGACTGTGCGGCCAGATCACATCGAGGCGGGTGGTCGAGCCGTTGAGCTCGATCGCGAACGGATAGAGTGTCACCGCACCCTCGGGATCGATCGCGGCTGCGCCCTGCGCGCTCGTCTCCAATCCGGCGCTCATGAAGCTCACGGCTGCCGCTGGAGGCCAGGCGCGAAGCAGGGCGGCCGCGATGCTCTCGGCCAGACGCAGCATGACGCGCTCCTCGGCCGGTGTCAGCTCGGCGGCGGAGCGCGCCGCAACCGTCGCGCGCCCGCCGAACAGTCCTTCGACGAGCGCGGAGGCCAGCGGCTGCGGAACGGTTACGAGCAGATGGCCGCGCGTCGGCTCGGCCCGGATCAGCGCCGCGCTGAAGGGCTGCGGCGACGCGGCGAGATAATCGTCGATCGCGATCAGCGCCGGTGGCTCGGCCGTGACGGCCGCAGGCGCCCGCGCGACGGTGCCGAGCGCGCGGCGCAATGCGCGCAGCACGCGGTCCATCGCGGGGGCGAGCGCGGCGGCAGCGCCGGGCACCTCGGCCGCGCCGGGTGCGCCGCGCCGCCCGGCGGGGATCAGCGCCGCGATGCTCACTGGATAACCCAGCTGGTGAAATAGACGCTCTCGACCGGCGTGCCCGCACCGCGCGCGCTGGTGACGCGGTTCATCGCGGCGCGCAGCTGGCGCTGGAGCGCGGCGCGGCCCGCCGGAGTGGCAACCGCCGTCTCACCCTGCTGGCCAAGCACTTCGAGTACGGCGGAGCGCAGCGGCAGTTCGAGCGCATGGAGGCCCGTAACGGCGGGTTCGCCGCCCGCGACGGCCACTCCGAGCTCGACCTGGATCAGCCGCTGCGATCCAGCGAGATTGGTGGTGAACGCGCCCTCCAGCCGCTCATAGCGCAGCGGATCGGGCGCGGGTTTGGCATGCACCGGAGCCGCCCCGAGCCTGGGCGCGAGGAAATGCATCGCAGCCGCACCGCCGCCCGCAGCGACGAGGACGAGAATGGCGGGGACGAGCTTGCGTGCGATGCCGCGCTTGCGCGCAGGCTCGGGCGCGGCCGCGGCCGCGGCGGGATCAGGCGAGGACATGAACTCGGCCTTTCAGGGCTGATCGGGCGGGCTGACGGGTGGCTGAGGGGTTCGAGCGGCGGTATCCAGCGTGACCTTGGGCGGCGGGCTGACTGGTCGCGTGGTCGCGATGCCGGTGGCGCTCGCCATCGGGCTGCGCTCCGGTGCCGGGCGTGTCGGCACCATGGCCATGGTTGGGATGGCGGTGCGGCGTGCCCGGCTGCTCCCCCGGAGACCCGGTCGCGGGCGGATACGGGCCGGTTGACGCCGGGTTGCCCCGCTGCGGATCAAGCTGCGCCGGATCGGTCGCAGCGAGCGATGGCGTGGGTGCTGGCAGCGGACCCGGAGTCGTTGCTGCCGGGTCCCCCGCGCTCGGCGCCGAGGCAGCGAGTAGCGTGAGCGCATGACGCGGTGCGGCGTGTTCGTCGCGCCCCGGCTGCGTGGCGACCGACAACGCCAGCGGCCCGGCGTTGCTCGCCGCGAGGCTGCGCTCGAGCGTATCGAGCCCGTCGCGCAGAACCGCTTCAGCGTCCGCCCGCATCGCCCCGAGCGTCACATTGAGCGCTGGCCCGCTACGCTCGATCCGGATGGTGACCGGCCCGAGCTGCCCGGCCGTGACGCGAAGCTCGGAGCGCGCGTCCGTGCCGGGCGGTCCAGCGGGATCAAGCGCCGCGGTGGACGGGGACGCGGCGGCTCCGCTCGCCGTCGCCGGTGCTTGCGCGTGCGGTTCGCCGGCCCGTGCAGCAGCTGCAGTCGTCGGCTGAAAGAGCGGGTGCGCCGACGCAGACGCTGCGGCGAGTGAGGCCACTTCAGGCGCGGGCCGTCGCCCGCGGCTAAGCTCGGGGGTCGTCGCGGGGTCGGTCATGCTCGCGTCCGGTCCCCGCGCGGACACGCGAGCCACGTTCGGCTGCGCGCCGGCCGCGTCCGGTGTCGCGGGAGCTGGAACCCGGGCGGGTCGGGCGGGCTCTGAAGCATCGCCGACCATCCGCAGATCGACAGCGGTTGCCGCCGCGGGATGGTTCGTGATCGCGTCGCGTGCGTGTTCGGCACCACGCGGCGCACGGCTCTGGTGCCCCGAGCCGTTCGCACCGCGGGCAGCGGACAGCCCGGCGGCCAGCTGCCCCGCCGGGGATGGATCGACGTCACTGACGCTCAGACCGCTCGGATCTCCGCGAACGACGTCAGCAGCCGTTACCGGCGCGCCGCCGGGGAGCAGCTTGTCGGCGATCGGGCCTGGGTTCGACGGAGCGTCAGCAGGCGCGACGCTCGCGCTGCCGGTTGGGATCGTTTCCGGCGCGGGGGCCCGCAGCCTCTGCGCGTCTGCGGCAGCGATCGGCACCGGGCTAAGCGGCACCGGCGCCGGCGGAGCGTCGTCTCGTCGAGGCGAGCCGGCGCCGCGGGCATCGATCCACTTCGACGCACCCAGACCTAGGGAATCCGCCGTTTGGCACGGCAGGGGCGGCACCGCCGCCGTCCGCGCAGCCGTGACCTGAAGCTCGGCGGGATCGATCGTCCGACCTCTTGACCCAGGCTGCTCGCCGCTCGCCGATCCGAGTAGCTGGCCCGTGACGCGGCCGGGTCGCTCCGGTGACGGCTGGCGGACCGCAGGTGCGGCAGTCCCGGCGAGCCATGCGCCGCCCCGCGATTCGGGAGCAGGCATGAGCGCAAGGGCCGCGGGGAGACGACCATCGACCGCTTCGGAGACCAGAGCCGCTCCAGGCCCGCTTGCCGCCCGCCCGGCCGCCTCCAACGTCGAAACCGGTAAGGCGGGGACTTCCTCGGCGGAGCCAACGTTGCCCGAGCGGGTGACGTGGCCGCGCGCAGGTGCTGGGCGAACACGCGCCGAGCGCTCATCGTGCGTCGGCGCGGGTCCGGAGGGCGAACCGGACGCCCGCCGAGCGCGGGTTGCGCGACCAGCGCCGACCTCCGGCGCTTGCGCGGCGCTCGCATCGTCGGCGGACAGCTTCGCCCGGGAAGGGGCGGGCTGGGGCGCGGGAGCAGCCGACCCTGCGAGCGCCGGCGCATCGAATCTTAATGGTGGAGCGGGCGGAGGTGACAGCTCCGCGCTGCTCGCCCCGGCAATGTGGCCGTCCCGTTCGCTTGCGGACCACGCGTCGCGCTCGGTCAGAGGAAGCGCCTGCTCCGCCCACGAAGTCGTTCCCGCGGCCAGCGGCATCAAGGCGCGACCCGCGGCGGCTGCCGCCATGTCCTCGGGTGGGCAGGCGCGACCCGTCCCTGCCGAGAGATCGTCCGGGGCAGCGGGGGGCTCCTCTGCCGCAATCCGCACGGGGGTCGGCTCGGGAGCCGCCGCGAGGTCCTCACGGGGCGACAACGATGCGGACCGAGCAAGCGCCATCGAGCCATCGCTCTCTCCGGGCGTTGTCACGCAAGCGAGCCCGGCGTTCGAGGCTCCTGCATTGCCGGCCATGTGAGCGGTGACGTTGGCGGCTGCCATGGCAGCCTTGAACCCTGCCCGGCTCGCGGCGGCGGCGGCGGGCGGACGCAGGCCAAGGTCCGGCGTCAGGGTCGGCAGCGGCAGGGCGGGCATCGGCAGCATCGGTTCAATCGGATGGCAGCAAGCGACGTGCCAAAGCGGCCATAGCCTCAGATTTCCGGCGTTCCGCAGTGGCCGCCGCCTCGGCCGCGTGGCGGGCGCACGCATCCGCGACGGCATCGGCCTGCTGTTGCGTCAAACGAGCGGCGGCGGCTGCGTCAGCCGCTTGACGCCTGAGCGCAGCGATCCGCTCCTGCGCGGCTGCCTCGATCCGGTCGAGGCGCGCGCATGCCGCCCCATGCTGCGCGACCGCGGACGCCGTGATGCGACCGACCGGAGCCGCGATCCCGGAACGCAATCCGGCGAGCCGCTGTGCCTGCGCTTCCGCAGCGGTCAGCGCCGCCACAGCAGCCTGCGCCGACCGGCGCGCAGCGCGGCTTTCGACCGTCCGGCGGCGCAGCAGGCGCGCGAGCGGGCCGCGCTTCATCGAGCTGCCGCCTCGCGGTCATGCCGCCCCGCGCCACGGCCACGAGCGATCGCGATCACCCGCCCGCGCACTGTCGTCAGACCAGTGCCTGCAAACGCGCGACCGTGTCGGCGAACCCGGCGGTCTCATCCGGGCGCTGCGCCAGGAAGCCTGACAGCGCGGGCTGGGCCGCGACGGCCGCGTCAAGCTCGGCGTCCTGGCCGGGGCGGTAGGCGCCCATCGCGAACAGGTCGCGGTTCTCCTCGTACAGCGCGTAGTGGCGGCGCAGCGTCCGCGCGGCTGCGGCGTGCTCGGGCGTGACAAGATCGGACATGCAGCGGCTGAGCGAGCGCACCGGGTGGATCGCCGGATAGTGGCCGCGCTCGGCAAGCCCGCGATCGAGCACGATATGCCCATCGAGGATGGCGCGGGCGGTGTCGACGACTGGATCCTGGGCATCGTCCCCATCGGCGAGCACGGTATAAACCGCGGTCACCGCGCCCCCGCTTCGCGCGCAGGCGCCGGCCCGTTCGACCAGCCGACCGATGAGCGCGAGCGCCGAGGGCGGATAGCCGCGCGCCGAGGCCGGCTCGCCAAGCGCAAGGCCGATCTCGCGCTGCGCGTGGGCGACGCGCGTCAGGCTGTCCATCAGCAGCAGCGCGTGCCCGCCGCGCTCGCGCACGTGCTCGGCAATGGCCGCCGCGCGCAGCGCTGCCCGAACGCGGAGCGGTGCAGCATGGCCCGCGGTCGCCGCGACGATCGTCGCGCGCGAGCGGAGGTGCGGCGGCAGCTTGGTTTCCAGGAAGTCGGCGATCTCGCGCCCGCGCTCGCCGACCAGCCCGACGACGACCGCGTCGGCAGCGGCATCGCGCGCGATCATGCCGAGCAGCACCGACTTACCCACGCCGCTCCCAGCCATCAGCCCGATGCGCTGACCGCGGCCGATCGTGGCGAACGCATCGATGGCGCGGACACCCGTCGCGATCGGCTGACGCACCGGGGCGCGGTCGAGCGGAGCGCCGCTGGTGCCACCGAGCGGGCGCGCTTCGCCCGGCGGAATCGGGCCGAGGCCGTCGGCGGGGTGGCCGAGCGCATCGAGCACGCGGCCGGCCACGCCCGCGCCCACGGCAGCGAGGCGACCCTGCGCGCGCGGGGTCACGCGGGCGCCGGGCACGAGGCCCGACGGGTCGTCGAAGGGCAGCAGCACGAGTTCGCTGCCGCGGAAGCCGACGACCTCGGCTTCGAGCGGATCGCCGTCGCCGCGCGCGATCGCGCAGAGCGTGCCGGTCTCGGCGTCGAGGCCGCGAGCGAGCACCAGCCCGCCATGCGCGGCGGTGACCGCGCCCGAGCGGGGCGGCTCGGTGGTGGGGATCCGCGCCGCGAAGCGGTCGGCGGCGTGCGCCCAGGCCGACCCCGTCATGCCCGCGGGTCTGGTCGGTCGAGCGCTGCGGCGAGGCGACGCAGGCGGTCGCCGGGCCGGTCCTCGATCGCGCTGCTGCCTGCGCTGACGCGCACCGCGCCGGGTGGCAGCGCCGGGTCGGCGACGAGCGCTGCTCCGGCGGGTGGCGCCCAGTCCGCCGCGAGCGCGTCGTGATCGGCTGGGTGAAGCGCGATCGTCAGCGCGTCCGCCCCGGACAGGCGCCCGGCGGCGGCGCGGGCGCGTTCGATGACGGTGCTGCGAACCGCATCCGGGAGCGCGCCGAGTGCAGCTTCAAGAAGCGCGGCGGCAGCGGCTGCGATCAGCGGCTCCAGATAGGCTTCGGGCGCGCGCAAGGCTTCGGTCAGTTCGTCCGTCAGCTGCGAGAGGAGCGCGATGCGGGGCGCAAGCGCCGAGGCGGCCGCGCGCTCGCCCTCGGCACGACCTGCCTCGAAGGCCGAGCGGAGATCGCGGTTCGCCTGCTCGTGGTCGGCGGCACTGGCGGCCGCTTCGCCATGTGCGGGCGGCCCGTCCGTGTCCGCCCTGCCCTCCCCGGCTCGCCGATCGCGGGCGACGGTCCGAACCTCGTCGCAATCGTCGACGATCGCCCTTGCATCCGAAGTCCCGGCCGCGAGGTTCGCAGCGATTGACGACTGCGGACGCGCGACCCAAGCGGAGTCGCGGCGGCGCACGGGCGTGAACGGCACGCGTACCGGCCACCGAACCGGCACGAAGCCCGCCGCCTCACCGCCCGCTGGCTCAGACAAAGTCGTCGCTCCGGCCGAGCATGATCGCGCCCTGCTCGGCGAGTTGGCGCGCGGTCGCGAGCATCGACTTCTGGGCTTCCTGCACGTCGGCGAGGCGCACGGGGCCCATCGTCTCCATCTCGCCCTCGATCGTCTGGGCTGCGCGCTGCGTCATCCCCGCCAGCAGCCGCGCGCGCAGCCGCTCGTCGGCGCCCTTCAGCGCCAGCACCAGCACGTCCTGCTCGATTGCGCGTACCAGCGCGCCGAGCGACTTGTCGTCGAGCGTGCGCAGCTGGTCGAAAGTCAGCATGTTGTCCTGGATCGCCTGGCCGAGCTCGGGGTCGGCCTCGGCGAGCGCACGGAGGATGCGCTGCTCGGAGGCCGAGCGCGCGTGGTTCATGATCCGCGCGGCCGCGAGCACGCCGCCCTGCGGACCTGCGGCGCCCGCCGGCGCCACGCCGCCTGGCGGGCGCTGCAGCACGCGCTCCAGCTCGGCCAGCCCCTCGGGCGGGATCGCCTCCAGCGTCGCGACGCGGCGGATGAGGTCAGGCTGCAGGCCGGGCGGCATCAGTTCGAGCACCTCGCCCGCAAGTTCGGGCGCAACGCAGGTCAGCACCGCGGCGATCACCTGCGGATGCTCGCCCTGCACCAGCTCGGCGATCGCGCGTGCGTCCATCCATTGCAGCACGTCGAGCCCGGCCTCGCGGTCGGCTGGCGTGATGCGCGTGAGGAGGCCCTGCGCACGATCCTCGCCGAGTGCGCGCGACAGCACCGAGCGGATATAAGGTTCGGCACCGAGCCCCACTCCGGTCGCAGCGCGCGCGAGCTCGACGAACTCGTCGAGTACCTGCGCGACCGTCGCCTGCCCCACGCTCGCGACCGCGAACATCGCGTGGCCGACGGCCTGAACCTCGCGCGGGCTCAATTGTCCGAGCAGCGCCGCCGCCTGTTCCTCGCCGAGCAGCAGCAGGATGATCGCGCTTTTCTGTTCGCCGGTGAGCTGTGCGAGCGAGGTCTGGGGCGCGCTCATGCCGGGGCGCTTTCGGTCAGCAGCTGCTTCAGCACCGCGGTCGCGCGTGCCGGATCGTCGCTCGCGAAACGGCGGATCGCCTCGATCTTGGCGTCGTAGCTGTTGGCGGAGGTCAGCAGCGCGGTTGCCTCGGTGCCCGGCAGCTGCGCCGCAGACGCCTCGGCCTCGCCGCGCTCCGGCCCGTCTGCTGGCGCGGGCGGTTCGGCGGACGCTTCGGCTGCGGGCTGCGCCTGGCGGCGGCGGAGCTTGGGCCTCAGGATCGCTGCCGCTCCGAGCACCGCGATCAGCGCAACGGCCTTCCCGGCATGCGCGTCGACCAGCTGGCGCCACATCGGCACCGCGGCTTCGGCTGCAGGCGGGCTGAACGGGGCGCGGACGACGGTTACCACGTCGCCGCGCCGCTGGTCGGCACCGAGCGAGGCCGAGACGAGGTCGCGCAGCATCGCCGGGTCGGCCGACTTGGCGGCGTCGGCGCGGATCACGACTGCGACCGCGAGCTTGCGCACGCTGCCGACGGGTTCGCGCCGCACCGACACGTCGCGGCCGAGTTCGAAGTTTCGCGTGGCGCTGGTCTCGCTGTTCAGCGGCCCCTGCTGAGCGGGCTGCGGCGCGGCCCCGGGCTGCAGCGATGCGGGCGGAGTGGCGCTGGTGGTCGGCGGCGGCGGCGCGAGGTTGGAGAGCGCTCCGGGAATGCCGCGCGGCGCGGGCGTGGCGTCCTGGCGACTGCTCGTGGCCTCGCTGCGCAGCGCGCCCGGGCTGTAGCGCTCGCTCGTCGCCTCGGAGCGCGTGAAATCGAGGTCTAGATTGACCTGCGTCGAGAAGTTGCCCTGCCCCACGACGGGCGTCAGCAGCGAGATCACGCGCTCGCGATAGAGCCGCTCGAGCCGCTGGCGGTGGGCGAGTTCGCGCGCGCTTTCGCCCAGCGGGCCGCCGTCGCTGTCGCCCGAGAGCAACTGCCCCGATCCATCGACCACGCTGACATGCTCGGCGGCCAGACCGGGGACCGACGATGCGACGAGATGCTGGATCGCGCGCACCTGGCCATCGCCCAGCGCGCGGCCGGACTGCAAGGCGACGAACACGCTCGCGCTCGGAGCCGCGGCGTCGCGCAGGAACGGCGTCTGGTCGGGCAGGCCCAGGAGCACGCGGGCCGAGGCCACGCCCGCCATCCCCTCGACCGCGCGGGCGAGCTCGCCTTCCTGCGCCTGCTTCAGCCGCGCGCGCTCGAGCGAACGGCTGGCGCCCAGCGGCAGATCGCCGAGCAGATCGTAGCCGCCCGGAACCGCTTTCGGCAGGCCCTGCGCTGCAAGCGCGATCCGCGCGCGCTGCAGGTCGGCGCGCGGCACGGTCACCGCGCCCGTCGCGCCATCGAGCTCGACATCGAACCCTGCTGCCTGCAGCGTCTGGCTGACGGCCGCCTTGTCCGCGTCGGACAGGCCGGGAAACAACGGCACGCGCGGTGCGGGCGACAGCCAGCTCCAGCCCAGCACGGCGAGCGCCAGCAACGCCGCGGCCGCGGCCAGCGGCGCTGCGCGCCGCAGCAGTTGCGGCGAGATCGGCTGCAGCTGTGTCAGCATGGTGGCGGTCTTCAGCCCGCGCAGCGATGTCGGCGCGGGCGCACCGCGCGGGACGACAAGGGCTCCCTCGCTCACGTCGTCAGACCGGCATGTTCATCAGATCGCGATAGGCGCCGAGCAGCCGGTTGCGAACCTGGAGCGCAGTCTCGAAGTCGATCGCTGCCGCCTGGCGCTTCAACATCACGCCCGCGATGTCGTCGCTCTGGCCGCGTTCGAAGGCTTCGGTCGCGCTCGCAGCGTCAGCCCCGCTGCGCCGCGCCGCGCCCAGCGCCTGATCGAGGATCGGGCCGAACCCACCCGGCTCAGCTGACGGCCGCACCGCTGCGCCGCCCAGCGCACCCGATTGCTGCAACACGGCAGCGCGCGCCGCCAACACGCGTTCGATTGCCTCCGACATCGGCCTGTCTCCATCTGTCCCGCAGGCGCGCGGCCTGCCCGGCAGAGTTCAAGCAAACCGCGTGCCAAAGCCTCGGCTCCGCCCGGAACCCGGCACCTCGCTCAACGCCCGCCCGCGGGTTGCACCGCATCGACCCGCACGCGACGGCCGACCGTCGCGCCCGCGTCTAAAAACCGGCGGCACGGCGCCGTCATGGAGACTGCGGCCCGGCAGGCCGTGGGCGCGGCGCGGCAAGACAGCGCCCTCCGCCCCACCGCCACCCCTTGAGAGAGGAACTCCCATGTCAGTCATCAACACGAACGTTTCCGCGCTGCGGGCGCAGTCGAGCTCGCGCATGGCGCAGATGCAGGTCGGCGAGGCGATGAGCCGCCTGTCGAGCGGCAAGCGCATCAACTCGTCGAAGGACGACGCCTCCGGCCTCGCGGTCGCCACGCGCATGACCGCCGACCTGCGCGGCTTCGCGGTCGCGGTGCGGAACTCGAACGATGGCATCAGCCTCGCGCAGACCGCCGAGGGCGCGATGGGCGAAGTGTCCAACATCCTGCAGCGCATGCGCGAACTCGCGGTCCAGTCGGCCAACGGCTCGATCTCGAACGACAACCGCAAGAACCTGCAGGCGGAACTGACGCAGCTGGTGGCCGAGGTCGACAACATCTCGTCGAAGACCAGCTTCAACGGCATCAAGCTGCTCGATGGCTCGACGAAATCGCTCAACATCCAGACGGGCGTGAAGTCGGGCGACACCATCAGCTTCGGCATCGCCAACACCTCGTCGAAGGCGCTCGGCCTGCAGGGCTATCGCATCGAGGGCAAGACGACGACCGGCCGTCTGAACGCGACACTCGTTGCCACGAACGCCGCCGACATCCAGTTCAACGGCAAGAACGCGTTCGGATCGGCAGTGACCGCCACCGACGACGCCGGCCAGGTCGCGGCCAAGATCAATGCCAACCTGCCGGCCACCGGCGTCAAGGCGACCGCGTTCAATTCGCTGCGCGGCGCCCAGCCGACGGCTTCGAGCTTCGCGGCGGGCGCGCTGACGGTGAACGGCAACGCGGTCGGCGCGGCAGGATCGGTCGCGCAGCTTGTGGACAATATCAACCGCGACGTGGCCGGCGTCACCGCGACGCTGAACGACGACGGCACGGTCAGCCTGTCGAACGACACCGGCGCCGACATCGTGATCGCAGGCTCTGCCTCGGGTTCGGCCGGTTTCACCACCGGCACCTATGCCGGCTACATCAGCCTTGAGAGCATCTCGGGCGGCGACATCAAGGTCGAGCGCGGCACCGGCGGCACGGCCGCGATGATGCGCGCGCTGGGCCTCAACGAAAGCAAGTCGGGAGGGAGCTTCGCGGGCGGTCAGGTCGACGTCAATGCCTCGACCGGCAAGCTGCTCGCCAACGACGATGTGCGCGTGAACGGCGTGCGTATCGGCACGTCGACCGACTCGTCGGCCGCTGCCAAGGCTGCTGCGATCAACGCAGTCACCGGCCAGACCGGCGTCACCGCCAAGGCGACCAACAGCGTCAATGTGACGGTTAATTTCGGTGCGACCGTGGCTGCCACGGGCACGCAGATCAACGGCGTCACGCTTAATCTGACCGCCGGCAGCTATGCAACGACCGCGAACATGCAGAACTTGGTGAGCGACATCAACGCGCTGAACGCCGGCGTCGTCGCCTCGGCCGACGAGCAGGGCCGCCTGGTGCTAACCTCGACGACGGGCGCCAACATCTCGATCGGCGACGACAACGGAGTGTTCACCGCGGCCGCCACGTCGACGGGCGAGGGCGCAACGGTCGGCACCATCAGCACTTCAGCGACGCCTGCGGTGTTCGGCGGCGTCATCACGCTGTCATCGGACGACGGCCGCGACATCCGCGTCGAGGAGTTCGTCAGCGGTTCGGCTGCCAAGCTCGGCCTTGCGGTACAGGGCGGCACGTCGGAGAATGTCGGCGGCGCGCTGTCGATCGCCACGCAGGCGGGTGCAGCCGGCGCGCTGACCGCTATCGACTCGGCGCTCGACAAGGTGTCGCGCTCGCGCGGCGACCTCGGCGCGGTGCAGAACCGGCTTGAGGCCGGCATCAACAACCTGGAGACGGTGTCGACCAACCTGACCGAAGCGCGCAGCCGCATCGAGGACGCGGATTTCTCGAAAGAGACGACCGAACTCGCCAAGGCGCAGATCCTGTCGCAGGCTGCGACCGCAATGCTCGCGCAGGCCAATCAGAGCCAGCAGAACGTGATGTCGCTGCTCCGCGGCTAAGCTGACGCGCAAGCGCTGCCACCGGAACCCCGGCGGGAAACCGCCGGGGTTCTTCGTTCGTTCTCGCGACCATGGATGACCAGAACCCCAAGCTCAACCCCATCGGCAACGCCGAGAAAGATCCTTCCGACTGGACCACCGGCGACGAGCCGATGACCGGCGCGCAGGCGAGCTATCTGAAGACGCTGTGCGAAGAAGCGCACGAGCCGTTCGACGCAGGGTTGACCAAAGCCGCTGCCTCGATCCGGATCGACGAAGTAAAGGCGAAGATCGGGCGATAGTGTTCTTGTCATCGTCAGTAAATCGCACATGATCCGGCGATCATGAACGGAAAACAACGGTCGGTTCACCAGCCGTTTCTTTCCCGTTCAGCGTCGATGTAGCTGCAAGGGCCCAAAGGGTATCCATGAACCCGATGGAGGCCGCTCATGTTGACCCGCTCGAAGCTCCTGACCTCGCTGGCGCTTGGGCTGACGATTGCCGGACCGGTGCAGGCGGCCTTTGCCGCTCCGGCGCATGCCGATGATTTCGGCCGCCGCAGCGGCTGGGATCGCGGCCGCCGTGACAATACCGGGCTGGTCGTCGGACTGGCAGCGCTCGCCGGTATCGCGGTGATCGCCGCGACGGCTGCCAAGAGCCGCAACCGCGACGGCGACTGGCTCTACAGCACTGACGGTGTCCGCGCCGCGACCGATCGCTGCCAGGAAGCTGCGCGCAGTGCTGTCAACAGCCGCTTTGGCTGGGCCGATTTCGGCCGCGTGACGCAGGTTGATCGCAGCGGTCGCGACGTGATCGTCAAAGGCACCGTGCGCGTCGACGGGCGCGGGCGGCGCTACGATGACGGTCGGCGCTACGGCTGGGACGACCGCGACGACGGCGACCGCTTCTATACCGGGCCGTACGGCCCCGACGATGGCGACCGCGGCGATGATGGCCGCAGCTACGACGGACGGGCCTATGGTGACGGAACCTACGGCGCGTACGGCAGCCGATCGGACCGCAGCCGGGCGGGCGAGTGGCGCGGCTATGCGGGCCGGGTCGACGAGGTCAGCTTCCGCTGCCGCACCGACGGCAACCGCATCGCCAGCCTCGACCTCGGCCGCTGACACAGCGACGGAGCTGCGCGCCGCCCGGAGCGCAGTTCCACGCCGCCCAGCCCGGCCGGCCGGATACGGCTCGGATGCAACCAACGGCGCGGCTCGCCGTGCGCCCTGGACGCCGCCTAGCCGAGACAGCACCCGGCAGGCCGATCGGGCAGCCCGGCGATCGCCGAACCACCTGCAGCGCGGCACGCCCGCACTGCGTCAGGCGGGGTGACAACCCCGCCAGGTTGAGCGCGATGGGCGCCGCTGGGCCACCAGCGACCGGATGGGAGCCATCGCTGGACCGTTCGTTCATCGTTTTGGACCGCGGCCGACCTGCGCGTCCAGCAACGGAGAAGGGGCGAACGCATCCAAGCTCGCCCACGGCAGCGCGCCGCACTCGGGGATCGGGGATCGGACAATCCCCCGGCAGTCCCCAATCGCCAGGCCCCAGCGGGCGCCGGGAAAGCTCAGGCTGACGCTCTAAGGTTAGTATACACCATCAAGGGCAGACGGGCTGCTAACATATACATTCCACGTATCTTGATCGGGTCGCATACTGACCATCAACACACAGCGAATCTGGAATCGGCCAGCCGCCCTAATACACCCGCGTCTTCGGCTTGATATACTCCACTGCATTCGTCAGCGTGTAGGTGTGGACCGGACGATAGTCCAGGCGTACGCCGCCGTCCCTGAACCAGGCAATGCTGTGCTTCATCCACTCGCCGTCGTCGCGATGCGGGAAGTCCTCGTGCATGTGAGCGCCGCGGCTTTCCTTACGATTCGCGGCCGAATGCATGGTGACGACCGCCTGCGGGATCATGTTGTCCAGCTCAAGCGTCTCAATCAGGTCGGTGTTGAAGACCAGGCTGCGATCCTTGACCGAGATGTCTGCCATGCGCTGGTAGACGGCATCGATCTTGGTCTTGCCCTCCTCCAGAATTTCGGTTGACCGGAAGACGGCGCAGTTGGCCTGCATCGTCTTCTGCATCATCGATCGCACCTCGGACGTCGGTGAGCCGCCTTTGGCATTGCGGAAATTGTCCAGTCGGCTCAACCCAAGCTCGTCGCCGCCCTTGGGCAGCGGCGGGACGGCGGTGCCCGGCTTGATGATCTCGGCCAACCGGTGCGCAGTGGCGCGGCCGAACACGACAAGGTCAATCAGGCTGTTGGAGCCGAGGCGGTTCGCGCCATGCACGCTGACGCACGCAGCCTCGCCCACCGCGAACAGGCCGGGGACGACGCTGTCGGGGTTGCCGTCGCGAAGCGTGACGACCTCGCCGTGATAGTTCGTCGGGATACCACCCATATTATAGTGGACGGTGGGCACCACCGGGATCGGATCGCGCGTCACGTCCACGCCCGCAAAGATCTTCGCAGTCTCGCTGATGCCGGGCAGGCGCTCGTGGAGGATTTCCGGCGCGATATGGTTCAAGTGCAGGTAGATATGGTCCTGTTCGTCTCCCACGCCGCGTCCTTCGCGGATTTCCTGCGCCATTGATCGGCTGACCACGTCCCGGCTGGCGAGGTCCTTCGCCGACGGAGCATATCGCTCCATGAAGCGCTCGCCGGCGCTGTTCGTCAGATAGCCGCCCTCGCCGCGTGCGCCCTCGGTGATCAGCACGCCCGCGCCGTAGATTCCGGTCGGATGGAACTGCACAAACTCCATGTCCTGCATCGGAAGCCCGGCGCGCAGCACCATGCCGCCGCCGTCGCCGGTGGAGGTGTGCGCGCTCGTCGCCGAGAAGTAGGCGCGGCCATAGCCGCCCGTCGCCAGCACCACCGCGTGCGCGCGAAAGCGGTGGATCGATCCATCGGCCATATCGATCGCCACGACGCCACGGCACGCGCCGTCGGCGTCCATGATCAGGTCGATCGCGAAATATTCGATGAAGAAGTCGGCGTCGTGCTTCAGGCTCTGCTGGTAGAGCGAATGCAGCATCGCGTGGCCGGTGCGGTCGGCAGCCGCGCACGTCCGCTGCGCTGCGGGGCCGGCGCCCATATTCTGCGTCATGCCGCCGAACGCGCGCTGGTAGATGCGGCCATCGGGCGTGCGGCTGAACGGCACGCCGTAATGCTCAAGCTCATAGACCGCGGCCGGAGCCTCGCGGCAGAGATATTCGATCGCGTCCTGGTCGCCCAGCCAGTCCGATCCCTTGACGGTATCGTACATGTGCCAGGTCCAGTCGTCGGGCCCCATATTGCCCAGCGCCGCCGCGATGCCCCCCTGCGCCGCGACGGTGTGGCTGCGCGTCGGGAACACCTTCGTAATGCACGCGGTTTTCAGCCCGGCCTCGGCCGAGCCCATCACCGCGCGCAGGCCCGAGCCTCCCGCGCCCACCACGACCACTTCGTAAACATGGTCGGTCACCGGGTAAGCCCGGCCCATCACCTCAGCCAACGGACCCTCCGAATGCGAGCTTCAGGATCGCGAAGAGCGCCACCGCACCCGCGACCGCGACGTAGAAATTCAGTGCAAGGACAAGGCTGAGTTTCCACCCTTCCTCGTGCGCGTAGTCTTCGATCATGACCTGCACGCCCAGCCGGAAGTGATAGAAGACGCTCGCGACGAACAGCACCATCGGGATGGCTGCCGACGGCTGTCGCAGCCAGTTTGCAACGGTGAAGTAGGTAAGGTCCGGCAGGCGCACCAGTGACACGATGAACCAGGTCATCAGCGCGATGTTCGCGAACGCCGTCACGCGCTGCGCCCACCAGTGGCTGGAGCCCGACCTTGCCGAACCAAGCCCGCGGACGCGGCCGAGTGCTGTTCCCTTCGCCATCAGATGCCTCCCCGGGACATCGCGATCGCGCCCCACAATCCCAACGTGACGACGAGCGAAAACACGAGCGTCGACGTCGCCGAGCGCTTGTTGGTGCCGATCTCGAACCCGGCGCCCGAATCCATCACCAGATGGCGGACGCCGTTCGCCATGTGCTGCAGCGTCACCCACGTGAAGCCGATCGCGAGCATATAGCCGAACCACCCGCTCAGCGTGCGGTAGAAGCTGCCATAGGCGCGTTCGCCGCTGGCCAGCGCCACCAGCCACCAGCAGAAGAGCGGCACCGCTCCGAGCGCCAGCGCGTGACCCGTCACGCGGTGCAGGATCGACACGACCATGTGGATGCCCCACCGCCAGTGGGTAAGGTGCGGGCTGATCGGACGGGGTCGGGCCGCCGGGGGCGCGCTGGCCATGATACGTGAAGGCTCCTTCAGGCGTCGTCCAGCGGTCGCAGAACCGCTGCTCGCCGTCCCTGATGCTGCGGGATGGGCGGTGGTGCAACCGGGAAGCGTGTCGCGGCTTGACGTGCACCCGGTCCACTCAGCGTTGCGCGTCTGCAACGCCCGTGCCGCAAACGTCATGGGCCGCTTCGGAATGATTGCCGACTGCTGCGTGTCAACGCAATTGATGCTCCGGGCTTTGCATGGGAGCTATGTGAGATGCGGATCGGAATCGTGGCAACGCTGCTGGCCGGAACAGCCTCACTGCCGGCATGGGCGCAGCAGCAGACGACAAACGCCGCCGCCGCGGGGCCTGCGGCCGACAGCGTCGACACGCAGGAGATCATCGTCACCGCGACCAAGCGCAACGAAGAACTGTCCAAGGTTCCGTTCTCGATCAACGCGCAGACCGAGGCGGACCTGCAGCGCGCCAACGCCCGCTCGATCGAGGACGTCAGCCGCCTGGTCGCTGGCCTCACCATCCAGAATCTCGGCCCCGGCCAGAGCCAGGTCGCCATCCGCGGGGTCGCAGCGGGCCAGATCGTGCGCGACCAGCCGGGCGTGAAAGAGCAGGTCGGCATCTATCTCGACGAAAGCGTCATTTCGCTGTCGCTGTTCACGCCCGATCTCGACCTGTTCGATCTGAACCGCGTGGAAACGCTGCGCGGCCCGCAGGGCACGCTGTTCGGAAGCGGATCGGTCGGCGGCACGATCCGCTACATCACCAACCAGCCCAAGCTGAACAAGAACGAGGGGCTGATCGAGGGCAACGTCAACGTCCTGCAGGGCGGCGACGTCGGCGGATCGATGAAGGCGGCGGTGAACGTCGTGCTCGCCGAAGATAAGGCCGCCGTCCGCATCGTCGGTTACTACACCCACTACGCAGGCTTCATTCGCGCGTTCGGCCCGGCCGCGGGCAACAACATCAATGACGGCGATCGCTCCGGCGCACGCATCGCGCTGACCTTGAAGCCGACCGAGACCCTGACGATCACGCCGCGAGTGATTTACCAGCATCTGGAGACGAACGGCTTCAACCGGCAGGAAGTGTTCAATCTCTATTCGAACCCCTTCACCAACCCGCCACGAATCCTGCCCGAGCGGTCGCAGTATCTGCTGCTGCGTGAGAAATTCCGCGATGACACGTTCATTTTCGACAACACGATCAACTGGGACATCGGCCCGGCAACGGTCACCAGCGTGACGACCTACACCGACCGCAAGATCCTGGTCGGTCGCGATGCCTCGGCGCTCACCGCCTCGGTCTCGATCGACCTCGGCCTCGGCAATACGGCAGCCAACCTGCCGTCCAACCTGCGCGATACTACCAGCGTGCAGCAGGTGACGCAGGAACTGCGCATCGCATCGAACGGCAGCGGTCCGTTCAACTATGTGATCGGCGGCTTTTACACGAATGTCGACCGCTTCTACCGCCAGCGCCTGCCGACCCCGGGCTACGATCCGTTCGTCGATGCGCGCTTCGGTCCGGGCACCAGCGTCGGATCGGCGAACGGCTTCCCGCTCAATTCGCCCTACAACTCCGACATTCCGTACAAGCTGGAACAGTACGCCGCGTTCGGCGAGCTGAGCTATCGGTTGGAGCGACTGCTGCTGACCGCGGGAGCGCGCTATTACAGCTTCAACGAATCGCGCAACTTCGTGTCGGGCGGCCTATTCTCGAACGGCGACCGGCGTATTGGCGACAAGACCAGTTCCGACGGTGCGACGCCGCGCTTCATCGCCAGCTACGACGTGACCGACCGGATCACGGTCAATGCGCAGGCATCGCAGGGCTTCCGGCTGGGCGGCGTCAACGATCCGCTGAACGCCAACCTCTGCACCCCCGCCGACCGCGCCACCTTCGGCAACTACCAGAACTATCGCGACGAAACGCTCTGGAACTACGAAGGCAACATCAAGGGCCGGTTCCGCGGCTTCCGCTTCTCGGCCGCAGGTTTCTACAACGACATCTCGAACCTGCAGGTGACGCTCGACGCCGGGTCGTGCTCCAGCCGCGTGGTGTTCAACGTGCCCAAGGCGCACACTGCGGGCTTTGAGGGCGAGTTCACCGCGACGCCGCTGCCGGGCCTCGACATCGGCCTGTCGACGACGGTGCTGGAGGCGCGCTTCGATTCGACCGTCGTCGGCGGTGGCACGGTGCTGATCCAGAAGGGCTGGCGCCTGCCGACGGTGCCCGAGTTCACCTTCGCCGCGAACGCCACCTACAGCTGGCCGATCCAGATGTTCGGCGGCGGCAAGGCCTACGTGAACGGATCGATCCAGCACATCGGCAGCCGCTTCACCCAGCCGCCCGACCAGCGGAATGGCGGCATCGCGACTTTCGTTTCGGGCATTGCCTTCAACGGCGCAGCGGGCACGGGTGTCACGACGGTCAACCTGAAGCTGCCCGACTATCAGATCCTGAACCTCAGCACGGGCGTGGAGCTGTCGAGCGGCGTGGATGTGGGCGTGTATGTCAACAACGTGCTCGACCAGAACCCGCTGCTGTCGTTCGACCGCGAGCGCGGCGGCCGCGCCCGTCTGGGCTACAACGTCGGCAGTCCGCGCGAGGTGGGCCTGACGGCGCGCAAGCGGTTCTGAGGCGAGGTGGAGGGCGGGGCGGCGGCAGCTCCCGCCCCCTGCCCGCTTCGCGCGGCACGCAGTCTTGCTCCCCGGACGTGGGCGCCGGGGACGCGCGGGGTGAGGGCGAGCCTCGGGCACCAGCGGGCGCGGGCGCGCGGCTCGGCGGCGGCGACGACGGCACTGGCGAGGTGGACCCACCCGCCCGCGACGAGCGCGCGGATGGGCGTGACGGGGAGCAGCTCAGCCGCCCAGCCCACGATGACGACGTCCATCCGCATCGCGCGCCGGGCGATCGTTCAGCTAGCGAGCGTCGTCGCGCAAATCCGATCGGCGCCGTCGGGCCTTGCGGGTGGCGGCACCCCCGCGACCACCTGCGCGCGCTCGCCCGGCGCGCCGAGGTCGGGATGGCGAGGTTCGGATCGTGCGAATCGAAGACGCGGCCTCTTGCAGCGCTCGCCGGCACAACAGGCGTAAATCCAGTTCCCACCCAGAGACTGCAGTGGCGGTGGAAGCAGACGACTGCGAACCGTTCTCCCCTGATATTCCGTGTTTTG
>JAVVHE010000023.1:0-44565 GCA_032249695.1 Sphingomonadaceae bacterium | reverse complement strand
GGTCCCCACGGGCATAAAGATCTTCAGCTGGATCGCCACGATGTGGGGTGGATCGATCAGTTTCAAGACACCGATGCTGTGGGCGATCGGCTTCATCATCATGTTCACGATCGGTGGCGTGACCGGTGTGGTCCTGTCGAATGCTGGCGTCGATACGATCTACCACGATACCTATTACGTGGTCGCGCATTTCCACTATGTGCTGTCGTTGGGAGCGGTTTTCTCGATCTTTGCCGGCTTCTATTACTGGTTCGGGAAGATGAGCGGCCGCGAGTATAACGAGCTGCTCGGCAAGCTCCATTTCTGGTTGTTCTTCGTTGGCGTGAACGTGCTGTTCTTCCCGATGCATTTCCTGGGCAAGCAAGGCATGCCGCGCAGGATCCCGGATTATACCAACGCCTACGAAAAGTGGAACTCGGTTGCGACCTATGGCTATTATATCATGGCCGCGGGGATGGCTGTGTTCTTCCTGAACGTCATCTACTCGCTTCTTGCGGGCCCGAAGGCCAAGGACAATCCCTGGGGTGACGGCGCGACGACTCTCGAATGGACGCTGTCCTCGCCGCCGCCGTTCCACCAGTTTGAGACTCTGCCGCAGGTCCAGTGATGATGACGCGTTCCGCTCCGGCGGCGCTGCTCGCCGAAGCGGGCGCGCCGGCCCGGCCGCGTACTGCGGGCTGGCGCGACTATGTCGCGCTGCTGAAGCCCAAGGTGGTGCGGCTGGTGGTGTTCACCGGCGCCTGCGGCCTGTTCGCGGCTCCCGGCCATGTGCACCCCGTGCTCGCCCTGACCGCAATCCTGTGCATCGCGGTGGCGGCGGGAGCGGCGGGCGCGATGAACATGGTCTTCGAAGCCGACATCGACGCCTTGATGAAGCGCACGCGCGCGCGGCCGATCCCGGCTGGACGCGTCGATCCGAAGTCGGCGTTGGAGTTCGCGGGCGTGCTCGCCTTCGGATCGGTGTTCGTGATGGGCCTCGCCACCAACGTGCTGGCAGCGGGACTGCTGGCCGTCTCGATCGCCTTCTATGTCGGCGTCTACACGCTGTGGCTGAAGCGCCGGACCCCGCAGAATATTGTGATCGGCGGCGCGGCAGGGGCCTTCCCGCCGCTGATCGGCTGGGCGGCCGCGGCGGGTAGCGTCGACGCTCTGCCCGTGCTCTTGTTTGCGATCGTCTTTCTCTGGACCCCGCCGCATTTCTGGGCGCTCGCGCTGTTCGTGCGGCCCGATTATGCTGCGGCGGGCGTGCCGATGATGCCCGTCGTCGCAGGCGAGCAGCGCACGCGCGACCTTATCTGGTGGTACAGCCTCGCACTGGCCGCGGCAGCAGTCGCGCCGTGGGCGATGGGGCTGACCGGTGCGATCTACGGCGTGACCGCGGTTGCGCTGTCGCTGGCGTTCCTCGTGCTGGCGCTGCGCGTTTGGCGCAACAACGCGGTGGTCGCGGCCGGCATGAAGGCTGAAAAGCAGTTGTTCCTCTACTCAATCGCCTATCTGTTCGCGCTGTTCGCAGCCGTTGCCGCCGACGGAGTGATCCGGTGACGCCCGAGGACGAGCAGCTGTTCGCCGAACGGCGGCGTGGCCGCAACCTTGCGATCGGGCTGGCGCTCGGCGCACTGGCGGTGCTGACGTTCGGCATCACCGTCGCGCGGATGAAGCTATGAGCACGCGGACGACGGGCCTGATTTCCGGCGGTGTCGCGCTGGCGATGCTCGGCGCGGCCTACGCGGCCGTGCCGCTCTACCGCATGTTCTGCGCAGCGACCGGCTGGGACGGCACCCCGCGCCGCGCCGACGAATCCGCGTTGCCCAAGCAGGCTGCGGCACAAACCGTGACGGTGCGCTTCGACGCCAATACCGGCCCCGGCATGGTATGGAACTTCAAGCCCGCACAAGTCACGCAGACGATCCACGTCGGCCAGAAGAGCCTGGCGTTCTTCCGCGCGAGCAACCCCACCGATCAGGCGACCAGCGGGCAAGCTGTGTTCAACGTCTCCCCCGATACCGTTGGGCGCTACTTCACCAAAATCCAGTGCTTCTGCTTCAACGAACAGACGCTCGGGCCGCATCAGTCGGCTGATATGCCCGTGGTCTACTTCATCGACCCCGCCTATCTCACCGACAAGGAAGCCGCGAAGGTCAAAGAGATCACGCTCAGCTATACCTTCTACCCAATGAAGCCCGGCGCGGTTAAGACCGAAGCCGTCGCCGCCGCGCGCAGCCGCGCCACGGCTCGAATCGAGGGATGATACGAATGGCCGCCGCATCCGCGAAGAACCACGATTTCCACATCCTGCCGCCCTCGCCCTGGCCGCTGCTCGGCGCGTTCAGCTGCCTGGTGTTCGCAGCCGGTGCGATCCGCTGGATGCACAAGCTTAGCTTCGGCCCGGAAATCTTCGCCCTCGGCGTGTTCGGCATCCTCCTGACGATGTTCCTCTGGTGGTCCAGCGTCATCCGCGAAAGTCACGAGGGCGACCACACCGCCGTCGTCAGCCTCCATCACCGCTACGGGATGATCCTGTTCATCGCGAGCGAAGTGATGTTCTTCGTCGCGTGGTTCTGGGCCTACTATAACGCCGCCTTGTTCCCCAGCCAGGTCGATACCATCGGCGGTGTCTGGCCGCCCAAGGGCATCCAGGTGCTCGACCCATTCGAGTTCCCGCTCCTCAATACTTTCATCCTGCTTTGCAGCGGCACCACAGTGACTTGGGCACATCACGCGCTGCTGGACAATGATCGCAAGAGCCTGATCCAGGGCCTTGGCCTGACCATCGCGCTGGGCCTGCTGTTCACCTGCGTCCAGGCTTACGAATACAGCCACGCCGCGTTCGGCCTCGCAGGCAACGTCTATGGCTCCACCTTCTACATGGCGACGGGCTTCCACGGCCTCCACGTGATCATCGGCACGATTTTCCTGATCGTATGTTTCATCCGCGCCCGCCGCGGCGAGTTCACTCCGCAGAAGCACCTGGGTTTCGAGTTCGCGGCCTGGTATTGGCATTTCGTCGATGTGGTCTGGCTGTTCCTGGTCCTTTCGATCTATCTCTACGGCAGTCACTTCGGCGCGGCCGTCAGCCACGCGGGCGGCTGAGGCGGCGCGCGAGCGTTCAGACGGGCGTGGCCGAGCCGACACCCCTCCAGTCCGGTCTGCGCGGGCGGTGTCCGCGTTGCGGAGCGCCGGGGCTGTTCGCGGGGCTGATCAGCTTCGCTGCCGCCTGCCCGCGCTGCGGGCTGGACTACAGAGCGTTCAATGTGGGCGACGGCCCGGCGCCGTTCCTCATTTTCGGGATCGGCACGGTGGCGGTCATCGGCGCCATCTGGCTGGATTTCTCGGCACATCCGCCCTGGTGGGTGCACGCGCTGCTGTGGCCCGCCTTCACGATCGGGCTGACGCTAGCCGGTCTGCGCGTCGGCAAGGGCATGCTGATCAACCTCGAATATCGCAACAAGGCAGCCGAGGCGCGCACGAGCTGACGGTGGAGCGCTGATGCGGTTGCCGCTCGGACCGACGCTGCTGACGCTGGTCGGCGTGCCATCCCTCGTCGGGCTGGGCGTGTGGCAGCTGGAGCGGCGCGAGGAGAAGCGCGTCCAGCTGATCGCGTTTGACCACCCGGAGCGCGGACGCTTCCGCTGCGATCCGCTCGCCGGGCCGCTGGAGCAGCGATCGGGCGAACGCGCCGACGGGCGCCCGGGCTGGGCACACCGCGCAACCTGCGTGCTGGGCGGAGCGCGCGTGCCCGTCGTGCTCGGCTGGGCGGCGGATCCCGTGCCGATAGCGCTCGGCGCACCCGCCACCGTCACTGGCCTGCTGTTCACCGTCCCCGATCACGGCCGCCTGCTGGTGCTGACCGAACCGCCCCCGCCTCTCCAGCCCAGCCGCCCGCCGGGCCGCGACACCATCGCGAACAACCATCTGAGCTACGCGATCCAGTGGTTCAGTTTCGCGACGATTCTCGGCGTCGGCTACGGGGTGTGGCTGCGCCGTTCCTCCGCCCGCTGATCGGTCTTCCGGCCGATCGGCGACGTGAACGACATCGGCTGTAGGCGGATCCGCAAGCCGTCAAACAATACATGGTCAGGGACGAGCCGTGGCCGCGGCGCGGCCGCAGGCGGCGACAGGGCTGCGACCGAGGCGACAAGCCGTGACACAATTCGCGCCCCAGACAATCCCGGGGCTGACCATCGCCGTGTGAACGTCCCCCTAGCGCGGGCCGCCGCCGCCGGTGTTGTCCTGGTCGCCGCCGGGGCCCTGGCCGATCGAGCCGACGCGGCCGATATTGCCGAACAGCGCCTCGAAGAAGCTGCGCTCCTTGCCGACGGTTTTGGTCTTGTCGGTCTCGGGCGCGACGTTTGCCGCCAGCTCCAGCCCGCGCTTACCGACCTTGGTGACGTTCCCCTTCTCGTCGAACTGCACCACCAGCACCTCCTGGCTTTCCGGGCGCGGCATGCGGAAGGCATATTGGCGTGTCAGGCGGCTGACATAATACCACTCGCGGTCGTCCCACTGCGAGCGGATTGACGGGCGGCCCAGCGTCTTGGCGACGCTGGCCTTGTTGTCGACGCCGGGTTTGATCGAATCCATCAGCTCCCTGTCGCCCAGATAGCCCTGGTGGGTGCGGATGGGGCTGCAGGCGGCGGTTGCTGCGAGAAGGGCGAGGGTCATCGGCAGGCGCACGGGGGTGGTCCTCTGTCGCGGAAGCGGCCGACACGCGTTGCGCTCGGCCCGCACGCACGCGATATGCCAGATATGGCCCTGACCGCCAAGTTAACGCGCCTGTTCGGAGGCAGCCGTCCACCGCAACCCGCCGAGGCTGCATATGCGGCCATCGTTGCTGAGGCGCGGCAGCCCGCATGGTTCACCCGCGCCGAGGTGCCCGACACCGTCGATGGCCGGTTCGATGCGCTCGCGCTGGTGCTGTCGCTGGTGCTGGCTCGCGCGCAAGGCGCGGGCGACCGCGTGTTCGAGGCAGCGCTCGTCGACCGTTTCGCCGACGACATGGACGCAAGCTTCCGCGAGATGGGTGTTGGCGACCTGTCGATCTCCAAGACAGTCGGTCAGGCGACCGGCGCGCTTGGCGGGCGGCTGACCGCCTATCGCGACGCCCTGGCGAGCAGCGCCGGGCTGGACGACGCGCTGGTGCGCAATCTCTACCGCGGTGCGCCACCCTCCGCGCACGCGCTGGCGGCTGCGCACGAGCTGACCGAGCGACTGGCCGAGCGGATCGGCGCGGCGCCCTGGGAGGCAGTTGCGGAGGGCCGCTGGTGAGCGAGCTGACGCGGCTGCTGTGCCTGTCCGACCTGCCCGCGGGCACGATCGCTCGGCGCGTTGAAGCAAACGAGCAGGAGCGCGCGGCGCTGGCCGAGCGCTTCGGGCTGTTGTCGCTCGATCGGCTGAGCGCCGAGCTGGAGGTGCGTCGCACCGCCGACGGCGCCGAGCTGACCGGCCGCTTCCGCGCGGACTATGCACAGGCGTGCGTCGTATCGGGCGAAGCGGTGCACCGGCAGGCCGACGAGCCGGTCCATCTGCGCTTCAGCCGCCATGCCGAGCCGAGCGGCGAGGAGCACGAGCTGGTCGAGAGCGATCTCGACGTGCTGGCCGTGGAGGGCGAGGCGGTCGATCTGGGCGAGGCGGTGGCGCAGTCGCTGGCGGTCACGCTGGACCCCTACCCGCGCGCTGACGAGGCGGTGCTCGCCGAAGCTCGGCGTCGGCTGACGACCGAGGAGGCCGCAGCCGACTCCCGCGAGCGCGACCGGGCGCGCAACAACCCGTTTCGCGTGATCGAGGGCGGCGCCGGCGGCTGACCAGCGGGCGGCGAGGCGCGGCCTCCCGTGAAGTCCTCCCCCGCCCGGCGGGGAGGTGTCAGGCGCGCCGCCGTCTGACATTCACGCGGGTATCTGCGGAGGCGCTAACCCCATCGGCCCCGCGGGCCACCTCCCCCCGCAAAGGTGTTTGTGTTTTTTGGGGGGAACTTGTGCGTCAGCCGATCTCCACCAGCTCCAGCAGCTCGCCAGCCGGGCCGCGCACCACGCCCGTCCGGCACCCGCCGTACACAGGACCAACGCGTGCCACCGGCTGCGAGAGCCATTCGATCGCCCGGCCGTCGAAGCGGTCGACAGCCAGCGTCACCAGCGCGTTGCCTGGCGGCAGCGCACCCTTGGGGACTGCGCGGGGCGTCGCCTCGGCGGGGTAGGCGTCAATCTCGATGATCGGCATCCGGCCCTTCTGGACCATGGCGAGGCTGTGCAGCGTCTCGGGCGGCTGGCCAAACGCCTTCGAGATCATCGTGTAGGGAATCGTGTAGCGCCCGCCCTCATCGAGCCCGAGCGTGGTTTTGTACCATTCGAGTGTTGGTCCGATGTCGGGCGTTGCAAGAACGGCGATGAAAATATGGTCAACGGGTGCCGCGGCGCGTGGCAAGTCCGAGCTCGGCGTGTCGAGTCGGACCTCGTTCATGTACATCATCTCGCGTCCGCGGCCGAGCATCTGCATCGCGACGAAATAGGCCAGGCCGGGAATTTCCTTCGGCGGGCCGACGATCTCGAAGCCGCTTCCAGCCAGCCGGTCGGGCCAGCCAAACACGTCCTTGACGGTCATCTCGAACGCGTTCCAGCCGAAGCTGCGCGTCGGTTGAAAGTCCGCGGCAAGCGGTTGTTCGACCAGGCGGAGAAAGCAGCCCGCCCCGCTCGGCGGCTGCAGCAGCGCCGACAGCGCACCAGCGACCGCCGGCGCATTCCAACTAGCCGCGAGATCGGCGCAGAGCGAGCCGTGCTCGACGAGCGTCAGGCCGAGCCGGTCGCGGTAATCAGCCAGACTGCCCGCCAGATCGGGGGTCGCGATCACACCCGAAAGGATGCGGCCGTGGGTCAGCGACCAGACCATCGGTCCTCCCGCGCCTGCGGGGGAGGAGTTGCTGGCGCCGGTCATGCCGGGTGCGTCGCGGCGAAGTGGCGGGCGATGTCGCGGCGCGTGGCGACCCACACGCCGTCGTGGCGGCGCACATGGTCGAGGAACGCCTCCAGCGCCCAGATGCGCCCCGGGCGGCCGATGATGCGCAGGTGCAGGCCAAGGCTCATCATCTTCGGCTGGCCCTTCGCCCCCTCGCGGTAGAGCTGGTCGAAACAGCGCGTCGCATAGTCGAGCCAGCTGGCGGGCGTGTAGGCCGGATCGGTCCACATCTTCATGTCGTTGGTGTCGAGCTGGTATGGCATGATGACGATGGGCCGGCCCGGCAGCGTCTGACGATCCCAGAACGGGATATCGCCGGAGTAATCGTCCATGTGATATTCGAACCCTGCCTCGATCAGCAGGCGGCGAGTCTTGGGCGTATGCAAATAGCGGCTGAGCCAACCCACTGGTCGTTCGCCACAGGTCGCAGCGATCGACTGCACTGCCTTGTCGATGAACTCGCGCTCGTCTTCCTCGCTTAGCTTGAACTGATGCACCCAGCGCCAGCCGTGGCTGACCGCCTCGTGACCCAGTTCGCGGATGGCGGCGGCGATCTCGGGGTGGTTCTCCAGGCTCAGCGCAGCGACGGTCCAGCTGGCGTCGACACCATAGTCGCGCAACAGCTTCACCACGCGCGGCGCGCCGGCCTTGATGCCGTACAGATAGTTGGATTCGTTACCGTAATTGCGGATCGGCGCCTTCAGGCTGATGCCCAGCTCATCAACCGGCTCCGGCCCCTTGTCGCCGCGGGCGACGGTCATTTCCGAGCCTTCCTCGACATTCACCACAATCGACAGCGCCAGCCTGGCACCGTGCGGCCAATCCATACGCTCGGGGGTCATTCAATCGTCCCCAGCCGAGGCTTGAAGACGATGTCCCCGGCCGCCAGAGGCGCATCAATCGCGAACCGGAGCGACCGACCACCGGCCGGCGGTTGCTTGCGCGCAGCGTGTCTGCGGTGCGGATCAGCGTCGGCCATGCTGCCACCGTATCAGAGCGCTCGGCATCAGTGCATCTCCTCGCCGCCGCTGACGTTCAGCGCCTCGCCGGTCACATAGCTGGCGTCGTCGCTGGCGAGCCAGGCGCAGGCGGCGGCGGTGTCGGAGGCGAGCCCCGGGCGGCCAAGCGGGTTCTTGCGCGCCATATTGTCTAGATACGCATCGACACTGGCGAAGCCGAGAAGGCGGCTGAAATACGCATTCTGCTGCGCGCCAAGGCCCGTTGTGACATGGTTTGGGCACACCGCGTTCACCGTCACTCCATGCGGCCCCAATTCGATCGCCGACGCGCGCGTCAGTCCGATCATGCCGTGCTTCGACGACACATAGGCGGGCAGATGCGGGAAGCCGCTCTTCGCAGCCTGCGACGCAATATTGATGATCCGCCCGCCGCGCCGTCCCTCGATCATCGCACGCGCGGCGGCCTGGGTGCAGTAGAAGGCGCCCGACAGATTCACCCGCAGCACCAGATCCCAGTCGGCCGGGTCGACCTCCAGCAATGGGCGCATCAAGAAGCCGATGCCCGCGTTGTTCACGAACACGTCGAGGCGGCCGAACAGCTTCACCGTCTGCTCGACCAGCGCGCTGCACTGGGCTGGGTCAGCCACGTCGCACGGCACCAGTTCCGCCGCAGCGCCCCTGGCGCGCAGCGTGTCGCGCACGCCCTCGGCCTCGCTATCGGCGCGCACATCGCTGACGACGCAGATCGCGCCCTCCTCGGCGAAGCGCTCCAGGATCGCCTGACCCAAGCCCTTCTCGCGGCCCGATCCGGTGACGGCGATGACCTTCCCGGCGAAGCGGCCGCTCACAGCGCCTCGGTGCTGATGAACACCGCACCATCGGTGAACGCGCCCATCTCGCCCGCGAGCGCCTGGACCGCCTCGCCGCTGCAATCGGTCATGAACTCGTCGAGCCCCGTCACGTCGAGGATTTCGATATACTGGTAGGGCGGCTCGGCGCCGGTGAAAAGCACACCGCTGGCGCGCAGCACGTCGAAGGCGCGCACGCTGGGCAAGGCGGCGACGGTCGGCAGGTCGCGGCTTTTCGCCCACTGCTCGTATTCGTCGGGGCTGGCGCCGGGCTTGAGGTTGAACAGCGCGATGATCTTCATAGTTGCGTCTCCTGTGGCGGCGGGCGGTAGGCGCGCAGCGCAGCATCCAACGCGCGCGCGGCGGCGAACAGCCCAGCCTCGTGGCCAGCGCGGCCGATCAGCTGGACGCCGACTGGCAGGCCCTCGTCGGTCCACCCGGCGGGGAGCGTAAGGGCGGGCAGGCCGGCGATGTTCGCGAGGCAGGTGAAGTCGGCCTGGCTGGCGGGTGCGGGGCTGGCGAGCGCGAAGCCGGCTTGCGGCGTGGTGGGGAGCAGGATCAGGCCATGTTCGGCGACCGCGGCGTGCATCGCTGCGGCGGTTTCGGCGAGGATGCGCTGATCCTCGGCCCAGTCGTCGGGGCGGCGGCGCGGACCATAGGTCAGCAGCTTGGCGAGCGCGGGCGAGATGAGCTTCGCGTCCACGCCGTGCAGCGCGGCGGCCAGCGCCTTTGAGACGGCGATGAACCCGGCAAACCGCGTGCGGGACAGCGGATGGGGAAGCGTGAAACTCGTTTCCACCATGAAGGGGGGCGTTGGGCGCTGGGGTGAGGATATCGGCAGGGGTGCGTGTGTGGCCGGGACGCTGGCTGATATTGGACCTCCCGACCCCAGATCTCCGCACTTTGCGGAACGGACGGCCAGCCAGTATGCCGACAGCGCCGCGCCTTCACACTCCACGCCCCCCAGCCCGGCCAGAGTGGCGGGCGACCCGCCCGCAGCACGATCGCCGAAGCCGCCCAGCAGCCGCGCCACCCGCTCCAGCAGGTCGAGCGAGCGGGCGATGGGGCCGATCGAGTCGAACTCGGCATAGGCGATGTCCAGCCCATCGTGGCTGACGCTCCCCCGCGCGGGCTTGAAGCCATAGACGCCGCAATAGGCGGCCGGGATGCGGATCGATCCCATCGTGTCGGTGCCCAGCGCCACGTCGCACAGCCCGGCCGCAACCGCCGCCGCGCTGCCGCCGGATGAACCGCCCGCGGTGTAGCCATGCGCCCAGGGATTATGCGTCGGACCGAACCACGGATTGTCGGTCACCGCGCCGAGCGCGGCCTCGTCCATGTTGGTCACGCCGATGATCGCCGCGCCCGCAGCGCGCAGGCGATGAACCACCTCGGCGTCGCGCTCGGCGATCCGCTCGCGGTGGAGCGCCATACCCGCGGTCCACGGCAGGCGGGCGGCGGCGATGTTCGCCTTGACGCCCGCGCTGACGCCGCCGAGCGGCCCGGCGCCGCCCGCCCACGGCTCGGCCGCGAAGGCGGTGAACGCGTTCAGCCGCGCGTTCGCGGCGCGCACCTCGGCCGGGGTCACAGCCCTCGCTCGTCGATCAGGCGGATGGGCTTCTGCCGCACGTCCACCTGCGTCAGCGTCGCCGTGCCAGCAGGTGGCACCAGCTCAACCAGCACCTCGACGCCCAAACCCTGCCGCAGCAGTGCCGACAGCGCGCCTGCATCGGTGCCGCCGCGGCTCTCCACCACCACCGTCATGTCATCGCGCCCCGTCGCGGGATCGCGGGTCATGCGGCACACATATTCTCCGGTCAGGTCGGAGCGGCTCTCGATCAAGGCGCCGATCGCGTGCGGGAAGATGTTGATCCCGCGCAGCTTCACCATATTGTCGCTGCGGCCCTTGAAGCCTGCGATGCGGCGGAAGCCCAGCTCGCCGCGGCCGCCCAGCTCGCTCGTCACGTCGTGCGTGTTGAAGCGGATGCACGGCGCGACGTCGTCCTTGAACAGGCAGGTGACGACCATGTCGCCGGTGTCGCCGGGCGCGACCGGCTGGCCGGTGCCGACGTCCAGTAGCTCCAGATACTGTGCGTCCTCCCACACATAAAGGCCGTCGCGGTCGGGCCCCTCGCCCGCGATCGATCCGGTGTCGCCGACGCCGTACCAGTCGAACGCCTTCGCCCCGCCCCACGCCGCCTCGGTCATTGCGCGGTCCTCGGTGCCCAGATGGCCGATGATCATGCGCACGCCGATCTCATCCAGCAGCCGCTCCTCGGCGGCGACGCTGGCAAGCTTGCGGATATAGTCGACGAAGCCGACGAGCACGGTTACGCCGAAATCGGCCATCAGCCGCACCTGCGTGGCGCTGCGCGTTTCGATGCCGGTGCCCGCCGACAGGAAGATCGCGTTCGTAAAATGGGTGACGGCCTCGCGGATATAATGGCCGCCGTTGACCATCCCGTGGCCGTAGACCGATTGCACCACGTCGCGCGCGCCCAGCCCCTGCCAGCGATACATGCGCCCGACGAGCAGGTTGGTGACCTCGCGCCCCTTGGGCCCGAACAGCAGCGGCTGCGGCCGCCCGGTCGTACCGCTGGTGGTGTGGAAGATAACCGGCGGGCGGTCCTCGCGGTCGCCCAGTCCCGCGAAGTCGCCGAAGGGCGGATGGTCCGCGACCGAGGCCATCAGGTCGGCCTTGTCATAGACGGGGAGCTTGCCGATGTCGTCCAGTCCGCGAATGTCGCCGGGCTCGATGCCCTTGGCACCCCACAGGCGGCGGTAGAACGGCACCTGCCAGCCGCGCTGCATCAGCCGGGCGAACCGGTCCTCTTGCAGCGCGCGGAGCTCGTCGCGGCCGATCGATCGATAGCGGGCGAGAAACGCGTCGCCGACCGGGTAGTCCCGCAGCAGCTGCGCGGGATCGAACGCCTCGAAATAGGTCGGGTGAGTCACCTGCCCCTGATGAAATATCCGGACGCGTCTGTGAAGATGTCCGGACAAGTTTCCAGTGGAGCGAGCGCGCGGGCGAGCGCGAGCTTCTCGGCGACAAGATCGGGCGGCATCGGCGCGCACGGGGATCCGACCGATGCGGGGATGGCGCGCTCGATCGTCAAACCGCTCGTCCTCCGGACGATGAGGCGCTGCGGCGAGAGCGCGTTCGGATCACGGTTCGGATCGACGCTCACGTCGACGCGGGCGGCCAGCCCGGCGATGGCACGATCGGCGAACGTGGACGGGATGAACCGTCGCGGATCGATCAGTCCATCCGTCAGCATCAGCGCTGCGAGTAGCTGGAGGCACAGCCGCGCAGAGGCGGGGGACATGTCCGCGCGGAATGGTCGCCCCACCAGGCGGGCGACCAGCGGCGGCACCAGCGCTTCAATGCGCTCGATCTCGGCGACTGCCAGCCCTTCGCGCCGCAGCTCGCGCAGTGCGCCGAGCACGCCGTGGCTGGCGCGGCCGCTGGGAAAGGGCTTGGTGCTGACCTCGCTCAGGCGCCAGCGTTCGCCGAGCGCTGCGGTCAGCGCTGTCGGGTCGCCCTCATCGAACAGCCGGAAATAGCCGTATGGGCCTTCGATCACGTCGTGCGGACCGGTCAACCCGGCCTGCACCAGATCGACCGCGCTCACCGCCGCTCGCGCCGCGAGCCCGATCTGCAGCGGCAGTGCGATCGAACCCTCGACATGCGCCTGCATCGTTCCCGCGCATTGCGAGTAGGCGAGCCCCAGCACGTCGGCGAACCGCGACGGCTGGACGCCCGCGACGCGCGCCACCGCCAGCGCCGCGCCCAGACACCCGGCCGTGGCCGGCCGGAAGAACCGCAAGGGCGACGCGGCAGCGTCGCCCAGCCCCGCGGCGATCTCGACACCCACGGCCAGCGCGGCCAGTGCCTCCCTGCGGTCACAGCCGCCGCGCGCATCGATCGCTGCACCGAGCGCCGCCGTGACGACGGAGAGCGCGTGCACCACCGCCGGCTCGTGCACCGCGTCCCATTCCAGGCAATGAATCCGGAAGGCGTTCACGAATGCGGCCGACACCTGCGGCAGCAACTCGGTCGCGCCCAGCACGCGCGCGGCCCTACCCTCGCCCCAGCCGCGCGCCGCCTTCAGCACTTCGGCTCCTCCCGGAGCCGAAGCGCCGGCTGCTCCGACCGCCAGCGTATCGGCCAGCAATCGCTCGGCATCGGCAGCAACCTGTGGCGGCAGCGTCAGCGCTGCGGCGGCGAACTCCAGCAGCCGGGCGGTCGCGCTCACATTTCGGCCCACGCCTCCACCCGGCGGCAGAGCGGCTGGAACGGCGCCGCTGGATCGCTCTCGAGCACGAAGCCGACGATGTCGTCCGCCTCCACGTGATCGAAGCCGCCATACGCCATCAGGTCGCGTGCCTTCGAAGCGATGCCGTCGGCGCCCATCGGCCGCTCGGGATCGCCGAGTGCGTCATTCACCTGCGCCACCGCCCCGCCCGCGGACACGCGCGCACCGAAATGGCCGGGATAGGCTTCGCTGAAGTCCATCGCTTCCAGCACCTGAACGCGCTGCCGAGCCGCTCTAACCGCTGGATCCGTGCGCGTTGCCTCGTCGAAATCCTGCAGCCGCACTCCGCCGCGCACCGCCACCAGCGCCACCGCGTGCTGCAGCGAGAATTTGGCCTGCTGCTCGGTCGTCGGCTCGGCGCGGTCGCAAAAGCGCACCGCGTCCGCGTAGGTTTCGACGCGGATTTCCCCCGCCGACAGAGCGCCGCTGGGTGCAAGCGCCAGCGCCGCGTCGATTGCCGGATGCGCGTGCCGACACGCTGCATAGGGTTTGAAGCTCGCCTCGTGGACGCGCCAGCGGTCGCGCGGCGCCATGCGTTCGGACCGCGGCTCACGAGTCATCGCGGCGAACAGACCCTGCTCTCCCTCCAGCACGCGCCGCGCCCCTGTCACACCGTCGCGCGCCAGCATCGCGGCGCGGCAGCCGGTCTCGACCGCGTGGACGAGGTGGAACTGCTTTGTCAGCACGTCCTCATGGCGCATCCGCCACAGCCCGCCCGCGACCGACGCGGCGTTGCCCAACGCGTCGGCCGTGCCGTCGGCATCGAGGTGCAGCAGCGACGCAGCCGCCGCGGCGGCTCCGAACGATCCCGCAGTCGCGGTTGGGTGGAAATGCGCGTAATGCCACGCGTCGAGCGCCTCGCCGAGCGCGATCATCGCCTCGTAGCCGCGCACGCCCGCGTCCAGCGCCTCGCCCAGCGTCTCCGGATACATCGAGGCGACCGCCGCCCACACAACCGGCCCCGGATGAAGCAGCGCGGTGCGGTGGACGTCATCCATCTCCAACACATTCCCCAGCCCGCCTGCGTCGTGCACCGTGCGACCCGCGGCGGTGCCTTTGGCTCCAGCCACACACCCGAGCCAATCGAGCAGGTGCAGCCGCGCGCGCGCTCGATCCTCGCCGCTCACCGATCGAAGCAAGTGCTGCGCCAGCTTTTCGGTTAAGCTAAGCCCGTTCAGCATGGACGCGACCGCGACGGGCCGGGTGCGCCGGGGAGAGACAGATGGATTCGACAGCGTTGATCGCCCGCAAACCGCGCTATCAGGCGCTGGCCGACGATCTGCGCGCGCAGATCCGATCGGGCGCGCTGACGGGCGGCGCGGCGTTTCCAACAGAAACCGTGCTGTGCGCGCGCTACAAGGTCAGCCGCTTCACCGTGCGCGAGGCGCTGCGCCAGCTGCAGCATGACGGGCTGATCCAGCGCCGCCGCGGCAGCGGCACCGTCATCCAGCCCGCAGCGGCGCGCGGCGGCGCACTGCACCAGCCGCTTTCGAACGTCGCTGAAATCCTGCAATATGCGCGTGACACGGAGGTCGTGTTCGAAGCGCTGCCGCCGGCACCGCTGCCTGCGCGCCTGTCGGCCGAGATGGGCCTGTCGATCCCCGGCAAGTGGCCTCGCTTCCGCGGCGTGCGCACGCGCGGCAGCACCGGCCCAATCGCTTTGACCGAGGTGCATCTGCATCCCGATCTCGCCGCGATCGCCGGGCGGATCGAGCCGCAGGGCGCCACCATCTTCCGCCAGATCGAGGCGCTGACGGGTGCGCGCGTCGCACAGGTGACACAGGACATCCAGGCCGTCGCCGCGACCGCCGCGGTCGCCGCCGCGCTCGGCCTGACGCGCCGTGCGCCGTGCCTTCGGATCGTGCGCTGTTTTCTTGATGCAGGCGGCCGCGTGCTGGAAGTGTCGGTCAGCCACCATCCGGGCGACCGCTTCGCCTATGCGATGCACATCGAGGTCGAAGCCTGAGGACACCGCACTAACGCGCCAGATCCGGCGCGGCACGGGGCGGCCAGTGTGTTCCGTCGGTGCGGATGGGCGGAGCAATCTGGTGGCCCCCGCCACTCTCGACGATAAGCCCGCCCTCGCGCACGGCGGGGCGGGCCAGCGCCTCGCGGAAATCGAGAACCGGCGCGAAGGCGACATCGCGCCCCTCGAACCACGCCTCCCACTCGTCTCGGGTCCGCGTTGCGAACGTGTCGCGCAGGAAGGCGATCGCCGCGTCCTGCTCGCCCGCCGGGGCGAGCGCAGCGGGGATCAGGTCTTCGCGTCCCATGGCCGTCAGCAGCGTGCGCACGAAGCGTTCCTCCCGTCCTCCGAGGGCAACATGACCACCGCAGCGGCATTTGTAAATATAGTAAAAGGCAGCACCGCCGAGGCTGCGCTGGCTCGCCGATCGCGGCGCCTCTCCGCCGGTCAATGCACCGCCCGCGATGTGCGCGGACCACGGCAAGAGCGACCCGAACATCGCGATGTCGAGATATCGCCCTTCGCCCGTGCGCTGCCGCGCCAAGAGCGCCATGAGGACGGCCGAAAGCGCGGTCAGGCCCGCCGCCATGTCGGCCGAGGGCGCACCCGGCACAACTGGCGTGCCATCCGGCCCGTCGTTGACGCTGAGAAAGCCCGACAGCGCCTGCACGACCAGATCGTGCGCGGGGTGGTGCGCGAGGCGGCCGGTCTGCCCGAAGGCGCTGATCGAGCAGTAGACGACCGCCGGGTGCAGCGCGTGGACCGCGTCCCAGCCGAAACCGAGCCGCTCCATGACGCCCGGCCGGAAGCCCTCCACCAGCACATCGGCGCGCGCGATCTCCGCCCACAGCCGCTCGCGGCCAGCTTCAGTCTTCAGGTCGAGCGCAAGGCTCGCCTTGCCGCGATTGAGATTGCGGAACCATACCGATTGCCCGCCCTCGAACGGCTCGGCCTGCCGCGCGGGATCGCCCGCCGGCGGTTCGATCTTGACGACTTCGGCGCCTTGATCGGCCAGCATCTGCGTCATCATCGGACCCGGCAGGAACTGCGTCAGGTCGACGATCCGCAGCCCTTCCAACATGGGCGGGCTTATATCACGCCATCGGCGCGGAGGCTCGCAATCTCGTCTGCTAAATATCCAGCCTCGCCAAGGACCGCATCCGTATCGGCGCCCAGCAGCGGCGCGGCGCGGTTGGGCAGGCGCTGGCCGTCGAGCTTGATCGGGCTTGCGAGCACGCGCAACCCGTCGCGGTCCGGATGGTCCACGCGGTCGAGCATGCCCGTTTCGGTCAGGAACGGATTCGTCAGTGCCTCGGCCAGCGAATGGACCGGCGCGACCGGCATGTGGCCCTGCAGCAGCTCCAGCCAGTCAGCGACGCGCGCGGTTCCGAACACCGCGTCGAGCTCGGCGGTCAGCGCGTCACGGTTGGCGAGGCGGGATTCCTCGTCCCTGAAGCGCGGATCGGCGGCGAGGTCGGGGCGCCCGATCCGGGTCGTGAGCACGGTCCAGAATTTCGGCAGCTGCGCCATCACGAACAGCCAGCCATCGGCCGCGCGCACCATCTGGCTGGGCGTGACGCTGGGATGCGCCGAGCGCGGCGTGCGCTGAACCGCGTCGCCCTCATTCAGATACCAGTAGCCGGGATAGCTCAGCTGGTGAACCGCGGTCGACAACAGGTCCACGTCCACGTCGCGGCCCTGCCCCGTTCGCGCAGCATCGTTCAGCGCCGCAAGGATGCCGATGGTGAAGATGGTCCCCGTCATGAAATCGACGAGGCTGAGCCCAGCGCGCTGCGGCGGACCGGCGGGCTCGCCCGTCAGGCTCATCCAGCCGCCCTCGGCCTGCATCAGATAGTCGTAGCCCGGCCACTTCATTCGCGGATTGTCGCGTCCGTAGGCCGACAGATGCGCGCAGACGAGCCGGGGGTTGACCGCCTGCAACGTCGTGTAGTCGAGCCCCAGCTTCGCAGCGAGGTCGCCGCGCAAGTTGTTGGCGACGATGTCCGATCGTTCAGCCAGCCGCCGGAACACCGCCTGCCCAGCGGCCGACGTGAGATCAAGCGTCAGGCTGCGCTTGTTGAGGTTGAACGTCTGGAAATACAGGCTCTCGCCCGGCCGCAGATGATGCGGCCCGACCTGCCGCGCGGTGTCGCCGCCGCCCTGCCCCGCCTTGGCCGGCGGCTCGATCTTGATAACGTCAGCCCCCAGCTGCGCAAGGAACATGGTGCCATAGGGGCCGGCGCCATATTGCTCCGCCGACAGCGCGCGGATGCCGGTGAGTGGTAGTCGCACTGCCCTCTCCCGATCGCGCTACGCTCGGCCACCCTCGACCGCTTGCGGGCGAGGGACAGACCGCGCCGCGGCCAGGGAGAGGGCAGTCGCAAGTTTCACGCCGGGTTCCGCTTCACCCATTGCCTAGCGATGATCATGCGCTGCAACTCGTTCGTGCCCTCGCCGATGCACATCAGCAGCGCGTCGCGGTAGTAGCGCTCGATCTCATATTCCTTCGAATATGCATAGCCGCCGTAGATGCGCATCGCCTCCTCCGAATTGCGCACCGCCGCTTCGGACGCGAAATATTTCGCCATCCCCGCCTCCATGTCGCATCGCTCGCCGCGGTCGTAGGCGGCGGCTGCGTCAAAGGTCAGCAGGCGCGCGGCGCGGGCACGAGTCACCATCTCGCCCAGCTTCAGCTGGATCGCCTGATGCTCGGCGATCGGCTTGCCCATCGTTTCGCGCAGCTGCGCATACTCGGTCGCCAGCCGCAGCGAACCTTCGGCCAGCCCAACTCCGCGCGCTGCGACGTTGATGCGGCCAAGCTCCAGCCCGCCGGTCGCCTGGAAGAAGCCCTGCCCCTCGACGCCGCCGATCAGGCAGTCAGCCGAGATGCGGTAGTCCTCGAACACCAGCTCGGCGCTGTCGATCGCCTTATAGCCAAGCTTCTCGAACTTCTTGCCGACGCTGAAGCCCGGCGCCTTGGGCGCGATGAACAGGCTCATGCCCTTGTAGCGCGGCTCGGCGGCGGGATCGGTCTTCACCAGCAGCGCGAAGCACGAGCCGTGGATGCCGTTCGAAATCCACGTCTTGGTGCCGTTGATCACATAGTCGTCGCCGTCGCGCCGCGCGGTCGTGCGGATCGCCTGCAGGTCGCTGCCGGCGTTGGGTTCGGTCAGCGCCAGCCCGCCGCGGATCTCGCCGCTGGCGAATTTGGGCAACCACCGGGCTTTCTGCGCGGGCGTGCCGAAGCGCTCGACCGCGGCGGCCATGATCAGATGGCTGTTGAAGATGCCGGTGATCGCCATCCAATGCGACGCGATCAGCGCGACGATCTTGGCGTAGGTCGTCGCGCTGAGGCCCAGACCCCCATATTCGCGGCCGATCGTGGCGCCGAACAGGCCCATCTCGGTCATCTGGGCGACGATCTCGGCCGGCCAGATGTCGCCGTGATCGTGCTTCATCACGACCGGCTTCACCTCACGCATCACCCAGCGCTCGATCGCTTCGATGAGCGCAGCCTCCTCGTCGGCACCCATCGCCTCGTGCGCGGGCGCTTCGTCGAGCTTGAATGCGGTCGCCATGTCTCGCTCCTCTAGTCGTCGATCGGGCCGTGCCCGCGCTTCCAGACAAGGACGGTCCGCTTATAGTGGCTAACGACCGTGCCGTCCTGATTGCGCCCGGTGGTCTTGAACGTCACGATGCCCTGATCGGGCCGGCTCTTGCTCTCGCGCGTGCTCAGCACTTCGCTCTCGCAATACAGCGTATCGCCGACGAACAGCGGGTGCGTCATGCGCACCTCGTCCCAGCCAAGGTTGGCGATCGCCTTGCCGCTCGTATCGCTGACACTCATCCCCGTCATCAGCGCAATCGTCAGCGGGCTGACGACCAGCGGTTTGCCGAACTCGGTCTTTTTCGCGAATTCATAGTCGAAATGCGCCGGGTGCGTGTTCATCGTCAGCAACGTGAACCACACATTGTCGGCGTCGGTGATCGTTCGGCCGGGGCGGTGTTCATAGACGTGGCCGACGACGAAATCCTCGAAATAGCGGCCCTGCACTTCGCGAAAGCGCCCCGGCGCGACTTCCTTCACACCTTCACGCATTGGCTGCCTCCGCCTGCGCCAGGACACGCTCGAACCGGCGCATCAGCGGCGCTTCGAGCATCCGGCCGTTCCACCTCAGCGCCCGCCCGCCCGCGTCCGCGAACGCGGCGCGCGCGCCGCGCGCCTCGGCGATCGCTTCGGGCGTGGGGCGGAAGGCGGCGTGGATCGCTTCGAGCTGCGCTGGATGGATGGCGGCCTTGGCGCCGAACCCGGCCGCGGCGGCGCGGCGGCATTCATCGGCCAGCCCCCCGGCGTCGTCCAGTCGCACCCATGGCACATCGATCGCTGGCACCCCCGCCTCCGCGCAGCCCAGCAGGAACAGCCCGCGCGCGGTCGCAAGTGGTTCCCAAGCCAGCTCGACGCCCAGCTCGGCCGAAAGATCGCCGCCGCCGAACATCGCCGCTGCGACGTCGGCAGCGGACGCGATCTCGGCCGTGCGGCGGATCGCGGCGGGAGTTTCGAGCAGCGGGATCAGCGGCGCTTCGGGCAACGCGGCGCGCGCGCTGTCCAGCTGCGACGCGTGCTCGGCCTTGGGGACCATCAGCGCGCGCGGCGAAGCTTTGGCGTCGGCCAGCGCCACCAGATCGCGCAGGCCCTCCACGCTGGACACGGGGTTGATGCGAACCGCGAAGCGCGGGTCCGCGGCGACGGCCGCGACTGCGGCGGCGCGCGCGTCGGGCTTGGCTTCGGGCGGCACCGAATCTTCCAGATCGATCACCACCAGGTCAGCGCCGCTCGCCAGCGCTTTTGCAAAGCGCGCGGGGGCAGCTCCGGGCGAGAACAGCAGCGAGGCGAAATGCAGTATCAAGCGGGCTCCCGGGTTGAGGCTCGATTTGTCCGGACAAATGGGCGCGGTCAAGCCCGGATCAGCCGCGCCACCTCGTCCGCGCCGAAGCCGAGCCGCGCCAGCAGCTCCGCAGCGCCCTCGCCGGGCTGCGGCAGCGCTGCGGGGCCGCCCGCGCGGGCGCCGTCCAGCACCAGCGGCAGCGCGGGAAGCGCGGTCTGCTCGCCGGTGGGGAGCGTCACCGGCTGAAGCCCGCCGCTGGCCGTCAGGTGCGGATCGGCGAACAGGTCCTCGGGTCGCGCGATCGGCGCAAACGGCAGGCCGCTGCCCTCCAGCTTGGCGACCACCTCGTCGCGGGTCATCGCTGCGACGAGCTCGCGGATTCGCGGCAGCAACCGCTCGCGCGCGCGAACACGGTCGTTGTTGTTCCGCAGGCTCTTGTCGGCTGCGAGGTCGTCGAGACCGAACAGGCGGCAGAATTTCTCCCACAACGCGTCGGTCACCACGCCGATGAACACGGGATGGTCGCGCGTTTCGAAGACGTCGTAGATCGCCCAGGCCGAAACCCGCGCGGGCATCGGCGCGGCGGCTGCGCCCGTCACCGCCATCTGCGCCATGTGCTGACCCACCAGAAATACCGTCGTTTCATACAGCGACGCCTGAACGCGGCGGCCGCGGCCGGTGCGGTGGCGCTCCTCCAGCGCTGCGAGGATGCCGATCACGCCGAACATGCCCCCGGTCACGTCGATCACGCTTGCGCCCGCGCGGAGCGGGCGGCCCGGCGGGCCGGTCATGTAGGCAAGCCCGCCCATCATCTGCGCCACTTCGTCGAGCGCGGTGCGGTGCTCGTAGGGGCCGGGCAGGAAGCCCTTCAGCGAGCAGTGGACGAGGCGCGGATTGTCCACGCTCAGATCGTCGTAGCCGAGGCCGAGCCGTTCGAGCGCGCCGGGGCGGAAGTTTTCGATCAGCACATCGGCGCGGCCCGCGATGCGCCTGGCCGCGGCGAGGCCCTCCGGCGACTTCAGGTCCAGGCACAGCGACGCTTTGTGCCGGTTGTACATCGGGAAATAGCCCGCGCCCGATCCGATCAGCGTCCGCGTCTGGTCGCCGCCGGGCGGCTCGATCCGGATCACGTCCGCACCGAGCGACGCAAGGATCAGCCCCGCCGCCGGCCCCATGACCATGTGCGTGAACTCGACGACGGTGATGCCCGCCAGCGGAGACGCGCTCACGCGGCGAGCCGTTCTTCGAGGCCGAGCGGCAGTCCCGCGTCGGGGGTGAAGCCATAAAGCGGCTCGCCGGGCAGCGCGTCCGCCAGGATCGCGCGCACCTTCAGCAACGCTCCAAGGTCGATGCCCGTCTCGAAGCCCATCGCGTGCAGCATGAACACAAGGTCTTCGGTGACGACGTTCCCGCTCGCGCCCGGAGCGAACGGGCAGCCGCCCAGCCCGCCGAGCGAGGCATCGAGCGTCGTGATCCCCTCCTCCAGCCCGGCAAGCGCGTTCGCCAGCCCGAGCCCGCGCGTATTGTGCAGGTGAAGCGTCGTCAGCTTGTCGCCGACGGCCGCGCGCACGGTGCGGATCAGCCGCTTCACCTGCGCGGGGTCGGCATAGCCCGTGGTGTCGGACAGGCTGAACTCCTGCGCCCCGGCCTCGGCCGCGGCTTCGGCAAGACGCGCGACCTTCGCCTCGGGCACATGGCCTTCGAGCGTGCAGCCGAACGCGGTCGCCAGGCCGACGGCGAAATGCGGGCGCCTGTCCGCGGGCTGCGCGGCTGCGAGCGCTGCGATCGCGCGGGTCTCGTCGAGCACCTCTGCGTGGGTGCGGCGGAGGTTCTTCAGCGAATGCGTCTCGCTCATGCTGAACGGCAGGCCCATCGCGTGCGCGCCCGCCTGCACCGCGGCCTCGGCGCCGCGCAGATTGGGCACCAGCACCGCGACACGCAGGCCCGGGATGGTGCGCGCAAAGGCGACCAGCTCGGCGGTGTCGGCCATCTGCGGAAGCACGCGCGCGGGGACGAAGCTGCCAACCTCGATCTCGGGCACCCCCGCAGCCGCCTCGGCTGCGATCCACGCCTTCTTCGCGCTGAGCGGCATCGGGCGCTCAATCGATTGCAGCCCGTCGCGCGGGCCGACCTCGCTGACGGTGATGGAAGTCACGCTGCTGCTCCGAGATAAACCCATGGCCGCGCCGCCCGGTCGCGATCGATCCACGACGCGATCGAGTCCGCGTTCTTCAGCGTCAGGTCGATCGCGTCTAACCCCTCGGCCAGCATCGTCCGCGCCTCGCCGTCGATCGCGAACGGCCGCGCCCGCCCGGCCGCGCGAACCTCGCCCGCCAGCAGATCGACGGTGACCTCGCCCGCGTCCGCTGACAGCGCGGCGATCGCATCCTCGGGCAGCTCTACCGGGATCACGCCGTTGCGCACGCAGTTCGCTCGGAAGATCGGGGCGAAACTGGGCGCGATGACGGCGCGCACGCCCCATTCGTGCAGCGCCCAGACGGCGTGCTCGCGGCTGGAGCCGCAGCCGAAGTTCGGACCGCCGAGCAGGATCGGCGCGCCCGCGTTTCCGGGCAGGTTCAGCGGGAAATCCGGATCGGGCGTGCGCGCGGCCTCGTCGACATAGCGCCAGGCGGCAAACAGGCCGTCCGCCAGGCCGGTCTTCCCCGTGCCGCGCATCCAGCGCGAGGGGATGATCGCATCGGTGTCGATGTTCGGGCGGACGAGCGCGATGGCTCGGCCGGTGACGGTGGGGACGGGCGGAAACGCAGTCACCCTGCCATCCCCCAGCCAGCCGGCGCGGCCTGTGCCGCTCCCGCGCGCGGGAACGGGTGGCCGAGCGAAGCGACGCCGGGAGAGGGCACTCCGCCCGCAGCCGCGATGCACCCCGCCACCGCGCTCGCCGCGACCGTTGCGGGACTGGCGAGATGGGTGCGCACGCCGGGTCCCTGGCGGCCCTCGAAGTTGCGGTTGGTGCTGCTGATGACGCGCGCGCCGGGCGGGAACGTCTCGCCGCCGGCGTAGAAGCACAGGCCGCAGCCGCTCATCCGCCACTCGAACCCGGCGTCCGTGAAGACTCGGTCCAGCCCCTCGGCTTCGGCGGCGCGGCTGACCGCCATCGACCCGGGGACGACCAGCGCGCGCACGCCCGGAGCGACGTGCCGCCCGCGCACCACCTCGGCGGCGGCGCGCAGATCCGACAGCCGCGCGTTGGTGCAGCTGCCGACATAGGCGCCGTCGATCGGCGTGCCCGCCAGACGCTGGCCCGGTGTGAGGCCGATATAGCGCAGCGCCGCTTCATAGGCCGGGGCGGACAGGCCCGACTCCGCCTGCCGCGGCACGCGCCCGCCGACCGGGGCCGACGACTGGGGCGAAGTGCCCCAGCTGACCATCGGCTCGACAGACCCCGCGTCGATCGCGATCTCGCGCTCGAACTCCGCGCCCGCCTCGCTTCGCAGCATCCGCCACTGCGCCACCGCCCGGTCCCAAACCCCGCCGGTCGGAGCGTAGCGGCGGCCGCGCAGGTCGGCCAACACGCGCTCGTCCGGAGCGATGAAGCCAGTGACCGCGCTGAACTCGGTCGCCATGTTGCAGAGCGTCTGGCGCGCATCGAGGTCGAGCGCATCGACGGCGGTCCCCGCGAACTCCACCGCGAACGCTCGTCCTCCGCCCGCACCCTCCTCTGCGAGCAGCGCCAGCATCAGGTCCTTCGCGGTCACGCCGGGCCGCAGCACCCCCTCGAACCGCACGCGCATCGCGGCGGGCTTGCGCATCCGCAGACAGCCGGTCGCCAGCGCGTGCTCGGCCTCGGTGGTGCCGATGCCCCACGCCAGCGCGCCCCACGCGCCCTGCGTGCAGGTGTGGCTGTCGGGGCAGACGATCGTCAGGCCGGGGAGCACGATGCCGAGCTCGGCCGAGATCACGTGGACGATGCCCTGATCGGGCGACGCGAGGTCGATGAGCGTCATCCCCGCCGCGCGCGCGGCCTCGCTGGTTGCGCGATAGAAGACGTCGCCGCCCGGCCACGCCGCGCCCGTCCGGCCCAGTCGCGTGTCGACGATATGGTCGGTGATCGCAAAAGCCCGCGCCGGATCAAGCACGCGCCGCCCCGCAGCCGCGAGACTGCCGAGCGCCGCCGATCCGGTGCGCTCGTGCAGCAGCACCCGGTCGATGGCGATCAGATCCTCGCCGCCGGGGAGTGAGGCTATGACGTGGCGCGCCCAGAGCTTGTCGAGGAGGGTGGTCACACCTCGCTCCCCTCGGCGAAGCGCGCGCAAGGTTGGCCGCCTTGCCGCCTCGTCGCAGCGCGACAGCGCCGTGCCGCAGCAATCAGCGCCGTGCCCGCTCCAGGCGGCGCCCGGCGGCGGGGCCGCCGGGCTCCGCCATCGGTTCCGGGTGCGCCAGACGTGCAAGGCCAGCGCTTACGCAGCGGATTTCCACCCCATCTCGCGCTCCATCGCGCGCCAGTCGCGCGTGACCAGCCGCTCCTGGATCGCGGTGCGAGTCTCCAGCTGGCCGTTCCGGATCCAGTGCCAGGTGCGGCAGCGAGTCTGGCCGTCGTCAGCGATCTGGATCATCTCATAGAGATACAACGACGGGTCACCCGTGCGCTGCCAGTACAGCATGACCGACCGGTTCTTCTCGTCCTGCCCCACCTCCCACGCCGAGCCGACGATGAGGTCGTTGTTCCACCACACCCGTTTGTCGCGATATTCGGCCGGAAAATCGCGGACTTCCTCTTTGCCGTTGTCCCAGCTGTAGAAGTTCGTCTGGTGATAGCTGTGCGGGCTCTCGCCCTCGTCCGGGAAGCGGCACAGCAGGCGCGACCGATGCTCGTCCACCCGCTCGCCCGCTGCGTTATAATAGGTGTAGACACCGTCCCAGACTCCTTCATGGCGGGCCAGCAGCGGCATGTCATCCTTGATTCCCATCAGCGGTCTCCCTCGTTCAGTGCCTCGGCGAACGCCCGCGCCGCCGGTCCGGCCTTCAGCAACGCCCGGGCGGCGATATGCAACCGATCGGGCGCCAGATCGGCCGGGGCGAACAGCAGCGCCGTCTCGGCACCCACATCGTGCCACGGTGCGAACAGCCGCTCCGCGCGCACGATACTCCACGCGCGGATCAGATGCGTGCCGAAGCGGTCGGGGCTGAGATCGGGGAACAGCCGCGCCGGGTCGCCGGGCGGCGGCTCCAGCTGATCCAGCGCTGCGAGGCCGATCTGCTTGGCGGCTGCATCGAGCACGCCGCGCCATAGGCGCCAGCGCGTGGGCGGCAGCGCGGCCCACGCGTCCGAAAGCCCATGCCCCGGCGGGTCGATACCGCCAGCGGGCAGCATGTCCACCGCCCGCCCAGGCGCGGCGATGCACGCGACCGATTCGCCGCGATCGATGCGCCAGTGGATCAGCCCGTCAAACCCCTCGGCCGACACCGGCGCCCAACCCTCGTCGGTCGTCTCGACCACCGGCGGCGTGTCTCCGGCCGCGAAGGGCCGCAGCCAGTCGTAGCTCGCAGCCTCATGCTCGGCGGGGGTGTCGAGCTTGGCGGTCGACCAGCCGCGCGGCAGCTCGCCCAGCCGGTCGATATGCGCGCAGAGCGGATCGGCGGCGTAGGTGTTGATGAACACCGGCGCGATGTCGGCGTCGGGCGGCGGCACGTCGCGCTCGGCCTTCAGCACCGCGCCATAGCCGGCGCGGTAGGCGTCCCCCGAATCCATCAGCTCCATCACCTGCGCGTGCACCCTCGCCGGGTCGTCGAACGGCTTTGGCAGGCGCGTTCCGGGGCGCGGATCGAACCACGGGAAGAACCAGCTCTGTTCCAGGATGCGGTTCCACGCCCAGACCAGATGCTCGCCGTAAGCGCTCGGGCGGAACGGCGGCAGGTAATGCTCCGAGAAGATGCGCCGCTCCTCCTCGGTCCACACCGCGTAGCCGCCCGCCGCCACGGCGGCGAAGCGATGCGGCTGCAAGCGGAGCGCGCGCATGAGGATGATCGCGCCCGAGTGGAAGCCGTAGGCGGGAACGCGCCCCAGCCCGATCGAGTCGGCGAAATCGATCACGGCCTGCGCGAAGTCGTCGATCGTGGCGCTATCGTCAGCGAACGGCGTCGATTGGCCGAAGCCTGGCGAATCGGGCGCGATTACCGTGAACTCGCGGCCCCAGCGCAGCATCAGCGGCTCGTACTCGGCGCTCGATCGCGGCGACTGGTGCACCAGCAGCAGCGCGGGCCCGCGCCCGCAGCGCCGGTAGTGGACGCGGCACGCACCGACCTCGACGACATGGCGGGTGATCCGGGGCAGGGACATGGGCACCCCTCTATTTGTCCGGACAAGTCGCGCTGGACAAGCCCTCGGCGCGCCGCTTATCGGCACCCCACCGCTGCGAAGGACGATCGATGGGCGAAATTATCGGCACGCGGATGGTGGATGAGCCGCTGACGGCGCGGCAGATCTTCGAGCGCGTGATGGCCACGCCCAACCGCCGCAAGTTCGGCTTCGGCGAGCGGCTGGCGATCGTGAATGTCGATCTCCAGCAGGCCTACACGCGCATCGACCGGTTCGCGACCGCCTACGAGACCGACCCGCGCCAGATCGAGCATGTGAACCGGATCAGCGCGCTGGCGCGGGCGAAGGGTATGCCGGTCGTCTGGACGCGCGTTGGCTACATGGACAATGCCGCCGACGCAGGCGTGTGGGGCACGCGGACCAACACGCCCGATTCCCTGCAGAACATCAGATACGGCAGCGAGCGCCACGCGTACGACGAACGCTGCGACATCGGCCCGAACGATCTGCAATATACCAAACGGATGCCGAGCGCGTTCTTCGAGACTCCGCTCGCCAGCTATCTCGTGTGGCACAAAGTCGACACGGTGGTCGTCACAGGCGGCTCCACCAGCGGCTGCGTTCGCGCGACCGCGGTCGATGCGCTGTCCCACGGCTATCGTACCATCGTCCCGATCGAGACCTCAGCCGACAAGCACGCCAGCTATCACTATGCGAACCTCACCGATCTGCAGCTGAAATATGCCGACGTGGAGCCGGTGCAGGCGGTGATCGACTGGCTGGAGGCACGGTGAACGAGGGAGCGCCCGATCCGGGGCTTTACGACTGGTCGCCCTGGCGCGGGCGCCCGTCGATCGCATGGCCCGGCGGGAAAAGCGTCGCGGTGTGGGTGGCGCCCAACCTCGAATATTACGAGATCGACCCGCCGATCCACCCGCAACGCAAAAGCTGGGCGCGACCGCACCCCGACGTCGTCGGCTTCGGCCACCGCGAACATGGCAACCGGGTGAGCCACTGGCGCATGGCGGACGTGATGACCCGACACGGCTTCCCCGGATCGGTCAGCCTGTCGGTCGCCATGTGCCAGCACCATCCCGAGATCGTCGAGGACGCCCGACAGCGCGGCTGGGAGTTCTTCAGCCACGGCATCTACAACACCCGCTACAGCTACGGGATGGACGAGGCGCAGGAGCGCGCGATCATCGAGGATTCGATCCGGACCGTCCTCGCCGCCACCGGCCAGCGCATCCGCGGCTGGCTTGCGCCAGCGCTGACGCACACGCCGCGCACGCTCGACCTGCTCGCCGAATACGGCTTCGACTACACCTGCGACCTGTATCACGACGACCAGGTGCAGGAGGTGCGCGTGGCCTCGGGGCGGCTGGCGAGCATTCCCTACAGCCTGGAGGTGAACGACCACTATGGCTTCTTCATCTATAACATGAGCCCGCGAGCCTATGCCGATGCGTTGATCCGGCAATATGATCGGCTGGCGTCCGAGCCTGGGACCGTCATGTGCATCCCGCTCCACGCCTATCTGATCGGCCAGCCGCACCGCATCGGCCCGTTCGAACGCGCGCTGGAATACATCGCGCGCGACGGCCGCGCGTGGATCGCGACCGCGGGTGCAATCGTCGATGCCTGGAGTGTGCAGGCGCGGGGCGGAGCGGCGTGACGCGGTCCGCACCGCAATGTCATTCCCAAGGCGTTGCACGGAGCAGCTTCGGCTCCGTCGGCGCGAAGTTCCGCACGGCGGCGTCATCCCGAAATACGTTCGGGATGCATCATGTTGGGAAGTTGGGCTGATGCCGCTCGACCCCGCCTACCTTGCCTACCCGCGCCGCCGCCACGGTTACGATCACGAGCTATATCCGTGGTCCAACCTCCACGCGCGCCCCGCGGTGCGCTGGCCGCGGGGCTCGGTCGCGCTGTGGGTGTGCGTCAGCCTCGAATGGTTTCCGATCACTCCCGCCGACACGCCGTTCCGCGCGCCGGGGCACATGGTCACGCCCTACCCCGACTACCGCCACTACACCGCGCGCGATTACGGCCTGCGCGTCGGGGTGTGGCGCATCCTCGATGCGCTGCGACAGGCGGGCGTGCGCGCCAGCTTCGCGGCGAACGCCGCAGTCGCCGAGCGCTGCCCCGAGCTGATCGCCGCCATCCGCGGCGGCGGGCACGAGATCGTCGCGCACGCGACCGACATGAACGGCACCATCGACAGCAGCCTTTCCGAAGAGGCCGAACGCGCGCTGATCGCCCAGACGCTCGCACGGCTGGAAGCGGCGGGCGCGGGGCGGCCGCGCGGTTGGCTGTCGATCGCGCGCTCGCAATCGTGGGCGACGCACCGGCTGCTGCGCGAGGCCGGCATCGGCTGGTGCGCCGACTGGCCCAACGACGAACTGCCCTGGGCGTTCGCGAACGGGCTCATCAACCTGCCGCTCAACCACGAGCTGAGCGACCGTCAGATCGTCCTGACGCAGGCCGCCTCCGCGGAGTCTTGGGCCGAGCAGCTGAGCGACGCCTTCGACTGGCTCGCCGCCGAGGCTGAGCGCGGGCGCGGCGGGCGGATGCTGCCGATCCATCTCACGCCCTACATCATGGGCCTGCCCTATCGCATTCATGCGCTTGAGCATTTGCTCGCCCGTCTTGCAGCGCGGCCGGAAGCATGGGTGGCGCCCGGCGGGGAGATCGTTGACGCATGGGCGAGGCAGCAGCCGGAGAACGATCGATGAGTGTCGCGCCCGCGCCCGCGCCCGCAGCACCCCGCCTTGCGCCGCGGGGAGGCCCGAACGAGGCTCGCCCGGCGGTCGCCCGCCCGCCCGACCGACAGGCCCCGCGAACGCCAGCGCTGCGCACCACCGGCGAAGTCGCTCCGGCCCGCCGCCAGGGGCCGCGTCGACCACGTCCCGTTCCCCAGCCGCCCTCCGCCCCCCATGCTGCCCGTCCGTAACCCGCGCACCGGCGCCGCCGACTACCAGATCCGCCCGCTCCGCGCGGTCGAGCTGGCCGCCACCGCAGCCCGCCTGCGTGCGGCACAGCCTGCGTGGGAAGCGCTGGGGCCGGATGGCCGGGCCGCCGCGCTCTCCAGCCTCGCCGCAGCCGTGCGGCGCCACCGCGACTCCATCGCCGCCGCGCTCACCACCGACACCGGCCGCCGCGCGATCTCCCATGTCGAGGTTGATGGCACCGTGCGCCTGATCGACCGCTGGGCCGCGCTTGCGCCCGCGCTCATCGCGCGCGCCGCCGGCGAGGAGCGCGCCAGCGCCACGCCCGGCATCCGCGTGGCAACGCGCCTGCACCCCTACCCGCTCGTCGGCGCGATCAGCCCGTGGAACTTCCCGCTGACGCTGGCCCTGATCGACGCGATCCCCGCGCTCGCCGCGGGCTGCGCGGTGGTCGTCAAGCCCAGCGAAGTGACGCCGCGCTTCATCGGCCCGCTCGCCGCAGCCATCGCCGAGGTGCCCGAGGTCGCAGCCGTGCTGACGGTCATCGAAGGCGACGGCGAGACCGGAGCAGCGCTCGTCGGCGAGGTCGATTATGTGTGCTTCACCGGATCGGTCGCCACCGGCCGCACGGTCGCCGCCGCCGCGGCCAGCGCGTTCGTGCCGTGCAGCCTGGAGCTGGGCGGCAAGGACCCGATGATCGTGCTGGCGAGCGCCGATCCGGTGCGCGCTGCGGGGATCGCGCTCAGGGCGAGCGTGCTCAACACCGGCCAGGCGTGCCAGTCGATCGAGCGGGTGTATGTGGCACGCGAGATCGCGGACGTGTTCCTCGCCTCGCTGATCGCGCAGGCGCGGCAGGTGCGGCTGAATGCCGACGACATCGCCACGGGTGAGCTTGGGCCGTTCATCTTCGAGCGGCAGGCGTCGATCGTAGAGGCGCAGATCGACGACGCGGTGGCGCGCGGAGCGAAGCTGCTGACGGGCGGCCGGGTGGCGAACCACGGCGGCGGGCTGTGGCTGATGCCGACGGTCGTTGCGGAGGTGCCGCGCGATTGCGCGCTGATGACCGAAGAGACGTTCGGCCCGGTCGTCCCGGTGACCGAGTTCGGCAGCATCGACGAGGCGGTTGCGCTGGCGAACGCGGGCGCGTTCGGTCTCAGCGCGGCCGTCCTCGCCGGAACCGCCGAGGAGGCCGTCGCAGTCGCGGCCCGGCTGCGCGCCGGGGCGGTCAGCGTCAACGACGGCTCGCTCACCAGCATGGTGTGGGACGCCGAAAAGACCAGCTTCGGCCTGTCGGGCCTCGGCCCCTCGCGCATGGGCGAAAGCGGTCTCCTCCGCTTCCTCCGCCGCCAAGCCCTACTAATCCAAACCACCACCCCCCTAACCCTCAGCGCGTACGCGGAGGATGTGTGGCGGTGAGCTTGCGCGTGGCAACGCGCGCCGCGCTGCCGGCGCTGTTCGCGCATGAGGGCGCGTGGGACGGCGTCTATCGCTGGCTCGATGCCGACGGGCAACTGGCCGACGAGCATCGCACCTGGACGCGCTGCGAGTTCCCAGACTCCGGCCCTTATTGTTACATCCAGCACAACCGCATGACCTGGTCGGACGGGCGCACCGTTGAACGCAGCTTCGGCGGTGTGCTCGAAGGCGCGCTGATCCGCTGGGATACCGATCGCTTCCACGGGGAGGGCTGGGAGACGCGCGGCGGCGTGCTTATGCTGCGGCTGGAGTACAGGGACCGTCCGGGCCTCTTCATGATCGAGACGATAACGCTCGCGCCGTCAGGCGACGCCCGGGCGCGCACCTGGCAGTGGTTCGAAGGTGGCGTGCCTGCTGGGCGGACCTTGTGCGATGAGATGCGCGTCAGCGCCGCAGCTTCGGCCTAGCACCCCTGTGGACAACCTGCCCGCGGACTTGCGCCAGCGCGTCCACTGATTCATGCTCTGTTCGCCGGGACGGCGTGCCCGGCGCTTGAAGTACGCGGGTGTAATATGGCGCAGGCGGTCAGTGTTACGGGCGCTCGGCCCGGCCTTCGGGTGCGCCGTCGGGCGGAGGGGTTCGGCCTCATCGCGCTCGGGCTGGCGCTCGGCCTCGCGCTCGCCAGCTATCATGCCAGCGACAGCGCTTGGAACGTGTCGGCCGCGGGCGGCCCTCGCAACTGGCTGGGCAGCGTGGGCGCGCTGTGGGCCGATGCGGCATTGCAGCTGCTGGGCCTCGGCGCCGGCGCTTTGGTGCTGCTGCCTCTGGCGCTCGGCGGGCGGCGGCTCGCTGGCCAGCGGGTGAGCCACCCCGCGCGGCTGACACTCGCCGGAGCGCTCGCTTCGCTGGCGCTGGCAGGATGTCTTTCCTCGATCGGCATCGGCGCACCGGGTCTGCCCGCGGGGCTGGGCGGGGTCGCCGGAAGCGCGGCGGCTGCGTCGGCGGCCTCGCTCGTTACGCGCATCGGGCCTCAGGCGGTGCTCTACGCGGAACCCGCGACCGCAATATTGTTCGCGCTGAGCGGCTTCACGCTGCTGGCGGCCGCCTGCGGCGCCGGGCCGGCGGACTGGCGCTCGCTGAAGCGTCTCCGCACGCGCCGGGCCGAGGCGCCCGCCTTCGTTCAACCGCGCTCTCCCCGCGCGAGCGCGCCCCGCGAGGCCGCCGACGAACTTGCCACGCCGCGCGCCACCGCACTGGAACGAACCGAGGTGGGCGACCGCCCTACCCAGTCCGACCGCACCGCAGCCAAGATCGACACCCGCCCACGCCAGCAATTCGCGCTGCCGCTTGACAGCAACCAGTCCCCTCGCCTGCCGCCGCTGTCGCTGCTGAAGCCGCCGCCGCCGCAATCGGCCGACATCGATCCGGCGATCCTGCAGGAAAACGCGCGGATGCTCGAGCAGGTGCTCGCCGACTACGGCGTGGACGGCGAGATCGTGCATGTCCGCGCCGGGCCAGTCGTCACGATGTACGAGCTCGAACCCGCAGCGGGCATCAAGGCGAGCCGCGTGATCGGGCTGGCCGACGATATCGCCCGATCGATGTCCGCGGTGTCGGCGCGCGTGGCGATCGTACCCGGGCGTACGATCATCGGCATCGAACTGCCCAACGCCATGCGCGAGATGGTAAGCCTGTCCGAGCTGCTGGCGAGCCCGGGCTTCCAGGACGCGCGCGTCACGCTGCCGCTGGTGCTCGGCAAGAATATCGCGGGCGATCCCGTCATCGCCGACCTGTCGCCGATGCCGCATCTGTTGATTGCGGGCACCACCGGATCGGGCAAGTCGGTGGGCTTGAACGCGATGATCCTCAGCCTGCTCTACCGGCTGACGCCCGAGCAGTGCCGCCTGATCATGATCGACCCGAAGCAGCTGGAGCTGTCGGTCTATGACGACATTCCGCATCTGCTGGCCCCTGTCGTCATCGAGCCACCGAAGGCTGTGCGCGCGCTTAAATGGGCGGTTGAGCAGATGGAAGAGCGCTATCGCATGATGGCCTCGATCGGCGTGCGCAGCCTCGCCGGGTTTAATCAGACGGTGCGCGACCGCCGCGTCGAGGGCCAGCCCTTCGTCCGCCGCGTGCAGACCGGCTTCGACCCCGTCACGGGCGAGCAGCAATTCGAGGAGCAGACGTTCGACTACGAGCCGCTGCCGCATATCGTCGTGGTGGTCGACGAGCTCGCCGACTTGATGATGGTTGCCGGCAAGGAGATTGACTATCTAATCCAGCGGCTGGCGCAGAAGGCGCGGGCGGCCGGCATCCACCTGATTCTCGCGACGCAGCGTCCCTCGGTCGACGTCGTCACCGGCACGATCAAGGCCAGCCTGCCGACGCGCATCAGCTTCCAGGTCACGTCGAAGATCGACAGCCGCACGATCCTTGGCGAGCAGGGCGCCGAGCAGCTGCTGGGCAAGGGCGACATGCTCTACATGCCCGGTGGCAAGCAGGTGGTGCGCGTGCACGGGCCGTTCGTCAGCGACGACGAGGTTGAGCGCGTTGCCGCGCACTGGAAGGCGCAGGGACGACCCGACTACGTCTCCGACGTGACCGAGGATCCGTCGCCGGGCGACGATCCACTGGGCCTCAGCCCGCCGGGTAAGCCGGGCGGCGGCGTCGAATCGGGCGGAGAGGAAGCCGACCTGATCGACAAAGCCACGCAGCTGGTCGCGGAGACGCAGAAGGCGTCGACCTCGTACCTGCAGCGCCATTTCCGCATTGGCTACAACAACGCAGCGCGGCTGATCGACGAGCTGGAGCAGCGCGGCATCGTCAGCCCGCCCGATCATGTCGGCCGCCGCGAGGTGCTGGTCGACCGCGACGGTCGGCGGCTGTAACGGGTCGCAGCCTACACATTTCCTAAAGGCGACCTGCCGGTTAAGGTGGCTTCGCCCGGCCGGCCAGTGCCGGTGCGGAGGCCGAACGACCTGTGCTTGACTACGTGAACCGGCTGTTCGCTGCTGGCGGAGCGCTGGCACCGCATGGCTACTGCCTCGTCTTTCCCGAACTCATCTGGACGCACGTCACGTCCGACGCGATCATCGGGCTGGCCTATTTCTCCATCCCGCTGGCGCTTGCGCGCTTCCTGTCGGCGCGCAAGGACATGGTGTTCGGCTGGATGGTATGGCTGTTCGCGGGCTTCATCCTGCTGTGCGGGCTGACGCACTTCTTCTCGATCTGGACCGTGTGGCACGCCGACTACGGGCTGGAGGCGATCGTCAAGGCGCTGACCGCGGTGTTCTCAATCGGCGTAGCGTTTGCGCTGTGGCCGCTGCTGCCGAAGGCGCTCGCGCTGCCGTCGCCCTCGATGCTCGCAGCCGCGAACGCCGCGCTCTCCGATCGTGTCGCCGAGCGCGACCTCGCCTACAAGCGGCTTGAGCGCGAGACCGCCGAGCGCATCCGCGCCGAGGAGGCTCTGCGACATGTACAGAAGATGGATGCAATCGGTCAGTTGACCGGCGGCATCGCGCACGATTTCAACAACCTGATGATGGTTGTCAGCGCCAATATCGAGCGGGCCAACCGCTTCATCGCGCACGATCCCGAAACTGCTGCGAAAGCACTTGGCCGAGCGCGCGAGGGCGCCGACCGCGCCGCGATGCTGACTGGCCAGTTGCTGGCATTCGCTCGGCGCACACCGCTTGCGCCCGACACGCAGGCGCTCGGCCCGATTCTTCACCGCGTGGTCCAGATGGCGCAAGCTTCGGCGAGGGATATTCGCATCGAACTGAACGTTGAGCCTGCTCTGTGGTCGGTAACGGTTGACGCCAGCCAGATGGAGGCTGCAATCCTGAACCTGATCGTCAATGCGCGCGATGCCTCGGCCGACGGCGGTCGCATCGCGCTCGTCGCGAGGAACGTGCCGGATGCGCTGGAAGGCTCCGACGCGGTCGAGCTGCGCATCGAGGATGAGGGCGAGGGCATGAGCGACGAGGTGCGCGAACGCGCGTTCGAGCCGTTCTTCACGACCAAGCCCGTCGGGAAAGGAACCGGTCTCGGGCTGGCGCAGGTCTATGGCTTCATCACCCAATCGGGCGGCGACGTGCGCCTGACGAGCGCTCCGGGCGTGGGAACCACCGTATCGCTGCTGCTGCCGAGGGCTGGATGAGCGCACCGGTCGTGTTCATCGTCGAGGACGAGGCGTTGATCCGCGAGGTGATCGTCGCCGAGTTCGAGGATGCGGGCTTTGTCGTCACCGAAGCCGAGGACGCCGAAACCGCCGAGCGTGCGCTTGCGAATGGCGCGCCGTGCGACCTGCTGTTCACCGACATCCGCCTGCCCGGCGCGCTCGACGGCTTCGATCTCGCCGAACGCGCGCGGGAGCTGCGGCCCGAGCTGCCGGTGATTTTCGCGACCGGTTACACCGCCGAGCCCGTGCGGATGGTCCCCGGCAGCCGCCTGTTCCGCAAACCGTTCAGCCCGTCCGAGCTGATCGCCGCTGCACGAGCGCTGGGCGTTGGCTGAAAGGGGTTCAGAGCGAGTTCAACGCGTCTGCTCTACGGCGCGACAATGATCCGCTTGCCTCTGATGCTCGCGGCCATGGCGATTGCCGCCCCGGCCCACGCTGCTCCGCTCGACGAGGTGCGCGCACACCTCGCCGCCATCCACACGATGACCGCCGACTTCACCCAGGCCGCCGAGGGCGGCCAGGTGCTGCACGGCAAGCTGGTGCTGCAGAGGCCGGGACGCGTGCGGCTGCAGTTCGACAAAGCGCCGATTCTCATCGTCGGAGACGGGCGCGTCGTCAATTTCGTCGACTATGAGGTCGATCAGGTGACAGCCTACCCGATCCGCGGCACGCCGCTCGGCATCCTGCTCGATCCGACGATCGACGTGGCGGCGTTCGCGCGCACGGTCGATGCGCCACCCGGCCAGATCGCGATCGAGGCACGCGACCCGAAACATCCCGAATATGGCGTCACGACGCTCCGTTTCGTGCGCGATTCGGCTGCGCCCGCGGGCGTGCGTCTGGCGGGCTGGCGCGTCATCGACGCGCAGGGCCACCGCACGAACGTCGAGCTGCAGGATTTGCGGTTCAATATTCCCGTGGATTCGGCGAGTTTTCGCTTCCGCGATCCCCGGCGGAGAAATGTGCCCGGAAAAGGATAAGTCTGTTCATTGCAATGTCAGGCGGCCTGGGCTAGATCGGTGAGGCTGAAGGAGCGGTTGGGGATTTTGCCCCCTGTTGCCCTGATCGTTCGCCAGCTGCGTGACGAGCGCAAACCGGCCCCAGGCGCACGCCCCCGCGCCTGGGGCCAACTTGTGTTTGGGCATGGCGCGCCGTCCGATGGCGGTCTGGCAGTCGGCGTCTCGCCCGTCCGATTGAACGGTCTACCTCGCCACGCGCCGCCCAAGCGGTGCGGCATGGTGCGTGACGCGCTATCGCCGTGCGGGTAGATAGCAGGCTAACCTACGCCGTAGGACGCGCCTTTGCCCGACATCTTCGACCGTTTCGCCATCGAACTCCACCACGCGCTCGATCAGCTGGAAGCCGCTGGTACGCTTCCTTCGGGCGCTGCGCGCGCGGGGGTGACGGTTGAGCCGTCCCGCGATTCCAGCCACGGTGACCTTGCGACCAACGCCGCGATGTCGCTCAGCAAGGCGGCGGGGCTGAAGCCGCGCGAGTTGGCGATGGAGATTGCGCCCAAGCTGGCGCGCGTGCCGTGGATCCAGTCGGCCGAGGTTGCCGGACCGGGCTTCATCAACGTCGCTCTAGCGCCGCAGGCGTGGGATCAGGAGCTGCGCACGATCCTGTCGGCTGGCGAACGCTTCGGCTTCGCCGACGCGCCCAGCGGCCGCCATGTCAACGTGGAATACGTCTCCGCCAACCCCACGGGCCCGATGCACATGGGCCATTGCCGCGGCGCGGTCGTCGGCGATGCGCTCGCTGCGGTGCTGGAGGCTGCGGGCGACCGGGTCACCCGCGAGTACTATGTCAACGACGCGGGTGCGCAGGTCGACGTGCTCGCGCGTTCGGTCCACGTGCGCTACCGCGAGGCGCTGGGCGAACCGGTCACGATCTCCGAGGGGCTCTACCCTGGCGAGTATCTGAAACCGGTCGGTGCCGCACTCGCAGCGGAATATGGCGACCGCTTCGCCGCCGCGCCCGAGACCGAGTGGCTAGCGACGTTCCGCAAGCGCGCTGTCGCTGCGATGATGGACATGATCCGCGACGACCTCGCAGCGATCGGCATCCACCATGACCGCTTCGTCAGCGAAGCCGCGCTGCAGGCCGCGCACGCGCCCGAGAGGACGGAGGCCGAGCTGCGCGCGAAGGGGCTGGTCTATGAGGGCGTGCTCGAACCGCCCAAGGGCGAGCTGCCCGACGACTGGGAGCCTACCGAGTTGACGCTGTTCCGATCGACCGCCTTCGGCGACGACGTCGACCGCCCGCTCAGGAAGTCGACGGGCGCGTGGACCTATTTCGGGGCCGACATCGCCTATCATGCCGAGAAGGCGTCGCGCTCGGACGCGCTCGTCAACATCTGGGGCGCCGACCACAGCGGCACCGTCAAGCGCATCGTCGCTGCGGTCCAGGCGCTGACCGACGGGCGCGTGAAACTAGACGTCAAGCTCGTAAGCCTCGTCCATCTGTTCCGGAACGGCGAGCCGGTGCGGATGAGCAAGCGCGCGGGCAATTTCGTCACGCTGCGCGAGGTGGTCGACGAAGTCGGGCGCGATGTGGTGCGCTTCATCATGCTGACGCGGCGCGCCGAGGCGCCGCTCGATTTCGATTTCGCAAAGATCGTCGAGCAATCGAAGGACAATCCGGTATTCTACGTGCAATATGCGCACGCCCGCATCCGCTCGCTCGCCCGCCGCGCCGCCGAGGCCGGGATCGTGCCATCTCGCGGCGAGGGAGATGGCAGTCCGGACCTCAGCCGCCTCGATGACGACGAACGCGCACTGATCCGCGTCGCCGCGCAGTTCCCGCGCATCGTGCGCGGCGCCGCCGCCACGCGCGAACCGCACCGCATCGCTTTCTTCCTGTCCGAGCTTGCATCGGCCTTCCACGCCATCTGGAACCGCGGCAACGACGACCCGGCCAAGCGCTTTCTGATCGCGGACGACCCCGCGCTGACCGCTGCGCGCCTCGCGCTTGCGGACGGGGTGGCCCAGGTGATCCGTAACGGTCTGAAGCTGATGGGCGTCACCGCGGTGGAGGAAATGCGCTGATGGCCCGCCGCCCGAGCGAGATCGACGACGACTCGCCGCCGCCGTGGATGGAGGACACCGGCGCCCGCCGCCGCGCCCCCGCCCCGCGCGCCGCCGCCGCTGCTGCGCCGGACCGGACATTCATCTCGTGGCGCGCGCTCATCATCGGTGGAATCGTGGCGATCATCGTCGCGGTCGGCGCAGTCGTCGGCGTGCGGTTGCTGATCGCGCCCGATCGCGGCGCCGGATCGGGCACGCCGGGCGAGGCCGAGCTGATCCGCGCGCCCGCCGAGCCGTACAAGGTGAAGCCTGCCAATGGCGGCGCGGCGATCGAGGGCACCGGGCAGACGATCTACGAGACCGGCGAGGGTAGCCTGCCGCAAGGCCAGATCGACGCGAACGCGGTGCCCGAAACGCCGCAGCGCCCCGCAGCACCGGGCGCTCCGCGCGACCTGCTTCCCGAAGACCAGCCCTCGCCCGAGGCCGCCGAGCCCGGCCTTGGTCCTACGCCGCCCGTGGTTGCGCCAGTGCCGCGGCCAACTGTGGGCGCTGCTCCCGGCGAATCGCGTCCTGCCGGAGCCGATCAACCCGCAACGCCCCGGCCCAAGCCACCGGTGGGCGCGGTGGATCAGACCGCCGCCCGGCCGCAGAGCGCGTCCGCCGCGTCGGGCCAGGCCGCGAGCCGCGTGAAGTCCGCGGCACCTGCCGACCAGACTGCGGCGCGTGCCAGGCCGCCCGCTCCGGCGTTCGCGCTGACGGGATCAAGTCGCGCTCGGAGCGCCGCCGCCGAAGGCGAGACGACTGCGCCCGTGCGCATGAAGACAGCGCCGTCCATCCGCCCCGCCTCGCCGCGCGATATCGTCGACGGCGCGCTCGCATCGGGCACGCGTCCGCCCCGCGACCTGCTCGCCGGGCGCATCAAGGCGCGCGCAGGGGCCGCCACGCCAAGGACCGAAGGCGCCGCTGTCACCGCGAACAGCTCCGCCGGCAGTGCGGCTTCGGGGGCGGTGCAGCTGGGCGCGTTCAGCACGCAGGCCAAGGCCGAAGCCGCACGCGACCGCCTCGCCGCACGCTACCCCGCGCTCACCGCCCTCTCAATCACCCGCATTGACCGCCCCGACGGCACCATCCTCTACCGACTGCGCGGCCGCGGCAGCTGCGCGCCGCTCACTGCCGCGGGGGAGGCGTGCGCGGCGGTGAGGTGAAGGCTGTGGGCATACGAGCTCGGGCGCGCGTTCGCGCACGGCGAGGCGCTGACGCGAAAACCGGGTTGAGCACCCGTAGCGAACGCTGATGGCGCGCGCCTGGCGAGTAGGAAGCCGGTTCCGCCTGGGCGAGTCGGCGGCTAGGCAGGGTGCATGAGCCTTGCTGCCATCCTCTCGCTGTCCGGCCCCAAGCTGACCGCCGACGAACGCGCGCTATTCCGCGCCGCCGCCCCCGCCGGTTACATCTTGTTCGGGCGCAACGTCACGTCGCCCGAACAGGTGCGGGCGCTGACCGACGAGTTGCTCGCGCTGCATGGGCGGCTGATGCCCGTGCTGATCGACCAGGAGGGTGGACGCGTCGCGCGCCTGCGGCCGCCGCACTGGCCTAAGTTTCCAGCGGCGGCCCGGTTCGCCGAGCTGTTCGTATCCGCGCCGCTCAGTGCGCTGGAGGCGGCGCGGCTGAACGGTCTGGCGCTGGCCGCGACGCTGCGCGCGCTGGGCATCACGGTCGATTGCCTCCCCGTGCTCGACGTGCCCCAGCCGGGCGCGCACGAAATCATCGGCGACCGCGCTTACGGCGCCGAGCCGTCGCGCATCGCCGCGCTGGGCGGAGCGACGCTCGACGGGCTGCAGGCGGGCGGCGTGGTCGGCGTGGTGAAGCACATCCCCGGCCACGGCCGCGCGCGGGTGGACAGTCATCTGGAGCTGCCGGTTGTCGAGGCGAGCGCCGCGGAGCTGGAGACCGACTTGGCGCCATTTGCCGCGCTGGCTGGCAGGGCGCGCATGGCGATGACCGCGCACGTAACTTACACCGCTTGGGACGCCCGGCGTTGCGCAACGGTCTCACCGACGGTGATCGCCGACGTGATCCGCGGCCGGATCGGCTTCGACGGGTGGCTGATGAGCGACGACCTCGGCATGAAAGCGCTGGCCGGGACCGCTGCGGAGAACGGCCTCGCCGCGCTGGCGGCGGGCTGCGACGTGGCACTGCACTGCAACGGCGACTTCGCTGAGATGGCGGCGCTGGCCGAAGCGCTGCCCCGACAAACCGCCGAAGCCGGACGGCGGCTTGCGGCTGCGATGGAGCTGACCGCCGCACCCGATCCCGGCACAGCGGCCGAACTTGCGGCGAAGCGGGACGCGCTGCTGGCCCTTGCTTGAGGGGCCGCGCCTTTCTGCCAAGCAGCCCGTCAAGCCAGCGAAGGCTGGCACCTCACCTCTCCAAAAAGGATTTGATGGCACTCGCGGCGAACCCGAGTCCTAGGGGCGCTAGGTTCACCGGTGGGGACTACCTCAATTATCGGGCTTATACCGAATAATACATGTCGAACTCCGCCGGAGTCGGTGTGAGTTCGTTGTAGTCCGCTTCTTCAAGCTTCAGCGCGATATAGGCGTCGATCTGCTCGTCGCTAAACACGCCACCGCGCGTGAAGACTGCGCGGCTCTTGTCGAGTTCGCGCAGCGCCTCGCGCAGAGACGACGCGACGTGTGGCACGTCCTTCAGCTCCTGCGGCGGCAGATCGTAGAGATTCTTGTCCATCGGCTGGCCGGGGTGGATGCGGTTCTCAATTCCGTCGAGACCCGCCATCAGCATCGCGGCATAGGCAAGATACGGATTGGCGGTCGCGTCGGGGAAGCGCACCTCGACGCGCTTGGCCTTAGGGCTCGCACCATACGGGATGCGGCACGAGGCCGAGCGGTTACGCGACGAGTAGGCGAGCAGAACCGGCGCCTCGTAGCCCGGCACCAGCCGCTTGTAGCTGTTGGTCGAAGCATTGGTGAAGGCGTTCAGAGCCTTGGCGTGCTTGATGATGCCGCCGATATAAAACAGCGCCATCTCACTAAGGCCCGCATAGCCGTCGCCCGCGAACAGCGGCTTGCCACCCTTCCAGATCGATTGGTGGATGTGCATGCCGCTGCCGTTATCCTCCTTGATCGGCTTGGGCATGAACGTGGCTGTCTTGCCGTAGGCATGCGCCACCTGATGCACGACATACTTGTACAGCTGCATGTGATCGGCGGTCTTGACCAGTGTCGCGAAGATCATGCCCAGCTCGTGCTGTGCGGGCGCGACCTCGTGATGGTGCTTGTCCATCGGCACGCCCATCTCAAGCAACGTCGACACCATCTCGCCGCGCAGATCGACCGCAGAATCGACCGGCGCGACCGGAAAATAGCCGCCCTTAATGCGCGGGCGGTGGCCCATGTTGCCTTCTTCGTACGCGCGGTTGCTGTTCTGCGGTAGCTCGATATCGTCCAGGCTATAGCCCGACGAGTTATAGCCAACGTGGAACTTCACATCGTCGAACACGAAGAACTCGGCCTCAGGGCCGAAGAACGCGGTGTCGCCGATGCCGGTCTGCTTCAGATACGCCTCAGCACGCTTGGCAGTCGAGCGAGGGTCGCGCGAGTAAAACTCGCCCGTCGCGGGCTCGACAATGTCGCAGAACACGATCAGCATCGGCGTGGCCGAAAACGGGTCCATATAGACAGCGTCAAGATCGGGCTTCAGGATCATGTCGCTTTCGTTGATCGCCTTCCACCCGGCAATCGAGGAGCCATCGAACAGGAAGCCGTCGGCCAGCATGTCCTCGTCAACGACGCCCTGCGCCATCGTCAGATGCTGCCACTTGCCGCGCGGATCGGTGAAGCGCAGATCGACCCATTCGACCTCCTTCTCTCGGATCATGGCGAGGATCGCCGCGGGATCGTTGGCCATTGGTCGGGTTCCCCTCGAAAATCGGATGCTGCACTGCGGCGTTTAACGGGGCGTCACGGCGGCGCAAGGGCCTCCCGGCGCCGCCATGCCTAGACGGCGTCGGGGCCGCGCTCACCGGTGCGGATGCGGATCGCTTCGTCGATCGAGGTTACGAAAATTTTGCCGTCGCCGATGCGGCCGGTTTTGGCAGCCATCTCGATCGCCTCGATGACGCGCGGCGCCAGGCTGTCGTCGACCACCACCTCCAGCTTCACCTTGGGTAGGAAATCGACAATATATTCGGCGCCACGGTAAAGTTCGGTGTGGCCCTTCTGGCGGCCGAAGCCCTTGGCTTCGGTGACGGTGATGCCGCTGACGCCGACGTCGTGTAGCGCCTCCTTCACCTCGTCCAGCTTGAACGGCTTGATGACGGCTTCGATCTTTTTCACGGGCGGCCTGTCTAGCTCAAGTTGACGAAGTTCATGCGAGCGGGGGGTGGACGAACGTGCGTTACTTTTGGCGCGCGGAGCGGGTGAGAGCCAGCCGACGCGCCTGTCGACATGACCGACGGTGCGGCGGGTTCTTCCATAATGCAAGCGGGCCGTTGCTGGGCGGAGTTCCTCCATTGCCTGCGGCGGCGGACAGAAACGCTCAGTGTCAAGGGTGGCACGCGCTCTACCCGGCAGCCCCTTCATCGCCGTTCGGGCGGTCTCCCTCCCCGATCGAAGATTCGGAAGGAGCTTGAGCGAGGCTTGGCAGCCAGTGGCCGGCGCGGTCGCGCTTGGTTTCCAAATAACGCGCGTTTTCCGGCCCGGCTCCGACTGCGAGGGGTACGTGTTCGGTCACGGTCACGCCCGCACGCTCCAGCGCGGCCACCTTTTCTGGGTTGTTTGTCAGCAGCCGCACCGCGCGCACGCCGAGCGCAGACAACATCGCGCTCGCGATGCGGAAGTCGCGCGCTTCGACTGGCAGGCCGACTCGCGTGTTGGCGTCAAGCGTGTCCCAGCCCTGGTCCTGCAGCTGGTAGGCGCGTAGCTTGTTGACGAGGCCGATGCCCCGCCCCTCCTGCTGCAGGTAGAGCAGGATGCCACCACCGCTCAGCTCATGGATCGCGGCGTGCAGCTGCGGGCCGCAGTCGCAGCGGAGCGAACCGAACACGTCGCCGGTGAGGCAGGAGCTATGAACGCGCGTCAGTACCGGCTCGCTGAGCACCGGCTTGCCGAGGATCAGCGCCAGATGCTCTGGCCCGCCACCGCCACTGCGGAAGGCGATCAACTCGCCCGTGCCGCCGGCCGTGACCGGCAGACGCGCGCGGCCGACCTCGACCAGCTGCGCGGCGGAGTCATAGGCGGCGACCTCGTCGGCCGTAACCGACGTCTGCGCCACGCCTGCGTCCCAGAACAGCGCCGGCAGCAATTCGGCGCGGCGGGCAAGCTCGATCGCGGCGGCCGCAGCTTGCGGAGCAGCGGTCGCGCGAAACGGGCCCTTGAGCGGTGTCGCCAGATCGAGCGCCGGGTCGGCGATCGCGAGCGCCTCTGCGCGGCCGAAACGCCCTTCGAGCGCGATCGCCCCGCGCGCGCCCGCCGCAGCGCGCTGGTTGGCCAGCTTCAGCGCAGCCGCGCGCTCATGGCTGATCAGCAGCCGCTCGCCACCCTCGGTCGCAGTTTCCACCGAACGCACCGTCACGCCGCCGACGTTGACCATCGCGCCGCGCCGCAGCGCGCGCACGGCGAGCTCAGCGGGGCTCACGGCCTCGAACCCGCGCGTGTCACAGGTCGAACTCGGCGACGATCGGCACGTGGTCGCTCGGCCGCTCCCAGCTCCGCGCGGGCTCCAGCGTGCGGATCGAGCCGGCGTGCGCGGCGACCTGCGGCGAGGCCCAGACATGATCCAGCCGCCGCCCACGATCGGACTTCGCCCAGTCACGATTACGATAGCTCCACCACGTGTAGAGGCGCTGCGGAGCGGGCGTGAAATGGCGGCCGAGGTCGACCCATTCATGGCTCTGCTGCAGCCGGGTCAGCGCATCGACCTCCACCGGCGTGTGGCTCACGACGCCGAGCAGCTGCCTGTGGCTCCAGACGTCGCATTCCAGCGGCGCAATGTTGAAATCGCCGAGCGCGATCGTGGGCTCGGCCAGGCGCTCCGACCACACCGTCATCCGCTCAACAAAGTCGAGCTTCTGGCCGAACTTCGGGTTGACCTCGCGATCGGGCACGTCGCCGCCTGCGGGGATGTAGATATTCTCCAGCCGCACGCCGCATGCCAGCCGCACGCCGATATGGCGCGCCTCGCCGTTGGCCTGCCAGTCCTCGCGCACCTCCTCGGTCACCGGCGTACGGCTGAGGATCGCGACGCCGTGCCAGTTGCGCTGCCCGCACAGCGCCTGGTGCACATAGCCGCGCTCGGCGAACCACGCGGCGGGGAAACCGCCGTCCTCCACCTTGGTTTCCTGGAGGCACAGCACGTCGGGCGCCTCGTCGCCGATCAGCCTGTCGACGATGGGCAGCCGCGCCCGGACCGAGTTGATGTTCCAGCCGACGATCTTCAGCACCCGCCGCATGTAGCGGCGCGCGGCACCCGGGCAAACGTGGCGGCGTTCAGAACATGTCGGCGGGCAGCGGCGACGGGCCGACGAGGCGCTCGTACAGCCGGATCGCGGCGCGATCGGTGAGCGCAGCGAGGTGGTCGGCGATCGCGCGGCTTCGTTCGGGCTCGTGCGGGGGCGCGCTGAGCCCAGCTCCGTTCGGGTCGGCGGCGACCGCGCGGTACAGCTCGGCAAGCATCGTCCGCGCGGGACCGTTCACGCGCTCGACGCGCGCCGTCAGGTACATGTTCGCGTACAGGAAGGCTTTCAGCTGTCGTTCCTCCTCGGCCATCGCGGGCGAGAAG
>JAVVHE010000022.1:0-48111 GCA_032249695.1 Sphingomonadaceae bacterium | reverse complement strand
GGGGGGCCTCCCGGGCCGCCTTGGGGGGCGGGGGCCCGGGGGCGCCCGGCCCCCCGCCCCCGGGGGGGGGGGGGGGGGGGGGCCCGGGGGTGGCGGCGGCCAAAATGGCCGTCTCTTCGCCCCTACGCCGGGCCGCCTTCCGCAGCCGCGCGGTCGATCGCTTCCTGAATCAGCCGCGCGGCGGCCTCTGGTCCCACCCACGCCCCGACCGAAACCCACTTGCCGCGTTCAAGGTCCTTATAATGCTCGAAGAAATGCGCGATCTGGGCGCGCATCGCCGGGCGCAGGTCGTCGACGTGCTTCACGTCGCCATAGTAGGGGTTCAGCTTGTCGACCGGGACGGCGATAACCTTCTCGTCGCCGCCGCTCTCGTCTTTCAGCAACAACGCGCCGATCGGACGGCAGCGGATCACGCAACCGGGGACCACGCTCGTATGCGCGAGCACCATGATGTCGATCGGGTCGCCGTCCTCCGACAAGGTGTGCGGGATGAAGCCGTAGTTGACCGGATAGTACATCGGTGTGCCGAGAAAGCGGTCGACGAACAGCGCGCCACTCGCCTTGTCGAACTCGTACTTGACCGGCTCGGTCGATCCTTGCGGGATTTCGATGATCGCGTTGACGTCCCAGGGCGGGTTGGTGCCCGCGGGAATTTTTAGGATGTCCATGCCGTGCCCTCTAATGGAGAGCACGCCGCCGCGCCAGCGTCAAACGCTGCGGGTCAGGTCGCCGTAGAGCTCGGGGCGGCGATCGCGGAAGAAGCCGAATGCGCCCCGATTGGCTTGCACCTGCGCGAGGTCGAAGCAGGCGGCGACGATGCCCTCGCCATCAGCGCCGAGTTCGGAGACGACGTCGCCGCGCTCGTCGGCGATGAAGCTGGAGCCATAAAAGGTCTGGCCCTCCTCGGTGCCGGTGCGGTTGCACGCGACCACCGGCGCGACGTTGCAGACCGCGTGCCCCACCATCGCGCGGCGCCACATGCGGCGCGTGTCGAGATTGGGCTCGGCGGGCTCGCTGCCGATGGCCGTGGGATAGAACAGGATGTCGGCACCAAGCAGCATCATCGCGCGCGCGGTTTCGGGGAACCACTGGTCCCAGCAGATGCCCACGCCGATCAGCGTACCATCGACGGGCCAGACCTTGAAGCCGGTATTGCCGGGGCGGAAATACCACTTCTCCTCGTAACCCGGCCCGTCGGGAATATGGCTCTTGCGATAGTTGCCCAGCACGTCGCCGCGATCGTCGATCATCGCCAGGCTGTTGTAATAGTGCTGGCCGTCGCGTTCGAAATAGCTGCACGGGATATGGACGCGCTCCTCCCTCGCGACCGCGCGCATCGCTTCGACCGCCGGGTGCCGGATCAACGGGAACGCGCGGGAGAGATAGCGCTCATGCTCGTGGCGGCAGAAATAATAGCCCTGGAACAGCTCGGGCGGCAGCACGACGCGCGCACCCTCCCCGGCGGCGCGGCGCACCCAGTGGGCGGTGTGCGCGATGTCGCGGTCCATGTCGTCGGTGAAGGCGAGCTGCAGGCCCGCGACGGAGAGCTTGGTCATCGTGGGGCGCGATATAGGGCGGAGCGGGGGCCGATGCGACGGGTTGGCAGCCGCTTCGCGGAACCGAGAGGTGGACGCTTGCCCAGCCGTGGCCGCAGGGGTTGGGACGGGACGGACAACGCCACCGGCGCTGGGGCCACCTCTTTACGCGGCGAAGATCAGGCGGGTGGCGCTTTGGCCGGGGCCGGGGAGGCGGAGTTCGGCGCCGAGCTGGCGCGCAAGGCTGTCGAGGATCATGAGGCCGAGGCCCTGCGCGGCTGGCGGGCGGGCGTCGGGCGCGGCAGGCATGCCCGGGCCGTCGTCGGTGACAGTCAGCATCAGGCTGTCGGCCTCGCGCGTCAGGTCGATCGCGATGACGCCGCCCGCGCGGCCACCGAAGGCGTGCTTCAGGCTGTTGGTCATCAGCTCGGTGACGATCAGCGACAGCACCGTCAGCCGCTCCAGATCGAGCCGCGCGGAATCGGCGTGCACGCGGACCTCAACTCCGGCCGCCCCGGTCGCGTCCATCAGATCGGAGCAGAGCGCGCGGAGATAGTCGCCGACCGACTGCTCCAGCGCGTTGGGCAGGTACAGGCGGCGGTGGATCCGGCCCATCAGCTCGACGCGCCGGATCGCCTCGTCGAGCGTCGCGGGCGCGGTCTCGGGCGCCTCGATCACTCGCTTGCGCTGGGCGAGCAGCATCGCGGAGACGAAGGCTAGGTTGTTCGCAACGCGATGTTGCAGTTCGGAAAATAGCGTGCGCTGAGCTTCCGCCAGACTAGCTGCTCACGCGGACTCGGCCTGCAGGCGGTCGTGCGCTCGGTGCATTCGCTGGATGATCCAGATGCTGACGCCCGCGACCGCGGCATAGAGGCCGAGCGCAATCGCCGCGCCGGGCGTCAGCGTCCAGCTCTTGACCGGCGGCACGAACCAGTACCAGCTCGCAACGCCGCAAAGCACAGCCGACAGCACGCCCGGCCCGGCGCCTGCAATATAGCTGGTGACGATAACCGCAGGGATCATCGTAATGAACGGCAGGCTGCTGGGCAGCACGCTGTCCAGTCCCCAGCGCAGTTAGATTGCGGCCGCGGCGATCACGGTTGCGACGTTGTACGCCGCCCAAGGCTGATCGCGCAGCCGCCGCCGCGTTAGGGCAGGGGAACCTGCTGGGTGATGCAATGGAACGATCCCCCTCCCGTCAACACGGCGTCCGCGCGGACGCCCACGGTCCGGCGGCCGGGGAACAGCGTGCCGATCCTCTCCACCGCACCTTCGTCCCCGTCCGCTCCATAAAGTGGCACGACGACGGTGCCGTTCCCAAGCACGAAATTCATGTAGGAGGCAGCCACCGGTTCCCCGTCCCATTCGATCCGGCCGGGCGAGGGCAGGGGCGCGATGGTCAGCCCGAAGGCGCGCGCGCGGGCGTGGGCGTCGGCATAAGCGGCGGCGTTGGGGTCGTCGGCTCCGGCGGGTTCGGGCAGCGCCAGCACGCCCGGCGCAACGAAGCGCGCCAGGTTATCGACATGGCCGTCGGTGTGGTCGCCCGCGAGCCCCTCGCCCAGCCACAGCAGCCGATCGATGCCCAGGTCCTCGCGCAGCCGCTCTTCGATGTTGGTGCGGGTTAGGCCGGGGTTGCGGTTGAGGTTGAGGAGGCACTGCTCGGTGGTGACGGCGAGGCCCGTGCCGTCGACGTCGATCGCGCCGCCTTCCAGCACCCAGCCGTGCTCGCGGAAGGGTAGGCCGAGCGACGTGGCCATGAATCCGGCGACCTCCGCATCGCCATCGAGCACGTATTTCCCGCCCCAGCCGTTGAAGCGGAAGCCAGCAGCGCGCCGCTGACGCCCGTCCGACAGCACGATGCAGCCGGTATCGCGCAGCCAGATGTCGCCGAACGGCTGTTCCGTGACGGTGACGCCAGCCGTTCCACCGAGCGCGCGGCGTGCGTCGGCGGCGGCGTCGGCATTGGCGGCGAGCACCGTCACCGGCTCCCCCCCGGCGAGCGCGCGGACCATCGCGCCGACCGCCTCGCGCGCTGGCTCCAGGTCTTCGGCCCACAGTTCGGGATGGCTGGGCCACGCGGTCCACATCGCCTGATGGGGCGCCCATTCGGGGGGCTGGCGGAAGGTCATTCGGGCGTCTCCTCGGCCGCAAGGCCCGATCGCGCGCGCACCGACCCCGCCTCGATCCACGCCGATCCGTGCCACTGGCCGGGGCCGTTCGACAGGCCGGGCGGGCCGCCGCGGCGGAACAGCGTCTCGCGCTCCGCGCCCCGCCCGGCCTTCCTCAGCGCCTTCAGTTCCGCCGCGCTCGGTTCGGAAGTCACCGGCTGCCCGGCGCGGCTGAGATCGCGCGCGGCCCTGAACTCTGCCTGCGGCAGCCAGTTGGGCCAGCTGCGCGCGTTCGCCAGCCCGCGGATCAGCCTGTAATCGAGCGCCAGGTCCTCGCTCGCTCCCGACCAGTCCCAGTTCGGATCATATTCGTCCTTGGGGCTGTGGTAGCGCCTGGCGACATAGTCGGCCTGCTGCGCCCGCCCGAAGGCCGCGCCCTTGCCCCGCACCTCCACCCCGCCCTTGGGGTACAGCATCGGCACCCCCGCCTTCGCCAGCGCATAATGGTCCGACCGGTAGTAGAAGCCCTTCTCGGGACTCGGCTCAGGTTCGAGGCGGCGGCTCTGGCGCTGCACAAGCGGCGTGAACAACGCCTCCAGCTCGGACTTGCCCGCGCCCAGCACCACCACGTCCGTCGTGCGGCCGAGGAAGCTCAGCCCGTCGATGTTCACCCCGCCGACCGTCTGCGCAAGCGGCACCGCGGGGTGCGCGGCGTACCATTCAGAGCCGAGCAGGCCGCTTTCCTCTCCGGTGAACGCGACGAAGGTGATCGAGCGCGCCGTCGGCCCGCCCGCCTTCAGCGCCTTTGCCAGCGCGAGCATCCCCGCGACGCCGCTCGCATTATCGATCGCGCCGTTGCAGATGTCGTCACCGTCGGGCGCGGGCGGGCAGTGGCCCAGATGATCCCAGTGCGCGGTCACCAGCAGCGTCTCTCCGGGGCGATACTGGCCCGGCAGCTGGCCGACGACGTTGCGCGAGGTGAAGCTGCGGCTTTCGACGCTCGCGCTCGCGGACGCGGTCCACGACAGCACCGCCGGCCTGAAGCCTGGCTGCCCGGCGGCAGTCTCGGCCTTCGCCAGCCCACCGACCGGCTTCAGCAGGCGGTCCGCCGCCGCCGCGGTGATCCATCCCTCAAACGCCGGGCGCGATGCGCCGCCGTCGGACCGAGCGGGCGCGAGCCTGGGGCGGCCGAACGACGATCGCACCACGTCCCAGCCATAGGCGGCCGCATCCGGCGAGCTGTGGATGATGAGCGCAGCCGCCGCGCCGCGCCGCGCCGCCTCGTCGAGCTTCCAGTCCCAGCGCCCGTAGAGCGTCATCGCGCGCCCGTCGAAGCGGCCGCTAAGCCCCGCCTCGCGCCAGTCGGGATCGTTCACCAGGATAAGGACGGTCTTCCCGCGCACGTCGACGCCCGCATAGTCGTCCCACCCGCGCTCGGGCGCGTGGATGCCATAGCCGACGAACACCACCGGGCTGGCCGCAAGCGTCACTTCGGGCGCGGTGCGCTGCGTGAACAGCACGACGTCCGCGTCCTGCGCCAGCCGCACCGATCCGCCCGGCCCGCTGAAGCCAAGCGTGGGGGGCGCCGCAAAGCGCGTTTCGCTGACCGGCACGTCCTGGAACCAGCCGCGCCCGGACCCCGATCCGGGGTCGCCCGCTGGCTTGAGGCCGATCGCCTCCATCTGCCCGGCGATATAGTCGGTCGCCTGCGCCTCGCCGCGCGTGCCGGGAGCGCGCCCCTCCATCGCATCGGCCGAAAGCGCCCGCACCCAGCCCTTCATCGCTTCGACATCGATCACCACCGGCCCGCTGGCTGGCGGCGGCTCTTTCTTGCGCGCAGCCACGGGTTCGGCGGCGAGGAGCGTCGCAGCGGCGAGCAGCAGGGGAACGCGGATCATCGAACCGGTTCGTGCCGCGTCGGCCGGGCGGGAGCAAGCGCGTTCACGACGATCGCATCGCGGCGGCGCGGCGGGGGTTTCGCGGGTGCAGCAAAGCGCCTAGGTGGCGGGATGGCGGGGCGCGCGGGCACGGACGGGTTTCTTCTGGCGACACGGGTTCTGATTACGGGCGTTTCGGGCTTCGTCGGCGCTGCGGTGGCGCGCGCGTGCGCGGCGCGCGGCTGGGTGGTGCGCGGGCTGATCCGCGCCTCCAGCCAGCGCACGAACGTGGCGGATTTCCCCGGCGATCTGGCCGAGGGCGACATGCGCGACGCGGCCGCGGTCGAGCGCGCGCTGAGCGGCTGCGACGCGCTGCTGCATGTCGCGGCGGATTACCGGCTGTGGGCGCGCAACCCGCAATCGATCGTCGACAACAACCGGCTGGGCGCCGAGGCGGTGTGCGCGGCGGCGCTGCGTGCGGGCACGCAGCGGATCGTCTATACCTCCAGCGTCGCGACGATCGCACCGATGGCTGACGGTCGCCCCGCGGGGGAGGACCGGCCGCTGGCGCCCGAGCACGCGATCGGCGCCTACAAGCGCGGCAAGGTGATCGCCGAGCGGCTGGTGGAGCGATGCGTCGCCGAGCGCGGGCTGCCCGCGGTCATCGTCAACCCCTCGACCCCGATCGGCCCGCGCGACGTGAAGCCCACTCCGACGGGGCGGATCATCGTCGCGGCGGCGGCGGGGCGGATGCCGGCGTTCGTGGAAACCGGACTCAACCTCGTGCATGTCGACGACGTGGCCGAGGGCCACTGCCTGGCGCTGGAAAAGGGCGAGGTTGGGCGGCGCTATATCCTGGGCGGGACCGACGTGCCGTTGTCCGAATATCTGGCCGAGATCGCGCGGCAGGTGGGCCGCAAGCCTCCGACCGTGAAACTGCCAGTGGGGCCGCTGCGCCCGCTCGCCGCGGTCGCCGAGGCATGGGGAAAGCTGACGGGCCGCGAGCCGATGCTGACCGGCGACGCGCTCAAGATGGCGCGGCATCACATGTATTTCTCGTCCGAGCGCGCCGAGCGCGAGCTTGGCTATACGCACCGCGACTGGCGCGAGGGCGTGGCCGACGCGCTGAGCTGGTTCCGCGCTGAGGGCATGGTGAAATGAGGCCGTCGCCTGCCGCCATGACCCGGCCCGCGCGCGGGGGAGCTGGCCCGCAGGGCCGGCGGCGGCGGGTGCGCCCGTGACCGCGCCCGACATCCTCGCCAGCTGCGCGCGCGCGGCGCTGTTCGGCTGGGTGGTGCTGGCGGCGGCGAATGGCGGGTTCTGGCGCGCGCGTGAGACCGACGCCGAACCCGTCCCCGAACCCGCCCACTGGCCCGCTGTCACCGCCGTGGTCCCAGCGCGCGACGAGGCTGCGGTGATTGCGCAGTCGCTCAATTCCCTGCTCGCGCAGGATTATCCTGGTGCGTTTCGCGTGGTGCTGGTCGACGATCATTCGAGCGACGGCACCGGTGCGATCGCGCGCGGGCTGGGCTGCGGGCGGCTGAGCGTGATCGACGGCGCGCCGCTGGCGAGCGGGTGGACCGGCAAGCTGTGGGCGGTGCGGCAAGGGGTCGAGGCAGCGGGCGCGCCCGACTATCTGTGGCTGACCGATGCCGACATCGCGCACGCGCCCGATACGCTGCGCAGTCTGGTGGCGCGGTCGGAGGCCGAGCGGCTGGTGCTCAACAGCGCGATGGTGCGGCTGGCGACGGAGAGCTTCGCCGAGAAAGCCATCGTGCCGGCCTTTGTGTGGTTTTTCGCGATGCTCTACCCGTTTGCGCAGGTGAACGACCCCGATCACACGAAGGCGGCTGCGGCGGGCGGCTCGATGCTCGCGCGGCGCGATGCGTTCGAGGCAGCGGGCGGCATCGCGTCGATCCGCTCCGCGCTGATCGACGATTGCGCGCTGGGTGCGGTGATGAAGCGGCAGGGGCGCATCCGGTTGCAGCTGACCGATCGCTCGCGGTCGCTGCGCGCCTATGGCTGGCGCGAGCTGTTCCAGATGACCGCGCGCTCGGCTTACGCGCAGCTGAAGTTCAACCCGCTGCTGCTGCTGGGGACGGTGGCGGCGCTGGCGCTGCTGTTCTTTGCACCGCCGCTAGCCGTCGCAACGCTTCAAGGCGGGCCGCGGCTGGCAGGCGCGGCGGCGGCGGGGCTGATGGCGGGGCTCTACCAGCCGATGCTGACGCGCTACGGGCGCTCGCCACTGTGGGGCTTCGCGCTGCCGCTGATCGGGGCGTTCTATCTCGCGGCGACGCTGTGGAGCGCCGTGGAGCACCTGCGCGGGCGCGGCGGCATGTGGAAGGGCCGCGCGCAGGCCGTGGCGGGGGCGGGCGTGTGACCGATCTCAGCAGCGGCAAGGGCCACCGCGACGAGAATTTCCCCGTCGCCAGCCGTCTGATCGCCGCGAGACACCGCCCGGCGATCATGGCGTTCTACCGCTTCGCGCGCGCGGCCGACGACGTGTCGGATCACCCGTCCGCGCCTCCGCACGAGAAGCTGCGGCTGCTGAACGAGATGGCGGCGACGCTGAGCGGCGAGGCCGATGTCAGCGCCGAAGCTCGGGCATTGCGTCAGATGTGCGCGGCGGCCGGCGTCACGCCGCAGCACGGCCTCGATCTGTTGGAAGCGTTCCGGCGCGACGTGACCAAGCTGCGCTATGCCAACTGGGCCGAGCTCATGGACTATTGCCGCTACTCGGCGTCGCCTGTCGGCCGCTTCGTATGCGACGTGCACGGCGAATCCCGGGCGCTCTGGCCGGCGAACGACGCGCTGTGTTCGGCATTGCAGGTGATCAACCACCTGCAGGATTGCGCGAAGGACCGGCGCAATCTCGACCGCGTGTATCTGCCCGAGGACGAGCTGGCGGCCGCGGGCGCCTGTGTGGCCGATCTCGATGCGCCGCGCTCCAGCCCCGCGCTGCGGCGCGTGATCGTGGGGCTGGCCGACCGGTGCGAGGACCTGTTGGCCAAGGCCAAGCCGTTTGCGTGCGGCATCCGCGATCGCGGGCTGGCGCTGGAAGTGGCGGCGATCCAGGCGCTTGCCGAGGATCTTGCGCGCACGCTCCAGCGCCGCGACCCGCTGGCCGACACCGTCCACCACACGAAGTCGCAGGCGCTGCTGATCGCTGGCGCCGCCGCGCTGAGGCGGCTGATCGCATGAGCAGACTGGACGATCCGGCCAAACGCGGCAAGATTGCAAAATCCAGCTTTTACGCAGGTATGCGCGTGCTTCCGAAGGCGGAGCGCGAGGCGATGTTCGCGATTTACGCGTTCTGCCGCGATGTCGACGATATCGCCGACGATCAGTGCCACGCCGCCGCCGCGCGGGAGGCGGAGCTTGACGGCTGGGCGGCCGACGTGCGCGCGCTCTACGCGGGCGGGCCGCCGGGCCGCGCTGGCTATCTCGCCGACGCGGTCGCGCGCTTCCACCTCGCCGAGGCCGATTTCCACGCCGTCATCGACGGGATGCGCATGGACCTGGCCGCGGACATCGTGGCGCCCGACTGGACGACGCTCGACCTTTATTGCGACCGCGTGGCGAGCGCGGTTGGGCGGCTTTCGGTCAAGGTGTTCGGCATGGAGGACGAACCCGGCCGCGTGCTCGCGCACCATCTCGGCCGCGCGCTGCAGCTGACGAACATCCTGCGCGACATCGACGAGGACGCCGGGATCGGGCGGCTCTATCTGCCGCGCGAGGCGCTGGAGCGAGCGGGCGTGCGGCTCGACGGTGCTGCGCCGGGCCGCGCGGGCACGCTGGCGATCGCCGCCGATCCGGCGCTTGACCACGCCGCACGGCAGGTCGCCAGCACCGCGCGCGCGCATTTCGCCGAGGCTACGCGCGTGCTGCGCGCGCGGCCGCGCGGTCACCTGATCGCGCCGCGGCTGATGGAGATCGTCTATAGCGACATCCTCACCCGCATGGAGCGCCAGGGCTGGACCCCACCCCGCCGCCGCGTCGCCACCAACAAGAGCCGCCTGCTGCGCAAGCTGCTGCTGCTGAAGCTGGGGTTTTGACGCGTGGGCGCCGGGCGTGCAGCCTTCCCTGGCGCGCGGCGACAGCGGGCGCGTCCGCGGCGCATGGCGGCGGGGCTTCGCCGCGTTCCCCCGGTGTCACGCTGCCTGCGCGGCGCGCCGGCTCCCCCGGATGCGGGGGAGCGGTCTGGCGTCAACCGATGACCGTTCACATCGTCGGCGCAGGCCTCGCCGGGCTGTCCGCCGCAGTCCACCTCGCCGACGCGGGCCGGCGCGTGACGCTTTACGAGGCGGCGCCGCAGGCGGGCGGGCGCGCGCGGACCTATCATGACGCGACGCTTGGGCTGACGATCGACAACGGCAACCACCTCGTGCTCGCGGGCAACCGCGCGGTGATGGATTACGTGCGCCGCATCGGAGCCGCGGACCGGCTGCGCGGCCCCGCCGAGGCGCGCTATCCGTGGGTCGATCTCGCGACGGGCGAGCGCTGGACGCTGCGGCCCAATGCCGGGCGGCTGCCGTGGTGGATCATGGTGCCGTCGCGACGCGTCCCGGGGACGGGGTGGCGCGATTATCTCGCGCTCGATGCGCTGCGCCGCGCCAAACCGGGCCGCACGATCGGGCAGACCATTCCGACCACCGGTGCGCTGTGGCACCGGCTGCTGGAGCCGTTCCTCGTGTCGGCGCTCAACACCCCGCCGCGCGAGGCGTCCGCGCAGCTTGCGGGTGCGATCATCCGTGAGAGCCTCGCGCTTGGCGGAGCCGCGTCCGCACCGCGCATCGCGCAGCCGACCTTGTCGGCTGCGTTTGTCGACCCCGCGCTCGATCACCTGCGGCGGCGCGGTGCCGAGGTGCGGCTTGGCACGCGGCTGCGCGCGCTCTGCACCGGCGAGGGCCGCGTCACTGCACTGGCGTTCGGCGACGGCGAGGCGCCGGTCGGCGCCAGGGATCGCGTGATAATCGCGACCCCGGCGTGGGTTACAGCCGAGCTGATCGCCGGTGTGCAGGTGCCGACCGAGCACCACGCCATCGTCAACGCGCATTTCGCCTGGGCGCCACCGCCGGGCACCGAGCCGATCACCGGCTGCGTCGGCGGCATGACCGAATGGGTGTTCGCGCATCCTGACCGGCTTTCGGTGACGATCAGCGCAGCCGACCAGCTTTCCAATCGGCCACGCGACGAGCTGGCGATGAAGCTGTGGATCGAGGTGCAGCGCGCAATCGGTGTTGCAGACGTGCCACTTCCGCTGCACCGCATCATCGTGGAGAAGCGGGCCACCTTCGCCGCCACGCCCGAGCAGGATGTGCTCCGCCCAAGTCCGCACACGATCTTCGAAAATCTTCTGCTTGCGGGTGACTGGACGCAGACTGAACTCCCCGCAACGATCGAAGGGGCAATCCGTTCCGGTGTTGCTGCGGCCGGGCTGGCGTTGCAGCGCGGAAACGCCTAAGCCTGCCCGCGATTATGCTTGCGACCCCCGCATCACGGCCGCTCGCGCCTGCCGACCCCCATCTGGACGACACCGTTACCCGTGCAGCCGACGCGCTCCGCCGGCTGCAGCAGGAGGACGGCCACTGGGTGTTCGAGCTTGAGGCCGACGCGACCATCCCATCCGAATATATCCTGCTGCGCCATTGGCTTGGCGAGGCACGCGATCCAGCGCTGGAAGCTGCGATCGGCCGCTATCTGCGCCGCATCCAGTCGCCCGCCCATGATGGCTGGCCGCTCTATCACGACGGCGCGTTCGACGTCTCGGCGACGGTCAAGGCCTATTACGCGCTGAAGCTCATCGGGGACGACGTTGACGCGCCGCACATGGCGCGCGCGCGCGCTGCGGTGCTGAAGGCGGGCGGTGCGCAGAGCGCCAATGTCTTCACGCGCATCCAGCTGGCGCTGATGGGCGCGGGGCCGTGGCATACCATCCCCGAAATGCCCGTGGAGATGGCGCTGCTGCCGCGCTGGTTCCCGGTGCATCTCCTGAAGATGAGCTATTGGGCGCGCACGGTGCTGGTGCCGCTGCTGGTGCTGATGACGCTGCGCCCCGGCCCGCAGGCGGGGCCGGTGCCGACAGTGCCCGAGCTTTACGCGCCCGGCTGCGGCAAGCCTCCGCGGCCGGTGGGCAAAAAGCCGTTCTTCCGCTGGTTTTTCGGCGGGCTGGACGTGGCGCTGAAGGCCGCGCGCCCGCTGTGGCCCAGCGAGCGGCGCAAGCGCGCGATCCAGTGGTGCGTCGATTTCGTGACCGAACGCCTGAACGGCGAGGACGGGCTGGGCGCGATCTACCCGGCGATGGCGAACAGCGTGATGATGTATGCCGTGCTCGGCATGCGCGACACGCCGGAGTTCGCGACCGCGCGCGAGAGCCTTGAGAAGCTCATCGTCCGGCGCCCGGACGGCGAGATCTACGTGCAGCCGTGCGTATCGCCGATCTGGGACACCGCGCTTGCAGCGCACGCGATGCTGGAGGCGGGACGGCCGCAGGACGAGGAGGCGGCGCTGCGCGGGCTCGACTGGCTGATCCCGCTGCAGGTGACCGATCTGCGCGGCGACTGGGCCGAGGTGAAGCCCGACGTGACGCCGGGCGGCTGGGCGTTCCAATATGCGAACGCGCATTATCCGGATACCGACGATACCGCGGTGGTGGCGATGGCGCTCGACCGCGCGGCGCTGAAGGGTGGGCGCGACTGGGACGAGGCGCTGGCGAAGGCGCGCGCGTGGATCGAGGGGATGCAGTCGCGCGGCGGCGGCTGGGGCGCGTTCGACGCCGACAACACGCACTATCATCTGAACGAGATCCCGTTTGCCGATCACGGCGCACTGCTCGATCCGCCGACGGTCGACGTGTCGGCGCGCTGCGTGGGCATGCTCGCGCAGATGGGCGACCGGCCCGATTCGGCGCGCGTCAAGGACGCCGTCGGCTATCTGCTCGCCGAGCAGGAGAAGGACGGCAGCTGGTTCGGCCGCTGGGGCGTCAACTACATCTACGGCACCTGGTCGGCGCTGTGCGGGCTGAACGGCGCGGGCGTCGCGCCCGAGCACCCGGCGATGCGCAAGGCGGTGGCGTGGCTTCAGGCCATCCAGAACGCGGACGGCGGCTGGGGCGAGGGCTGCGACAGCTATAAACTGGACTACAAGGGCTACGAGCCCGCTCCATCGACTGCATCGCAGACCGCGTGGGCGCTGCTGGGCCTGATGGCCGCGGGCGAGGTCGACAGCCTCGCGGTCGCGCGCGGCATCGCGTGGCTGCAGGCGCACCAGCAAGCCGACGGCCTGTGGGGCCAGGAACACTATACCGGCGGCGGGTTCCCCCGCGTGTTCTACCTGCGCTACCACGGCTACCCGGCCTATTTCCCGCTGTGGGCGGTGGCACGCTACCGCAACCTGAAGCGCGCGAACGACAAGCGGGTGGGGTGGGGGATTTAGGATCACGCCGGGCGCTTTGCGGGCGCTGATCCCCGGCGACCCCGGAAGACCGTCGGCACCGGACGTCCGCGGTTCGGCACCACCGGAGGCTGGCCGTCCGGCCACGCCGACACGTCGACGAGGGCTGGATTAAGCGGCCGACACACCCCCCGCGTGCTGCGGTGGACTTGCCAGCCTCCCCGCCGTCTCGCGGATCAGCGCGATCATGTTCGGGACGCCCTGCGTGCGGTTGCTGCTGAGGTGCTTTGACAGCTCGAACGGGCCGAGCTCGGCGGGGAAATCCGTCGCCAGCACGTCGGCAGGCGTCTTGCCCTCGGCCAGCAGCAGGATGAGCGCGACGATGCCCTTGGTGATGTGCGCGTCGCTGTCGGCCAGGAAGTGCAGCCGCCCCTCGCGCTCGACGGGATATAACCACACGCTCGCCGAGCACCCGCGCACCTTCGATGCGTCGGTCTTCAGCTCGGCCGGCATGGGCGGCAGCTGACGCCCGAGGTCGATCAGGAAACGATAGCGGTCCTCGCGGTCGTCGAGCATCGCGAACTCGTCGACGGCGGCTTCGAAACTCATCATCAGAGCCGGGGTGGTGCGCCGCGGGCACAGGGTCAAGGTGGCAATAGCGCACCAAAGCGACTATGTGCGCCGCCGCAACACCCGAGAACCCAACAAGGAATTGGATGCCGAAGGAAGAGCTTCTGGAAATGCGGGGGCAAGTGACCGAATTGCTGCCCAACGCCATGTTCCGCGTGAAACTGGAAAACAACCACGAGATCCTCGGCCATACCGCGGGCAAGATGCGCAAGAACCGCATCCGCGTACTGGTTGGCGACGACGTGCTCGTGGAGCTGACGCCCTACGATCTGACCAAGGGCCGGATCACCTACCGCTTCAAGTGACGCGCCCCGCGCTGGTGCTGGCGAGCGCGAGCCCGCGGCGACTGGAACTCCTGGCGCGGCTGGGGCTGGTGCCAGCCGCGGTCGACCCCGCCGATATCGAGGAAACTCCGTTCAGCTCGGAACTCCCGCGCGATTATGCGCGGCGGATGGCCGAAGGGAAGGCTGCCGCCGTCGCGCCGCGCCACGCGGGCGCGGTGGTGCTGGCAGCCGATACGGTGGTGGCTGCCGGGCGCCGGATTCTGGGCAAGCCGGCCGACGCTGGCGAGGCTGCGGCGATGCTGAAGCTGTTGTCCGGGCGGCGGCACCGCGTGCTCTCCGCGGTGACGGTCATCGATGCCGCCGGTCGCGCCCGCCACCGGCTGAGCGAGACGGTCGTAGCGGTGAAGCCGCTCAGCCCCGCGGAACTCGCAAGCTACCTCGCCGGGGGCGAGTGGTGCGGCAAGGCGGGCGCATATGCGATCCAGGGCGCGTTTGAGGCATATGTGCGGTTCCTCAGCGGCTCGCATTCGGGCGTCATCGGCCTGCCGCTGTTCGAAACGCGCGCGCTGCTGGCGACCGCCGGGGTGCTTTGAGGGCGCTGTTCGAGCACGGCATCGGCTGCGACCGCGCGGTCGTGGTCGACGGCCAGGACCTTATCGAAGCGCATCTGGAGCTGCCCGGAGTGCGCGCGGGCGACGTCTGGCGGCTGCGGCTGAAGCGCGTCGAGCGCGGGCGCGGCTGGGTCGACCTCGACGGCGAGGCGCTGATCGACCCGCTGCCCGCGGGAGCGGCCGAGGGGGGGCTGATCGAGGCCGAAGTGGTGCGCGAGCCGATCGCCGACCCTGACCGCCGCCGCGCGCCCAAACTGCGCGCGCTGGGCTGCGCTAAGGGCAGCGTGGGCCGCGTCCGCCCTGGCCCCATGCTGCGCCAGCGGCTGGCTGCGCGCGGGCTGGGCGTGACCGACTGCCCGCTTGCCGGGCCCGACCGGATCGAGGCGGCGGGCTGGTCCGAAGCACTTGAGCAGGCGCTCTGCGGCGAGATCGGTTTTCCCGGCGGGCGGCTGCTGATCGAGCGAACCGCAGCGTTCGAAGCGGTGATCGACATCGACGGCCACCTGCCGCCCGCCGATCTTGCGCGCGCCGCAGCGCGCGCGACCGCGGCAGCGATCCGGCGTCTTGATCTTGCAGGCGCGATCGTCGTCGACATGCCGACCGTCGGCGATCCGGCGGCACGGCGCGAAATCGGCGACATGCTGGATGCGCGGCTGCCGCGGCCGTTCGAGCGCACCGCGATGAACGGCTTCGGCCTGGTGCAGATCATCCGCCCGAGGCTGCGCGCCAGCCTGATGGACCTGGTGCAGGCCGATCCCGTCGGCATCGCCGCGCTGCAGCTGCTGCGTGCCGCCGAGCGCGAGCCCGGCGCGGGTGTGACCCAGTTGACCGTCGCGCCCGTGGTCGAGCGCTGGCTGACCAGCCGCCCCGCGCTTGGGCAGGAGCTGGCGCGCCGCACGGGCCGCCCGGTGCGCTGGATCGCCGAGCCTGCGCTCCCCATGTCCGGCGGCCATGTCTTCGTCGGCTGACTGCCCCATCTGCGCCACCCCTGCACTGCCGGGCCCGCTGCTCCCGTTCTGCAGCGCGCGCTGCCGCGACCGCGACCTGTTGAACTGGCTGAGCGACCGCTACGCCCTTCCCGCTGACGGCGAGCCCGGCGAACCGGATGAGGATCGCCCGGTCGACGGGATAAAATAAATCGATCGCTTCGATCGAAAATTTTCATAGCTAATCCGTTTACGTATTCCCAACAGAGATTTACAATCCGCGAGGCGCACAGCCGATACGGCGAGTGCGCTGTCTGCCGTGCAAGGAGTATTGTCGCGTGCCGATAGATAAGATCGGGTTGCTGAAGATGTGTGTCTGTGCCGGAGCTGGTGCAGCCGCGATGCATGTTGCGCCAATTGTCGCACATCATGCGCGCCCGCGCGTTCATCGTGCTGCGATTCATCAACCCAGGGCCGGCGTGGTTGCTGCTGCGCCTGCGCGCATCGTCATCGATTGCGCCGCGCCGAGCATCGCGCTGCCTCCAAGCGAGGCTGCGTCGGCGCTGCTGTCTGGCGGCCCGGCGGATGTGGCGGGCACGATCCCGCTGGGGAGCGGAAGCGCGCCTGCGACTGCGGTTCCGGGTTTTGGCGCTGGCGGATTTTACGGGCTGCCTTTCGTGTCGGTCGCAGCGCCGCCGGTTGTTGCGACTCCAGCGCCGGCGGGGGGAACGCCGGGCTCCGGCGCGAACGTCCCGCCCGGCGGCGGCCCGACGATCGGGCCGCCGGCGCCGACGCCGGTTGCGTCGCCATCGGCTGCGGGGCTGCTCGGTGTGGGGGCGATGACGGTGCTCGCCACGCGGTTCCGCCGGGGTTGACGAGGCCGCCGGCGCGCAGCAATGCACGGGTCTCACACGGCCGCGACGCGAACGGCTTGCCCAGGTAGCTCAGTTGGTAGAGCAGGGGACTGAAAATCCCCGTGTCGGTGGTTCGATTCCGCCCCTGGGCACCACCGCCCCTCATCCCGGCTGCGCTTTCCCCAGATACGCGCTCAGCCGGTCGGTGCGACCCATCGGAGAGGGGACGCCGCGGATCAGGTCATAGACGACGGCGTTTTCCAGCACGCGCTGGACGTAATTGCGCGTCTCGCTGAACGGAATCGATTCGATCCATTCCACCACGTCGGCGTTGGTGCGCGGGTCGCCGTTTGCTGCCACCCATTTCAACGCATTTCCCGGCCCGGCATTGTATGCCGCGACCGCCAGCACGTGGCTGCCGCCGAGGTTCGAGCGGATGCGGTCATAATAGGCCGAGCCGAGCCGCATGTTGTACGGTCCGTCGCTCGTCAGACGCCGCAGGCTGTAGCTTTCGCCCACGCGCGCCGCGGTCTGCGCGGCGGTCGCGGGCATCAGCTGCATCAGCCCGCGCGCGCCCGCGCCGCTGACGGCGGCAAGGTTGAACTGGCTTTCCTGGCGCGTGATCGCGTGGACGATGCTGTCGTTCGCGGCGAGCTCGGGCGGCAGCGCGATGACGGGGAACGCCCAGCGGGCGAACGGGTCACCTGCCGAGCGGCCGCGCTTGCCTGCGATCACCGCTGCTTCCAGATGGCCCGCGCCGCGGCCGAGATCGGCTGCCAGCCGCCGCTCGGTCGCGCTGGTGGCGTTTTCGGCAAGCGCGGTCAGCATCAGGTGCTCGCGTCGCGTGTCGCCAAGCCGCTGCAACATGCGCGCGGCGATGACGCGCCGGTCGGCGAAATAGCGCATGCGCTCGTCGGCGGTCGGCTCGGGCGCTGCGTCGGCGGGCAGCGCGACGGGGCGGCCCAGCCGCTCCTGCGCGAGCTGGCCGTAGAACGTCTCGCCGAACAGCGCCGCGTCGCGCAGCAGCCGGTCCGCGGCCGCGCGCTCGCCCGCAGCGATCGAGGCGCGCGCCGCCCAGTAGAGGCCCTTGGCGCGCGTGGTCGGCGTGGCCGAGGCGGCGGCGTAGCGCGCGAAATGCGTGACCGCGTCGGCGGGGCGGGCGAGATATTTATACGCCGCCCAACCCGCGGTCCATTCGGCATCGGTCAGCGCGTCGCGCTCGGCGAACGGGCGTTCGGACAGCGGCCGGCCGGGGGCGACCGCGCGGTGGCCGTCTGCGATGCGGTAGCCAAGTTCATACTGCCCGTCGCGCAGGCAGTCGCGCGCCAGCTGGGTGCGCAGCTTCAGCCAGCGCACCGGATCGGCGACCGATCCCGGAGCGATCACCGCATCCGCCATTAGCCGCCGCGCGCCGAGCGGGTCGCGGTTTCCGTTCAAAAACTTCGCTCGGTCGTAGCTAAGGCCGGGGTCGCGCGCCCACTCGCCCGGCACAGCCGCGGCGAGCGCCTGCGCATCGGGCAGTCCGCGCTCTAACGCGATGCGCGCGCGTGCCCACGTCGCGGCCTCGGGGCCGAGGAACGGCAGCATCCGCTCGGCATCGGCAGTGCGGCCCGCCCAGAGCAGCGCATCCGCGCGCGCGAGATGGTCCTCAGCCGCGAACTGCCCGCCGAAGCTGGTGAGCGCGAGCGACTGGTCGGCGGGCCCGAGGTCGACATCGTCCCACGCATCGCGCGCCCAGCGGATTGCCGCCTCGCGCCGCCCGAGCGCCTGGTAGGCTTCGGCCAGCCGCAGCTTGCCCGCGGCACTGCGCGGCGCAAACCGCTCGAACAGGCGGACGCGGTCCTGCGGCGGCGTCTGCGGCGTTGCCAGCGCCTCGGCGCGGCGCAGCATCGCGGCCTGGTCGGGCCAGCCGGGGTTTGCGAGCAGGAAGCTCGCGATCTCGCCGAAGCCGGCGTTGTAGTTCGGGCGCCGCAGCCGGTCCCACGCGACGATCGCGTCGACCGCCGGATCCTCTGCCGCCGGGAACAGCGACGCGAAGACGGGCGCAGTGTAGTTGCCCTGATCGTTCGCGCGCAGCCGCGCGGCGAGCAGGTCGAGGCTCGCCTGGCTCATCTCCGCGGCATGCGCCTGCGGAGGCTTCGCGACCCCAACGATCGTCACTGTCAGCGCCAAGCTGGACAGGAGCGCCCGCGCGTACCTATTTCGTGCTGTCATCCGTGCTCCCGCACATAGCCGAACGGCCTTAACCTTAGATGTTCAGCGGCTCGATCCCAGCGCTCGTTACGCCTTTCGCGCAAGGCCGGTTCGATGAGGAGGCGTTCGCCGCCTTTGTCGAATGGCAAATCCTCAGCGGATCGTCGGCGCTCGTGCCCTGCGGCACCACGGGCGAAGCGCCGACGCTTCCGGTGGACGAGCACCACGCGATCATCCGCCGCTGCGTCGAGGTCGCGAACGGCCGCGTGCCGGTGATCGCGGGCTGCGGATCGAACGACACCGCCACCGCGCTCGACCACCTGCGCCGCGCGGCGGACAGCGGGGCCGATGCCGCGCTGGTGGTGACGCCGTATTATAACCGCCCGTCGCAGGACGGGCTCATTCGCCATTACGAGATGCTGGCGGACGCAAGCGTGCTGCCGATCGTGCTCTACATCGTGCCGGGCCGGACCGGCGTTTCGCTGGCGGTGGACACCGTCGCGCGGCTGGCGCGGCACCAGCGGATCGTCGGCATCAAGGACGCGACCGGCGACCTCGGCCGCGTGTCGGCGACGCGCATCGCCTGCGGCGAGGGTTTCGTGCAGCTGTCGGGCAACGACGACACCGCGCTGGGTTTCGCGGCGATGGGCGGGGAGGGGTGCATCAGCGTCACCGCAAACGTCGCGCCCGACCTGTGCGCGGCGCTTCAGGCGGCGGCGCTGGCGGGCGACCTTCCGACCGCGCGCGCACTCCAGCACCGCCTCTACCCGCTCCACAGCGCGCTGTTCGCCGACAATAGCCCGGCACCCGCCAAATACGCGCTGTCACGCCTCGGCCGCATGCGCGACGAGGTGCGTCCACCGCTGGGCGACTGCTCGCCCGCGGCGCGCGCGGCAATCGACGCGGCGCTGGCGCACGCCGGGCTGCTGGAGCGCCCCGCCTGATGGCGCGTCCGCAGCGGGCCGCGGTGAAGCAGAAGGTCGTCGCCGAGAACCGCCGCGCGCGGTACGAGTATTTCCTGGTGGAGGTGTTCGAGGCCGGCATCGCGCTGCAGGGCACCGAGGTCAAGGCGCTGAGGACCGGCGAGGGCTCGATCGCCGAGAGCTATGCCGAGACCGACGGTGCAGCGGTGTGGCTGATCAACGCCAACATCCCCGAATACCGGCAGGGCAACCGCTTCAATCACGAGCCCAAGCGCCCGCGCAAACTGCTGATGCACGCCCGCGAGATCGCTCGCCTGCACGGCGCGGTGACGCGCCAGGGCATGACGCTCATCCCGCTCAGCATCTACTTCAACGGCCAGGGCCGCGCGAAGGTCGAGCTCGCGCTCGCCAAGGGCAAGAAGCTCCACGACAAGCGCGAGGCCGAAAAAGCGAAGGACTGGAAGCGCGAGGCCGGGCGGCTGCTGCGCGACCGCGGCTAGCGCCTCTCCTCCCCGGGCGCCGCCGGCGAGGGGGGACGGCGGAGGGGCTAAACGCTTCCGCACGCGAAGCCGCCCCGTCCCGCCGCAACCAGCGCCGGGTCAATTCCCGCCCCCTCAGCGGGCCAGGGCGGACCCGCCCGAATTACTGCGGCCGTTCGTTCGGGTTGCGGCCCTCGCGCGGGTGCGGCGTGGGTTGCGGGCGCGGCTGCTCGGGCGCGCGCTGCATCTCGGGCGCGCGCGGCGGGGACGGCGGTGCTGCAACGGCGCGCGGCGCGAAGCCTCCGCCCGGCGCAGCGCTTGCGTTGAAGCCGCCGCCCCGTTGCCCGCCGTCGAAGCTGCGCGGCGCGCCTGGGTCGCGACGGCCGCCGTAGAACCCGCTCGGAGCCTGCGCCTGCGGGACCGATTCCGGCTGCGGCACCATGCGCTCGGCGCGGTCGCGGAGCTGGCGGTCGCCCGGCGCGCGCTGGGGCTGGTCGCCCATGGGCGTGCGGTCGCCATAATAGCCGCGCCGCCCGCCGTAGAAGCCCTGCGCCGCGGGGTCGCGCGGCGGGGACGCGGTGCCGGGCTGCACCACCGGCGGAGCGTTCAGGCCCGCGCCGGCAGCCGGATCGCGCGAACGGTCACCTCCGAACCGGCCGCGCCCGTAAAAGTCGCGCCCGGGCTGGGCCGAGCCGGGTTGGGCCTGCGCGCCGTCGAAGCTGCGATCGCGGTAGCGCTGGCCGCCATCGGCGCCGGGCGCGCTGCGGCCGTCGCCACGCGGGTCGCCTCCCGGGCGGCCGTAGGATCCGCGTGCGTCGCTGCCATCGGCACGCCCGTCGCGGTCTGCGGGACGGCCGTCGAAGCCCTGCGCGCGGGGGCCGTCGGCAATCGCCGGCCGCGCGCCGTCGCCACGGCCATCGCTGCCGAAGCGGCCGTAGCGATGCTGCGTGCGGCCATCGGTATAGCCGCGCGCAATCCCCGGCGCGCCGAAGCGGGCCGCTGCCGGCGTCGCAGCGATGGGCGGAGCGCCGCGGTTGGCGCCAGCGAACAGCTCGCGGTCGCGCCGCGCGGCTTCGTAGTGCGCGCGCTGGTCGGCGGTCAGATCGAAGCGCGCCAGGCGCGGGCGGGCGTCCCAGCCCGGCCGCGGCCGCACATCGATTCCGCCCGGCCCGTTATAGGCATAGCGTTGGTAGAAGCGCGTATCGGACAAGCGCCGCCGATAATCGTTGTAGTTGACGATGCGCACGTTGTTAACGAACACCGGCCGATCGTAAACACGCGTAACGTTGACGACATTCAGCACCACACGGTTGTAATAGAAGTGCGGCCCGCTCCAATAGCCACCGTCGAAGCCGCTGCCGAAATAGCCGAAGCCGTAATTGATCCCGCCGTAATAGCCGACCTGCGGCGCCCAATAGCCCGAATGGAAGGCGTAATAGCCGCCCTCGTAACCCCACCAGGGCGGTGTCCAGTAATAGCCGGGCTGGGGCGCCAGCACCCAGGTGCCGGGGATCCAGTAATAATCCTCGACGTCGTCGTCCCACGCCCAATAGCCCGGAGTCCAGACATAGTCCGGCCCGGGGATTGGCGGCTGGTCATAGACCGGCAGCGGCGGCGGCGGCACGTCGACACGGATGCTGACGCCGAAGCTCTGCGCAGAGGCAGCCGACGCGGACAGCAGCAGCGGAGCGGCTGGCACCGCAGCCGCGATCAGCAGGCGCGCAACTCGGGCGGCGGGGCGGCGTGTCGCGCTCATACTGCGAAATCCCTTTGCGATCGGGTCAGGTTGATATCGGCTGATGGCTTGAGGCAGGCTGAATGTTCCGTTTCTTCAATCGTTATCTCGACGCGGACCCGAAGCGACGCCGCCCTTGACCTCGGCGCCCGTTGCGGCCACAGGCTTTGATGCAGCTCCGTGCCGTCGTGGCGCGCGGGACAGACAGGCTGGCGTGGATTGCCGGGCGTGAACGCCTCGGCTTTGCGGCCGTCCCCAAGAGCGTTGCAGTGCCTCGATCACCCTGGTCCGCGCGGGTTGTCGTTCAACCCGCCGCCGTGCCGCGTCCGCGGCTCGGCTTCCGGCGCGGTGGCAAGGGCCGCACGCGCGTGTTTCGATCGAGGGCGAGAGCGATCGCCCGCCAGGATAAATCTATGACCGATTTCAACAGTTTCGGCCTCGCCGAACCGCTCACCCAGGCGCTGAGCGCACTGAAGTTCCACACGCCCACGCCGATCCAGGCGCAGGCCATCCCCGTCGGCCTCACCGGCCGCGACCTTCTCGGCATCGCGCAGACGGGCACGGGCAAGACCGCCGCATTCGCGCTGCCCATCCTCGACCGGCTGTCGCGCAACCCCGCTGCGCCGCCGCGCCATTCGACCCGCGTGCTGGTGCTCGCGCCGACGCGCGAGCTCGCCTCTCAGATCGCTGATTCGTTCCGCGATCTTGGGCGCAACCTGAAGCTGCGCGTAAGCGTGGTGGTGGGCGGCGTGCCGATCGGGCGGCAGATGAAGGCGTGCGCCGCCGGTCTCGACGTGCTCGTCGCCACGCCCGGCCGCCTCCTTGATCTGATCGACGAGCGCGCGCTGGTGCTGAGCAACGTCGAGGTGCTGGTGCTGGACGAGGCGGACCAGATGCTCGATCTGGGGTTCATTCACAGCCTGAAGCGCATCGTCGGCCTGCTGCCGCGACGCCGGCAGACGATGCTGTTCTCGGCGACGATGCCCGACAGCATCGCCGACCTTGCGCAGCGTTATCTGACCGATCCGCAGCGTGTCGCGGTCACTCCGGTCGCGTCGACCGCCGAGCGCGTCGCGCAGCGCATGACGCACGTGAACCAGGCCGAGAAGCAGGCGCTGCTGACCGTGCACCTGCGGTCCGCCGAGGTGGAGCGCGCGCTTGTCTTCACGCGCACCAAGCACGGCGCCGATCGGGTCGTGCGCAAGCTGGCGGGCGCTGGCATCGCGGCTGCTGCGATCCACGGCAACAAGAGCCAGCCGCAGCGCGAGAAGGCGCTGGCGGCCTTCCGCGACGGTTCAATGCGCGTGCTGGTGGCGACCGACATCGCCGCGCGCGGCATCGACGTGCCGGGCGTCAGCCACGTGTTCAACTTCGAGATTCCGAACGTGCCCGAGCAGTATGTCCACCGCATCGGCCGCACTGCGCGCGCCGGGCGCGAGGGGCTGGCGTGGAGCTATGTGGCGCCCGACGAGAAGCCGTATATCCGCGATATCGAGCGGCTGACCAGGCAGCCGATCGCGCCCGCTCCGCTGCCGCCCAACTTCATGGCCGAAGTCGCGGCGGTGAAATCGATCCCCGACGTGAACCCCGAGCGTGACGAACGCGACGAGCGCCTCGGCGGGCGTGGGCGGGGTGCTGCGGGCGCGCGCGGGCAGGACGGGCGCGGGCGCCAGGGTCCGCGCAGCGGCGCGCCCGGCGGCCAGCGCAGCGGCGGGGGCCGCCATGCCGACGGGCGCGCCGTTGCGCGCGGGCCGGTGGGCAACCCCTTGCGCGGCGGCTTCGATCCGGTGCCGCGCGCCGACCGAGCCGACGTGCCGGCGGAGCCGGCGGGACGCCCGATGCGCCAGGCGCAGCGCGCGCTTGGCGGCACGGCGGGCGAGGCTTCGCGCCACAACGCGGGCCGTCCCGGAGAGCCCAACCGTCAGCGGCCGCCGCAGCGCCCCGGTGACGGCCAGCGTGTCGGGCGTCCGTTGCAGCCATCGCGCCCCGCGCAGGGCGGCGACCGCGGCCCGCGCGGCCGCGCCCGCGGCTGAGCGTGGCGCCGGCCACCGATCGTCGGGCTGATGGCGGCCCGGATCCGTTCCGCGCCGCCATTGCCCGTGGCGCGCGCCGACCGCACATCTCCGCTCCATGACCCCCGCGATGCACAGCCCCGGTCTGGTCGATCCGGTCGTCGTTCCGCGCGGCACCGCGCCGACGCGCGCCGACGGCCGCGTCGAGCTGATCGGCCTCAGCAAAGCGGAGCTGCGCGCTGCGCTGGAAGCAGGCGGCGTGCCCAAACCCAAGCTGCGCGCCAATCAGCTGTGGCACTGGATCTACAATCGCGGAGCGAGCGACCCCGCGCTCATGTCCAACATCGCCAAGGCCGACCGCGCGCTGCTCGCGGACCGTTTCGCGATCACGCGTCCCGAGGTCGCGCAGGCGCAGGTCAGCCGCGACGGCACGCGCAAATGGCTGCTGCGGCTGGCCGACGGCAACGAGGTTGAGACGGTCTTCATCCCCGACGCCGACCGCGGGACGTTGTGCGTCTCCTCGCAGGTGGGCTGCACGCTCAACTGCCGGTTCTGTCACACCGGCACGATGCGGCTGGTCCGCAATCTGACGCCGCACGAGATCGTCGGCCAGGTCATGCTCGCACGCGACGCGCTCGGTGAATGGCCCAGCCCGCCCGATGGGCGGCTGCTCACCAACATCGTCATGATGGGCATGGGCGAGCCGCTGTATAATTTCGACTCCGTCCGCGACGCGCTGAGGATCGTCATGGATGCGGAGGGCATCGCGCTCAGCCGCCGCCGCATCACGCTGTCGACCGCTGGTGTCGTGCCGATGATGGCGCGCGCGGGCGAGGAGATCGGTGTGAACCTCGCGGTCAGCCTGCACGCGGTCACCAAGGAGGTGCGTGACGAGATCGTGCCCTTGAACCGCAAATACGGGATTGAAGAGCTGCTGCAGGCGTGCGCCGACTATCCGGGCGCCAACAATGCGCGGCGGATTACATTCGAATACACCATGCTGAAAGACAAGAACGACAGCGAAGCCGATGCGCGCGAGCTGGTGCGGCTGCTGAAGCACTATCGCCTGCCTGCGAAGGTGAACCTCATTCCGTTCAACCCGTGGCCCGGCGCGCCCTACGAGTGCTCGACCCCAGACCGCGTCGCGCGCTTCAGCGACATCGTCTTCCAGGCCGGTATCAGCGCCCCCGTCCGCCGCCCGCGCGGCGCCGACATCATGGCCGCGTGCGGCCAGCTGAAGAGCGCGAGCGAAAAGCTCCGCGCGAGCGAGCGACTTCCTTCCTAAACCCCCCAGTCACCCCGGGCTTGACCCCGGCTCCCGCGTCTGTGCGGAGCGGCTCGCGCGCGCGGCTGCTGGGTGAAGAGAGCGCAACCCCGGTGAAGCCGGGAATGACGGTTCGGAGCGGACCTGATCGAACGCGCAACAAGGCTTCCCGCGCGGCGGTTTCCGGCTATATCGGGGGCGATGACGGAGCAGCTCTACAACACCGCCATCCTGCGGCTTGCGTCCGCGATCCCGCATGAGGGGCGGTTGCCCGCTCCCGCCGTTCCGGCGCTTAAGGTTTCGCCCATCTGCGGCAGCCGCGTCACCGCGTTTGTCGAGCTTGATCCCGTCGGCCGCGTCGCCCGCTTCGCGCAGGAGGTGCGCGCCTGTGCGCTGGGCCAGGCGTCGGCCGCGATGCTCGGCGCCGGGGTGATCGGGCGCACGCCGGGCGAGCTGGCCGAGGCCCGCGATGCGCTCGCCGCCTATCTGCGCGGCGACGGGCCACCACCGCCCGGCTTCCCCGACACGACGCTGTTCGAACCGGCGCGGCCGTTCAAGGCGCGCCACGCCTCGATCCGGCTCGCGTTCGAAGCGGCGGCTGAGGCGGCCGCGCAGGCGCACGCCGCCGCCCGATTGCAGGCAGCCTGAGCCCGGTGGCCGGCCCCGCCGAGAGCGCCGGCTTCCTGCGCGAGGCGGTCGTCTACCTCGCCGCGACGGTCGTGCTGGTGCCGCTGTTCACGCGCGCGGGTCTGGGCGGCACGCTCGGCTATCTCGCCGCGGGTGTGGTGATCGGCCCGCACGCGCTGGGCTTCGTGCGCGATCCGGAGGCGGTGCGAAGTTTCTCCGAGCTCGGCATCGTGCTGCTGCTGTTCGTCATCGGGCTGGAGCTGCGGCCCGCACGGCTGTGGCAGCTGCGGCGCGACATTTTCGGGCTGGGCGCGGCGCAGGTGGTGCTGACCGGGCTGGCGCTGACGGTCGCGGTCCATGTGCTCACCGCGCTCAGTTGGCCCGCCTCGCTCGTCGTCGGCCTGCCGCTGGCGCTGTCGTCGACCGCGCTGGTGATCGGGCTGCTTGAGGAGAAGGACGCGCTCAACACCCCCAAGGGCCAGCGTGCATTTGCAATCCTGCTGTTTCAGGACATCGCGATCGTGCCGCTGCTGGCCGTTGTCGCAGCGCTCAGCCGCGTGCCCAATCCGGCGGCGCCGCCCGCCGGCCAGCAGGTCGCCTATACGCTGCTGGCGATCGGCGGGCTGGCTCTCGCCGGGCGGTTCGTGATGACTCCGCTGTTCCGCGCGCTTGCGACGCTCGGTGCGCGCGAGGCGTTCGTGGCAGCGGCGCTGCTGACGGTCAGCGGCGCGGCGTGGGCGATGAGCGCGCTGCACCTGTCAATGGCACTTGGCGCATTCGTTGCAGGCGTGATGCTTGCGGACAGCCCCTACCGTCACGAACTGGAGGCGGACATCGAGCCGTTCCGGGGGATGCTCCTCGGTCTCTTCTTCATCGCCATCGGCATGAGCCTCGATCTCGGCGTTGTCCGCGCGAATTTCGTGACGATCCTGACGCTCGTCGCCGCCGTGATGCTGGTGAAGACCGCGGTGGTCGCGACGCTGGCGCGCGCCTTTGGCAGCCCATGGCCATCGGCCCGCGGGCTGGGCGTGATCCTCAGCCAGGGCGGCGAGTTCGGGTTCGTGATTTTCGGGGCGGCGGCTGCGGGTCTGCTGATCTCGCGCGGCGCGGCGGACCTGTTCTCGGCGGTCGTGGTGCTGTCGATGGCTTTGACCCCGGTGGCGATCAGACTCCTGCCCAAGCCCAAGACGGCCGACGAGGAAGACGCCGCCGGGTTGGCGCGGCCCGAAGAGGCGGGCGGCGGCAAGGCGATCCTCGTCGGATATGGCAGGTTCGGCCAGGCGATCGGCCAGATGCTGATGGCGCGGGGGATCGAGGTGGTGCTGATCGACACCAAGCCCAGCCAGATCAAGGTCTCGATCGCGTTCGGCATCCGGATTTACTACGGCGACGGGCGGCGGGTGGACGTGCTGCGCGCCGCGGGCGCAGCGAATGCGGACCTGATCGTGTTCTCGGCCGACGGGGTTTGGCTCGACACGGACGTGCTCGGCCCGATCAAGCGCGCCTTCCCGCGCGCGAAGATCCTCGCGCGGGCGTATGACCGGCGACATTATATCAAGCTGGTGAACGAGGCCGACGGGGTGGTCCGCGAGCTGTTCGAGAGCGCGGTCAAGATGGGCCGCATGGCGCTGGAAGCGTTGGACGTGCCGCCCGAGACGGTTGACGCGATCGAGGCCGAATATCGCCGCCGCGACGCCGAGCGGCTGAAGATGCAGACGATCACCGGCAAGATCGAGACCGCGAAGGAACTGCTGTTCCTGCCCGAGCGGCCGATGGACGTGAGCGCGATGGGCGAGATCCCCCTCGCCGAACCCGCGCCATTGCGCGAGGCCGCGGAGTGAGGGGGGTGAGCGCGTGCCTCCCCAAGCTCCGACCGGGGAGGGGAATTATGCGGAGCATGATGGCGGGGAACGGCGGTGCTTGGCGACGCGCTGCGGTCTCCGCCCGACGCGCCGCCCTTCCACCATGCGCCGTTGGCGGGCGGGCCCGCTCAGCAACCGTCGTCCGGGGAGGAGCCGGCCTGGCGCTGCTGCTCTCGGCCTGCGCGGCGACGCCGACTCCGCCGCCGGCCCCCATCGTCGTCATCGCGCCGCCGGCGCCGCAGAGCCCGATCGGGCTTGAGCGCGTGCTCGGTCAGCCGCCGTCGGCGGTCGTCAAGCTGATCGGATCGCCCGACCTCGACCGGCAGGAGGGCAAGGGCCGCCAGCTGCAATTCGCCAACGGCGCGTGTGTGCTGGACGTGTTCTTCTATGCACCCGCGGCGGGCGGCGAGACGGTCGCCACCTACGCCGACGCGCGGATGAAGGACGGCAGGCCGCTCGACGCCGCATCGTGCCTGGCGCTGCAGGTCAAGGCCGAAGCTGCGCCAGCGCCCACTGAGCCGCCTCCGCCACCACCGGCGACGGGTCGTCCGTCAAAGCGGCGAGCGCGGGGGTGAGCGCGGCATCGCCGCTGTTGCCGGCGGCGATGCAGACGTTGCGCACGAACCGGTCGCGGCCGATGCGCTTGATCGGACTGCCCGCGAACGCCCTGCGGAAGGCCGCATCATCGAGCGCCAGCAGGTCGGCGAGCAACGGTGCGGTCAGCTCGGCACGCGGAGCAAACGCCAGCTCGCGGCTCGCCGCGGCGAACTTGTTCCACGGGCAGACCGCGAGGCAATCGTCGCAGCCATAGATGCGGTTGCCGATCGCGCGGCGATATTCCTGCGGGATCTGGCCTTTGTGCTCGATCGTCAGGTACGAGATGCATCGCCGCGCATCGAGACGGTAGGGCGCTGGAAAGGCGTTGGTTGGGCACGCGGTGAGGCAGCGCGTGCAGCTGCCGCAGCTGCCGGCCTCGGGCGCATCGGGCGGCAGCTCGGCGGTCGACAGGATCGCAGCCAGGAACAGCCAGCTGCCATGCTCGCGGCTGAGCAGGTTGGTGTGCTTGCCCTGCCAGCCCAGCCCGGCAGCTGCGGCGAGCGGCTTTTCCATGACCGGCGCGGTATCGACGAACACCTTCGCATCCGAGCCTGGGAGCTGGGTGCACAGCCAGCGGGCGAGCTGCTTCAGCCGCGGCTTGATGACGTCGTGATAATCCTCGCCGAGCGCGTAGACCGAGACGACGCCAACCTCTGGCTGATCGAGGTGGCGCAGCGGGTCGAGCGCTGGCGCATAGCTCTTGCCCAGCGCGACGATCGAGCGCACCTCGGGCCACAGCGCGGGCGGAGCGGCGCGGCGGTGGGCGTTCGTTTCCATCCACAGCATGTCGCCGTGGCAGCCGTCCGCCAGCCACGCCCGCAGCCGCGCGCCCGCCCGCTCACAAGCGTCCGCCCGCGCCACGCCGAACGCCTCGAAGCCGAGCGCGTGGGCCTGGGCGCGGAGCCCGGCCTTCAAGTCCTCCCCCAGCCGGGCCCGGGGAGGAATGACGAAGTCAGAAATCCAGCTTGTCATAGTGCCCGGGCGGGAACAGGCCCTCGACGCGCTCGGCGAGCAGCGGGCGCATCGACGGGCGGCTCTTCAGCGCCATGTACCACGCTTTGACGCTCGGGTGGCCCGTCCAGTCGAGCGCCGACAGATAGTCCGCGACCGAAAGATGCGCAGCCGCGGCGAGGTCGGCGATCGTCAGCTGCGCGCCCGCCAGCCAACGGCGGGTATCGAGCAGCCACTCAAAATAATCGAGGTGGCTCTCCAGCGCCTTCGCCGCGCGGCGCAGCGCACCGCTGTCGGGCGGCTTGCGCTCGACAAGCCGCTTCAGCATGCGCTCCTGCAGCAGCAGCACGCCCGCCTCGGCGTAGAACTTGCCGTCCAGCCATGCGCTCAGCCGCCGCGCCTCGGCGCGCAGCTCGGGGTCGCTGCCGATCAGCGCCGGGCCGGTGCCGACCTCGTCCGCCCATTCGACAATCGCGCAGCTGTCGGCGAGCGGCGGCGCCCCGTCGCGCGCCAACCCGGGCGTCTGTCCGGCCGGGTTCACGTCAAGATAAGCCTCGCGGCGTATCCACGGCTGCTCCAGCACCAGCTCGAACGCCAGGCCTTTCTCGGCGAGCGCCAGGCGCACCTTGCGGGAGAACGGGCAGAGGGGGAACTGGTGCAGCCGGACCATCGGTGCGCCGGACCATAGCGTGGCGAATCGGCAATACTACGGACTTTTCAGACTTTGGCCGTTGACGTGATATACTGTATCCTGTTTGGATCCCTGGCATATGCCCAACATCGTTTCCGGCGTCGCGCTTCTGCTCGCGGCCACCGCTCCTGCCGTCGCCCAGTCCATGGACCCACCCGCAGTCGCCCCGCCGCGCGAGATCGCGTCGGAGGGAGGCTCGCCGTCGCCGCAAGCGCTTGGCGGCGGCGACCGGCACGATCCGCTGCCGACCGAAATCGTCGTTTCCGCAGGCTACCGCCGCGACCGCGCCGACCTCTTGTCCAGCGTCTCGGTCCTGCAGGGAGCCGAGCTCGACACACAATTGCGGCCGACGATCGGCGAAACGCTCGCGCGCCAGCCCGGCGTCAGCGCCACCAGCTTCGGTCCGAACGCCAGCCGTCCAATTTTGCGCGGCCTCGACGCCGAGCGCGTGCGCGTGCTGACCGATGGCATCGGCAGCTTCGACGTGTCGAACACGTCGGTCGATCATGCGGTGATCGTCAACCCGCAGCTGGCGGAGCGCATCGAGGTGCTGCGCGGCCCGGCGGCGATCCTCTACGGTTCCTCGGCGATCGGCGGCGTCGTGAACGTGATCGACAGCCGCATCCCGCGCCACGCCCACGATGAGGCGGTTCACCTCGACCTGCTCGGCCAATATGGTTCGGCTGCGCGCGAAGGTAGCTTCGGCGGCGTTCTCGACGTGCCGCTGGGGCGCGGCTGGATCGCCCATGCCGACGGCAGCTATCTGGAAACGGGCGATCTCGGCATCGGTGGCTTTGTGCTCTCGCCGTCGGCGCGGGCGCAGGCGCTCGCCAGCCCGAACGCCGACGTGCGCGCGCTTGCCGCCCTGAAGGACCGCCTGCCCAACACCGCCAGCCGCACGGTGAACGGCGCGGGTGCGATCGCCTATGTCGGCGATCATGTTGAGGGCGGCGTCAGCGTTGCCCAGTTCTCCACGCTCTACGGGGTGCCGACACGCTTTGATCTCGATACCGGCGACGGCGAGCGGACCCGCATCGCGGCAGGCCAGACGCGGATCGATGGCCGCGCGAGCTATCTGTTCGACGACGGCTTCCTGGACCGGATCAACGTCCGCGCGGGCTACGCACGATATCAGCACCAGGAAATCGCGGACGACGGCACGATCGGCACCACCTTCCGCAATAATGGCGGCGAGGGGCGGCTGGAGTTCGTGCAGCGCGAGCGCAACGGCTGGCGCGGGACCAGCGGCGCGCAGCTGTTCGTGCGCGACTTCGAGGCGCTGGGCGACGAGGCTTTCGTGCCACGCAACGAGACCACGCAGTGGGGCCTGTTCACGCTGCAGGAGCTCAATCTCGGCCGGCTGCGGCTTGAGGGCGGCGCCCGATATGAGCGCACCACCGTCGCAACGCAGGACGCCCTGTTCCGCGGTCTTCCGAACCGATTTAATCGCAGCTTCGACGCCGTCAGCGGCACCGTCGGCGCCAGCGTGAAAGCGGTTGGGCCGTTCCGCATCGGTCTCAATCTCAGCCGCTCCGAACGCGCTCCGTCGGCCGAGGAGCTGCTCGCCAACGGTCCGCATGGCGGCACGCAGGCGTTCGAGATCGGCAATCGCGGGTTCACCACCGAGCGCAGCATCGGCGCCGAGCTGACGCTGAAAGGCAACGCCTCCAACTGGAGGTTCGAGGGCGCGGCCTACATCCAGAAGTTCGACGGCTTCATCTACCAGCAGCAGACCGCAGCGGTCGACGCGGATAGCGGCCTGCCCGTGTTCCAGTACGCGCAGGCTCCGGCCCGGTTCTGGGGGCTGGAGGGGCAGCTGACGGTGACGCTGCTGCGCCGCGGGCCGAGCGAGCTGAACGTCGATGCGACCGCCGACTATGTGAACGCCACGATCTTGAACGGCATCGGCCCGGTGCCCCGCATCCCGCCGTTCCGCTTCCTGGGTGGCATAAGCTACGGCGACCGCAAGCTCAACGGCCGGATCGAGGTGGAAACCGTCGATCGCCAGGACCGCGTCGCGCCAGTCGAGACCGTCACACCCGCCTACACGCTGGTCAACGCGAGCATCGCTTGGAAACCGGCGGCGCTGGAGCGGCTGGCGGCGCAGTTCGTGCTCTCGCTCAACAATATCGGCGACGTCGATGCGCGCCGTGCGACGAGCTTCCTCAAGGACTTCGCTCCGCTCCCTGGCCGCGACGTGCGGCTAAGCCTGCGCATGGTGTACTGAAGAACGGTCCTCCCCGCTTTGGGGAGGGCCCGGCCGAACGTCCCGTGGCGCTCACGCCCCAGGCTTCGCCACGCCCAGCCAGCTCGTTGCGAACAGCAGCGCATAGACCAGCATCACCCACAGGCGCGTGCGGTCCATCGTGCGGCGCAGCGGCAATTCGGTCGCGTCCGAAGATCCTTCGCTGAGCAGCGCCATGAGCTGCGGGCCGACGGGCTTGAACGCCACGTCGATCATGATCGCGGCTGCGAAGATCAGGCCGAACAGCACCGCTTTCCACGCGAGCCAGCCAGCCAGCAGCGGCTCTCCGGCCACTAGTGACCAGCCGCCCAGCCCCAGGTAGAACAGCATGATCGCCCACTTGATCGGCTCTTCAATGCGCTTGGCGCGCGCGGCGCGGGGGGTGCGTTCGTGCAGATGCCCTTCCCAGACGAGCCACAGCCAGAACAGGCCCAGCGCCCACGCGGCGACTACCAGCGCCGGAGGTGCCGCGAGCAGCCCCGCCGCGGACGCCAGCGACAGCGACACGGGCACCATCAGCGCCCACGCGGTGCGCGGTCCCATGTCGATGATGACCAGCAGTTGCAGGAGCGCAACACGCTGATCCAGGCTCCAGCGGGTCCGCTTGCGGAAATGCTGGCCCAGCAGAAACACGCCGAAATCTGCACCCAGCCACAACACGAACAGCAGCAGGTGCACGTACACCAGCGTGCGGTAGCCCAGCCCCCCCATCTTGCGTCCTCCGCAGCCGCGCCTTGACAGCGGCGGCTTGGTTTCGGCACGAGTTGTCCAGACAAATCACAGGCCCGTCAAGCTGGCCGGAGGGAGAGACCGATGCGCGCTGCGACCCGCTTGCTGCTCAGCTGTGCCCTGCTTGGTGGTGCCGTCCCCGCCGCCGCGCAATCGCAGGCGACCCCGCCGCCCGTCGGCCCGGCGCAGGCGGACGAGGGTGGGATTCAGGATGTCGTCGTCACCGCGCAGCGCCGTGCCGAGCGCAGCCAGGACGTGCCGATCGCGATCACCGCGCTGTCCGGCACCGAGCTGATCCAGCGCGGCGTCACCAACACGCTGCTGCTGGGCCAGTTCGTCCCCAACCTCATCGCGCAGAACAATACCGGCCTGGGCTCGGCCAACGCCTATTATCTGCGCGGGCTGGGCTCAACCGAGACGATTCCCACCTTCGATCCGTCGGTCGGCACCTATCTCGACGACATCTATCTGTCGCGCCAGAACGCCAACAACCTGTCGCTGTTCGATGTGGAGCGCATCGAGGTGCTGCGCGGGCCGCAGGGCACGCTGTTCGGGCGCAACACCACGGGCGGAGCGATCAACGTCATTCTGCGGCGGCCCGACTTCGACAGCATCAACGGTTATGCCGAGGCGGGCTATGGCGCTTACAACCGCCGCATGGCGCGCGGGTCGATCAACCTGCCGGTGAACGACCACTGGGCGTTCAAGCTCTCCGGCTACTGGCAGCAGGACGACGGCTACGCCCGGAACGTCACCACCGGCCAGCGCGCCAACGACGACGACGGCTTCGGCGTGCGGTTCGCGACGCGGCTCGATCTGGGCGGGGCGCGCTGGAACGCGAGCGCCGCCTACATCGAGGCGAACGGCGAGAACCTCCTCAACTTCCGCTGCAACCCGCTCGTCCCAACCCAATGCAACGGCCGCTATTTGTCGACCGGGATTCCGGTCGGCGGGACGCTGCCGGTCAGCCCTTACGCGCCCGTCGCCATCGCCAACCGTAAGGCATTCTACGGGCTTGGTAACAACACGCAGACCGTCATCGTGGCTTCGAACTTTGAGATCGACATCGCGCCCACGACGACGCTGTCGCTAATCACCGGCTTCGTCACTCAGGCGCAACAATATGCGCTCGATTTCGCCGACGGCCGCGCGCTGCCCAGCCTTGCCAACCCGCAGCCTCCCGTGCGCGGCTACGCGCGTGGCGGGTTCGATATTCTGAACGACGGTCGATCCGACCAGATCACGCAGGAAGTGAAGCTGAGCGGCCAGGCATTCGACACCCGCCTGACCTACGTAGCCGGTCTCTTCTATATCTACGAGCGCGTCACGACCGATTTTGCCGACCTGTTCACGCTCTCGCCTGCGACGACGCTGCTGCTGGCCGACCGGATCCTCAGGAACACGACCGACTCGATCGCGGGCTATGTGCAGGCCGATTACCAGCTGACCCGCACGATCAAGCTTACCGCGGGCGTGCGCTATACCGACGAGACCAAGGCATTCGACATCACCGACAGCCGCGCGCAGTGCACCACCAGCGGCCCGCTGCCTGCGACCTGCCTATCGAGCACCAACCTGTTCGCCCCATCGGGCGTCGCGATCCCCAACCGCCAGAACACTTCGCAGGCGACGCCGCGCTTCGTGATCAACTACCAGCCCAATCGCGATCTGCTGTTTTATGCCTCGGCCACGCGCGGGTTCAAGTCGGGCGGCTGGAACGCGCGATCGACCGCGCCATCGCAACTGCTGCCGTTCGGGCCGGAGAAGGTGTGGTCCTACGAGGCGGGCGTGAAGTCCGAGCTGTTTGACCGGCGGTTGCGAGCGAATGTCAACCTCTACTGGATGGACGTTGACGACCTACAGACGTTGTCTGCGCTGGCCAACGCCAATGGCTCGATCACCTTTCTCACGCGCAACTTTGCAGACTATCGCAATCGCGGCATCGAGATCGATTTGCAGGCCCAACCGGTGCGAGACCTGAACGTCTATTTCACTGGCGGTTATCAGGATGCCGAATACCGATTGAAAAAGAACGCGCCCGCGTCCGACATCTTCGGCGTGCAGTCCGTTGCCGCTCAACAGGCCGCCTGCCGCGCCCAGCTGGCGACGGGCGTCGTGCCGGCCTCGCCCGCGACCCCGGCCTGTGCTGCGGGTATCGTCACCGCGACGGGCGATATTGCCAAGCCGGTGCGAACGCCGGAGTTCACGCTGGCGCTGGGTGCCACCTATCGCCTGCGCTTCGGCGACAGCGGCCTCAGCCTGCTGCCGTCGGTCAACGCCAGCTGGCACTCGGACCAGGAAGTGCAGACCTCGAACCTTACCTTCTACGGCGCGCCGGTCACGGGCACCAACGGCACCTTCCCGGCGAACGCGATCGGCGGCGGGCCAATACTGCAAGGTTCGCGCAGCCCGGCCGCGTGGCTGGTGAATGCGGGCGTGTCGCTGTTCGGCAAGAAGGATCAGTGGCAGTTGGTGGTGGAGTGTACCAACTGCTTCGACGAGGCGTTCACCCAGTCGGCGCTCGCCAACACGACCTATCTGAACGAGCCGCGGCGGTGGATGGTTCGGGGACGGGTCAACTTTTAAGGGGCGTGCCCGATGTTTCAGCCGCTGCCGCGCCTCATCGGCCGGATCGACTACCTCGCGAACGCCGACCGGCGGTGCTGGGGGGTTGAGGACTGGTCGATCACCCGCGCCCCCGGCGGCGAGCGGACGCTGACCGCGCATTGTGAGATGCGGCTGAACGACGACTGGGTGATCCGCGACAGCACGCTGACGGTCGACGCAAGCTGGCAGCCGGTCGACGCCTATGTCCGCATCCTCAATCACGGACAACTGACCGGCACCGGCTGGTTCCGGTTTCACAACGGGGTCGGCGAAGGCGAGAGCTGGACCGAACGGGAAGGACGGCTGTCACAACGGGTGGAGCTGCCGGTACCGCTCCGCGGCTTCGGTATCCACGCGGTCCAAGCCGATGGCTGGCTGAGCGCAATCTTCCCGTTCGACCGAGGCCCGGGCCACAAGCAGCGCTGGCCCAAGAACCCGATCCACAGCCTGCACCATCTGGGTGCCACTGGCCCCTTCATCCACACCAGCAGCAGCGGCTTTGAGTATCTGGGCGAGGAGGAGGTGGCGGTCCCCGCGGGCATGTTTCGCTGCCGCCGTCTGCGCTGGATCGGGATGACCAACAATCACCCCGCCTATGACATGTGGGTGACGATGGACGGCGATTGTCTCTACGCGCTGGGCGTGGTGGAGGGCTATATGGACAGTCGCTTCGAGCTTGCGTCGCTGACGCGCGAGAACGGCGCTTGAGCGAGTTCCGCCGGGGCTGGAAGCCGCTCTTTGCGGCGACCGCGGGGACGATGACTGGCGCCTCGCCCATCCCGTTCAACGTGGTGCCCGTGCTGATCGGGCCGCTGGTCGCCGAGTTCGGCTGGAGCCGCCTGCAGGTCAATCTGTCGATCACCATCTATGGTGTGATCGCCGCGCTGCTGGCACCGCTCTACGGTCTGTTCGCCGACAACCTGGGCGTGCGGCCGGTGGCGATCACCTGCCTCGCGCTCTTCGGGCTGGTGTTTGCGTGCGGCGCCTACATCCCGGGTACGCTGACGGGTTTCTATGGGCTATTCGTGGCGATCGGGCTGATCGGCATCGGCTCGACTCCCGTCACCTGGAGCCGGGCGGTGGGGCTGTGGTTTGTGCGCCATCGCGGGCTGGCGCTGGGCATCATGCTGTTGGGCACGTCGCTCGCCGGCATCATCGTGCCGCAGATCGCGCGCGCGGCGGTGCAGGCGAGCGGCTGGCGCATGGCCTTCGTGTGGGTTGCTGCGCTGCCGTTGGTGGTGGGTCTGCCGATCGCGCTGCTGCTGTTCCGCGAGCCGAGGCCCGAGGAGCGCCCGGCGGGGCTGGCCGACGCGAGCGGTGAGCTGACCGGGTTGTCGGCTGGTGCCGCCGTCGCCAGCCGCCGTTTCTGGACGATGTGGCTGTCGGTGTTGCTCGCCGCGACCGCCTATGGCGGCGCGCATATCAACATGGTGCAGATCGCGGGGCTGCATGGGCTGGGCCTCGCCGCTGCGACGAGCGTGTTGTCGGTAACGGCGGTCGGCATCCTGTTGGGCCGCGTGCTGACGGGGCTGCTGCTCGATCGCTTCTGGGCGCCCGGAGTTGCTCTTCCGGTGCTGCTGCTGCCCGCGCTCGGCTGCTGGCTGCTCATCGGCACCGCACCGGGCACCACGCCGCTGTTCATCGGCGGCTTCCTGCTGGGCTTCGCGGCGGGAGCCGAGAGCGACCTGATCGGCTTCATTGCCGCGCGTTATTTCGGAATGCGTAGTTATGGGCGCGTCTACGGTCTGCTCTACATGCCGTTCGGGCTGGGCGCCGCGATCTCGCCCGCGATCTACGGCTATGTCCGTGACACCAGCGGCACCTATGATCCGATGCTGACGGCTGCGGTGGCGATGTTTGCGGCGGCCGGGCTGCTGTTGCTCACTCTCGGCCGTTATCCCGTCTTTGGAGAAGCGCATGGCGACGCTCGCTGAGTTTCGATCCTCGCTCGACGCGCTGGCGCATGCTGCGCCCGGCGCAGTGCTGAGCGATGCAGCGACCCTGGAGCTCTACGGCCAGGACGTGTTCTCGGTGGGTGCGCGGCCGCTAGCGGTGTTTCGCCCGCGATCGACGGCCGAACTGGTGGCGGGCGTGCGCGAGGCGGCGCGCGAGGGGCTGGTGCTGGTGCCGCGCGGCGGCGGCATGAGCTACACGAGCGGCTATCTTCACGCCGAGGCCGGAGCCGTGGTGGTCGACACCGCCGCGATGACGCGCATCGTCAGGGTCGACGAAACCGATGCACGAGTGCGCGTCGAGGCTGGCGTGACCTGGGCGCAGCTCTTCGCCGCGCTGTCGCCGCGCGGGCTGCGGACGCCGATGTGGGGCACGCTGTCGGGCGCGAAAGCGACCATTGGCGGCGGCTGCAGCCAGAACGGCACCTTCTGGGGCGCGCGCAACGGCTCCATTGCCGCGCAGGCGCTGAGTTTCGGCGTGATCGATGCCAACGGCGATCTCATTGAAACCAATCCCGGAGCGATCCGCCCCTTCGGTCCAGACCTTACCGGTCTTTACGGCGGCGACTGCGGGGCGTTCGGGATCAAGGCCGAGATCACGCTGCCGCTGGTGCCGATTCCCGGCGGCGTGGCCTATGGCAGCTTCAGCTTCGACGCGCCCGGCCCGATGGCCGCAGCCATGAGCCGGATCGCGCGCGAAGGGCTGGCGAGCGAGTGCTTCGGCTTCGATCCGTTCCTCGCGGGCCAGCGCGCACGGCGCGACAGCCTTGCGGCCGATGCGAAACAGCTCGTCGGCCTCATGCGCGCGCAGGGCGGCTTCTGGCGCGCGCTGAAAGAGGGCGCCAAGGTCGCCGCCGCGGGCCGGGGCTTCATCGCCGAGGCCGGCTTCCAGATCCACCTGATCGCCGAGGGCCGCATGCAGGCCGCCGCCGATGCCGACATGGCCGCCGCGCGCGCGATCGTCGCAGAAGCGGGCGGGCGCGAGATCGAAGCCTCGAACCCCAAAATCCTGCGCGCCAACCCGTTCCCGCCGGTCAACTCGATGCTGGGCCCCGAGGGCGAGCGCTGGGCGCCCGTCCACGGCATCGTGCGCCACAGCCAGGCAGCGCACGCCGTCGCCGCGATCACCGCGCTGTACGAGGCGCGCGCGGGCGCGATGCAGCGGCTTGGGGTCGGCGCGGGCTACATGTTCCTCGCCGTCCCCCACAGCGCGATTCTGATCGAGCCGGTGTTCTACTGGCCCGAACCGCATCAGGCGCTGCACCGCGCGAGCGTCGAACCGGCGTATCTGGCGCGTCTGCGCAGCTTCCCTGCGGTTGCTGGAGCGCGTGAGCTTGTCGACGAACTGCGCGCCGAGGTGATCGCGCTGTTTGCGCGGCTTGAGGCGACGCATTTCCAGATCGGACGCGCCTACCCGCTGCTACCCCGGCTCGGTGTGGGCGCGCGGGCGATGCTGCGCGCAGTGAAGGACGCAGCCGATCCGGCAGCGCGAATGAACCCCGGAGTGCTTGGCCTGTGAGCCACTATGCAGCGGTCGCGCTCCAGCTCGCGGCGCGTTCGGTCGAACACTGCGCGGATCGCGCTGCGGTCAGCGAGCAGGTGCTGGCGCATATCGCCGAGGTCGCCGGCAAGCTGCGCGCCAGCGCAATCTTCATCGAGCAGTTCGGCGGCACGCCGGTGCGGCTTGCGGTGCTGCCCGAATATCTGTTCACCAGCTATCCCGGTCGCATCGGCATTGCCGAATACGCCGCCAAGGTGGCGTGGGACATGGACGGTCCCGAATATGACGCGCTGGGCCGCATCGCCGAAGCGCAGGCGCTCTGGCTGGCGGGCAATGCCTATGAGCGCGACCCGGCGTTCCCCGGCCTCTATTTCCAGACGAGCTTCGTCGTCAGCCCCGACGGCGCGGTGGTGCTGCGCTACCGGCGGCTCAATTCGATGTACGCGCCGACCCCGCACGACATCTGGAGCGCCTATCTCGACCGCTATGGGCTGGACGGCGTGTTCCCCGTCGCGCGAACCGAGATCGGCAACCTTGCAGCGATCGCGTCGGAAGAAATCCTCTATCCCGAGATCGCGCGCGCCCACGCGCTGCGCGGGGCGGAGGTGTTCGTGCACTCGTCGTCGGAGATCGGATCGCCGATGCCGACCCCCAAGTCGATCGCACGACGCGCGCGGGCGTGGGAGAACGCGGCCTATGTCGTCAGTTGCAACACCGCTGGCGTCCACGGCGCGGGGCTGCCGCAAGACTGCGCCGACGGCCAATCGGCGATCATCGGCTATAAGGGCGAGGTGATCAGCCTCGCCAACCCCGGCGAAACCTTCGTCGCGTTCGCCGACCTGGACCTCGCGGCGCTGCGCACCCAGCGGCGCAAACCGGGGATGACCAACAGCCTTGCCCGTCAGCGGCTGGAGCTGTTCGCGCCGGTCTATGCCAGCGCCAGCCCGCAGCGCGCCGACAGCTTGATCGGCGCCGACGGAGCGATCGCAGTGCCCGAGCGCGGTCATTTCCGACGAACGATGCTCCAGACAATTGAACGACTGTCCACGGAGGGCCTGATATGACCGACGTCGCCCCGCCCTACACCGCTGTCGCCCGCCACGCGGTCTTTCCCGAGCCGAGCCATGACGAAGCTGCGCGCTTCGATTTCCTGGCCAACTTCAACAAATACTTAAGCGCCACCATCGGGCAGGGCAACAAGCGCGCCTTTGACACGCGCGTGCTGCCGCAGTTCGTCGCCGAACATGGGCGCGAGCCGAAGGACCGGCACGAAATCCGGCGCGCGATGAACCGCGATCCGTGGCACCGCTTCTGGTCGGCCTGCAAGCGCAACAGCATGGAGATGCGGCAGGTGAACGGGCGCCAGATGGTGCTGCGCCAGCTCGACGAGCTCGACGCCAAGGCGCGCCAGTTCAACGAAGGTCGCGAGACGTTGCGGCTCGATCCCGCGGTGCAGACGCCGCGCTATCAGGCGGCGGTCGACATCCACTGCATGCCCGGCAGCTATCACGGGCAAGAGCGGCCCGGCGACGTCAGCGCGGGCGCGAATTATGATTGCGGCATCTTCGCGACCACCGCGGGCGGGCTTGGTGCGCTGTCGGACGGCGGCGGGCAGGCACTTGTCGAGTGGATCCGGCGCGAGCGGCCCGGCTGGCAGCCGCGGCGCATCCTCGATCTGGGCGCGACGGTCGGCCACAATATCGTGCCGGTGGCGCTGGCCTTTCCGGAGGCGGAGGTTATCGCGGTCGATACGGCCGCGCCGGTGCTGCGCTATGGCCATGCCCGGGCGCAGGCGCTGGGCTGCCGCAATTTGACGTTCCTGCAGGCCAACGCCGAGGACCTGCGCCGCTTTCCCGACGGGCATTTCGATTGGGTGCAGACGACGATGTTCCTGCACGAGCTGAGCGGCACCGCGCTGCCGCGCATTATCCGCGAGGGCTTCCGCGTGTTGGCCTCCGGCGGACTGATGTTCCACCTGGAGCAGCCGCAATATTCCGACGCGATGCCGCTCTACGAACAGTTCATCCGCGACTGGGACGCGTTCAACAACAACGAGCCCTTCTGGTCGGCGATGCACGCGCTGGACCTGAAGGCCATCATGATCGACGCCGGATTCCGGCCTGAAGATCTGTTCGTGACCGGCGTGCGCGCTGTCGTCGACACCAGCATCTTCCCACAGCAGGCGCAGGACGCCGCCGAAGACCACGGCCGCGCCGCAGTATGGAACGCCTACGGCGCGTGGAAGGCGGCGTGAGCGCGGCGCAGCGCCGTTGCTTCCCGGTCTCCGGCCGGGGAGGGGGACCGGCCCGCGCAGCGGGCCGGTGGAGCGCCCCCACGTTCGCCGCCGGTGACATTGGCTGGGCCGCGCGCATCCGCCCATCCTCCGGGCTGCGCGCGGCCGACCTTCCCAATCGGAGCTTGACGAGGAACGGGGCAGCGCTGCGATGACCGACGACATCGACTGGATTGCACGATCGGTCGCGCGCGCAAAGGGCAAGCGGCCGGACTATTTCGACGATCCGGCGATCGACCGTGTGCTGTCGATCGTGCTCGCTCTGGTCGCCGAGGTCAGCGTCCAGCGCCAGCGCGCCGATACGCTGGAACGTCTGCTCGAAGCACGCGGGCTGCTCGCTCGCGCCGAAATCGAGGGGTTCACCCCCGACGCAGCCACTGCGCGTGAACGCGGCGAGGCGACCGCCGCCTATATCGCCCGCGTGATGCGCGGCGTGACACAGGCGATGGAAGCGATGGCCGCCGACGACCCGCCGGTGGAGCAGATCAGCCGCGAGCTCGGCGAAGCGTGATGCGCCCGCATCGGCGCGCGCCAGTAGTCGTTCGGGTAGGCACAAGCCGCTGACCCGCTCTGGCGGGTCAGCGGGGCGCACCAGAGCTCAGCGCGGCGCTTCGCCGACCGCGCGCAGCATGTCGGTAGCCGACATCGGGCCATCGACCCAACTGTCGCTATGTTCGGCGATGGTTTTGCGCAGCTCCAGTCCCTCGGCCGGGCCCGACGGCAGGCCCATCTTGCCGCGCGCCACCTCATAGGCCTTCTCCTGCTCGCGCGTCAGAACCGAGCAGATCGACAGATAATCCCAGCTCGCGCCCTCGTGGTGCGCGAACATCTCGCACGCCGGCGCGCCGATCGCGCGCAGCGCGGCGTCCTGGTTCGCCAGATAGCGCAGCAACTGCATCTGCATGCCCGGCGCAGCACGGTAGGTGCTGATATTGCGCTCCTGCGGCTTGGACGGTTGCGCAGCCGCACCCGTCGCCGCCAGCGCCATCGCGCACGCGGCCATCATCATTCGAGCTCGCATTTCGCCCTCCTTGGTAAGCCCCCGTAACGATGTTCTACCACGACGGGTGTGCGGACACGCATGAATTCCCGTCCATGCCCGCGCGGGCGATGCCGCAGCGAGGCGGGTCACCCCGTTGGCGGTAGCCACACCTCGATCGTCCCGGGCGCCGGCGGGTTGCCGTATCGTTCGAAGCTGCGCGCAGGCGCAGGGGCGCCGGTGAAGCGCGACAGCTCGCGCGAGATCGCCTGCGCAGCGCCCGCGTCGTTGTCATAGAAATAGCGCGCATCGGCGCGGCCGGGCGTCTCGTCGACTTCGCGCAGCGCCGACACCGCAAAGCCGCGCCGCTCAAGCGTGTCGGCGAACGCCTCGGCCGCCTCGCGGTCGCCCGCGCTGTAGTGCACGACCACCAACACCGGCGCGCGGACGGGCGCGGCGCTGTCGCCGTCCGCGTCCGCCGCCGGAGCGGGCGGCCGTGCCGTGGACAGCGGCGCCGCGGCGGTGGACGCTGCGGGAGCGGGCGGACGCCGAAGCCCCAGTTGTGCGGCCGCCTCGCCTCCCCTGCCTACCGCCCCCGAATCCAGCCCATCGGGATCGAAGCCCGGCGAGGGCGATGCCCCGCCGAGCCGTCCCGCTTGAAAGCCGCGATCCTGTTGATCGCCGGAGCTGGCCAATTGCGGAACGCGCTGAGCGGAGTGCGCAAGCGCGGGCGACGGATCGGCGCTGGCGAGAATGTCGGGCCGCGGCTCGACGCGACGGCTGTGGGTCGGGTGCAGCGGCGACGGCGGCGTCTTCAGCACCGGCGGCGGAAACAGGATCAGCGTCACCGCCAGGAAGCCCGCCGCCGCGCCAGCCATCGTCACCACGCCAAAGCGCCGCCGCGGCACGGACGGCGCCGCGCCAACCCCAGCCGCAACCGCAGGACCGGCCGCCGTCTGACACGCGGTCGCCCGAACCGGGTCAAGCGACGCTGCTGCAACGCTGCCCGGCAGTGGCAGTGCCGGCCGGCTTGGTAGCGACCCGGCCAGCGACCCCGCGCCCGCCCTAACGCCCCCTGCCGCGCCAGCGCCCGGCGGCGGCGCGGTAAAGACGCTGCGGCTCGCGGCGCTCTCTACCTGCGCCGCATCGACGCGAGGCGCGCCATCCAGCACGGCTTCCAGCATCGACAATCCGCAGAGCCAGCGCAGCCGTCCCAGCCGCCCGGCCGTCGCGCGCCAAGCCGTCTCGATCGCGGCCGGTGTGAACAGCCCCGGCCCACCGCCCGCCGCCGCGATCCGCTCGGCAACGAAGCGCTGCGCGTCGGCCAGCGTCAGCAGCCGCTCCGGATCAGCTCCGGGCGGGCGGGCGAACGGATCGGCTGTCAGGCCGAACGCCTGGGCGACATCGATGACCATGGCGGCTGAACGTCCCGCCGCTGCGCGCGGAGCCGCGAGCGTGCGACGGACTGCGCGCATCGGCTGCACCGCCGGCTCCCGCGCCGCTTCGCGTCGCCCGAGCCAATGGCGCTGCGCGCGCCGCTATGGTAGTTTAACTCGATGCAATCGAGCCTACCGATCGGCGTGGCCGCGCTTGTGCTCGCGGCACTTCCGGCGGCGGCCGAGCCCGGGCGCCTGATCTCCGCGGCGCCGCTGAAACTCGCCGGTGTGCCCGAAGGCGCGCGTGGGTGGCGCATCCGGTATGAGACCCGCGACGAGCGGGGCAGGGCGGTCGAGTCGACCGGCTTCGTCATCGCTCCGGCGCGCGGCGGCGCGGATCGTCCCGTGGTGGCATGGGCGCACGGCACCTGGGGCATCGCCGAGGCGTGCGCGCCCTCGCTCAGCCCAGCCGGGCTGTCGACCATCCCCGATCTCGCCGCGATGGTGCGGCGTGGCTGGGTGGTGACGGCGACCGACTATCCGGGGCTGGGCACTCCGGGGCCGCACGGTTATCTCGCCGGCGACGCCGCAGCCTTCGCGGTCATCGATTCGGTGCGCGTCGCGCGGCAGTTGCGCGGGGCAGGCGCGGGCAGCAGCGTCGCCTTCTGGGGTCACAGCCAGGGTGGCCACGCGGTGTTGTTCGCGAGCGCGCGCCAGCCGAGCTACGCGCCCGAGCTGCGCCAAGTCGGCGCGGTCGCCGTCTCACCGCCGGCCGAGCTGCAGGACAATCTGGAGGGGCTGGCCGATCGCCGCGCACGCGGGCTGCTGACCGCCTACGTCACCCGCAGCTGGAGCCGCTATTACGGCGCGCCGCTGTCGGCCATCGCCAAGCCTCCGACCATCAGCGTGATCGATCGCGCGACGCGGGGCTGCGTCGGCCAAAAAATCGGCTTCGCACAATTGATCCGCGTGCTGGCGCTGGGCCGTTCGCTCGGCCGCCTCGATCTGTCGGGCGATCCCGTGTGGGGCCCCCTTCTCAAGCGCAACAGCGCGCCCGCGACTGGATCGACGCCGCTGATGCTCGTGTCGGCGCGCGAGGATGCAATCGTGGCCGACGCGGTCACCCGGCGTTATGCGTCGGCCGCGTGCCGCTCGGGCGCGCCGGTGCGATTCGTCGAGGCTCGAACCGCGGAGCACGCGCAGACGGCCGTGGTGACCGGCACGACCGCTGAGCGCTGGATCGCCGACCGCTTCGCTGGCCGCGCCGCCGGGCGCGACTGCTCGCCGCTGCGCTGATCGGCGAGGAGCGCGCCCGGAACCCGGACACGCCCCTCGTAACCCGGTTCCGCGATTCAGGCGTCGGCGTCGGCGTCGTCCTCGGCCTCCGCATCGTGGCCCTGGCCAGCCTCGGTCAGCGCCTTCGCCAACTCGCGCAGCTTGTCCTGGTTGACGCCCTCGGCGCCTTCGGCGGCCTTTTCGGTCGCCGGGCCAAGCTTCGCCAGGATCCTGCGCACGTTCACCTCGCGCGGCTCGTCGCGCTCAAGCTCTTTGACCAGCCGGTCCAGATCGCGCGCGATGCCCTTGGCGCCGCGGAACTCCGCCTCGCCCAGCTGCTCGATCCAGTCGTTCGCCGCTTTGGCGCCATTGCCGGGGGACACATTGTCCAGCCCCTGCTCAACCGCCTTCATCGTCGCTGCAAAGCGCGCCATCGTGCGTATTCTTCCTGTTAGGGCAGAGTTGCCGTGAGCCACAAAGCCCCCGCGGTCGCGCCTGTTCCGCAGGCCGCGCCAAAGCGCCGCTGGCCGCGGACGGTCCGGGCGGCTAACTCCGGATAATGGACGGGGACGCGATCATCATCGGCGGCGGGCTGGTTGGCTCGGTGCAGGCCTTGGCGCTGTCGGCGCATGGGCTGAGCACCATCGTCGTCGACGCGGCCGATCTCGCCGCCACGCGCAGCATGGCCTTTGACGGGCGCGTGTCGGCGATCGCGTCGGCCAGCGGCAACATGCTCGGCGCGATCGGGCTGGGCGACGTGCTCGATCAGCATGGCTGCCCCATCCTGGAAATCCGCGTCACCGACGGGCTTTCGCCGCTGCACCTGCATTTCGATAGCGCGGAGGCCGATGGCCGTCCGCTGGGCCACATGGTTGAAAACCGGCTGCTGCGCGCGGCGCTGCACGACGCGGTGGCGGCGGCGCCGGGCGTGCGGCTGATCGCGCCTGCGCAGGTGCTGAGCGTCGAGCGCGGCGAGGGGCGGGTGGAGGTCGAGACGAGTAAGGGCCGCTTCGTGGCGCCGCTGGTCATCGCAGCCGACGGGCGCAACTCGCCGCTCCGCGCGGCGGCGGGCATCCGCACTGCGACGTGGGATTACCCGGGCACGAGCCTGGTGACGACGATCGCGCACGACCTGCCGCACGGCGAGATCGCGTTCGAGCTGTTCTATGAGCACGGGCCGTTCGCGATCCTGCCGATGCTCGATGGGCCGGACGGCGAGCATCGGAGCGCGATCGTCTGGACGGTCGCGGCGCGCGACGCCGATGGCTGGGCGGGGCTGCACCCGAATGCGTTCGCGCGCGTGCTGAAGGGACGGATGGACGGCTTCCTGGGCGACGTGCGGCTGCTGACGCCCGTTTCGCGCTATGCGCTGAAGTTCCAGCGCGCGGGGCGGCTGATCGACCGGCGGCTCGCGCTGATCGGCGACGCGGCGCACACCATCCACCCGATCGCGGGGCAGGGGCTCAATCTCGGCCTCCGCGACGCAGCCGCGCTGACGCAGGCGCTCGTCGAAGGCACGCGGCTGGGGCTCGATCCCGGTAGCGGCGAGGTGCTCCGCCGCTACAGCGCGTGGCGGCCGCTGGACATCGGCGCGATCGGCGCTGCGACCGACCTGCTCGACCGGCTGTTCCGAGCGCGCGGCCTCGGCCCGGTGCGGCGGCTGGGGCTGGCCGGCGTGAACGCGATCCAGCCGCTGAAGCGCGCGTTCATGGCCGGCGCGCGCGGTGAATTGGGCGAGCGCCCGGCGCTGCTGCGCGGCGAGCTTGCCTGAACCGTTTCATGCCCGGTTCACGCCGGGCTGGCACGATGGCCTGCAATCGCCCATGGGGCGTTATTGGGAAGCCGCACGCGCGCGCGGGCGGAGCGAACAGGAGACCTCGATGCGCCTGCCCGTTCTCATCGCCGCGCTGTCGGCGCTCGCCATACCTGCCGCCGCGCAGACTGCCGACGTGACGCGGCCCAGCCCGTCCCCCGCGACCAGCGCGCCTGCCGACGCGGCCCCGCCGATCGCGTCGACGCAGGCGCCAGTCATCACGCGCTCGCGCGAGACCGCGGCGCGCGTGCGCTATATCGACGTAATCGGGCGCGACGCCTGCCCCAAATCGAGCGACCCGAACGAGGTCATCGTCTGCAACCGGCTGCCCGAGGAAAGCCAGTTCCGGCTGCCGCCAGCAGTGCGCGCCGAGCAGATCCAGGCTCGCGACAATGTCCGCGCGGAGCGCGCGGCGCTGACCAACCCCAATCTCGGCACCGCTGCGCCATGCTCGGCGACGGGTGTCGGCGGGCAGTATGGCTGCACGCAGGGGCTGAACGTGCTGAGCGCGGGCAAGAAGGCCGTGCAGGCGGTGCGCGGCGAGGATAGCGTGCCCGACAAGGTTCCGCAGTAACCCTCTGGACTTGGGCGCCGGGTGGCCCTATCGGCCCCGGCTTGCCGCGTGGTGGCGGGCGCGTAGCTCAGTGGTAGAGCACTGTGTTCACACCGCAGGGGTCGCTGGTTCGATACCAGCCGCGCCCACCACGCGGATCGCGCCTACGCTTCGGCCACGACCGTGGAGCGCAGCAGACCGACTCGCTCGATCTCCACCTCCACCGTGTCGCCGGGCTGCATGAACAGCTGCGGATCGCGTTTGAAGCCCACCCCGCCCGGCGTGCCCATCGCGATCACGTCGCCCGGCGCAAGCGGCGTGAAGGTGGACAGGTAGGCGATCACCACCGGCACCGGAAAGATCATGTCGCCCAGATGCGCGTCCTGCACCGTCCGGCCGTTGAGGCGCGTGGTGATGCGTTGGGGACCAAGCTCGCCGACCTCGTCGGGCGTCACCAGCGTCGGGCCGAACGGTGCGGTCGCGGGGAAGTTCTTGCCCGGCGTATATTGGTGCGTGTGGTTCTGCCAGTCGCGCACGGAGGCGTCGTTGAAGCACGCATAGCCCGCCACGTGGGTCAGCGCGTCGGCCTGCGCGATATGCCGCCCGCCGCGCCCGACGATGACCGCAAGCTCGCCTTCGTAATCGAGCATCGCGGACACGCGCGGGCGGACGATCGGCTGGCCCGCCGCCGCCAGCGTGTCGGCGAAGCGCGTGAAGATCGTCGGATGGCCGACCGCGGTTCGGCCCGTCTCCTGCCGGTGCAGCTCATAATTCAGCCCCACGCAGAACAGCTTGGCGGGATCGGGGATGACGGGCAGCAGCTCCACCTCGGCCAGCGCGAGCTCCGCGCCGCCCCGTCGCGCAAGGCTGGCGAGCGCGCCCGACGCGATCGCCTGCCGGAGCGACGCGGGGCCACCGGTCGCTCCAAGATCAATGACGCGCTCGCCCTGCACCAGGCCGAAGCCCGGGCGACCGACAAAACGATAGGATGCGAACTGCATGGCTGGCTCTCCTCGCTTGAGTGCTCGCCGCGCCCGGGGCGCAACCGGGCCGCCTTGGCGGACGGCGCGGCCGGGTCTAGACGATTGCGCCTGCCGGGGAAGAGTGTCCGAGTGGTTTAAGGAACCGGTCTTGAAAACCGGCGACGGTGCAAGCCGTCCGTGGGTTCGAATCCCACCTCTTCCGCCACCCGGTCTCTTTACAGGACTGATCTTCTAGCCAAGGCACCAGGAATGCC
>JAVVHE010000021.1:0-48759 GCA_032249695.1 Sphingomonadaceae bacterium | reverse complement strand
TCATCCAAAGGCGATAAATCTTTGGCCTTTCGGCATCATACGGTATTAGCTCAAGTTTCCCTGAGTTATTCCGTACCTTTGGGCAGATTCCCACGTGTTACGCACCCGTGCGCCACTAGACCCGAAGGTCTCGTTCGACTTGCATGTGTTAGGCATGCCGCCAGCGTTCGTTCTGAGCCAGGATCAAACTCTCAAGTTCATGTGCGAACCGGCCGACCAGGCGAACCCAACCAACCAGCCCGATCAAGGAGCTGTTCCTGAAGTCTGCACAACGTTTACTCGCGCCCTGTCCGACTAAGGCCAGAGCGCGGGTGGTCACGTTGAGACATAGGACCGCGAATGTTTCCGCAGGATCCGGCGCCTTGAGCCGCCGGACTGCGGGCCGCCGCCCACATGTCCCTTCATCGATTACCTACGATGAGAAAGAGCGAAAACCTCTCACACCCCGGTCCGACTGGTCCGGAACTGCGACCGCAGCATGTGAGAGGGCTGCTTCGGCCGGGCACATCGCCCTGCGTCAGCGAGGAAGCCACCATATGGCGTTTCCAGCAGGCCCGTCAACACCGATTTTTTCAGCGCTTCAAAAGCGCGATCGGTGTCAGGCGGTGCCCGCTCCCGCAGCGTTGCCGCCCGGGAGACCGCCATATGTCGGCCCAATCCCCATCGCGCAAGAGGTTTTTTGGATGCGCGCGGGAAACGACCGTTTCGGGCCATTCTTTAGGCGTGGATATAGCCGCGCAGCTCCTCGGCCTCGCGCACCGCGTCGTCGATCTTGCGTTTGACGAGGTCGCCGATCGACACGATCCCGATCAGCACGCCACCCTCCACCACCGGCAGGTGGCGGAAGCGCCGCTCGGTCATCAGCGCCAGCGCGTCGCTGATCGTGTGCGATCGCTCGACGGTGACGACGGGCGAGGACATCACTTTGTGGACCGGCATGTCGCAGATCGCCGAGCCGTGTTTGTGCAGGCCGCGCACCACGTCCCGCTCGGACACCACGCCCGCGACTCCGTCGGGCCCCACGGCAAGTACCGCGCCGATGCGGTGATCGTGGAGCAGGCGCACAGCGTCGCTGACGGGCGCATCGGGGCTGACGGTCACCACCGCGCTCGTAGGCTTGTCTCGGAACAGGCACCCGATCGTCATGTCTTAGACCTCCCGTCGGGCCGTTGTCGGCCTTATGTGCGTGGGGATGATCCATCAAAGCACAGCCGACGACAAGGCCGCGGTTTGGGTGCGCTTCCGGCGTATGGTGTTGTGGGCGGGAGCGGGCGGCGCGGCGCTGGCGCTTGGCGTGCTGCTATATTTCCGCGCGGCGGGCACGCCGATGCCGTGGCAGGCCCGGCTGGCGATCGGCCTGGGGGTGACGCTGACCGGTCTGGTCGGCGGCGCGCTGATGGCGCTGGTGTTCGCGAGCGCGCGCAGCGGCCACGACTCCGAGGTCGACGCGGCCGGCCACGAGAGCTAGCGGGGCGCCGCCTGCGAGGCGGCCGCCCCGCTCTGAACGTCAGACGTCTTCCAGCCGCAGTTCAGGGCCACTCCCGGCATCGGGCTTCGGCCGGGTCGTGCGGCGGCGGCGTGGGCGCGGTGCATCGCTCTCGGGCTCGCTCGCCTCGGCGGGTTCCGCCGCGGGGACGGCTTCGGGCTTGGCGCGGCGCGGGCCGCCTAGGCCCAGGCGGCCGGGGCTGCGCTCCTCGCGGCGTGGCGTTGGCTCCTCGTCGTCGCCGGTGCGGTTGTTGAAGGCGGGCGGCAGCACGGCGGCGATCGCCTCGCCGCTCGGCTCGTCGTCGGCGCCCGCGCGGCGATCATCGCGATAGCTGCCGTTCGGCCGCCGCTCGCGCTGGCCGCCTTCGCGATCCGGAGCCGCGTCGCGGCGGTTGTCCTGCCCGCGGACACGGCCAAAGCCGCGCTCGCGCCGGTCGCCGCGATCGTCGCCATCGTCGGCGCGCGCGGGCGCGTCCTGGTAGCGACCCTGCTGGCGCTCGCCGCCATCGTCCTCGCGAGCAGCCTCCTGGTGGCGGCCCCGCTGCGAGCGCTCCCCGGAGTCGTCGCGCGGCTGCGTGTCCTGATAGCGGCGCTGCGGCCGGTCGCCCTCGTCGTCGCGCGGCTGGTCCTGGTAGCGGCCGCGTTGCTGGTTGCCGCGGCGGTCGCGCTCGTCAAACCGGCGCTCGCCGTTCAGCGCCTCGGGCGCATCATCGTCGCCGCCATCGTCGGCCGGATCGGACTCGTCGCGCTCGCTGTAGCGCTCGTCGCGGTCCTGCCAGTCGCGGCGGCGGTTATCGTCAAACCGCGGGCGGTTCTCGTTCAGCACGCGATAATAGTGATCGGCATATTGCAGGTAATATTCAGCGGTGATGCGGTCGCCCTGCAGCTGCGAATCGCGCGCCAAGTTGCGATATTTCTCCAGCAGCTGCGCCGCGTTGCCCCGGTTCCGGTGCTGATCGCGGTTGGCCATTTCGGGCCCACGGCCCACGCTGCCACCCTGTTGTGGCGGCCGTTGCCCGCCGCGCCCACGGCGGCGGTTCTGTCCTTGGCGCATCAATAAGCCCTAGCCATGCATGTCGTCCCTGCGGATCGGCGTCCTCGCGGGCGGGTACGGTCACCCACCCATCGGCGGCTCGTCGCATCATACTCAGCGGTGGTGGTCCGTGCCTCCGCAGGCGGTCTCTCCCGCCCGCCGCGCTGCACGAGGCATACCGGCTATGACGCACAGGACCAAGCGATTCTTCGCCTCACGCCCCGCGGGTCAGCGCCAGTGCGCGCGGCCTGCCGCCCAAATCGCGCCAAAGCCGGGCAACGAGCCCTGCTTCCTGCGCCATCCGATCAACGACTTCGTGCTGATCCCAGCCGATTTCAAGAACCGCAAGCCCGCCCACTGCCAGCAAGCTCGGCAGATCGGGGACGATCCGCGCGTAGGCGTTGAGGCCCTGCGCACCTGCATACAGCGCTTCGTTCGGTTCGTGCGCGTGAACGTGCGGGTCGGCTGCGCCCTGCGCGACGTAGGGGGGGTTGCACAGGATAAGCTCGAACGGTCCGCTGAGCGCGGCCCCCCAGTCGCCCTGAACGAAGGTCGCGCGGGTGGCGAGGCCGAGCTGGGCGGCGTTGGCGCGGGCGATGGCGATCGCGGCTGACGAGCGGTCGACGCCGATGCCGAATGCCGCCGGGTGTTCGCTGAGCGCTGCAAGCAGCAGCGCACCGCTGCCTGTGCCGAGATCGAGCACGCGGGCGGGCGCCCTCCCCGATGCCAGCGCCGCTTCGATGAGGGTCTCGCTGTCGGCGCGGGGGATCAGCACATCGGGCGTGACGCGGAATCTGAGCGACCAGAATTCCCGCGTGCCGGTGATGTAGGCGACCGGCTCGCCGCCGGCGCGGCGCTCGATCAGGCAGGCGAAACCGCGCGCATCGGGCACGGGCTCGTGGAGACCGCCGAGCAGCAGCGAGTCGCGCGTGGTACCGAGATGGTGCGCGAGCAACAGCTCCGCATCGAGCCGTGGCGTCGCCCCGCCGATGTGCGCCGCCGCCGCCTTAAGCACGTCGCGCGCGGTTTGGCTCACCAGCGTCCGCAGCCGCGAAGCGGCCGGCGATCATCCATGACGCCGGGCAGGACAGCTTCCCGAACGCGGGCGAACCCGGCGGCGTCGTGGGAGGAAGCGAGATCGACACGTCGGCGCCGCGGCGGCAGCGGGGTCGTTGGCCGATCGTCAGCGCGCATCGGGCCACGCCCGTTCGGCCGCGTCATTCGGCGTCGAGCCCTGCCAGGCGCTCGGCCTCGTCCTCGGAAATCAGCGCAGTAATCAGCTCCTCCAGCCCCTCGCCGGCGAGGATTTCGGGGAGACGGTGGAGTGTCAGGTTGATCCGGTGATCGGTCACGCGTCCCTGTGGAAAGTTGTAGGTGCGGATGCGTTCCGAACGGTCGCCCGATCCCACCATCGATTTGCGCGCGTCCGAGCGGGCCGACGCAAGCTTCTCGCGCTCAAGCTCGTAGAGACGCGCGCGCAGCACTTTCAGCGCCTTGGCCTTGTTCTTATGCTGCGATTTCTCGTCCTGCTGGCTGACGACAAGACCCGTCGGCAGGTGGGTGATCCGCACTGCCGAGTCGGTGGTGTTGACCGACTGGCCGCCGGGGCCCGACGAGCGGAAGACGTCGATCCGGAGATCCTTGTCCTCGATCTGGATATCGACCTCCTCGGCCTCCGGCAGCACGGCGACGGTGGCGGCCGACGTGTGGATGCGGCCCTGCGTTTCGGTCGCGGGCACGCGCTGAACGCGGTGGACTCCGCTTTCAAATTTCAGCCGCGCGAACACGCCCTGCCCGGTGATCGACGCGATCACCTCCTTGTAGCCGCCGACATCGGCGCTCGATGCGCTGATGAGCTCCACGCGCCAGCGGCGGACGGCGGCGTAGCGCTGGTACATCTCGAACAGGTCGCCCGCGAACAGCGCCGCCTCGTCGCCGCCCGTGCCCGCGCGGATTTCCAGGATGGCGCTGCGTTCGTCGGCTGCGTCGCGGGGCAGCAGCAGGCGCGCGAGCTTGCGCTCGGCGTCGGGCAGCTGGGCCTTGAGGTCGGCGATCTCGTCCTCGGCCATCGCGCGCAGATCGGCGTCGGCAGTCACGTCGGCGGCGAGGCCGCGCAGGTTGTCGATCTCCTCGCGCAGCAGGCGCAGCCCGCGCGCCGCTTCGGCGACGGGGCCGAGCTCGGAATATTCGCGGGAAAGCGCGACGAACCGGTCGCGCGCGATGTCCGGCGCGGCGAGCGCGTCGGCCAGCTCGGCGTGGCGGGCTTCGATCTGCGCAATGCGGGCGGGGGGGATCATTGCAGCGCTCCCCTGCCCGTCCGGTCGTCACCGCGGACAACGTCCGGGGTTCGGCGGCGCTGTAGGCCGACCGCGCGCGTCGCGCGCTGCGCGGCAGGCAAGCTGGCTTTCGGCTCAAGACCGGGATGACGGGGCTGTCCCAGCCACTCGTACGCTGTTGGACGTCGTCCCGGATCCGGCCCGGGACGGGGCCGCATCGAAACGCCGGATCGCCCCACCGCCGCAGTCCGCCAACCGGAAGCCCGGGCCCGGACCGAGTCCGGGCCGACGAGGCGGGTGCGATTACGCATCGGGCAGACGATCGCCGGAAAGGCCGCCATATTGTCCCGGCAGGCGCATCACGACCTGCGCGAGGAGCTCCGCCGCCCGCGCGCTGTCCTTGTCGGTGTGACTGAGGTTGAGCCGCTCGTGGGCGCCTGCTGGCCTGACAAACAGGACCGCCTCGACGTTCTCGCGGCGTGCAGTCTCGACGCGCCGCTTCGCGCTCGATCCGCTTGGGACCATACTGCTCAATCCCCCCCGCCGCAGGCAGGCGGCAATCTCAAGCGCGTCATCTTCTGCCTCGGTCGCCTCGGCCACCACCGCGATCGTCACACGCGGCGTTTCCGCCGCGTCCACCAACATCGCCAACCGCTCCACCCCGGCGGCCCAGCCGATGCCCGGCGTCGGAGGCCCGCCCAGCGCTTCCACCAAGCCGTCATAGCGACCTCCGGCCAACACCGTGCCCTGCGCGCCAAGGCGGTCGGTGACGAATTCGAACGCGGTGTGGCGATAATAGTCGAGCCCGCGGACCAGGCGGTCGTTACGGGTCCAGCGCACGCCCGATGCGTCCAGCCCGCGAGCCACCGCCTCGAAGAAGCGGCCCGCGTCGGCGCTCAGATACTCGTCGATCCCCGGCGCTGCATCGGCGACCGGACGGTCCTGCGGCGCCTTCGAATCGAGGATCCGCATCGGGTTGCGCTGAAGCCGGTCGCGGCTGTCTTCGCTCAGCTCGCTCGCGTGCGCCGAAAAATGCGCGACCAGCGCCTCGCGCCAGCGGCCGCGAGTCTCAGCGTCGCCCAGTGTGTTCAGCTGCAGCGTCACGCCGTCGGCGATGCCGAGATCGCGCAGCAGCTGCTCGGCGAACGCGATCGCCTCGACGTCGGCGAACGGCTCGGCCGCGCCTAGGATTTCGGCGTCGAGCTGGTGAAACTGGCGATAGCGGCCTTTCTGCGGCCGCTCGTAGCGGAAGACCGGCCCCCACGCTGCGAGCTTCAGGACGCCGTGCTGCTTCCACCCCTCGCTGATATAGGCGCGCGCGATCCCGGCCGTGAACTCGGGCCGCAGCGTCAGCGACTCGCCGCCCCGGTCCTCAAACGAATACATTTCCTTCCCCACCACGTCACTGGTCTCGCCCAGCGAGCGTGCGAAGACGGGGGTAAACTCGAAAACGGGCGTGATGACGGGCTTGAAGCCATAGAGCCGCCGCACGCGCGCAAACGTCTCCGTGACTCGCTCGAAGCGCGCCGCGTCCTCGCCGAAAATATCCTGGGTGCCGCGCGCCCGCTGCAGGCGGGGCGGCCGGGGCTGATCGCTCACGCAGCCGTCCTTAGGCAGCCAAACGCCCCCGCGCCAGTAGCGCGGGGGCGTCGCTTGGCCGCCGCAGCGGCCCGGGTTGGCAGTCGACCTAGAAGCTCCAGTTCGCCGACAGCGTGAACCGGCGGCCGATCGGGTCAAGGAAGCCCGAATTGCCCGGAATACCGTTCGAGTTCGCCAGACCGTTCAGGCCCGCGGTCACGGTATCGAACGCGTTGCGGATCACGAACGTCAAGCCGATGCGGGGCTTCTTGAAGTCATAGCCGATCGTGAAATCGTGGATCGCACGATCGGGGAAGCCAAGCACATCCTGGATCTCGTTGGTGATCGGAGCGCCCGACGAGAAAATCTGCGTCTCGCTCGCCCAGTTGATGTTCCACTGCAGCACCAGCCCTGCGTTCCGATAGCGCACGCGGCCCTGCACCGCGAACTCCGGCCGGAAGAACGAACCAGCGGTCTGCTGGCGATCGTTGAAGGTGCCGTTGTTTGAAACGTAGTAATTCATGTAATGGAACATGTTCCCGTACAGTTCCAGCCGCCCAGCATTTGGCCCGAACAGCCCGGTCAGCGGGATGCGATAGTCGATCGATGCGTTGATACCCTGCACCTGCAGGCCGCCGAGATTGATGAAGCCCGAAGAGAAGCCGTTGTCGACGTTGAACTGCTGGATGACGCCACCCGCCCCCGGCACGCGTTGGAAGAAGTTGCAGGTGTTCACACCCACCTCGCGGCTCGTATCCGGAAAGGCGGTGCTGTCATAGCAGTTCTGAAGCGCGGTGCCGATCGCGGTCGGGATGATCTGATCGCGCACCGTCACGTCGATATAATCCGCGCTCATCGTCAGGCCCTTGACCCAGCGCGGCTGGATCGCCGCACCGAAGGTGAAGCTCTCGCCCCGCTCGGGCTTCAGGCCCGGCGAACCCGAGAACACCCCCTGGATCGCCTGGCCCGATGCGACGAACGTGTTGAGGAAGTTCGAAGCATCGGTGGCGTTGGAGGCGATGCCCAGCCGGATTACGTCCGCGATGCAGTTCGCGCGGCGCGTGGCCGGGCGAACACCGGCATTGATGTTCTGGTTGGAGCACGGATCGGCCGGCGTGGTGAAGGCCGACTGGCCGCCAAGGAACAGCTCGACGACGCTCGGCTGGCGAATCGACCGCGTGACGTTGCCGCGGATCGTGATGTCCCGGATCGGCTTCCACGTGCCGCCGAGCGTCCAGATCGTATAGACGTCACCCGATGACTGGCCGCGGAACGTGGTGCCGTTGAGGCGCTGGACGTCGGGCGACGAACCGTCCTGTTTGACAAAGCGCACCGCGGGGTTGAGTTCGATCTTGCCGAGCCAGGGCAGGAAGCCATCGCCCGTGATCGGAGCAGTGACTTCGATCGAGCCCTCGATATTCTCGATCCGGCCGGTTGTGTTCGTCAGAGCAGCAGTGCGTGTGCCGCCGATCCGCGAGATATCGTCGACGCGGAAATCGAGACTGTCCTGGCGATATTCGCCGGTCAATGCGAAGCGGAACGGTCCGCCCGGCAGATCGAAGGGCGACCCAGACAGCGTGCCGACGAGATAATATTGCTCAGCTGTATTATCGAGCACAACGTTCGCGCGGACATACTGTTTCGCTGCATCCGACATCTGGTTGAAGCCGAAGGGGTTGAGCGGCTGACAGGCATCGATCTGCGCCTGCGTGACCCTGCGTGAAATAAGTTGCTCCTGCAAACGGCCATTGCCGATATTGTTACGGACAAGTTCAGTTGGATTGATTCCTGGTGGGGTGGTACCGAGATATTGCGACGGATTCAGCTTTGCCGCGCAGACGATAGTGCCATTATTGTCGCGCGCGACATCGATCGCCAACGCGTACTCGATGTCCTTGATATTGGTCGTCACCGTCCTGCCGTCGGCCCGGCCATAGGTAAAGCTGGTATCGAACTGGAACTCGCGCCCGAACAGCTTGAAATCACCCTTGGTGCCGATGACGCTGCGATAAACCTCTGCCGTGTTGGTGAACGGGTTGTCGCCGAAGATGTCCTGGTTGGTGCGGCTCAGCACGAAGAGACCGCTTCCCGGGGTCGCCGGGTTGAAGGCGCTGACCCCGGCGTTCAGCAGCGTCTGGCGCTGCGCATCGGTAAGATACGGGTTGTCGATGCGGACCAGCAGCGCCGCGTTCTCCACCGTGGCCGACGCGATCGAATTGGCGCTGGCCTGATTGCGCTTCAGGATGCTGTCCGACTTTGCGTAGCTGTTTTCGGTGTAGACGCGCAGATGATCGGTCACGTCGATATGCGCGAGCAGATTGCCGAGATAGCGGTCCTGTCCCGCGCGGATCGTCGTGAAACGTGTCGGGTTGAAGAAATCGCCGCCCGGGCTGCCGCCCAGCGTCGCGGGCGTGTTCGCATCGAAACTGCCGGGGTTGAAGGTCTGCAGGTCGCCGCCCGTGGGGCTGAAGCGCAGCGGCACCGCGGTGCGCGGCAGGATCGCCGCGTCCGCGCCGGTGTTCGGAACGTCAAGGAATGCCGGGACGAACGAGCCGAGGAAGTTGTTGATCGGCGTGTTCGGGTTGGCTGCGAAATACTCGCGCGGCGTCGGCCGGTTGGCCTGCAGCAGGTTGACCGCGAGCGTCGTCAGCTGCGCGGCCGTCGTGCCCGCGGGCGCGGTGAAGTTGGGCGCAAGCGCCGAGATGACTTGTTGCGCCGTCACACCCGCGGGCAGACCCGTGGGTGCGAAGCGCGTGAACGTGCCAGCCGGCGGATTGGGGGCACCGACCGCCGGCGCGGTGGACAAGCCGGCGGCAGCGCCCGGCACGGCGGCGCTGATCGGCACTCCGGGAATGATCTGCGTGTTGCCAGCGACCGAGATCAGCGCGCCGCTGCCGGCCGCGTTCGAGGCGATCTGGCCCGCGCGGCCGCGCGCGATCGCGGCGGCCGAGGTGGAGCCGGTGTACTGGAACACGGTGCCGCCCGGCGACACCAGGATCGAGCCGCCCGACAGCAAGGGCAGCAGGCGGTTGCCCGGCTGGCCATCGTCCGACGCCCGCAGGAACGCGCCGTTGTTCAAGCCCACGACGTCGATCGGAATCTGCGGCGCGAAGTTCGGGTTACGGACGCCGCCGTTCCGGAAGAAGGTCGGCGCGATGTAGTTCGCGTTGACGAAATCGCGCTGGTCGCCGGTGATGGGATCGTCGTGAATATACTCGAACGCGCCGGTGATGTTGCCGCGGCCTTCGGCGAAGTTCATCCCCGCGGTCGCCGAGAAGCGGTAGGTGCGCGCGTCGTTGCGCGAAGACTGGTTGCCCAGCGCCTCCAGCCGGACGCCCTTGAAGTTGTCTTTCAGAATGATGTTGATCACGCCCGCGATGGCGTCCGAACCATAGGCTGCCGCACCACCGACGGTCAGCACGTCGACACGCTCGGTCAGCGAGGTAGGGATCGTGTTGATGTCGACCTGGCTGCCGGTGTTGTTGCCAGCGACGAACAGCGAACCCGCGTTGCCCGAAACGAAGCGGCGACCGTTGACCAGAGTCAGCGTGCGCTGCGTGCCGAGGCCGAGCAGATCGAGGAAATTGACGCCGTAGCTGGACGGCTGGCCGCCGGCGTTGCCGAGGCTCTGTGCGCCGAAGCCGAAGCCGGGCAGTTCGCGGATGGCTTCGGCGAGGTTGGTGAAGCCGCGGTTCTGGATCGATTCCTGGCCGACTTGGACACCCGGGATGATGCCCGAAAACTCAGGGCGCGGGATGCGCGAGCCGGTGATGACGACAAGGTTGTCCGACGTTTTTTCGGCGTCGGAAATATCCGCGGCGTCTGCACCCGTGCCGGTCGGCCGCTGCGCCGACGTGCTCGGCGGCGGAATGATGCCGTCCTTCGGTGCGGGCTGCGCCGCCGTCTGCGCCTGGGCGATCCCCGACAGCAATGCAAACCCGCTCGCTGCCAGCAGCAGCGATGACACCTTGCTCATGCTTCCCTCACCTTTTGGTTATCGGGCATTCATAAGCAAAGGACGCTTCGCTTCGGAAGAGGCTGTTCAGCCGCCAGACAGATAAGGCGAAACTGTGACGTATCGGTCACAGAACCGTCGCGAGCCGACGGGCTGCTGGCGGGCCTATGGGGTCGGAGCGGCCGGAATCCGGCCGTGCCGCCGGGCGGGCCGGGTCGGCCGCGTTACTCCGCAGCCACTGCCAGCGGCTCGGCCGCCGAGCGCTGAGCTTCGATTTCGGCGGCTTTGCGTTCGACAAGGCTGACGATGTGCTCGATCATCGCCTCGCTCTGCACATGGTGGTCCGTGACGCCCGAGAGGTAGACCATGTGCTTGCCCCCGCCGCCGCCGGTGACGCCGATGTCGGTCTCGCGCGCCTCGCCGGGGCCGTTCACGACGCAGCCGATGATTGACAGGCTAAGCGGCGTTCGGATGTGCTGAAGCCGCGGCTCCAGCGCCTCGACCGTTTTGATCACGTTGAAACCCTGGCGCGCGCAGGACGGGCAGCTGACGATGCGGACGCCGCGGTGACGCAGGCCGAGGCTCTTCAGCATCTCAAAGCCGACGCGCACCTCCTCCTCGGGCGCGGCCGACAGCGACACGCGGATGGTGTCGCCGATGCCGCCCCACAGCAGCATCCCCATGCCGATCGAGGACTTCACCGTCCCCGCGATGAGCGAACCCGATTCGGTGATGCCCAGATGCAGCGGGCAATCGATCGCTTCGGCGAGCTGCTGATACGCAGCCACCGCCATGAAGACATCGGACGACTTTACGCTGATCTTATACTCGCGGAAGTCGTGATCCTCTAGAATGCGCGCGTGATCCAGCGCGGATTCAACCATCGCCTCGGGGCACGGCTCGCCGTATTTCTCCAGCAGGTCTTTCTCGAGTGAGCCGGCATTGACACCGATGCGGATCGCGCAGCCATTCGCCTTGGCGGCATTGACCACCTCGCGCACGCGATCGGCCGATCCGATATTGCCGGGGTTGATGCGCAGGCAGGCCGCGCCCGCATCGGCGGCTTCCAGCGCGCGCTTATAGTGGAAGTGGATGTCCGCCACGATCGGCACGCGCGCCGCGCGGGTGATCTCTTTCAGCGCCGCGGTCGATTCCTCGTCGGGGCAGCTGACGCGGACAATATCGGCCCCGGCCTCCTCGCAGCGACGGATCTGCTCGATCGTCGCCCGGGCGTCGCTCGTCGGCGTGTTGGTCATCGTCTGGACGGTGATCGGCGAGTCACCGCCGACCGGCACCGAGCCGACCATGATCTTGCGCGAAGGCCTGCGCACGATGTCTCGCCAGGGACGGATGGACATGAGGGGTGGTTCGCTTCCGGATGTTGCTTGGCGGCGCATATAGCGCCGCGCGCGGCGCGGGCCAAATCGGGCGCGCCGCAGCGTGCCGCTGGCGGATTCAGCGTCGGGACCGGACGGGGCCGGGCCGCTGCTCGCTCCCATCGATGCACGCGATGATCGCGTCGACAGTCGCCGGCAGCCCCGCGGCGAAGTCGCCCTGCGTGGCCGGGGTGACGCGGGGATGGGATGCAGCGTGACGAACGTCGCAGTTCCGTTGCCAAACCGGGCTGCCACACAGCCTGTTGGTGGCCTGCAGACTGTGCCTTACAGCCCGCGATGGCGGCGGAAGCTGTCCGTTTTGGGGTCCGAAATGCGCCTTGCGGCAGCGGTTTCGCACCGGCTGGGGGCAATCGAGGCCGCCTGACGACCGCCGTCAGCATTGCGCGTCCGCCCGCGCGTGGGCGATGGTCGCGCGATGATCGCGCCAGCGCTATGGGTGGAAATCGTCGGCTGGATCGGCGCCCTGCTGATCCTCGCAGCCTACGCAATGCTGACCGCTGGGCGGATCACCGCGCGCAGCACCGCCTATCAGGGCATGAATGTTCTGGGCGCGGCGGCCTTCGTGGTGAATGGCCTCAGCCACGGAGCGCTCCCCTCGGTCGTGCTGAACGTCATCTGGGCAGCGATCGGCGTCGTCGCTCTCGCCCGGATGCGCGCCTGAACGGCGATCATCCCCGCCAAGCCGACGGAGCGATCGGGTTATACCGCCCGCACCACCCGCCATATCGTCCACAGGCGGGGCATCCGTTCCTGATCCGTTCGCCTTGCGGACCCGGGCCGCAAGGGGGTTCAACATTTGCGATGCAGCCCGTTCTCGGCGTTTCGGAATCGCTGACCGGCCGCGCCTGGGCGTGGCGCGGTCGTGGGCCGTTGCCGGCGGGCGCGTGCCGCGTCGCCGGAGTGAGCGAGCTGACCGCGGGCCTGCTGCTCGCGCGCGGCGCGGCCGAGGGCGACCTCGCCCGCTGCGCCACGCCGCGGCTGCGCGACTGGCTGCCCGACCCAAGCCTGCTCGCGGGCATGGACGCAGCCGCCGAGCGCCTTGCCGACGCAGTGGCGCGCGGCGAGCAGATCGCGGTGTTCGGCGATTACGACGTCGACGGCGCGACCTCGGCCGCGCTGCTGATCCGCTTCCTGCGCGGCTGCGGCGTCGATGCGCGCGCCTACATTCCCGATCGGCTGCTGGAAGGCTACGGCCCCTCGCCGCAAGCGCTCGAGCAGCTGCACCGCGATGGCGCCAGCCTCGTCATCTGCGTCGATTGCGGCGCGCAGGCGTTCGAGCCGCTGGCCCACGCCCGCGCGCTCGGGCTCGATGTGATCGTCGCCGACCATCACCAGTGCCTGGCCGAACTTCCTGCCGCAGCCGCGACCGTCAACCCCAACCGGATCGACCAGGCGCCCGGCTTCGGCCATCTCGCGGCGGTCGGCGTGTCGTTCCTGCTGGCGGTCGCCACCAACCGCGCGCTGCGCGCCCGCGGCTGGTTCGCCACGCGGCCCGAGCCCGATCTGCTTGCACTGATCGACCTCGTCGCGCTGGGCACGGTCGCCGACGTCGTGCCGCTTCACGGCCTCAACCGGGCATTCGTGGCGCAGGGCCTGAAGCGCTTCGCGCGCGGCGCCAATGCCGGGCTGACGGCGCTCGCTGCGATCGCAAGCGCGCCGAATGCGCCAAACGCGCGCGATCTGGGCTTCCTGTTCGGGCCGCGCATCAACGCGGGCGGGCGAGTCGGCCAGGCCGATCTTGGCGTGCGGCTGCTGACGACCGACTGCCCGCGCGAGGCCGAAAGGCTCGCCCGCCAACTCGATCGCCACAATGCCGAGCGCCGCGCGATCGAGGCGTCGGTCACCGAAGCCGCCCTCGCCGCAGCCGATGCCGACGCTCCAGTCGCGGTCGTGGCTGGCGAGGGCTGGCACGCAGGCGTCATCGGCATCGCGGCCGCGCGCGTGAAAGAGCGGCTGAACCGCCCGGCCATCGTCATCGGGCTTGACGGCGCGATCGGCAAAGGCTCGGGCCGCAGCCTTGCCGGGGTCGATCTTGGCAGCGCGATCATCGCCGCACGCGAGGCCGGGCTGCTGATCGCGGGCGGAGGTCATGCGATGGCGGCCGGGCTGACGATCGAGCGGGGCAATGTCGCTGCGCTGACGCGCTTCCTCGGCGAGCGGCTTCAGACAGCGGTGGCGGCAACGCGGGCGGGGGGAGCGCTGAAGCTCGATCTGGCGGTGGCGCCCGGCGGGCTGACTGCGGCGCTCGCCGACGAACTCGCACTCGCTGGCCCATATGGCGCGGGCTGGCCGCACCCGCGCGTCGCAGCCGGGCCGTTCGCGCTGGTGGATCGGCGCGTGGTTGGCAACGGCCACCTGCGCCTGGTGCTTGCCGGAGCCGACGGTGCGCGCGTCAAGGCGGTGATGTTCCGCGGCGCCGACGGGCCGGTCGCCGCCGCGCTCGCGCAGGCGCACGGCCGCCGCGTGCATGTGGCAGGCGAACTGAAACGCGACGACTGGGCGGGAGGCGGCGCGGCCGAACTACATCTGGACGACATCGCGTGGGCTGCGCCGAGCGGCGCGGCAGCGCAGGCGGCTTGACCCCGCGTCGTCGCCGCCGCACAGAGCGCCGCTGCCGCCCACGGCCCCTTCGTCTAGCGGTCTAGGACGTCGCCCTTTCACGGCGAAAACACGGGTTCGATTCCCGTAGGGGTCACCAGCGCCCGGCCAGTGCGCCGGGCCCAGCCGCAGCATCCGCATAGGCGGCGCGGCAACGCGCTCGGGTCGGGCGGACGTGCGCGGTGGGCGTCAGCCCTGCGGCTCCCACAGCTCGATCGGGTTGCCTTCGGGATCGTGGACGGGTGCGAAGCGGCCGACTCCGTCGATGGCTTCCTCGCGCGTCACCTCCTCGCCCGCGGCGCGCAGGCTTGCCACCAGCGCGTCGAGGCCGCTGACTCGCAGGCTGATCATCGCGCTCAGGTCGGCGGGAAAATAGTCGGTCTCGGCCTTGAACGGCTCGAACACCATTGGCCCGCCCTCGTGAAACCAGGCCCACTCATCCGGCTGCCCGTTGGGGCCGACGCCGCAGCCCCCGCCCACTCCCAACCGATGACGATACCACGCCTTCAGCGCCGCCGGGTCGCGCGCGCGGAAGAAAAATCCGCCGATCCCAAGCACCGCCACCGCGCGTCCCCTTGTCCGACGAGGCCACCTTACCGCGGCAGGCTGCCGCAGTCTAGCCGCGCCGCACCATCAGCACGCCAGCGATCGCCAGCGCAACGCCTGCGAGGCGTCCAGCGCTGAGGGCGCGGACCGTGACGCCGAACAGGCCGGTCGAATCGATCAGCAGCGCGGTGAGCAGCTGCGCCGCGACCGAGAGGGTCAGCAGCAGGCCAACGCCGAGGCGCGTGGCGCCATAGGCTGCGCTCGCGACGAACAGCGCGCCGTAGCAGCCGCCGATCCACGCCCACCACGGCAACGCGCGGGCGGCGGAGAGATCGGGCCGCGTGCCCTGCGCGAGCGCGATCGCGCCGAGGGCAAGCGTGCCGACCGCGAACGACACGAACGCGGCGTTGACCGGCGATCCCATCGCACGCGCGAGCACGGCGTTGGTCGGCGCCTGCACGGCGGTGACGGCACCGGCGATCAGCACGATGAGGATCAGAAGCGGCTGGGGCATGGCGGCCCGCATAGGACGGGCGGCAGCGCGCTTCCAATGTCAGTTTCGGCCTGTCGTCCTCGCGCCCGGCCACCGCCCCGCGCGAGACGGCTGCGCGCGCCGAACATGTCCTAGCCACCTCCCCCGCACGCACTGCTCAAGTATCGGGCTTCGGCAATCGTGTCGCGCGACCGGTGACGATCGGGCAGCGGAGCGCGCAGCGTTCGGACGCAACCGGCACGGCACCCTGAACCTGGTTCAGGGGCGTGCGTCGCGTGGCGCTCAGCGGACGGCCCATCAAGCCGCAAGGCAGCAGGGTGCTGAATGAAGTTCAGCATGACGCGGCGGGAGCGAAGCTGCATTAGGCTCGGCACGACCAAGCGGAGTCCGTGCATGAGCGAATACCAGACTGTCCTTGTCGAGCGCCGCGGGCGCGTTGCGATCCTGACGATGAACCGGCCGGAGGCGCTGAACGCCTATAATCTCCAGCTGACCGGCGAGCTGCAGCAGGCGCTGCGCGAAGTCGACGCCGACGCGGGCGTGGGCTGCATCGTGCTGACCGGAGCGGGCAAGGCGTTCGCGGCGGGCGCCGACATCAAGGAAATGGCGTCGAAGGACTTCGCGCAAGTCTACTCCGAGGATTTCATCACCGCGACGTGGGAGCAGCTGACCCGCACGCGCAAGCCGGTGATCGCAGCGGTGAACGGTTTCGCGCTGGGCGGCGGGTGCGAGTGGGCGATGATGTGCGACATGATCTTCGCCGCGGACGGCGCCAAGTTCGGCCAGCCGGAGATCAAGCTCGGCGTCATTCCCGGCAGCGGCGGCACGCAGCGGCTGACGCGGCTGGTCGGCCGCGCGGTGGCGATGGACCTGATCCTCACCGGGCGCACGATCGACGCGGCCGAGGCGCTGCGCATCGGCCTTGTCAGCCGCGTCTACCCGGCGGCCGAGCTGATGGAGGAGACGCTGAAGGCCGCCGAGCTGATCGCCAGCTATGGCCCGCTCTCGACGATGGCCGCCAAAGAGGCCGTCAACCGCGCCGAGGAGGTTGGGCTCGCCGAAGGCGTGCGCTTCGAACGGCGCATATTCCACGCGTTGTTCGGCACCGCCGAGCAGCGCGAGGGCATGGCCGCCTTCGTCGAGAAGCGCGCAGCGAAGTTCCACGGATGATCGCGCTGTCCCCCCCGCCGTCGCCGCCCGCGATCGAAGCCGTTGCGCCACCATACGAGGCGCTGCCCGCGCTGCGCGAGCGCGCGCGGCTGCAGGACGGGCTGACCCGTGAGCGGCTGGACAGAATCGTGCCGCCGCTGATGGAGCAGACCGGCATCGACTGCTGGGTGCTGCTGGCGCGCGAATATGCCGAGGATCCAGTGATCCTCACCATGCTCGATGTCGGCAACTGGCACGCGCGGCGGCAGACGATGCTGGTGTTCCTGCGCGCGCCCGACGGCAGGGTCGAGCGCTTCACGGTCAGCCGCTATGGCCTTGCGAACCTGTTCCAGCCGGCGTGGAAGCCCGAGGCTGAACCCGACCAGTGGGCCGCGCTCGCCAAGCTGATCGCGGCGCGCGATCCCCGACGCATCGCCGTCAACATGAGTGAGGTCGACGCGCACGCCGACGGCCTCAGCGCCACGCAGCACGCGATGCTGTTGCGCGCGTTGCCCGAAGCGCTGCGCGGGCGCGTGGTGTCGTCGGAGCCGCTCGCGGTCGGCTGGCTGGAGACGCGCACCGAGGCGGAGATCGCCGAATACCGCCGAGCGGTCCGCATCGCGCACGCGATCATCGGGCAGGCGTTCTCGCCCGCGGTGATCACGCCGGGGCGGACGACCACGCAGGACGTGGTGTGGTGGATGCGGACCAAGCTCGGTGAGCTCGCGCTCGCAACGTGGTTCCAGCCCTCGGTCGCGGTGTTCCGCGCGGGCGCCGAAGGCCCGCTGGAAGGCGACACTGTCATCCAGCCCGGCGACATGATCTGGTGCGATTTCGGGCTGATCTGGCTGGGCCTGCACACCGATACGCAGCATCTGGGCTACGTGCTGAAGCCCGGCGAAATCGGCGCACCCGCCGGGCTGCGCGCGGGGCTCGCGGCGGTGACCGCCGCGCAGGACGCGTTGACTGCCTCGTCCGCAACCGGCCGCACCGGGAAGGCGATGCTCGCCGCCGCCCGCGCGCGCGCCGCGGCCGCCGGGGTCGACGCGACGATCTATTCGCACCCGATCGGACTGCATGGCCATGCTGCGGGGTCGGCGATCGGCTTCTGGGACGACCAGCGACCGAGCGGCAAGGGCGAACATCCGCTCGCCCCGATGACCGCTTGGTCGATCGAGCTGAAGGCCGCGGCGCGGGTGCCCGAGTGGGGCGGCCAGCGCGTGGACTTCCGGCTGGAGGAGGACGGCTGGTGGGACGGCCGCGGCTTCCGCTGGCTCGACGGCCGCATGACCCGCTTCCACCTGATCGGGCCGCGCTAGCGGTGTGTGGTGACGGAGCGCGGCGCAGCTCTGGCGGCGTTGAGGGCGGGATCATTGACTGCCGCATCGTCGGCGCGAACCGGCAGCGCGCGCCCGTCGCGCAGCCGCAGACCGCCGCGCGACTGTTCGGCGGCGCCGCAGCGCTCGCCGCCGGCCGCCGGTTGCGCCGCAGCGCCTGAGCGTCCGGGCGGCTGCGCGCCGCCTCGCGGACGGGCCGCTGAGCGCGGCGCGCTTGGTGACGCGCCGGGGCTAGCGGGGGCCGGGCGGGCGGTGCTGGTCGATGAAGGACTGCAGGATCAGCGCGGCTGCAACGGCGTCGACCCGCGCCTGGGTGCGTGTGCCGCTCGCGCGCAGTGCCTCCTCGGCGGCATGGCTGCTCAGGCGCTCGTCCCACAGCACCAGCGGCAGCGCCAGCGCTGCGATCAGGTCGCGCGCGAAGGCGCGTGTGGCCTGCGCGCGCGGGCCGGCGCTGCCGTCCATGTTGAGCGGGTAGCCCAGCACCACGCCGCCCGCGCCGCCCTCGGCCACCAGCGCGGCGAGCGCTGCGAGGTCGGCGGCGAGGCGCGTGCGCTCGATCGTTCGCGCAGGCGTCGCAACGCGCCAGCCCGCGTCGCAGAAGGCGGTGCCGATCGTCCGCGTGCCGGGATCGATCCCGATCAGCCGGTGCGGTCCGCCCAGCGCCGCTCTGAACGCTGCGCCATCGTACAGCGCCCGCGCGCTCACGGAGCTTCGGGCAGGCGCTTCGCGGCAGGCAGGCGGGCGCCCATCCACGCATTAGTCCGCCGCTCGACATCAGCGCGCAGGTTCACCCAGAACAGATGGATGTCGTAGACGTGATAGTTGTTGCCCGGCAGCACATAGCGGTCGAAGCCGTCGGGCGGCTGGCTGATCATCAGGAAGCCGCCGCGGCACTGCGCGCCGACCTTGCCGGGTATCAGCCGCGGCTGCGGATCGTCGCCCGCCGGTTGCAGCGAGCCGAGATTGGCCGCGGCGACCGCTGCGGCCTCGGTCGCCAGTCCGCGGATCGGGTTCGTGCACAGCATGTGCTGGCCCGGAGCGTGCGGGCCGCCGATGCCGGGCCACCGCGCGAAGGCGATCGCGCTGGGCCGGGTGTCGGCGGGCTCGGCAAAGCTCTGCCAGCCGAGCGCGCAGCCGGTCGTGTCCATGCCCGTGCAGGGCCGCAGGCCCATCGCGGGCAGGTCGGTTTCCACCGATAGCGGCCAGCCCGGCAGGTAGGCCGCAACGATGCGCTGCTTCAGCCGCGGGTCGCGCGCCACGGTGTCGGCGAGCAGGCGCGACAGATGCAGCGCGCCCTGGCTGTGCCCGATGAGGATGATCGGCCCGCTGGGGTTGGCGGCAAGGAACGAATTCCACGCGCGCCGCACGTCAGAGTAGGCGAGCGCCAACGCCCGGTCGCGGTCCGCCGCGCGCTCGGACAGGAACGCGCCGAACACGGCCTGCCGGTAATAAGGCGCCCAGACAGCGGCGACGCCGTTCGCGATCGAGGACTGCGCGGCGGTGAGGCTGGCGATGCGCGTGCGGAAGGACTGGTCGGCAAGGTTGGCGGTCCAGCGGTCGCCCGTCGTGTAGGCGGTCGGCGCGACGTAGAACACCGCCGCCGCCGGATGCGGCGCTGGCTTGAAACCCTGCGGCGTGAACAGCCCCGGATCCCCCGCTCGCCCCGGCCGCGCGATCCACGAAGCGGCGCGCGCATAATCGGGCGCGGGCGAGACGGCGCTCTCGGCGAAGCTGACGCGCGGCTTGGTCGCGGTCGCGATCAGCCGCCCGCCGAACAGCCGGAACGCCCCCGCGCCGAGCAGCACGACCCCCACCAGCACGCCGATGATGAACAGAAACCGCCGCGCCGCCATCCCGTGTCTCCCGCGCGCTACCGCCTAGCATGGCGACCTGTGGCGGGCTACTCGATCGCGAGCTTCGCGACTCGAGCTCGATGTCGACGAGCACCGGGAACTTGGAGATGGCTTTCGGAAGCGCGTGCTCGCAGGCGCGGCGCTGCCGGTTAAGCGTGGTTGCGTTCGCCGTCGCGGTCGAGCACGGGCACGGGGATGGAGACGCTGGGCGCCGCGAACAGCTGGCCGAAGGTCGAGGCCGAAACGAGGATTGGCGCCGCGAACGGATATCGGTCGCCGACCGTTTCTCTCACCAGCGCCGACCTCGCCAAGGATAGCCCGCAATGATGAAGCCGCTCGCCCTGTTGCCCGCGCTGCTGCTGCTCGGCGCCGCCCCGGCCCCACGCTACGACACGGTCATCGCGAACGGGGTCGTCTACGACGGCTCCGGCCAGCCCGGCTATCGCGGCTGGGTCGCGCTGAAGGGGGACCGGATCGCGGCGGTCGGGCGGGGCGAGGCTCCCGCGGCGGCGCGGCGGGTGGATGCGGGCGGCAAGGCGGTCGCTCCGGGCTTCATCAACATGCAAAGCTGGGCGCCCACGACGCTGATCGCCGATCCGCGCGGGATGAGCGACCTGAAGCAGGGCGTGACGCTGGAGGTGTTCGGCGAGGGCTGGACGATGGGCCCGCAGACCGATGCGATGCGCGCGGCGGCGCTGCGCCGCCAAGAGGACATCACGTTCCCGATGCCGTGGCGCAGCTTCGGCGAGTGGATGCAAAGCTACGAACAGCGCGGCGTGGGCCTGAACGTCGCCAGCTTCGTCGGCGCGACCACCATCCGCATCCACGAGCTGGGCGAGGGCGATGTGCAGCCCAGCTCCGAGCAGCTCGCCCGGATGCAGGCGCTGGTGCGGCAGGCCATGAACGAGGGCGCGATGGGAGTCGGCTCCGCGCTGATCTATGCGCCCGCCACTTACGCGAAGACGCCCGAACTCGCGGCGCTGGCGAAGGCGAGCGCGGCGTGCGGCGGCGAGTACATCACGCACATGCGCAGCGAGGGCCGCAACATCGAAGGCGCGCTCGACGAGCTGTTCACCATCGCGCGCGACAGCGGCGGGCCGGTTGAAATCTACCACTTCAAGCTGTCCGGCGCGGAGAGCTGGGGCAAGCGCGCCGATGTCCTTCGCCGGATCGAGGCGGCGCGGACGGCGGGCCTCGACGTGCGCGCGACGATGTACGTCTATACCGCGGGCGCGACCGGGCTGGATGCTTCGATGCCGACCTGGGTGCAGGCGGGCGGGGTCGAAAAATGGGTCGAACGGCTGCGCGATCCCGCCACCCGCTCGCGCGTGATCGCCGAAATGCGCGGCAGTCCGAGCGGCTGGGAAAACCTCTACATGGAGACCGGCCGCGATCCGGCGAAGGTGCTGTTCATCGGTTTCCGCAATCCGGACCTGCGCCGCTATATCAGCAAGACGCTTGCCGACGTGATGAAGGAGCGCGGCACCTCGGCCGAGGATACGATGGTCGATCTGGTCGTCGCCGATGGCGCGCGCGTGGACACGGTCTATTTCCTGATGAGCGAGGAGAACGTGAAGGCGTTCGCGTCGCTGCCGTGGGTCAGCCTCGGCTCGGACGAAGGCGCGCCCGCGACCGAGGGCGTGTTCCTGAAATCATCGAACCACCCGCGCGCCTTCGGCAACGTCGCCCGCTTCCTCGGCCACTATGTGCGCGACGAGCACATCGACACGCTGGAAAGCGCCGTCCGCCGCATCTCCGCGCTGCCCGCCAAGCGGCTGGGCCTGCGCGACCGCGGCCGGCTCGCTCCGGGCATGTTTGCCGACGTGGTGATCTTCGATCCCACGACGATCATCGACCGCTCCACCTATGCCAAGCCGCAGCAATATGCGGAGGGCGTCAGCGACGTGTGGGTGAACGGCGTCCCCGTGCTGAAGGGCGGCGAGCCGACGGGCGCCAAGCCGGGGCGGTTCGTGAAGGGGCCGGGGGCGGGGCGGTGCGGGGGTTAATAGGCGAGATCGGTCCCGCGACGCTTCAGGTTCGCACACCCGATGCCGATCGAACGCCTGCAAGCTCACTCGCCGGGCTTCCCCGTGGGTTCACCGGCGATACGTCTCCAGAGTGCATCGAGCTTCCAGCATCGGACCCCGCGGCTGGGCGGCCCCGTGCCGGGCAGGTTGAACAGAGCCAATCGCCGCGCTTCTCGCCGGTCCGGCGGTTGGCACGCCGGTGCGTGCGGCGGGGTGTCGTCGATCGGAGCGTCGTCGATTCTGGTCCTGATCGGGTCCCGCCTCGCGCTTTTCCGCCGGGCGGATGCTGATCGGGCGGATTGCGTCAACGCGCGAGCCCTAGCGCCGCCCCGCTCAGCCTTGCTAAGGCGCTTGCTCACCCGAACCGCAAACGGACCCGATCCTCGTGGCCTATCAATACTCCTTCGTGATGAAGGGGCTTACCAAGACCTATCCCGGTCAGCCCAAGCCCGTCCTCAACAATATCCACCTACAATTCCTGCCCGGCACCAAGATCGCGATCATCGGCGTCAATGGCGCCGGCAAGTCGACCTTGATGAAGATCATGGCGGGGATCGACCGCGACTATTCGGGTGAGGCTTGGGCGGCTGACGGTGTTCGCGTCGGCTACCTACCGCAGGAGCCGCATCTCAACCCCGCCAAGACCGTGCGCGAAAACGTGATGGAATCGGTCGCGGGCGTCCACGGCCTCGTTGAGCGGTTCAACGCGATCTCGGCCGAGATGGCGGACCCGAAGGACGACACCGACTTCGACGCCCTGATGACCGAGATGGGCGAGCTTCAGGAGAAGATCGACGCGGTCGATGGCTGGACGCTCGACAACCAGGTGGAAATCGCGATGGACGCGCTGCGCTGCCCGCCGGGCGACAGCGGCGTCACCGAGCTGTCGGGCGGCGAGAAGCGGCGCGTGGCGCTGTGCAAGCTGCTGCTGGAAAAGCCCGAAGTCCTGCTGCTCGACGAGCCGACCAACCACCTAGACGCCGAAAGTGTCGCGTGGCTGGAGAACCACCTCGTCGAATATAAGGGCAACGTCATCCTCGTCACGCACGACCGTTATTTCCTCGATAATGTCGTGGGCTGGGTGCTGGAACTCGATCGCGGGCGCGGTATTCCGTTCGAGGGCAATTATTCGAAGTGGCTGGAAGCCAAGGCCAAGCGCATCCGGCAGGAGAGCAGCGAGGACGAAGCGCGGCAGAAGGCGATTGATCAGGAGCTGGAGTGGATCCGCAGCTCGCCAAAGGCGCGGCAGTCGAAATCGAAGGCGCGCATCAAGGCGTTCAACGAATTGGTCGAGAAGCAGAACGATCGCCGCCCCGGCGCGGCACAGATCATGATCCAGACGCCCGAGCGGCTGGGGAACGTCGTGATCGAGGCGAAGGGCCTCACCAAGGCCTATGGCGACAAGCTGCTGATCGAGGGGCTGGATTTCAGCCTGCCGCCGGGCGGCATCGTCGGCGTGATCGGCCCGAACGGCGCGGGCAAGACGACGCTGTTCCGCATGATCACCGGCCAGGAGAAGCCCGACGCTGGCGAAATCCGCATCGGCGAGACGGTGAAGCTCGCCTATGTCGACCAGTCGCGCGATGCACTCGATCCCAACAAGAATGTTTGGGAGGAAGTGTCGGGCGGCGCGGACAAGTTCTATTTCGGCAAGAACGAGATCCAGACGCGTGCATATGTGGGCGCGTTCAATTTCAAGGGCGTCGATCAGCAGAAGAAGGTCGGCCAGCTATCGGGCGGCGAGCGGAACCGCGTCCACATGGCGAAGCTGCTGGTGGAGGGTGGCAACGTGCTGCTCTTGGACGAGCCGACGAATGACCTTGACGTGGAGACGCTGCGCGCACTGGAAGAAGCGCTGGAGAACTTCGCCGGCTGCGCGGTCGTCATCAGCCACGATCGGTTCTTCCTGGACCGGCTGGCAACGCACATCCTCGCCTTCGAGGGGGACGCGCGCGTGGAGTGGTTCGAAGGCAACTTCCAGGCCTACGAGGAAGACAAGCGCCGCCGCCTGGGCGACGCCGCCGACCGCCCGCACCGGATGCAGTACAAGCGGCTGACGCGCTAGCTCTGTGGACTCGCGCGCGGCGCTCTCGCTCGCGGCAGACTCGCTGCGCACCGCCGACCGCGACCGGTGGCTCGCAACATTGTGGGCGCCAGCGGGCTCGCGCGATGCGCTGACTGCGCTGTTCGCGCTGGAGGCCGAGTTGTGGGGCCTGCCGGCTCGGCTGCGCGACCCCATGGCCGTCGAGCTGCGGCTGGCATGGTGGCGCGAGGCGCTGGAGCAGCTGGACCACGCGCCGCCTCCTCCGCAACCTCTACTCGCAGCCGCAACCGCCACGCTGCTGCCGCTGCCAGGCGGCGCGGCGCTGTCAGCGCTGGAGGATGCGCCGCTGCTCGCGCTGCGCGGCGAGGTCGCCGAGGCCGCGCGGACGCGCGGACGCATGCTGTTCGCGCTGGCTGCGCGCGTGCTCGGCGCAGGCGAGCGCGAGTGCTCGGCGCTCGGCACGATCTGGGCTGTCGGCGAAGCATCGCGGCTGCTCGAGCCCGGAGCGGGATCGGAGGCGCCGCACCCGCTGCGCACGCCGCCGGTAAACGCGCCGCGGCCGCTGATGGCGCTCGCAAGACTGGGCGCGCGCGATCGGAACCGGCAGTTGCACGCGCTTCCCCCCGAACGGCGCGGATCACTGTGGCGGCAGGTAATCATCGCCCGTACGGTGCTGATTGGTTAAGATCGGGACTGGAAAAGTTAGGCGAATAAACCTGTTATCCTGAAGCGGTACAGGCTACAGTGCGCACCGCTTCTTTGGAAAAGCGTTGGAGGACTTGCCATGCGGCCGGTGGTTGCAGCGGGATTATTGTTGGCCGTCGGCATCGGCGGCATCCTCGCCGGGCGCATGACGAAGACGCCGGAGCCGGGGCCCTCGGCACTGGCCGCGCCTGCTCTTGCGGCGCCCGGCCCCGCGCAGCCAGCGCCGGCGCCCGCTCCGGTGGCACCGGCGGGCTATCAGCGCAGCGCGCCCTCACGCGATGCGGCGCGGTTGGCGCGCTATGACAAGGACCGCGACGCGCAGGTCAGCCTCGACGAGTATCTGGCGAACCGCCGGCGCAGTTTCGATCGGATCGACACCGATCACGACGGAAAGCTGAGCTTCGAGGAATATACCGCCAAGGCGCGCGGCAAGTTCGCTGAAGCCGACCGCGACGGATCGGGGCTGCTGAATCGCGCCGAGTTCGCTGCCACGGCGCCCAAGCGGCGACCGCGGCCCGAGTGCCCCGCGCCCGCGCGCGCCGAGACCGAGGCTGACGCCAGCGCTTGACCCCGCGCCGCGCGCGCCGCTACCCGCCCCGCCTCACGGGCATAGGACGGGGTTCATGGCGGACGCGATCGCAGCCGATCAGCTGCGCCTTTTCATCGAGCGCATCGAGCGGTTGGAGGAGGATAAGGCCAACCTCGGAGCCGACATCCGCGCGGTGTTCGCCGAGGCCAAGGGCCAAGGTTTCGACACCAAGACGATGCGCCAGGTGATCCGTCTGCGGAAGATGGAACGCCACGTGCGGGTGGAGGCGGAGATGCTGCTCGACACATACAAGGCCGCGCTGGGCCTGCAGGACTGAGGGGGAGCTGACGCGGCGTCATCGCCCGGACGTTTTCCGGCGCCGGCCTGCCACGGGCGACGATCACGCTCCGTTGGGCCGCGAGCGAGCCCTCGGCCCGGAAGAGGTTCCGGCCCGACGTGGTGACGGGGCGGGCGGTCGCGCCGCCTGACGCAGACGGCGCCCCCATGCAATGTCGGAAACCCGTGGGCACCCTTCGCGCATGGCGTCGTCCGCTCCCTCGCCCACCCCGCTTGCAATCGTCCCACCGCGCGTCGACCGAAGTCGACGGTGGCCACCCGCCAGGGCGGCGTCGATTTCGTCGCGTTCCGGCCCGCCTTGCGTAGGCACACGCGCTCCGCTAATGCCGCCGCTCCGGCCGGAGGAGTGTAGCTCAGCTGGTAGAGCATCGGTCTCCAAAACCGAGGGCCGGGGGTTCGAGTCCCTCCACTCCTGCCACCGGATTTGGACAGCGGCACGGGTTCAAAGCTTGAACGGCCTGCCGGGGAGGGTCACCTTGCCGGTAGGCTGAACGTGTTTTTCGTGGGAAGGTACTGACAGAATGGCGAGAGTTTCGCCGGGCGAGTTCATCCGGCAGGTACGCGTGGAGACTTCGAAGGTGTCCTGGCCCACCGCCAAGGAGACCCGCTCGGCCACGCTGCTCGTCATCCTGATGACGACGATCCTTGCGGTGTTCTTTCTGGGCATCGATCAGATCCTTGGCCGCCTGGTCAAGGCGCTGCTGGGTGCGCTCTGATGAGCCGCTGGTATATCGTCCACGCTTATTCGGGCTTCGAATCGAAGGTGAAGGAGGCGATCCTTTCCGAAGCGAAGCGCAAAGGGCTTGAGCCGTTCGTCGAGGCGATCGAGGTTCCGACCGAGGAAGAAACTGAGGTTTATCGCGGCAAGAAGCGCGTGGTCGAAAAGAAGACGATGCCGGGCTACGTGCTCGCAAAGATCGACCTCAATGATCAGGTCTTCCACCTCATTCGCAACACGCCGAAGGTAACTGGCTTTCTGGGCAATCAGAACAAGCCGCAGCCGATCAGCGATGCCGAAGCCGCGCGCATCCTCAACACCAAACAGGATGCAGCCGCTTCCCCCACCGCCAAGCAGCGCGTGAAGATCAACTTTGAGATCGGAGATCAGGTGCGCGTGCTTGACGGCCCGTTCGCCAGCTTTACGGGTTTGGTGGAAGAGATCGACTTCGACCGCAATCGCGTGAAGGTGGGGGTCAGCATTTTCGGCCGCGCAACGCCGGTGGACCTGGATTTTGCGCAGGTGGAGAAGAGCAAGTAGCTCGAACGGTCATCCTGAACATGTTCCAGCATGACGGCATAGAGTGCGCAGTTACGTGCAAGCGAACGCGGGAGGTCAATTTGGCCGCCAGTACCGCGAGGAGAGAAGTGAATGGCTAAGAAGGTTACCGGCTTTGTGAAGCTCCAGGTGCCGGCTGGAAAAGCTAACCCCAGCCCGCCGATCGGCCCCGCGCTCGGTCAGCGCGGCGTCAACATCATGGAATTCTGCAAGCAATTCAATGCCAAGACGCAGGATCAGGAAGTCGGCACGCCGCTGCCGGTGAAGATCACCGTCTACGCGGACAAAAGCTTCACCTTTGAGCTGAAGACACCGCCCGCCTCGTACCTGATCCTGAAGGCAGCGGGCCTCAAAGCGGGATCGAAGACTCCCAGCCGCGGCACCGTCGGCAAGATCAAGCGGAGCCAGCTCGCCGAGATCGCCCAAGCCAAGATGAAGGACCTGAACGCGAACGACATCGACGCGGCGACGAAGACGATCGAAGGCTCGGCCCGCTCGATGGGCCTTGAAGTGGTGGAGGGCTGAATCATGGCCGCACTGACCAAGAAGCAGAAGGCGCTCGCCGGAACCGTCGACGCCACCAAGCTCTATGCCGTCGACGAGGCGATCGCGCTGGTGCGCGAGAACGCCAAGTCCAAGTTCGATGAGACGATCGAGGTAGCGATCAACCTGGGCGTCGATCCGCGCCACGCCGACCAGATGGTGCGCGGCGTGGTGCAACTGCCCAAGGGCACTGGTAAAACGGTGCGCGTGGGCGTGTTCGCGCGCGGACCGAAGGCGGACGAGGCGAAGGCCGCGGGTGCGGACGTTGTCGGCGCCGAGGACCTGATGGAAGCGATCCAGAACGGCCAGATCGATTTCGATCGCTGCATCGCGACGCCCGACATGATGGGCTTAGTCGGCCGCCTGGGTAAGATCCTGGGTCCGAAGGGACTGATGCCCAACCCGAAGCTTGGCACGGTGACGATGAACGTCGCCGCGGCGGTCGAGGCGGCGAAGGGCGGTCAGGTGGAGTTCCGCGTCGAGAAGGCCGGAATTGTCCACGCAGGCATCGGCAAGGCCAGCTTCGCGCCCGAGGATCTGCGCGCCAATTTCGATGCGTTCGTTGACGCGATCGTCAAAGCCAAGCCAGCCGGTGCCAAGGGCAAGTACGTCCAGAAGATTGCGTTGAGCTCGACGATGGGCCCGGGCGTGAAGGTTGACGCGGCAGCAGCGACGGCGGTGCCCGCTTAAGCCAGACGTACGCGCTCGCGAGGCCCCTCCACCCAGATTTCGACGTGCCAGCCTCCTTGCGGGGAGGGCGGATCAGCGTGGGTGGTCGCGGGGCCAGCGGCGATATTGTGATGAAAACGAAAGGGAAACCGCGGGGCGGGAAGGGTGGAATCCCCGCCCCGCGGTCCCGCACCCCGGGCCGCGGGTCACAACACCCGATGTCCCGAAGGGCGGAACTCAGCGCGCCGTGCGCCGCCCCGCCGCCATCAGGCCGATCCCAGCCACCAGCAGCCAGCCCGCGCTCGGCGTGGGGGTCGGCGTGGTCGGCACCAGCTGGGCGAAGCTCTCGCCGCCACCGATCACCTGCGCATCCGAAAACGCGATGACGCTGAAGGCATCGCCCAGCCCGAAGGTGGCGTTTCCGTTCGGGCCGGATCGAGCGTCACCGCCGCCGAAGGCAAAAACGACTTCATAGTCCGCGGTCTGCCCCATGCCCGCCCCGAGATTGTTCAGCGCACCAATCAGCGCCGTCTCGTTGGAGTTGGGGAACAGCGTCCCGAACGCGATGCCCGCCGCCGATCGGGCGAAGCTCGGATTGGTGAACAGGACCAGATGCTGCTGACCCGGCGGATCGTTCGGCAGATCCTCCGCCACACCAAGCAACATGGTCACCGGGATCGTCCGAAACTGCGGGAACGGATTGACGATGTCGCCGCTCGGGGGATCGACGGTGAAGCTGTTCGTAATGCCCCATCCGCACTCGTCCGATTGGTAGGTCGCGATGTTGAACACGCGGTAACTAATTGATGTAACACGATAAACGGGGTTGTAGGCCGGAGCCGCGACGCCGCAAATGGAAACGGCATGCGCCGGAGCCGACGGGAACGCCGAAACGGCGAGCGCGGCGGCTGCGATGAGGTAACGAACCATGAGACTTGCCCTCCTGTAATGTCCAGTGTGCCTTGTCTTATGCCGATTCGCCGGCACGGTTCGCGGGGCACGAAAGGACAGGATGGGGCAAGAAAGGGCAGCATCTTCCCGCGACGCCCCGCCTGAGCTTTACCGAAGCACGCGGCGGCGCAGGTCGAGCACGCCTGCGCCCAGCGCGAACAGCGCGAGCATGACGGGAGTTGGCGTCGCCGCCGCCGACACGATCGTCAGCGCGACGTCATCGAGCCCTGGGCCGCTGCTCTTTGGCACGCCCATCGGTTGAGCGCTGCTGTCCCATGATCGAAAGGCCCGACCCACCGCATGAAGGCGCGAAGGGGCATGAAGGGGTGCGACGGGGCAGCGCCTCAGCAGACCGCCCCGCAGTGACTTACTGGCATGAACTGGGTAAACACAGGCGAAGCGACTAGCCGAAGCGAGGGCGTAGGTGGACGCGCACGAGGCACAGCGGCTCGACGGGTGGAAGGCGATCGCGCGGCATGTCGGCCGCGACGAGCGCACGCTGAAGCGGTGGCAGGCGCGCGGTTTCCCGGTGCACCGGGTGCCCGGCGGCGGCGCCCGCGCTTCGGTCTATGCGCTGCCGTCGGAGATCGCGCTTTGGCTCGCTGCTGGCGCCGAGCAGGCGGCCAGTGCCGGGACCGCCGAGCCCGAGCCGGCGGTGCAGCGGCCGCCCACCGAGCGGCAAGCACGTCGCACGCCGAGCCTCCGCGCGCGCCTTGCGCTCGCTGTCGGCGCGGCGCTCGCGGTGGGCGCTCCGGCTGGACTTTCGGTCGGCCACCGCCGCGCGGCCGAGCACCCGGCGCAAGTCGCCAGCGCCGACCCGGAATCGCGCGAACTCTTCCAGCGCGGCATGGCGGCGTGGAACCGGCGAACCGCGCAGAGCCTGCTGCTGGCGCGCGATGATTTCGGCGCTGCTATCGCGCGCGATCCCGGCTACGCGCCGGCCTATGCGGCGCTGGCGCAGACCTACCTGCTGCTGCGCGAGTACGGCACAATGCCCGAGGCGATAGCCTACGCCCATGCCGAGGCTGCCGCCGACACGGCTCTGAAGCTGGATCCGGCGCTCGCCGCTGGATGGCGGGCGCGGGGGTTCGTGCTGTTCTGGCATCACCACGACGAGGCTGCCGGACTGCGCGCCTATGAGGAGGCGATCCGCCTCGCTCCGGACGATGCGCTGACCTGGCATTGGCGCGGCAACTCGCTGCTTCAGACGGACCGCCGAGCCGACGCGCTGCGATCGTTGCAGCGCGCGCGCGCACTCGATCCCACCTCCATCGCGTTGCTGGCGGACGAAGGCCTTGCAATGCTGACGGTCGGCCAGCACGCCGAAGCCCGCGAGCGGCTTGAGCGTGCGCTGGCGCTCGCGCCGGACAATGCGGACGCGCATCGGTATATGAGCATGTTGCTCGCCGCCGAGGGCGATATTGCCGGTGCAGCGCGCGAGCGGCAGGCGGCGCTCAGTCTTCGTGGTGTCGCGGCCGGGCCGGGCCGCAGGTCAGGTGGGCTTAGCGGTTGACCCGGCGGGGCGCCGCCGCTATCACATCCCGCCTGCTGCCAGCCTTCCCGGCCGGCAGCGCCGTCCGAGACCGCGGGTGCTCGCTCAGAGCTTAAACCTCGCCAGCGGTAGACGGGGATCGAGTTTCCGCCCGCAGATGATGTCCTGTGGGCGACGAAAGGGGTCAATAACCGGCCCCGTTTGGACGCGCTCCCCAGTCGGGCGGGCTTGGGTCGGCGGCATTCGCCACCGGCCCGGCTCAACCGGCCCCTCGCCCACAAGCGGGCGGGCCTGATCGATGGAGTGCGAATGGACCGGACCGAAAAGACGGAGCTGGTCGCCAAACTGAACCGCCTCTTTTCGGAGGTCTCTGTCGTCGTCGTCACCCGTAATCACGGACTGACGGTCGCGCAGGTGACGGACCTCCGGAACCGGATGCGGGCGGCTGGTGCCAGCTACAAAGTCGCGAAGAACCGGCTCGCGCGCATCGCGCTCGAAGGCACGCCGTTCGTCGGCATCTCGGATCTGCTCGTGGGGCCGACCGGCCTTGCGACCAGCCCGGACCCGGTGGTTGCGGCCAAGATCGCGATCGAGTTCGCCAAGCTTACCGACAAGTTCGAGATAGTGGGCGCCGGCATGGGCGCGCAGGTTCTCGATCAGTCGGGCGTCAAGGCGCTCTCGGAACTGCCGAGCCTCGACGAGCTGCGTGGCAAGCTCGTGGGCCTCATCCAGGCGCCGGCACAGAAGCTGGCGAGCCTGACGATGGCGCCTGCGTCCAAGCTGGCGCGCGTCTTCGCTGCCTATGGCGACCCCGAGCGGGAAGCCGCCTGACCCCTTCCCGAACAAAGCGGCCGCTGCGCCGCATGGAGACTAGACATGGCTGACTTGCAGAAGATTGTTGACGACCTGTCCGCGCTGACCGTCCTTGAGGCGGCCGAGCTCGCGAAGATGCTCGAAGAGAAGTGGGGCGTCTCCGCCGCCGCCGCGGTTGCGGTGGGTGCCGTACCCGCGGCCGGCGCTGCGGCTGCCGCCGCTCCTGCTGCTGAGGAGAAGACCGAATTCGACGTCATTCTGACGGGCGACGGCGGCAAGAAGATCAACGTGATCAAGGAAGTGCGCGCGATCACGGGCCTTGGCCTCACCGAGGCGAAGTCGCTCGTCGAGGGCGCGCCGAAGCCGGTCAAGGAGGGCGTCTCCAAGGCCGACGCCGAGAAGATCAAGAAGCAGCTTGAGGATGCCGGCGCAACCGTCGAGCTCAAGTAAACAGTCGTTACTGTAACAACGGGCGGCTCGCGGGCAACGAGCCGCCTATTTTGTTTTAATTCTTTACGCATAACGGCTTGCGGCAGCCGCACCCTGCGCGTATAGAGCGTAGTATGAGCGGGGGCCGACATAATGCCGTTCGTGCGGCCGATATCGCGTTGAGCCGCGCGGCCGAGGTTCAATCTGTCGCTGCCTCGCTCGGCGAACTCCGCGCAGCGATCTATCAGGGACCGGGCCTTTCATCCGGCGCCGCCCAAGCTGCTGCCAGCCGTGCGCTGTCGCTTTCCATTGCGCCGCAGCCGCTCCGCATCGCAATCGTCCACACCTACACCTCCAGCCTGCTTGAGCCGTGGCTGAAGCTCGCAGCCGCGCTCGACGGGTTCGCCGCAGAAATCCACCATGCGCCTTATGGCCTCGCGCTCGACGAGGCGCGCGAGGGGTCGGCGCTGCGCGCGTTCGCACCCGACCTGACGCTTATACTGCTGCGCCCCGACGACCTCGACCCCGCGCTGTCGCATCCGCTCGCGCAGCTCTCCGCCGACGACCGCGCGACGCTGGCGGATCGTGCGACGCAAGCGCTGGAGCAGATCGTCTTAACCTTCCGGGGGGCGATCGGCGGCCGCCTCGTAACGACCGTCATGCCTGCACTCTACCCGCCCGATCTCGGCCTGCTCGATCCGGCGACGGCAGGGTCTGAGCGTGGCTGGTGGCAGGGCGTCAAAGCCCGGTTCGCCGAGGCAGCCAGCGCGCGGATCGCGGGTGTCAGCTTCCTCGATCTCGATGAACTGGTCGCGGACATCGGACGCCGCGCGGCGTTCGACTACCGCACATGGTACTCGGCCGCCTATCCGTGGTCGGCGCGCGGCTCGGTCGAACTCGCACGGCGTGTCGCGGCGATCGCCACCGTTGAGAAGCGCCCGCGCGTCAAGGTGATCGCGGTCGATGCAGATAACACCCTTTGGGGCGGCGTCGTCGGTGAGGATGGGATCAATGGTGTCGCGCTCGGTCCGGACTATCCGGGGCGCTGCTACATGGACTTCCAGCGCCGCCTGCTCGGCTACCAGCAGCGCGGCTTCCTGCTCGCGCTTGTCAGCAAGAACAACGCGGAAGACGTGGCGCAGATGTTCGCCGACCACCCGCACATGCTTCTGAAAGAGCGACATTTCGCGGCAAGCCGTGTCAACTGGGTCTCCAAGCCCGAAAACCTGGCAAGCATCGCCGAGGAGTTGTCGCTGGGCCTCGACAGCTTCGTATTCGTCGACGACAGCGACTATGAATGCGCCGCGGTCCGCAGCGCATTCCCCGAGGTGGAGGTCGTCCGCGTCCCTTCGCGCCCGGTCGAGCTGCCCGGTTGTCTCGACCTCGTTTCACGGTTGGAGATCACTTCGCTCACCGCCGAGGACCGCGCGAAAACGCAGCTATATGCGGCCGAGCGCGAGCGGCGCGATCACCAACGCGCGCTGCAGGCAGCGGGCCTCGATTTCGACGACTATCTCGCGTCGCTCGAGATGCGGATGGAAGTCCGGTTCGACGATGGCGCCCAGCTTCGCCGCCTCGCCCAGCTCACGCAGAAGACAAACCAGTTCAACCTGACGACGCGGCGCTACAGCGAAGAGCAGATCGCGGACCTGCTCGCGGCTCCCGATGCCACGGTGGCCCACTTCTCGCTTGCGGACCGATTTGGTCACCACGGGGTTGTCGGCCTGGCGATTGCTCGGTATACGACAGAACAGGAAGCAACGATTGACAGCTTTCTGATGTCATGCCGGGTGATCGGCAGGCGAGCCGAAGAAGCGTTTCTGGAAACGCTGCTTCGGCATCTGCGTGACAATGGGGTTAAAACTGTGACTGGGAAGTACCAGCCTACCGCCAAAAATGGGTTGGCCCGGGGATTTTTAGGCTGTGCGGGGTTTGTGGAGCAGGGGAACGGACTGTGGCGACGTGATCTCGCCACAAATCCTCCCTCGGAGATAGGCGGGTTTGCGATCGAGGTGAGCGATGCAGTGGTGTCCTGAGGGGGCGTTGAAGGCGAAGGTGTCGCGGGTGGTGCCCCACGAGGATGAGGTGCGGCGGTTGATTGCCGAGACTCTTTCGGTGCCGGTGGAGCGCGTCGGTACCGATGCGTCGATGGACGCGCTGCCCGAGTGGGATTCGGTCGGCCACGTGAACCTGATGATGTCGATTGAGCAGGAATGGAATCTGTTCCTGGAAGTGGAAGATTTTGCGGTTTTGACTTCGGTGCCCGCCATCCTCGCATATCTCGCTCGCATCGAGCGCTGAGCTTTGCCCATCCGGCTGTGAACGTCGTCCAGTTTGTCTCCGGCGTTGCACGCGCTCATCTGGGGCCGACAGCGTGGACAACATTGCGGAACGGGTATCTGCGCGTGCGCGATCGTGCGGGACCACTGATCCGAGCCGTCCAGGGCAGCTTCACGACTGCACAGTTCCGCGAGCATCTGGAGGCGACATTACCGCGGCAGTGGGATATCCTGTTCGTACATAGCTCGCTGAACGGGCTGCAGCCGATGTACCGCGGCGGCCAATTGGAGCTGTTGCGGACGCTGATCGACTTCACCGGACCGGACCGCACCTTGGCGATGCCCGCCTTCTTTTTCGGCGATCACTCCGTCGGCGGCGCGGGTGAAACCTTCGCGCGCAATCCCGTCTTCGATTTGCGGCGCACGCCAAGCCAGATGGGCGTGCTGACCGAGATGTTCCGCCGCTGGCCGGGCACGCTGCAGAGCCGCAACCCCGTCTACCGGATCGCAGCGCTCGGCCCGCTGGCGCGGGAGCTGACCACGGGCCACGAACACAGCACGACGCTGTGCGGACGCGGCACGCCGTTTGCGATGATGGCCGAACATAACGCGCTCATCCTCGGCATCGGCAAGCACTACGAGGTGCTGACGCAGGTGCACCATGCAGAGGACGTGCTCGGCGACGCGTTCCCCGTCCCGCGCTCGCGCCCCGAGCCGCTGCCGATGACGCTGGTCGATGGCTCCGAGCGGATCGACTACGCGCTTCCGCGGGGCGGGCTGGAATGGCGGCGCGATATGTGGCGGCTGCGCGCGATCCTTCCGCGCGGGATGATCGCAGAATGGACCTTTCGGGGCGCACCGATGTTCGCGACCCGCGCCGGCGACGTCAGCCGCGCGCTCGTCGAGGCGGCGCTCGGCGGCCGCACCATCTATGTCCGCTCCTGACCATCTGCGCTTTCACCATATCGGTTATGCAGTCGCGAACATCGCCGCGGCAAAGCGCGAGCTGTTGGATCCGCTGTTCGCTCCAGAATGGCTTGGCGAACCCATTGCCGATCCGATCCAGCGCGTGCGCGTCTGCTTCGGGCGGCTGCCGGGCGGCCCACTCATCGAGCTGGTCGAACCGCTCGGCCCTGACAGTCCCGTCTCGCACATCATCGAGCGGCGGCGCGGCGGGCTGTATCACACCTGCTTCGAAACGTCCGCATTGGACGTGGCGATCGCCGCCTTCCGCAAACGCCGCTGCCTGCCTGTCACCCGCCCTGCCCCGGCGGCTGCGTTCGGCGGTCGGCGGATCGTGTTTGTCCTGTCGCCCGCCGGCGATCTGTTCGAGCTGCTCGAGGCTCCGTCCCCTCCCGGCCTTGTAGCGCCACCGTCAATCCCCTAGCGCGCACTCGCCATGGTTGTCGCGCGTACTCCCCGGAGCCGGCTGAAGGTCGCGCTGACAATCGATACCGAGCCGACCGTCGCGCTGGCGCTAACCGATCCCACGCGCCTCAAGCCACTGCTCGACGAGGCCGTTTACGGCGAGGTCGGCGGCCGCAGCCAGGCGCTGGGCTTCATTTTGGCAACGTTGAAGACCTACCGCCTGACTGCCACCTTCTTCGTCGAAACGCTGCACGTGCGCGCGTTCGGAGAGCGGCCGATGCGGCGCCATGTGGAAGCGATCGGTCTCGACGGGCACGACGTAGAGCTACACCTTCACCCGGTATGGCGCAGTTGGGCCGATGGCGAGGTGCTGCCCGACGTGCCGTCGACCGACTCCTGCGCCGAGGTTCCGCGCGGCGAGCTGGCCGACCTCTTCGCCGAAGGTGCCGAGCAGATCGAGCGCTGGACGGGCAACCGCCCCAAGGCGGTGCGCGCGGGCAATTTCTCCGCCTCGCGCGCGGTGATCGACGCCAGCGCCGACGCTGGCCTGCGCTACACCACACATATCTGCACCGCCGTCGCTCCGCCGCTTGAGCCCGAGCTCCGGCTGCCGGGCGGCGTCCACCGCATCGGCGACGCGATCGAACTCCCGGTAACGTGCTTCCGCAGCCCAGGCCCGGGCGGCGCAAAGCTGAAGCCGTTGCAGATCAACGCTGTCTCGGCTGCCGAGATGGGCGCGGCGCTGGCCGCTCTGCACGCGAGCGGCGCTCCTGTGGCCGTGATTGTCATGCACCCGTTCGATTTCCTGAAGCGCGATGACAAGCGCTTCACCAACATGCGGCCCGACCGGCTGGTGCAGCGGCGGCTGGTCGCGCTGTGCCGCTATCTCCAGGAAAACCGCGCCCGATTCGAAGTGACTGGGTTCGCTGCGGCGGCCGCGTCGGCTCCCCCTGCGTCCGCACCTGCGATCCGCGGGGCGTGGCCGCGCGCGGCGGCGCGGATGGTCGCGAATTACGCCAATGACCGGCTGAGCTGACGCGTTCGCTCCGTTGACAGGCCGCACCGCGCGGCCTATCTGCCACGACCCGCCGAACCCGCCGAGATAGGACGCGCCGTCCGCGCAGCGCGCGTCTACGGATGGGCTGGTTCAGCCCGCTGCCGCTGCCCGCTCCTGGCATCCGCCTGGTGCGAGTCGCGGCGCGACCCCATGCGCGCCAACTTCCCGCCCGCGGCCGGACGATCCGGCGGCAGCGGGCCTGAACGGCGAGGCGAACCAGAGACCCCATGGCCACCCAGATTTCAAAGGCAGCGCCCGTGCGCCGCATCCGCAAGCGATTCGGCCACATCCGAGAGGTCGTGCAGATGCCGAACCTCATTGAGGTGCAGCGCGAGAGCTACGAGCAGTTTCTGCGCAGCGATCCGTCGCGCGGATATGTCTCGGGACTGGAAAAGACGCTGAGGTCGGTGTTCCCGATCCGCGACTTTGCAGGCGTCGCCGAGCTGGACTTCGAGAATTACGTTCTGGAAGATCCGAAGTTCGATGTCGATGAGTGCCGCCAGCGTGGCATCACCTATTCGGCGCCGATGCGTGTCACGCTGCGCCTGACGACGTTCGAGATCGACCCCGATACCGAAGCCCGCTCGGTCATCGATATCAAGGAGCAGGACGTCTACATGGGTGACATGCCCCTGATGACGGAGAACGGCACCTTCATCATCAATGGCACCGAGCGCGTCATCGTCAGCCAGATGCACCGCTCGCCGGGTGTGTTCTTCGATCATGATCGCGGCAAGACGCACTCGTCGGGCAAGTTCCTGTTCGCAGCGCGCGTGATCCCCTATCGCGGCAGTTGGCTCGACTTCGAGTTCGACGCCAAGGACATCGTCAATGTTCGCATCGACCGGAAGCGCAAGCTGCCGGTGACGACGCTGCTCTATGCTCTCGGCCTGAACAGCGAAGACATCCTGAACCACTTCTACGGCCGCGTGACGTGGAAGCGCGGCGACGGCGGCTGGGCCGTGCCATACGTGTCGGAAAACTGGCGCGGCCAGAAGCCGGCGTTCGACGTCATCAATGCGCAGACGGGCGAGGTCGTGTTTCCGCTGGGCACCAAGATCACGCCGCGCGCAGCCCGCAAGGCGACGACCGATGGCCTGACCGACCTACTGATCCCGAGCGAGCAGATCTACGGCCGCTATTCGGCCTACGACCTCATCAACGAAATGACGGGCGAGATCTATATCGAGGCCGGTGACGAGCTTTCGGCCGAGAACCTCGCCAAGCTTGACGCCGCCGGCATCCGCGAAATCGAGCTGCTTGACATCGACCACGTCAACACCGGCCCGTGGATCCGCAACACGCTGATGGCCGACAAGGTGGAGGAGCGCGACCACGCGCTCGCCGAAATCTATCGGGTGATGCGCCCCGGCGAGCCGCCGACGCGCGAGACCGCCGAGGGCATGTTCCACGGCCTGTTCTTCGACGTCGACCGCTATGACCTGTCGGCAGTCGGCCGCGTCAAGATGAACATGCGCCTTGGTCTCGACGCCGAAGATACGGTAACAACGCTGCGCGGCGAGGACATCCTCGCTGTCGTCAAGACGCTTGTCGATCTGAAGGATGGCAAGGGCGAGATCGACGACATCGACAATCTTGGCAACCGCCGCGTTCGTTCGGTGGGCGAGCTTCTGGAGAACCAGTATCGCATCGGCCTGCTGCGCATGGAACGTGCGGTCAAGGAGCGCATGAGTTCGGTCGACGTCGACACCGTCATGCCGAACGACCTCATCAACGCGAAGCCCGCGGTCGCCGCCGTGCGCGAGTTCTTCGGCTCGTCGCAGCTCAGCCAGTTCATGGACCAGACGAACCCGCTTTCCGAGGTGACGCACAAGCGGCGCGTCTCGGCGCTGGGCCCGGGTGGCCTCACTCGCGAGCGCGCGGGCTTCGAGGTGCGCGACGTCCACCCGACGCATTATGGCCGCATCTGTCCAATCGAGACGCCCGAGGGGCCGAACATCGGGCTGATCAACAGCCTGGCCACCTTCAGCCGCGTCAACAAATACGGCTTCATTGAGACGCCCTATCGTAAGGTGATCGACGGGCGCGTGACCGATGAGGTCGTCTATCTCTCCGCGATGGAGGAAGGTCGCCACACGATCGGCCAGGCCAACGCCGAGCTCGACGCGGATCGTCGCTTCGTCGACGAGCTCGTCTCGGCACGGCAGGCAGGCGAGTTCCTGATGGCGCCGCGTGACCAGATCACGCTGATGGACGTGTCGCCGAAGCAGCTGGTGTCGGTCGCAGCGTCGCTGATCCCGTTCCTGGAAAACGACGACGCCAACCGCGCGCTGATGGGATCGAACATGCAGCGTCAGGCGGTGCCGCTGGTCCAGGCCGAGGCGCCGTTCGTGGGCACCGGGATGGAAGCGACGGTTGCGCGCGATTCGGGCGCAGCGATCGGCGCGCGGCGTTCGGGCATCGTTGACCAGGTGGACGCTGGCCGCATCGTCATCCGCGCAACCGAGGACCTCGATCCGTCGAAGTCGGCGGTCGACATCTATACGCTGATGAAGTTCCAGCGCTCCAATCAGAATACCTGCATCAACCAGCGTCCGCTGGTGCAGGTCGGCGACATGGTCCGCAAGGGTGATATTATCGCCGATGGCCCTTCAACCCAGTATGGTGAGCTTGCGCTCGGTCGGAATGCGCTGGTCGCGTTCATGCCGTGGAACGGCTATAATTTCGAGGACTCGATCCTGATCTCCGAGCGGATCGTGAAGGACGACGTCTTCACCTCGATCCACATTGAGGAGTTCGAAATCGCCGCCCGCGACACCAAGCTGGGACCGGAGGACATCACGCGCGACATCCCGAATGTCGGCGAGGAGGCCTTACGCAATCTCGACGAGGCGGGCGTCGTCTATATCGGCGCCGAAGTGGAGCCAGGCGACATCCTGGTCGGCAAGATCACGCCGAAGGGCGAAAGCCCGATGACGCCGGAGGAGAAACTGCTCCGAGCGATTTTCGGCGAGAAGGCGTCCGACGTTCGCGACACGTCGCTGCGCCTGCCGCCGGGCGTCAGCGGCACGGTCGTCGAAGTGCGCGTGTTCAACCGGCACGGCATCGACAAGGACGAGCGTGCGCTGTCCATCGAGCGCGACGAGATCGAGCGCCTGACCAAGGACCGCGACGACGAGCGCGGCATCGTCAACCGCGCGACCTACGCGCGGCTGCGCGACCTACTGATCGGCCAGACGACCGCTGCGGCTCCGAAGGGCGTGCGCAAAGGCACCGAAATCGACGAGGCGCTGCTGAAGAGCCATCCCGAGCGCGAATGGTGGAAGTTCGGCGTCGCCGACGACGCGCGACAGGCGGATCTCGAAGCGCTGAAGCAGCAATATGACGACGCGATGGACCTGCTGACGCGGCGCTTTGAGGACAAGGTTGAGAAGCTGCAGCGCGGCGACGAGCTGCCTCCGGGCGTGCTGAAGATGGTGAAGGTCTTCGTCGCGGTGAAGCGCAAGCTGCAGCCCGGCGACAAGATGGCCGGCCGCCACGGCAATAAGGGCGTCATCAGCCGCATCGTGCCGGTGGAGGACATGCCCTTCCTGGAGGACGGTACCGCGGTCGACCTCGTCTTGAACCCGCTCGGCGTGCCGAGCCGCATGAATGTCGGCCAGATCTTCGAAACGCATCTCGGCTGGGCGGCGCGGGGACTCGGCCGCTCGATCACGGCGCTGCTGGAGGACATCCACAGCGCTGGCCAGTCGGCGCGTAACGGCGAGCTGAAGCCGCTGCGTGACCTGCTCGGCCGCGTCTATGGCGACAATCATCGCGACGAGGTCGAAGCGCTCGACGACACGCAATTGGTTGCGCTCGCCGAGGGCGTGAAGGGCGGCGTGCCGATGGCAACGCCGGTGTTCGATGGCGCGCGCGAGGCGGACGTGTCCTCGATGCTCGAACTCGCGGGCCTCGACCGCTCGGGCCAGTCGACCGTCTATGACGGTCGCACCGGCGAGCCGTTCGACCGTAAGGTGACCGTTGGCTACATCTACATGCTGAAGCTGCACCACCTCGTCGACGACAAGATCCACGCGCGCTCGATCGGCAGCTACAGCCTCGTCACCCAGCAGCCGCTGGGCGGCAAGGCGCAGTTCGGCGGTCAGCGCTTCGGCGAGATGGAGGTTTGGGCGCTGCAGGCCTATGGCGCGGCCTATACGCTGCAGGAAATGCTGACGGTGAAGTCCGACGACGTGGTCGGCCGCACCAAGGTCTATGAGGCGATCGTCCGCGGCGACGACACGTTCGAGGCCGGCATTCCGGAGAGCTTCAACGTGCTCGTCAAGGAAATGCGCTCGCTCGGCCTCAACGTCGAGTTGCAGAGCGGCGAGGACGAGACCGCGGGCGTGCCGGCGGAGTGATGCCAAACCCCCTCTCCCCTCGGGGGAGAGGGACAGCCCCGGACCTGGTCCGGGGCAGGGAGCGGGCACGGCTGCAGCGCTGTTTCCTCTCCCTCCCACGCCCATCCGGGCGCGGGCCCCTCCCTCTCCCTGAACGGGCGAGGGGCAGAATTAAGAGGACTGGGCGGATATGAACCAGGAACTGATGAACTTCTTCCATCCGGCGGCGAAGCCTGAGACGTTCGACCGGATCAAGATCTCGATCGCCTCGCCGGAGAAAATCCGCTCGTGGTCCTACGGCGAGATCAAGAAGCCCGAGACGATCAACTATCGCACCTTCAAGCCCGAGCGCGATGGCCTGTTCTGCGCCCGCATCTTTGGTCCGATCAAGGACTATGAGTGCCTGTGCGGTAAGTATAAGCGTATGAAATACAAGGGCATCGTGTGCGAGAAGTGCGGCGTGGAGGTGACCATCTCCAAGGTTCGCCGCGAGCGTATGGGCCATATCGAGCTCGCCGCGCCCGTCGCGCACATCTGGTTCCTGAAGTCGCTGCCCAGCCGCATCGGCATGCTTCTGGACATGCCGCTGAAGGATCTCGAGCGCGTGCTCTATTTCGAGAACTACATCGTTCTCGATCCCGGCATTTCGCCCTTCAAGCGCTTCCAGCTGATGACCGAGGACGAGCTCTACACCGCGCAGGAAGAGCACGGTGAGGATGCGTTCCGCGTCGGCATCGGCGCCGAAGCGATCCGTGAGATCCTCGAGGGCCTTGACCTTGAAGGCGAGATGGTCGCGCTGAAGGAAGAGCTGGCGACCACCAAGTCCGAGCTGAAGCCCAAGAAGATCATCAAGCGGATGAAGATCGTCGAATCGTTCCTCGAGTCGGGAAACCGGCCCGAGTGGATGGTCCTGACCGTCGTGCCGGTAATTCCGCCCGAACTGCGCCCGCTCGTGCCGTTGGACGGCGGCCGTTTCGCCACGTCGGACCTGAATGACCTCTATCGCCGCGTCATCAACCGCAACAACCGCCTGAAGCGGCTCATCGAGCTGCGAGCGCCCGACATCATCGTGCGCAACGAGAAGCGGATGCTGCAGGAGGCGGTCGACGCGCTGTTCGACAACGGCCGCCGTGGCCGCACCATCACGGGCGCCAACAAGCGGCCGCTGAAGTCGCTCTCGGACATGCTGAAGGGCAAGCAGGGCCGCTTCCGCCAGAACCTGCTCGGCAAGCGCGTGGACTATTCGGGCCGCTCGGTCATCGTGACCGGTCCCGAGCTCAAGCTGCACCAGTGCGGCCTGCCGAAGAAGATGGCGCTCGAGCTGTTCAAGCCGTTCATCTACTCGCGCCTCGATGCCAAGGGTCTGTCGATGACCTTGAAGCAGGCCAAGAAGTGGGTGGAAAAGGAGCGTAAGGAAGTCTGGGACATCCTCGACGAAGTGATCCGCGAGCATCCGGTTCTCCTGAACCGTGCTCCGACGCTGCACCGTCTCGGCATCCAGGCGTTCGAACCCGTGCTGATCGAAGGCAAGGCGATCCAGCTCCACCCGCTCGTCTGCTCAGCGTTCAACGCCGACTTCGACGGCGACCAGATGGCCGTCCACGTGCCGCTGTCACTGGAGGCCCAGCTGGAAGCCCGCGTGCTGATGATGTCGACGAACAACATCCTCAGCCCCGCGAACGGCAAGCCGATCATCGTCCCCTCGCAGGACATGGTGCTGGGCATTTACTATCTGACGATCGAGCGGCCGAACGAGCCGGGCGAGGGCATGGCGTTCGCTGACTTGAGCGAAGTGCGCCAGGCGCTCGACGCGAAGGTGGTGACCTTGCATGCCAAGATCACAGCGCGCGTGCCGCAGGCCGAAGCCGACGGCCAAATCGTGATGAAGCGCTATCAGACGACTCCGGGGCGGCTGCTGCTGGGCGAGATCCTGCCCAAGAACCCCAAGGTGCCGTTCGATATCGTCAATCGCCTGCTGACCAAGAAGGACATCGGCGACGTCATCGATACCGTCTACCGCCACACTGGCCAGAAGGAGACGGTGCTGTTCGCCGACGCGATCATGGGGCTGGGCTTCCGCCACGCCTTCATGGCCGGGATCAGCTTCGGCAAGGACGACATGGTCATCCCCTCTGCCAAGATCGAAATGGTCGAGGAAACGAAGCGCCTCGTCGCCGATTACGAACAACAGTACCAGGATGGCCTGATCACGCAGGGCGAGAAGTACAACAAGGTGATCGACGCATGGGCACGCTGCGGTGACCGTGTCGCGGGCGAGATGATGAAGGAAATCTCGACGGTGAAAACCGCCGAGAACGGGCGCACCCTGCCGGTCAATTCCATCTACATGATGGCGCATTCCGGCGCGCGTGGCAGCCAGGCACAGATGAAGCAGCTGGCGGGCATGCGCGGTCTGATGGCGAAGCCCAGCGGAGAGATCATCGAGACGCCGATCATCTCGAACTTCAAGGAGGGTCTTACCGTTCTGGAGTATTTCAACTCCACCCACGGCGCCCGCAAGGGCCTGGCCGACACCGCCCTCAAGACCGCGAACTCGGGCTACCTCACCCGCCGTCTCGTCGACGTGAGCCAGGACTGCGTCGTTGCCGAGGAGGATTGCGGCACGAACAGGGCGCTCGAAACGCGTGCGATCATCGAGGGCGGCAATACGATCGTCAGCCTCGCCGAGCGTATCCTCGGCCGCACCACGGCCGACGACGTCGTCGACCCCAAGACCAACGAGGTTCTCGTGCCCGCGGGCACGCTGCTCTCGGAGGCCGAGGCGCTGATGATCGAAAAGGCCGCGGTCCAGTCGGTGAAGATCCGCTCACCGCTCGTGTGCGAAACCAAGACCGGCGTCTGCGCGGCCTGCTACGGGCGCGATCTCGCGCGCGGTACGCCGGTCAATATGGGCGAGGCGGTTGGTGTGATCGCCGCCCAGTCGATCGGCGAGCCGGGCACGCAGCTGACGATGCGCACCTTCCACATCGGCGGCGCCGCGCAGGTAAGCGAGCAGTCGACGCTGGAAGCCGTCGTCGACGGCCGTGTCGAGCTGCGCAACCTGCCGACGCTGAGCGACGCACGCGGCCGCGTGCTCGCGATGGGGCGCAACGGCGAACTCGTGCTGATCGATACCGACGGCCGCGAACGCTCGACGCACCGCATCCCGTATGGCGCGCGGCTGATCCACGGCGACGGTGCGATCGTCACCAAGGGCGAGCGGCTGGCCGAGTGGGATCCCTACACCCAGCCGATCATCACCGAAAAGGCGGGTCGCGTGGCCTACCAGGACCTCATCGAAGGGCTGACGCTCTCCGAGGAGACCGACGAGGCGACGGGCATCGTCAACAAGGTGGTGACCGAGTTCAAATCGACCTCCAAGGCGAACGCCGACTTGCGGCCGCGCATCACACTGACCGGCGAGACCGAGGCTGGATCGGACAGTGCGCGCTACTTCCTGCCGCCTTCGGCCGTTCTGTCGGTCAACGACGGCGACATGGTCGAAGCGGGTGCAGTCATCGCGCGTGTTCCGCGGGAAAGCGCCAAGACGCGCGACATCACCGGCGGTCTGCCGCGGGTGGCCGAGCTGTTCGAGGCGCGCAAGCCCAAGGACAACGCGGTCATTGCCCGCATCAGCGGCCGCATCGAATTCGGCAAGGACTACAAGGCCAAGCGCCGTATTATCCTGCGGCCTGAGGACCCCAATGCCGAACCGGTGGAATACATGGTTCCCAAGGGCCGGCACATTACCGTGCAGGAGGGCGACTATGTGGCAAAGGGCGACCACATCATCGACGGCAACCCCGATCCGCATGATATTCTGGACGTGCTGGGTGTCGAGCCCATGGCCGAATATCTGTGCGCCGAAGTCCAAGAGGTCTATCGACTGCAGGGCGTGAAGATCAATGACAAGCACATCGAGGTGATCGTGCGCCAGATGCTGCAAAAGGTTGAGATCACGTCTTCGGGCGACACAACGCTGATCACCGGCGAACAGGTCGACCGCGACGAGATGGATGCCGAGAACGCCAAGCTCTTGCCAGGCCAGACGCCGGCCGAAGGCAAGCCGGTGCTCTTGGGTATCACCAAGGCCTCGCTCCAGACGCGCAGCTTCATCAGCGCCGCATCGTTCCAGGAAACGACGCGCGTGCTGACCGAGGCGAGTGTCCAGGGCAAGACCGACACGCTCGACGGCCTGAAGGAGAACGTGATTGTCGGCCGCCTGATCCCGGCGGGCACGGGCGCCGGCATGAACCGGATGCGCGTCACCGCCTCTGCCCGCGACGCAGCGATCCGGGCCGCCGAACGCGAACGCGCCGCCGCGCTGGCCGGGCCGGAGAATGTCCCGGCGTAGCAGGGTCACGGGCGACGGAGGTGGCCGCCTCGGCCGCCGCCTCCGGCTGCCTCCGCGGGACGGGCGTCGCCGGCGCAGATGTTCGGGCGCGAGCCTGTCCGCAGCACCGGTGTGCCGCGCCCGAGTCTCTGCAAGCCTCACGCGCGGCGGGGTAAAGACTGGTGAGCAGCCGCCGCTACGGCCGGGAGTAACATTGACCGAATGGCTACATCGCAAGGGGCGCAGACGAGTGGACTTCGACACCTTCGCCAAGTCGTTGCCCGGCCGATAGCAGCCAGGGGTAAACATGCGGCGAGGCGGCTGTGCGCTCGCATCCCGGCAGCGGATCGGCAGTTGCTGCCCGGTGCGCGCGTCGCCCACCGTCGCGTTCATCCCCGGCCGAACGCCCAATGAAGCCCAACCGTCGCCGCGAGGAGCCTCGCGCGGACGCCCCCGGCCTCCCCGCCCGCCGCGCTGCGCTCACCATGCTGCACGGCGTGCTCGGGCTGGGGCGGCCGCTGGAGCGGCAGTACGGCGTGCTCGGCGGGCTGCAGCCCAGCGACCGCGGCCTGGCGCAGGCCATCGCGCTCGCGGCGCTTCGGCGGGTGACGGCGCTCGACGCTGCCATCGACTCGGCGACCCCCCAACCACTGCCCCGCGACGCCAAGGCGCGCATGGTGCTGCGGCTGGCGCTGGCGCAGGCGTGGGCGCTCGGCACGCCGCCGCACGCCATCGTCGCAACCGCGCTGCCGCTGCTCGCGGGCGGCCCCCGCCGCCTGGCGCATGCGGTGCTGTCGCGCGTGCTCAGCGAGCACGCCGAGCCTCCCGCCGCGCGGCTGCCCGAACCGTGGGCCAGCCGCTGGGCCGACCGCTACGGCGAAGCTGCGCGCGACGCGATCGCTGCCGAACTGGAGCGCGAGCCGCCGCTCGATCTCGCCCTCTGCAGCCCGGCCGAGACGTCCGTGTGGGCCGAGCGGCTGGGCGGCGTCAGCCTCGCGCCCGGCCATGTCCGCCTGCCGGCCGACCGAGCGCACGGCCGCGGTGCGCTCGAGGCGCTGCCCGGCTTCGCCGTGGGCGCGTGGTGGGTGCAGGATCTCGCCGCGTCGCTCCCGGCCCGGCTGCTCGGGCCGGGGCCGGGCCGCGTGCTCGATCTATGCGCGGCGCCCGGAGGCAAGACGCTGCAGCTCGCCGCCGCCGGGTGGGAGGTGACCGCGCTCGACCTCTCGGCGCGGCGGCTCGAATTGCTCGCCGCCAACCTCGCGCGCACCGGCCTCAGCGCCACGGCGGTCACCGCGGATGCGCTCGCGTGGGAGCCGCCGGAGCCGTTCGACGCGGTGCTGATCGACGCGCCCTGCTCGGCAACCGGCATCGCGCGGCGGCACCCCGATGTGCTCTACCTCAAGGCCACGCCGGACCTCGCTCCGCTGGTGGCCACGCAAGCTGCGCTCGCGGCGCGGGCAGCGGGGTGGCTGCGGCCCGGAGGCACGCTGGTCTACGCGGTCTGCTCGCTGGAGCCCGAGGAGGGCGAAGCCCAGGCCGGCGCGCTGAGCCGCGAACCCGGCCTAGTGCCCATACCGATCGCCCCAGACGAGCTTCCGGCGAGCCTCACCCCCACGGCCGAGGGCTGGCTGCGCACGCGCCCCGACCAGCTGCCGGGCGGGCTCGACGGCTTCTTCGGGGCCCGCTTCCGGCGCGCCTGAGACCCTGGCGGTTGCGCCACCCGCCCCGCTCTGCTAGCGCCGCCGCTCATCCCGGAGCGCCGCTTTAGCTCAGCCGGTAGAGCATCGCATTCGTAATGCGAGGGTCGCGTGTTCGAGTCACGCAAGCGGCACCATTCAGATCCCGGATTTCAGCCGTTTTCCTTCGTGGCGGCGGCGCGGGCACCGGGCAGCATCACGATGTTGGTATCGCGCTGGTATCGCAGGTGCGCCTGGGTATACTTCCCCACCTCCGACCAGTACGCCTCTACCGCCGCCAGAAACTCGCGCATGTGCTCGAGCCGGAGATGGGCGTAGAACCGGCGGCCAGTCCCCCGCGGAGCGTGCCCCGCTGCGGCCTCGATCTGCGACTCTGGCACACCGCGCCGGTGCAGCTCGGTCTCGGCGGTGTGGCGCAGGATGTTGGGCGGACCGAGCGGCAGCGGCACCGCCAACGGCGTGCCATCGGCGCTCACGCGCTGAACGCCGTTGCGATCGACGACGGGCCGCATCAGCGGGTGCCCCGCGCGGTCGCGCTGGACGAGCCCGGCCGCGATCATCACCGCCGCCCAGGACCGCTTGATCGAATGCGTCTCGCGCGTGACCGGCGTGCCGGGCGCGATGCCCCGCGTCCTCGCGCGCGCGGCGTTTCTGGTGCCCGTCACCGTCCAGCGGACGATTTTGCCTCGCCGCCCCTCCAGCCACGGCGCCAGGGTCGGGCAGAGGGGCGCGTAGCCCCGTCTTTTCGACGACTCCACGCGCGTGCGGAGTGTCGTCGCGGTCGCGCCGGGCACGTCGCCGCGGTCGCCGTACCAGACACCGTCCACCACCTGGTCGTGCTCGGCCTCGAGGATAGCCTGGCTACGCGCCAGCGTCGACAGGGCGATCATCGCGTAGAGGTGGACATGGTGCCATTCAGGCCGCGCGCGGGCGGCCTCGAGCAGCTGGGCGACCTCGCGCGGCAGCAGCGCGCGGCGATGAGGTCGGGGCTTGTGCGGTACGCCCGCGATATACGGAGCGCTCGTCAGCCGCCGCTTGCGCCAGCCCCAATTGACCGCTGCGCGCACCGCCGCGATCTCACGGTCGATCGTGTGCGGGCTGACCGAGCGACCGCCCTGCCCCGCCTCGGCCGAGCGGAACGCGATGTAGCGGTCGATCAGATCGGGGTCTCCCAGATCGTCGACGCTGTGCGCGCCGCCGCCGAGCCGCCTGCGATCGGCCTCGAAAAATCGCAGCCAGTGCCGCACCGCGTCGGCATAACGGTTGAGCGCGACCGGCCGCCGATCGCCGCGGCGCCCGATGAGCGGCGCGGTTTCGCGCGCCTGGAGCCAGTCAGCGATGAGCGTCACGGCAAGCGCTGCCGGCGGCGCCTCGCGCCTGGGCGCGCGCCGCTCATGATAAAAAGCGGCTAGTGCATCGAGGACTGCTGGCGGCGGGTGATCCGGGTCACCGCCTCCGATGCGCGTCTCGCGGCGGCGCGTTCTTCGGCCTCGACCGTCCGCTCCGTCATCGTACCAGCAGATGCACCAGCGGTCGCGGTCGGCGCGGTACCACAGCCAATATGGCCCGAGCTGGACTCGCGCGGGGGCAGATCGTGCGGCAGCTGCGGGGCGCGGTTCTCTCGTGACGGTCCGGGGCATCGTGCGCGGAGCTCTTCTGATTCGGCGCGCGACAGGATCGGCCAGATGTGCGGGCCGAGCAATACGAGCAGATGGTCGATTTCGAGCCGGACGGGCCGGCCCCTGGACCCGCCCACGCGGCGCCGCGCGATCTCTGCGAGCGCGGCCCGATCTGGAGGATCGAGCGTCGTGCTCACGAGCGCGTCAGCCACCATACATTAGCCCGAGCGTGACCGCAGACGCCAGGACCGCCGTCGTGAGACCCATCAGCGCGACACGTGCGCGGGCCATCTTGCTGGCGGCGGAGACCAGCCATGGGTTATCCGCGCACTGTCGGCACAGGCCGAGACGCACCGGCACGGCGATGCTGCCGCAGCCACCGACGCATGGTCTCGATTCCAGTCTAGTTGTCATCGTGCCACACCCTGCGGTAGCGGAGAGGGCCAGCCGCAGCGGGCGCGCTCGGCGGTCAGGCGGCTGATCTGCCCCCCGCTGAGTGGCCCAGAGACTATGATAGTCTGGACCACG
>JAVVHE010000020.1:0-49734 GCA_032249695.1 Sphingomonadaceae bacterium | reverse complement strand
CGGCGAGCATAATCCACTAACAATCAACCCGGTCCACTCGACGGGGGCAGGTCAAACATGCCGCGAGGGCGCTCAACGCATGACCCGTGCCGATTCTCAGGGCGAAGCGGGCGCTGGCGGGCGAACCTGGCCTGGTCTCTCTCAGAAAGGGACTTGGCCAGCGACAGCAGACGTTCGAGATCCCTTTGGAGAGTCACGCTCGAATGGACGGCGCCATAGCGAAGCATGGCGTCTCCGATCAGGCGGAAGGTGATGCCTGAAAGGCCGAAACGGACATGGGCGCTACCCGCGATGGTGACGCCGCCGCCGTGCGCGACAATCTGCATCAACGACTCCCGCGTCACAGATAACTGCTCGATACACAGCGCTTTACGCGGGGCCTGAAGATGACGCGCCAGATAATCCTTCGCGAAATCGCCCGTCGGTAAGTCGGTGACCACGAAGTGCCGATCGCGCAGATCACACCATCGAACCGCCTTCAGGGCGGCGAGCGGGTCGCTCTCCGGCATCGCCAGATAGACGGGTTCGTCCCAAAGATGGGTCATGGCATAGCCCCGACCGGGCGATGCCTCCGCGACGACACCGACATCCAGCTGCCCACGCCGCACGGCCGCGATGAGTTCGGGCGTACTTGCCCCGCTGAATCGCAGCCGGGTGCCCGGCCTGCCTCGCCGAAAAGCGGCGAAGAGCTCTGACAGAAACCCCATGGTCAATGGGCCGAAGAGGCCGATTCTCAGATGTCGTCCTGTGGCCGCGATCGTCCTTGCGCTTTCGAGCGCCAAACCGATCTGGTGTGCGCCGGGGCTTGCCTGGTGCAGAAACTTCTTCCCGATCTCCGTCAGGTCGACGTCGGCAGGGTGACGGCGGAACAGCTGAGCGCCGATCTCATCCTCGACATCGCGGATTCGGCGGCTGATAGCTGACTGCTCGACGCCGAGATCTTGAGCCGCGCGCCGGAAGCTGCCGCTTTCCGCAGCGGCGATGATGTAACGCACGTGGCGTAGCTCGATCTTCGGTCTCGGCACGATGGTTCCCCATGATGCAAAGGTCTTCGCAACGTAGCCCCGTCAGCCCCCGAGAACTGTTCCAATCAGATTATGAATCTTCTCCGTCTCCTCGCTACCGCCGCCCACGAAATCCTTAAGTGTCGCACGGTCGACTTTTGCTACGTCGCTTGCGGACTTCCGGATCGCATCTCGCCGGAGCAAAGAGTAAATGGTGCGTGATCTGAACAGCGCAATTACGGCGCGCAAAGCCTGCGGCGAGTCGTGCAGATTCTGTGGGCTGATGGATATCCGGCTGCCCTGCCAAGACTGAATATGACCCGCCGATTTCTACGCCAGAGCCCGAAATTGCCGCACGCCACGCAGAAGGGACTTCCGGTATCGGCACCTATCGTTCTCAATCGCCAGCGACAGCCGCGAAGGAGATTGCGAATGGGTCAGAGCGAGCCTTTGGAGATCAGGAAGACCATCAGGCGGCACCAACTGCGAGAGATGGTGCCCCTGGCCGACAGCACGATCTACGAGATGGAGCAGCGCGGCGACTTTCCGCGGCGTTTCGCGCTGTCGCCGCGCTGCATCGTCTGGGATCTTGCGGAGGTCCAGGCCTGGTTGCTGGCACGGCGCGCGAAGCCGATTGCCCGCTCTCAGCATCCCGATGTGACCAAACGCCATTCCCGGCCGGTCAAAGGGCAGGATCGAGCGCGATAGGCGGCATGACTGTCGGCAACAGCGTCGGAACATACTTCCGGCCCTCGACCCAGGCATCGACGGTATCAGCCCATTCCTGCATCATGTGGCGACGCTGAACTTCGTACTCGGCCTTGTTATAGACGCCGCGCGATGAACGCCCATCCTCGTGCGCCAGGCACTTCTCGATCCAGTCGCGGTTGAAGCCCAGCTCGTTGAGCAGCGTCGACCCCGTGCGCCGAAGGTCATGGACGGTGAACGGCTCCAGCGGCAGCCCCTCCTTCTTGGCCTGTTCGACGACAGCGTAGGTGACCCGGTTAAAGGTCGCCCGCGACATCGGCGCGTCCGCATCGTAGCGGGACGGCAGCAGATATCGGGAATTGCCGGCGCAGGTCTTGAGCGTGATCATGATGTCGAGGGTCTGCCGGCACAGGTAGACATTGTGCGGCTTCGATCGCTTCATGCGCTCCTTCGGGATCGTCCATACGGCGTTTTCGAAATCGACCTCATCCCAGACCGCGTCCTGCAGCTCGCTCTTCCGGACCATGGTAAGGAGGTAGAGCTTCATGCCCAGGCGGATGGTTGGCAGCGTCGCGACATGCTCGAGCTGCTTGAGCATGATGCGGATCTCGGTCGGGGAAAGCGCCCGGTCCTTCGGCGTGAAGGTCGCGATCGAAGCAGGACCGACATCATCGGCCGGGTTCGCGACCTTCTCGCCATGGAGAATGGCGAAGGCGTAGATCTGCTTCAGGATATCCCGCACATGGATGGCTGTCGCCGGCGCGCCCCGTTCCACGATCTTGGCGCAGTGAGCGCGCAGGTCATCAGGCGTGATCTCGGTCAGCAACCGGTTCCGCCAGACGGGCTTGAGTTAACGCTCGAAGATGGCGCGGCGCATGGCACGCGTGCTGTCCGCCATGGGCTCACCCGTCAGCCACTTCTCGCCAAACTCACCGAAGCTCTTGGCTTCCTTGATCCGGCGCTTATCCCGCTGCTTCTCGATGGCAGGGGACCGCCCCTCGGCGATCATCCGTTTCGCGTCCAGGCACAGTTCGCGCGCCCGGGCGAGTGAGATCCCATCTCGGGCGTACTTGCCGAGATGGACGGTCTCCCGCCTGCCGTTCAGCCGGTAGTCGAGCCTGAACGAGATGCCGCCCGTCGGCGCGACACGCACATACATGCCGTCACGATCGGTCACGTTGTACATTTTGGCTTTTGGTTTCAGGCACTTGAGTGCTGTATCCGTCAACATTTGGGGCCTCCACGCAAAAAAAGACCGTCAGGCGTTTTTCGGAGGCTTTCGGCGGAAATATCTGTTTATTTTCAGCAGATTAGGCCGAAAAAGTACCGTCATCGGCCTCGGTCGCTCTGACGGTACTTTCGATTTCCCGGATGATCAACGGGGGCGGGTCCGTCGCCAGACACGACAGACGCGTTCCATGCCCACCGATAGACATCGATAGGCTATGGCTCGATTATTTTTGTGTTTCAGTGGGTTAGAGCGTATTCTGGCGTAGTTTCGGATACCCTCGGATGGGCAAAAATTATTCCCACTCGATCGTCCCGGGTGGTTTGCTCGTGTAATCGTAGACCACGCGGTTGATGCCCCTCACCTCGTTCACGATCCGCGTTGCGACCGCGCTGAGGAACGCGCTGTCGAAGGGGTAGACGTCGGCCGTCATGCCATCGACCGATGTGACTGCGCGCAGCGCGCAGACATGCTCGTAGGTGCGGGCATCGCCCATCACGCCGACGGTGCGCACCGGCAGCAACACCGCAAACGCCTGCCAGATCGCGTCGTACAGGCCGGCGCGGCGGATCTCGTCGAGGTAGATCGAGTCGGCCTTGCGCAGGATATCGCAGCGCTCGCGCGTCACCTCGCCGGGGATGCGGATGGCGAGGCCGGGGCCGGGGAACGGATGGCGGCCGACGAAGGCGGGTGGCAGCCCGAGCTCACGGCCCAGCGCGCGGACCTCGTCCTTGAACAGTTCGCGCAAGGGTTCGACAAGCTTCAGCTTCATCCGCTCGGGCAGGCCGCCGACATTATGGTGCGACTTGATCGTGACCGATGGGCCGCCGGTGGTGACGCTCTCGATCACGTCGGGGTAGAGCGTGCCCTGCGCGAGAAAGCGCGCACCGTCGATCTTCGCGGCTTCGCGGTCGAACACCTCAACGAACAGGCGGCCGATCGTCTTGCGCTTGGTTTCGGGATCAGTGACGCCGGCGAGCGCGCGCAGGAACGCTTCGCTTGCGTCGACGTGGATCAGCGGGATGTTGTACGCGCCGCGGAACAGCGACACGACCTCTTCGGCCTCGCCCTGCCGCAGCAGCCCGTGGTCGACGAACACGCAGGTCAGCTGGTCGCGGATCGCCTCGTGGATCAGCACCGCGGCGACCGCCGAATCGACCCCGCCCGACAGCCCGCAGATGACGCGGCCGTCGCCCACGTGCGCGCGGATTTCAGCGATCTTGGCTGCGCGGAAGCCGGCCATCGTCCAGCCGGGCGCACAGCCCGCGACCTGGTGGACGAAGTTCGAGAGCAGCCGGGCGCCGTCGGGCGTGTGGACGACCTCGGGGTGGAACTGCACGCCGTAAAGGCGCCGCGCATCGTCGGCGATCGCTGCGTAGGGCGCGCCGTCCGAGCGCGCGATGCTGCGGAAGCCAACGGGCAGCGCATCGACCTTGTCGCCGTGGCTCATCCACACCTGGTGACGCTCGCCGGGGGTCCAGATGCCATCGAACAAGGCCGACGGCTCGGCAACCTCAAGGACGGCGCGGCCGAACTCGCGCGTGATGCCGGGACTGACGACGCCGCCGAGCGCGGCGACCATCGCCTGCTCGCCGTAGCAGACGCCGAGCACAGGCACGCCGGCTGCGAGCACCGCTGGATCGAGCCGCGGGCTATCACGCTCGGTGACGCTGGCCGGGCCGCCGGAGAGGATCACGCCCCTGGGGCGCAGCCGGGCGATCGCGTCGGTGGCACGGTCGAAGGGGACGATCTCGCTGTAGACGCCCGCCTCGCGCACGCGGCGGGCGATGAGCTGAGTGAACTGGCTGCCGAAATCGACGATAAGGATGGTGCCGGGGTGCTCCATCGCGGGCCCTTACGGCCCCGCGGCGGTGCTGTCGACCGGGGCGCGGCGGCGGGTATCGCCACGGGCTTGCGGGGACGCGCCCGGTAAAGCGCACAGGCCGACGCCCCCACCGAGCGTCAGCGTGCGGGCGTCCTCTCGAACGGTCTGACCAGACTTGAAATGCAGCGCGCCCCGGGGCCGGGGCGGCGCTGGACCGGCGCGGCTGGCAGCCACGCCCTCAAAGGCTGCGCTCAGGCAGCGCCGTTGCAGGCGTCCTTCAAGCCCTTGCCGGCCTTGAACTTCGGCTGGTTCGACGCGGAGATCTCCATCGGCTCCTTGGTGCGCGGGTTGCGGCCGGTGGACGCCTTGCGCTGGCTGACCGAGAATGATCCGAATCCGACAAGCCGGACCTCGTCGCCGCGCACAAGCGCCTGCTGGATGTGATTGAAGGTGGCCTCGACGGCTTTCGATGCCGCGTCCCTGTCGAGGCCCGCGGTCTCCGCCACGGCGCGCACCAGCTCCTGCTTGTTCATGTGCTCTCCCTGAAACGCCCGCTCACGGGTCTGTTCGGGCCTTCTGCCCGTAGCTACATTGGCGCACGTTTCGGCGATGTGTCAAAAAGAAAGCGCCCGAATGGGCGCTTTCTGGCGGCGGGCGGGGCGAGGCCTAGTGACGGAGCGCCGAATCGTCCTCCGGAACCGTGGGCGGCGGGGCGGCGGCGAGTTCCTCGGGCTCCACCCAGTCGATCGGAGTGAGCGGCGCGGCGAGAGCGCGCGTCAGCACTTCGTCCACGTGGCTCACTGGGACGATCGTTAGCGCCGACGTTACGTTCGCCGGGATTTCGGCCAGATCCTTCGCGTTTTCCTGCGGGATCAGCACCGTCGTCAGACCGCCGCGCAACGCCGCGAGCAGCTTCTCCTTCAGGCCGCCGATCGGCAGCACGCGGCCGCGCAGCGTCACCTCGCCGGTCATCGCCACCTCGCGCTTCACCGGCACCCCGGTCAGCGTCGAGACGATCGCGGTCACCATCGCCACGCCCGCGCTCGGCCCGTCCTTCGGAGTCGCGCCCTCGGGCACGTGGACGTGGATGTTGCGCTTGGCAAACAGGTTCGGCTTGATCCCGTACTGCGTCGCGCGCGCCTTCACGAAGCTGAGCGCGGCCGATCCGCTTTCCTGCATCACCTCGCCGAGCTTGCCCGTCATGCGGATCTCGCCCTTGCCGTGCACCGTCACGGCTTCGATCGTCAGCAGCTCGCCGCCCACCTCGGTCCAGGCGAGCCCGGTCACCGCGCCGATCTGATCCTCCTCCTCGCCAATGCCATAGCGAAACTTCCGAACCCCGGCATATTCGCCAAGGTTCTCGGACGTGATGGTGACGGTCTCGGCCTTCGCCTCCAGGATGCGGCGGAGGCTCTTGCGCGCCAGCCGCGCCAGTTCGCGTTCCAGCGTGCGGACGCCCGCTTCGCGGGTATAATAGCGGATCAGATCGCGTAACGCCGAATCTTCGATCGCGAACTCGGCCGCCTTCAGGCCGTGCGCTTCATATTGCTTGGGGATCAGGTGGCCCTTGGCGATCTCCACCTTCTCGTCTTCGGTATAGCCGCTGAGATTGATGATCTCCATGCGATCCATCAGCGGCTGCGGCATGTTGAGTGTGTTCGCGGTCGTCACGAACATGACGTCTGAAAGATCGTAGTCGACCTCCAGATAATGGTCGTTGAACTTGGCGTTCTGCTCGGGATCCAGCACCTCCAATAGCGCCGACGAGGGGTCACCGCGGAAATCGTGGCCCAACTTGTCGATCTCATCCAGCAGGAACAGCGGGTTCGATGTGCCAGCCTTCTTCAGGTTCTGGATGATCTTGCCGGGCATCGATCCGATATACGTCCGCCGGTGGCCGCGGATTTCGGCCTCGTCCCGCACACCGCCCAGCGACTGACGGATGAACTCGCGCCCCGTCGCCTTGGCGATCGAACGGCCGAGCGAGGTCTTGCCGACTCCGGGCGGGCCGACGAGGCACAGGATCGGTCCCTTCAGCTTGTTGGTGCGCGCCTGGACGGCGAGATACTCAACGATCCGTTCCTTGACCTTGTCCAGCCCGAAATGGTCCGCATCGAGCACGCGCTGCGCCTCGCCGATGTCGCGCTTCAGCTTCGAGCGCTTGCCCCACGGCAGCGCCAGCAGCGTATCCAGGTAATTGCGCACGACCGTCGCCTCGGCCGACATCGGGCTCATCGCCTTCAACTTCCTGACCTCGGCGGTCGCCTTCTCGCGCGCTTCCTTGCTGAGCTTGGTCTTGGCGATCTTCTCTTCGATCTCGGCGACCTCGTCGCGGCCGTCCTCGCCCGCCTCGCCCAGCTCGCGCTGGATCGCCTTCAGCTGCTCGTTCAGATAATATTCGCGCTGCGTCTTCTCCATCTGGCGCTTGACGCGGCTGCGGATTTTCTTCTCCACCTGCATCACACCCAACTCGCCTTCCATATGGGCGGAGACGAGTTCCAGACGTTTCAGCACGTCTTCGGTCTCAAGAATCTTCTGCTTGTCCGAGACCTTGAGGTTGAGATTCGACGCAACGGTGTCGGCCAGCCGCGACGGATCCTCGATCTGCGCAATCTGCGCGACGATCTCGGGCGCCACCTTGCGGTTCAGGCGGACATAGCTTTCGAACTGCTTGGCAACCGCCTTGACCTGCGCCTCCAGCTCCTGCGACTGCGCCTCTAGCTCGTCCTGGTCCTCGTCCTCCAGCGGCTCGAAGCTCGCGGTCCAGAAGCCGTCGGTCTCCTCGATGCCAGCCAGCCGGGCGCGGCTGCGGCCTTCCACCAGCACCTTCACGGTCCCGTCGGGCAGCTTCAGCAATTGCAGCACGCCAGCGATCGCGCCGACGTCGTAGAGCTCGTCGCGGCCGGGGTCTTCGTCGGCGGGGTTGCGCTGGCTGACAAGCAACACCTGGCGGTCGGCCTTCAGCGCGGCCTCAAGCGCGGCCACCGACTTCGCGCGGCCGACGAAAAGGGAAACGATCATCTGCGGGAATACGACGATGTCGCGTAGCGGCAGCAGCGGCAAGTTCCGTGGCATTCAAGGCTCCAGGTGCGCGCGGCGGCCGGTCGCTGGCCGCCGCGATGTTGGGCGGAATATGGTGCGCTCGCCGCGCGCCATCAACGCGGGGCGATCGGCAGCAGCCGGAAGCGCAGCAGCCCGGGCTGCTCCTCCACGGCGATCAGCAGCCCGCACGCGGCCGCGGCGCGCGCGGCGTATGCTGCCGGTGCCAGCGCGGACGAGGTCGGCGCGCTCTCCCCGGCAAGCGCCGCGCGCACGGCGGGGCCGATGGTGCACTGGCTGGCGTGCGCGTCGAGCCCGCCGGGGCCGAACGCGACAAGCGCCGCGCGGGCGCGCACCTCAGCGCAGGCGGTTGCGGCGACCATCGTCAGCGCCGCGAGCACGCGCGCCTGCGGGCGGGGCAGCGAAGAGCCCGCATCCGCCATCGCCTCGACCTTGCAGATGCTCTCTCCCAGCCCGTCGCGCAGCGTCGCGGCAAGCTCGGCGGTTGGAACGGCCGGCCCGTCGAGCGCTCCGCCGAATGCCAGCCGAATGAGCTTCAGCCGTCCGCCAAGCCCGGCTGCGGTTTCGCCCATCATGCGCGCGAACTCGGCGCGCAGCTCGGGGTCGGGCTCGTCCAGCAGCAGCTCGGCGCCGCTTGTCAGAGCGCCGACCGCGCCGGCGAAATCATGGCAGATTCGTGCGACCAGCAGGCCAGCGAAATCAAGCGGGTCGCTCATCCCTCGCTCAAGTCCTCGCGCAGTTCGATCCGCGCGAGCGGGCGCAGCCCTTGCGCCGACAGCCGCCCGTCGCCCATCTGCGCGAGCTCGAACTCGACACGCTGGCCGTCGTCGATTCGCTCCAGCCCCGACCGCTTGACCGCGGTGATGTGCACGAACACGTCGCACGGGCCGAGATCGGGCGTGATGAAGCCGAAGCCCTTCTTGTGATTGAACCACTTGACCGCGCCGGTGGCCATCAGCCGATCCTCAGCGTCAGCGCTTCGAACGCGCCGAGCACCGGCCCGCCGGGACGCGAGCGCCACGCCGCCGCGCGCGCGGCGCCGACGATGATCCACACGCGCCCGGGTTCGCGCCCGGCGGCTTCGGCGTCGCTCGGCGACGGATCGAGTACGCCGGACGGGTGGCTGTGATACCAGCCCGCCAGGCAGCCGCCACCGGCTCGCTCGCGCCGCTGCGCGCCGAACAACGCGGCCGGGTCGATCTCGAAGCTCGTCATGGGTTGTGCGGCAACGTTCGCTGCGGGTTCCGCGCGATCGATGGTCGAGAGGGTCGATCGCCCGTGCGCCGGATCGCACCACAACAGCCCGCACGCCTCGCGCGGGGTGTCGACAGCGGCGTGGGCGAGCATCGCGCGAAGGGCTGACGTGTCGACGACAATCTCCATATCTGCGGGCGGGAGCTTAGTGGTGGGACCGGGCGAATCCAATCTGAGCGTCGAGCTGCCGGCAGACGCGGCGGGCTGGCGGCTCGACCGCGCGCTCGCCGCCGCCGTCCCGCAGCTGTCGCGCGAGCGGCTGAAAGCGCTGGTTTCCGCGGGCGCGGTGCGCGGGCGAGACGGCACGCTTGTCCGCGATCCGGCGCTGAAGGTCCGCGGCGGCGAGGCATTCTGGCTGGAGCTGCCCCCGGTCGCTCCACCCGCTGCCCGGGCCGAGGCGATCCCGCTCGTCGTGCCCTACGAGGACGAGCATCTCCTCATTCTCGACAAGCCGGCCGGCCTCGTCGTCCACCCCGCGTGCGGCCATGCGGACGGCACGCTTGTGAATGCGCTTCTGCATCACTGCGCGGGCCGCCTCAGCGGCATCGGCGGCGTCGCGCGGCCGGGGATCGTCCACCGCATCGACAAGGACACGTCGGGGCTGATGGTTGTCGCCAAGACCGATCCGGCGCATGAAGGCCTCGCGCGCCAGTTTGCCGCGCATACGATCGACCGCCGGTACCTTGCAGTCACCAGCGGGCGCCCCGTGCCTGCAGCTGGTCGGATCGAGGGCGCGATTGGTCGAAGTCCGCAGAACCGGCAGAAGATGGCGATCGTAGACCGTGCGCATGGAAAACACGCGGTCACCCACTACGCGATCAAGCGCGCGTTCAACGACGCAGCGCTGGTCGAATGCCGCCTGGAAACGGGGCGCACGCATCAGGTGCGCGTCCACATGGCGTCGATCGGACACGCGTTGCTCGGCGATCCGGTATACGGCCGCCCCTCGCGTGAACACCGGTCGTTGCTGGCGCGGCTTGATTTCCACCGGCAGGCGCTCCACGCAGCACGGCTTGGCTTTCGGCATCCGATCAGCGGCGTTCAGCTAGGCTTCGAGAGCGATTTGCCACAGGATATGGCGGAACTGATCGACTCGCTTTCGGTTGAAAACTGACTAGATTGGTAAGAGATGGCGCCGGTGCCAACGCCCGCGCCTTTTGGAGGTGTCGACATGGCTGTGCCAGCCACCATTCCTGCGCTCGGCGGTGAGGCTTCGCTCAACCGCTATCTGAGCCAGATCCGCCAGTTTCCGATCCTCGCACCTGAGGAGGAGTATATGCTCGCCAAGCGCTGGCAGGAGCATCAGGACCCGGCTGCCGCGGCGAAGCTTGTGACAAGTCACCTGCGCCTCGTTGCGAAGATCGCAATGGGCTATCGCGGCTATGGCCTGCCGGTCAGCGAACTGATCAGCGAGGGCAATATCGGCCTGATGCAGGGCGTGAAGAAGTTCGAGCCCGACAAGGGCTTCCGTCTGGCGACCTACGCGATGTGGTGGATTCGCGCGTCGATCCAGGAGTTCATCCTGCGGAGCTGGAGCCTGGTGAAGATCGGCACCACGGCGGCGCAGAAGAAGCTGTTCTTCAATCTGCGGCGGCTGAAGGGCAAGCTGAACGCGATGGAGGATGGCGACCTGAAGCCCGACGACCTGAAGTCGATCGCGACGACGCTGGGCGTGACCGAGGAAGAAGTGACCTCGATGAACCGCCGCATGGCGATGGGCGGCGACACCAGCCTCAACGCGCCGCTGCGTGAGGACGGCGAGGGCGAGTGGCAGGATTGGCTCACCGACGAGGGGCCGATCCAGGACGAGATCGTGGCCGAGCGCGAAGAGCGCGACATGCGCCACGATCTGCTGACCGAGGCGATGAGAGGGCTGAACGAGCGCGAGAAGCATATTATCACCGAGCGGCGGCTGACGGACGAGCCCAAGACGCTCGAGGAACTGAGCCACGTCTATGGCATCAGCCGTGAGCGCGTTCGGCAGATCGAGGTGCGCGCGTTCGAGAAGCTGCAGAAAGCGATCAAGAACCGCGCGATCGAGCAGCGCCTGCTGCTGGAGCACGCCTGACCGGCTGAAGCGCCCGTGCAGGCGGCGGACGTTTCCGCAGCCTGCGCGGCCCGCCTTGAAGCCGCCCTGCATTTCGTGGCAACCCGGCCCAACTCCCCGCGCGGGGCCCGGCGCGCCGCCGGACCGCCCCGCGATACGGAAAGGGCTGCCGTGACGTCTCGCTTCGCCGTTGTTCTCTTGGGCGCCGCGTCGCTCGTCCCGCTCGCCGCCAGCGCCGATCCGCTGGTCGTCACCGGCGCCCAGACCACGCCATCGGCGACCGCGACCGCGGCGAACAATGCGCCGGGCGATATCACCGTGAACTCCGGCGCGAGTATCATCGTGACGAGCGGGATCCCGGTAACGATCAACTCGAACAACCTCGTGACGAACGGCGGCACGATTTCGGCGACCGGCACGACCGGGACGGCGATCCTGTTTGATGGGTCGGCGTCGCTTACGAACGCGCGTCTGGTGAACAACGGCACGATCAGCGCGACGGGCGCCGGGCCGAACAATATTGGGATCCTGATCGCGAACGGGCCGGTCACCGGGTCGATCGGAGCGGGCGGGCTCAGCACGATCAGCGTCGCCGGCGACAACGCCAACGGTTTGCTGATCCGCACGCCGTTCACGGGGGCGATCGCGCTTGCCGGGATCACCGCGCCGGGCGCCAACTCCGTCCTCGCGAACGTCGCCGCGCCGCTCAACGGATCGCTGATCCTCTCCGGCCAGAACACCGCGGTCGGAGCAGGCAGCGCGGGCATTCTCGTCTCTGCGCCCGTCAGCGGCCTCGTCTCCAACCGCGGGGCGATCAGCATCGGAACGTCGCGTACCGTCGACCAGAACAACGCCGAGGTCGCCGGAAACACCGGCCTGGCCGGCGTTGCGATCAACGCCTCGGTCGGCGGCGGCTTCCTGAACGATCGCTACTATCTCGCCTCGGACGGGACCTACATCCCGCTCGCGACGGGGACGGCTGCTTCGGGCACGCTGATCACCTCGACGATCGTCACCACCGGTGCTCCGGCGGTCGTGATCGGGCCGGGCAGCACCAACCCGCAGCCGGTGACGCTGGGGCCGGTCGGCACCGGCGACGACGCCTACGGGTTCGTCAACCGCGGCCAGATCACGACGGGCATCGCCAAGGCGGGCCAGACCATCCAGGCGGTGGTGATCGGCGGCGCAGGTGCCACGACCACGCTCGCGGGCGGGCTCAACAACCAGGGTTCGGGCGTCATCATCGCGGGCTCGCTCGATGGCCCGGCGATCGGCATCCGAGCGCTGACCGGAGCCAATATCCCGGTCCTGCAGAACCAGGGCGCGATCACCGCCGCCGCGACTGCGACGGCAGCGTCCGGCAAGACTCCGGCCGGGCCGGGCGGCAACGCAACCGCGATATTGATCGACTCCGGGGCGACCGTTCCGCTGATCGTCAATACCGGCATCCTGACATCCAGCGCCAACGGCACGAACGTGACCGCGGCAGGCATCGTCGACAAGTCCGGCTCGGTCCGGACGATCATCAACACGGGCACGATCACGCAGACGACTGCGGGTACTGCGGTGGCGATCGACCTTACCGCCAACCCGAACGCGGTCACCGTTGCCAACTCCGGCGCGATCGGCGGATCGATCCTGTTCGGATCGGGCCGGTCGACGCTCGCGATCAGCGGCGGCTCGATCAACGGCAACGTCGCGTTCGGCGCTGCGGGCGGCGCGATCGCGCTCTCCGGCGCGGGGAGTTTCGCGGGGCCATACACCTCGCCCGTCGCGGTCGATGCGACGCTCGCGGACACCAGCCGCCTCGATCTCAGCGACCAGGCGACGCCAACGCTTGCTTCGGTCGCAGCGACAGGCTCGTCGACGCTCGTCGTACCGTTCCGCGCGGGTGCTCCGGGCCTCACCGTCGTCAAAAACGCCAGCTTCACCGGCACCAGCACCATCCGCCTGTCGCTGCAGAGCCTCGCGGCCACGCAGAACTTCACCGTCATCCAGGCGGGCGGCGGAATCACGACCGACCACCTCCCGACGCTGATCGACCGCTCCAACGCTCCGTTCCTCTTTACGCAGGGCGATCCGGTGCTCAGCGGCAACACGCTCTCGGTCGCGCTGACTCGCCTGCCGACCGCGCAGATCGGCCTCGCGCCTGCTCAGGCGGCGCTGTTCGATCTGTCGGTGATCGGGCTGGCCGGCAGCCCCACGGCGTCTGCGCTGATTGCCAACCTGCCGACGCAGGGCGCGGTCATCTCGGCCTACCGGCAGCTAACCCCGGCCAGCTTCGGCCGCGCACCGATCCGCGCAGCCGAAAGCTTTGCCGATTTCGGCTTCGGCTCGGCAGGCGCGCGGATGGAGGTCGTTGAAAATCAGCGCCGCAACCAGGTGCAGGGCGCGGGCGGCTGGGCTCAGCAATATGGCCAGATCGCACGCTCGCGCACCGGCCTCAGCGAGTCCGCCTTCGATCTGTCAAGCTATGGCCTCACCTTCGGCGGCGATCGGCGGCTGTTCGGCAACGGAGTCGTCGGCATCGGCTTCGTTGCCAACTGGGCCAGCGTCACGCAGGAGATCGCGCCCGGCCTCGGCGCCCAGCCGCTCTTCGTCAACACGCAGGCGATCACGCCCTACGCGGGCCTGAACGTCGGCCCGGCGTTCGTCGAAGTGACCGGCCTCGCCGGGACCGCCCAGTACCGGGCGCGGCGGAGCCTGGTGATCGGCGGCAGCAGCAGCCCGTTCAACGCAAGCTGGAGCGGGCTGACCTATGGCGGGGCAGCGCTGATCGGCGCGCACCTGAACGTCGGGCGACTGAAGATCTCGCCGCAGAACACGATCAGCTACCTCGCGGTGCAGCAGGATGGCTACACGATCAGCGGAGCAGGCGCGTTCAACCTGCAGGTCTCCTCGCAGACCGAGACCGTCGTCACCGACACCGCGCAGCTGCGGTTGAGCTATGACTTGAAGCGCGGCGCGACGGGCCTGATCCGCATCGAGGCGAACGGCGGCTATGCGCTGAACCTCGATCCCAAGCCGACGACGACGACGGTGCGTTTCCTGACCGGAGCGGCATCATCGGCGGCGCTGATCGGCGACAAGCCGAAGTCGAGCGGCTGGCAATATGGCGGAGCGCTGAGCTATCTGCAGCCGGGCTTCGCAGCGCGCTTCAATTACGACCGGCGCGACACCAGCAACTACAACGCCCAGAACTTCGTCGCGACGCTCGGCCTGGACTTCTAGCGCGGCAGACGACTGAAGGCCCGGCCTATATCGGGTGGTGCCGGAACGCCGCGCTGCGGACAAGGCGATGACCGTCGTTAGGGCCATTGCCGTTCGCGCCGTCCGGTGCCGAACCGGACACGTGGTGTGATCGCGCCCGGGTCGGGCGCAATGGGTTGACAGCCGCGCTCCGGCGACGGACGCGTGCGCCGAGATGACGGACGACAACGCCCCGGACGCGGCGGTCAGGCGGCTGGTGGAGCTGCTCGACCTTGAGGAGCTGGACGACAATCTGTTCCGCAGCCTTCGGCAGGAGGAAGGCTGGAAGCGCGTCTACGGCGGACAGGTGCTGGGCCAGGCGCTGGTCGCTGCAACACGGACGGTCGACGCGGAACGCAAGGCACATTCGCTCCATGCCTATTTCATCCTGCCCGGCGATCCCGACGCGCCGATCCTTTACCAGGTAGAGCGCGCCCGCGACGGGCGCAGCTTCGCGACGCGCCGCGTGGTGGCGATCCAGCACGGGCGGCCGATCTTCAACCTGTCGGCAAGCTTCCACGTGGAGGAGCCGGGTTTCGCGCATCAGGCGCCGATGCCGGTGGTGCCCGGACCCGACGGCCTGCTTTCGGACCGCGAACTCTTGGAACGTCACGCCGACCTGCTGCCCGCCGACCGCCGCGCCTTTCTGCTGCGCCCGCGCGCGTTCGAGCTTCGGCCGGTCGAGCCCTACGCAACCGCGACCGTTGCTCCCCACCCGCCGCGCCAGCACGCCTGGCTGCGCGTGCCGACGCGCCTGCCCGACGACCCCGCGCTGCACCGCTGCTATCTGGCGTTCATTTCGGACATGTTCCTGGTTGCCACAGCGACGCTCCCGATGCCGATCTCGCTCCACGATCCGCGGCTGATGATGGCGAGCCTCGACCACGCAATGTGGTTCCACGGCGATGCGCGCGTCGACGAATGGCTGCTCTACGCCATGGAAAGCCCGCGGGCGGGCGGCGCGCGCGGGCTGGCGCGCGGGCTGGTCTACACGCGCGACGGCCGGCTGGTGGCGACGGTCGCGCAGGAGGGGCTGATCCGCATGAGCCGCGACGGGGCTTCGGTATGATCCGGTGGCTGCTGGCGCTGGTCGCAATTTGCGCGGCCAGCACGGCGGGTGCCGAGCAGCTGCTGCTGCGCCCGGCGCGCGTGTTCGATGGGCAGGCGGTGCACGCCGGCTGGGCGGTGCTGGTCGACGGCGAGCGGATCGTGGCGGCGGGGCCCGACCTCGCCGCCCCGCCCGAAGCGCGCGTGGTGGAACTGCCGGGCATGACGCTCATGCCCGGCCTGATCGAGGGGCACGGCCACCTGTTCCTGCACCCGTATAACGAGACGCCGTGGGACGATCAGGTTCTGCGCGAGCCGCTGGCGTTGCGAACCGCGCGCGCGGTCGCGTCGGCGCGCGCGACGCTGATGGCTGGCGTCACCACGTTGCGTGACTTGGGGACCGAAGGCGCGGGCTATGCCGACGTCGGGCTGAAGGCTGCGATCGAGCAGCGCATCGTCCCCGGCCCGCGGCTGCTGGTCGCGACGCGCGCGATCGTGGCCACGGGTGCTTACGGCCCCAAGGGCGACGGGCCGGGTGCGCTGCCTCAAGGCGCCGAGGAGGCGAGCGGGCCGGGAGTCGTCGAAGCCGCGCGACGCCAGATCGGAGCGGGCGCCGACGTGGTGAAGCTCTACGGCGACTACGCCCTGCGCCCCGGCGAGCCGAGCCGCCCGACCTTCACCGAGGGCGAGATCGCCGCCGTGGTCGACGTCGCCCACGCGGCGGGGCGGCAGGTGGCGGTCCACGCCAACACCGCCGAAGGGATGCGGCGCGCGGCGGCTGCGGGTGCCGACACGATCGAGCATGGCAGCCAGGGCACGCCCGAGGTCTTCGCGCTGATGGCCAAGCGCGGCGTCGCGTTCTGCCCTACGCTCGCGGCTTCCGATGCGATTTCGCGCTACCGGGGGTGGAATGGGCAGGAGCCTGCGCCTGCGGCCGTACTCGCCAGCCGCCGCGCCTTGACCGCCGCTCGGGCCGCGGGCGTGGCGATCTGCTTCGGCGGTGACGTGGGCGTGTTCGCGCACGGCGAGAATGTGCGCGAGGCCGAGCTGATGGCGGCAGCCGGGATGCAAGCGGCCGAGGTGCTGCGCGCGGCGACCAGCGGCAACGCCCGCGCGTTCGGCATCGGCGACCGCGTGGGCTCGGTCAGAGCGGGGCTGCTGGCCGACCTGATCGCGGTCGACGGCGACCCGGCCGGGGACATCGCTGCGCTGCGGCGGGTTCGCTTCGTCATGACGGGCGGGCGCGTGGTGCGGGGCGTGGGCGAGTAGGCGGCGCTCCGGCTCAATGCCGGAAGTGGCGGGTGCCGGTGAACACCATCGCGACGCCCGCCTCGTCGGCGCAGGCGATCACCTCCTCGTCGCGGATCGAGCCGCCGGGCTGGATGACTGCGGTCGCCCCCGCCTCAACGGCTGCGAGCACGCCGTCGGCGAAGGGGAAGAACGCATCCGATGCAACCGCCGAGCCGACCGTCGCGGGCTGCGGCCAGCCGGCGGCATCGGCGGCCTCGCGCGCGCGGATGGCGGCGATGCGCGCCGAATCGCGGCGGTTCATCTGGCCCGCGCCGACGCCGGCGACCGCTCCGTCCTTCGCATAGACGATCGCATTCGACTTGACGTGCTTGGCGACGATCCACGCGAGCTTCAGATCGGCGATCTCGCGCCCGGTTGGCGCACGCCTGGTCACGACCCGCATCTCGGGCGCACCGGCGTTGTCGCGCGCCTGCACCAGCAGCCCGCCGCTGATCGTCCGCAGGTTGAGCCCGCCGCGTGCGGGGTCAGGCAGCGCGCCGGTCAGCAGCAGGCGAAGGTTCTTTTTGGCCGCGAACACCGCCTGCGCAGCCTCATCCGCGTCGGGCGCGAGCACGACTTCGGTGAAGATGCCCGTGATCGCCCGCGCCGCCTCGGCGTCGAGGGCCCGGTTCGCGGCGACGATGCCGCCGAAGGCCGACACGGGATCGGCCGCCAGCGCGCGCTCGTAGGCGTCAGCGACCGTCCGCCCGAATGCGACGCCGCAGGGGTTGCCGTGCTTGATGATCGCGACCGCAGGCTCGCTGCCGCCGAACTCCGCGATCAGCTCGAGCGCGGCGTCGGCATCGAGCAGATTGTTGTAGCTCAGCTCTTTCCCCTGAACCTGCCGCGCGGCCGCCAGCCCGCCGGGGGGCGATCCGGCGGTGGTGTAGAAGGCCGCCTGCTGATGCGGATTCTCGCCATAGCGCAGACTTTCGTGCTTCCGCAGCATTAGGGGCAGCGTGGTCGGGAACTCCTCGCGCTGATCGGCGAAGGCGAACCAGCTCGCGATCACGCTGTCATAGGCGCACGTCGCGGCATAGGCCTTCGCCGCGAGGCGGCGGCGGGTGGCGAGCGTCGTGCCCCCCGCGCCAAGCTCGGCGATCACCGGCTCGTAATCCTGCGCATCGGTCAGCACCGCGACGGCAGCGTGGTTCTTGGCGGCGGAACGGATCATCGCCGGGCCGCCGATGTCGATGTTTTCGATGAGCTCGTCGCGGGGCGCCCCCCGCGCCAGCGCGGCCTCGAACGGGTAGAGGTCGATTGCGACGAGGTCGATCGGGCCGATGCCATGCTGCGCGATCGTGTCCATATGGGCGGAGAGATCGCGCCGGGCGAGCAGCCCGCCGTGCACCGCGGGCACGAGCGTCTTCACGCGGCCGTCGAGCATTTCGGGCACGCCGGAGAGGTCGCTGACATCGCGGACCGTCAGCCCCAGCGCGCGGATGGCGCTCGCCGTGCCGCCAGTCGACACCAGCTCCGCCCCATGCGCCGCCAGCGCACGGGCGAGCGGCTCCAGCCCCGCCTTGTCGGACATCGACAAGAGCGCGCGGCGAACGGGGATTCGGTCGGTCAATCAAGGCTCCCTGACGGTGCCGGGCAGCATGATGGCAAGGTCGGCGGCCGCCCGCTCGGGCGGCTCGACCCCGCGGCCCATCAGCAGCGGCGCATGGAAGCGGCGAGTAGAGCGCGTTGAGCGCTGCGTCCACGTCCAGCCCGGCGATCGCGCACTCGATGCGGTCCCCGCCCCAGCGCTCGCGCGGCCGCACCCTCCGCTCGACCATCGCGTCCGCACGCGCGGGGGCGGCGCGCTCTCCGGCGGGCATGGCCGCCGACACATCGCCCGCCGGCCCCGCAATCGCCCCGCCCGCTCGGCGGCGCCCCCGATGCTGAACCCCGCCCGCCCGCGATCGGCGATCAGATCGAACGCGGCGCGCAACATCGCCGCATCCGCCCCTGCGCTGCGCTGTCGGCCACGCTCAGCCGTTGACCCGTTCATTCAGGCGACGCTACGTGGCGACAACCAGCACGCTCGCGCGTTGTCGCGTCGTTACGAATGATGGACAGCGAATGGCGAACGACGCAGAGCTGGATGCGGCGACGGGGATCGACGGGCTGGATGACGTGCTGGCGGGCGGATTTGCGCGCGGGCGCGTGTTCCTGTGCGAAGGCAGTCCCGGCACCGGCAAGACGACGATCGCCGCGCAGTTCCTGATCGAAGGCTGCAAGCGGGGCGAACGGTCGCTCTATTTCACGCTGTCCGAAACCGAGGACGAGCTGCGCGCCACCGCCACGAGCCACGGCTGGTCGCTCGACGGCGTCGAGGTCCACGAACTCGTGCCGCCCGAGAGCCTTCTCGACGAGGAACAGTATCAGAGCCTGCTTTACTCGTCGGATCTTGAGCTCGGCGAGACGACACGGCGCATCTTCTAGGTGTTCGAGCGCGTGCGGCCCGACCGCGTCGTGCTCGACAGCCTCTCCGAGATCCGGCTGCTCGCGCAGAGTTCGCTGCGCTACCGGCGGCAGGTGCTGGCGCTGAAGCATTATTTCGCGCGGCACGACGCGACGGTGTTGCTGTTGGACGACATGACCACCGGGGTGGGCGACAAGACCGTCCACAGCATCGCGAACGGCGTGCTGCGGCTGGAGGAGCTGGCGCCCGACTATGGTTGCGAACGGCGGCGCCTGCGCGTCACCAAATATCGCGGGCGGTCCTATCGCGGTGGCTATCACGACTTTCAGATCGCCCAAGGCGGCGTGCGCGTGTTCCCGCGGCTGGTCTCCGCCGAGCACCGGGTGACGTTCGATCGCCAGCTGATCGCATCCTCGATCCCGGAGCTCAACCGGCTGATGGGCGGCGGCGTCGAGCGCGGATCGAGCGTGCTGGTGCTGGGGCCGGCGGGCACGGGCAAGTCGCTTCTGGTGCTGACCTTTGTGGCGAATGCCGTCGCGCGCGGCGAGCGGGCGGCGATGTTCATCTTCGACGAAGAGCTGGACATGCTCGCCGAGCGCGCGAAGTCGCTGGGCATCGACGTCCGCGCGATGATCGCATCGGGCCAGCTGATCGCCGAGCAGGTCGACGCTGCCGAGCTGACGCCCGGCGAGTTTTCGCACATCGTCCGCCGCTCGGTGGAGGAGCGTGGCGCCCAAACCGTCGCCATCGACGGCCTCAACGGCTACCAGGCCGCGATGCCCGGCGAGCAGGCGCTGGTGCTGCACATGCACGAGCTGCTTCAATATCTGAACCGGCAGGGTGCGACCGCGTTCCTGACCGCTGCGCAGCACGGGCTGGTGGGCGACATGCGCTCGCCCGTCGACGTTACCTATCTCGCCGACACCGTCATCCTGCTGCGCTATTTCGAGGCCGCCGGCCGCGTCCGCCGTGCGATCTCGGTCGTCAAGAAGCGCACCGGCCCGCATGAAGATACGATCCGCGAGTACCGCATCGACACCCGCGGCATCACGCTCGGCGCGCCGCTGACCGGCTTTCAGGGCGTGTTGCGCGGTGTGCCCGAGCTGGTCGGTAGCGACGCGACGCTGCTACCCGATGTAGAAGGATGAGCGGTTCCAGCTCCGAACGCGCGGTGATCCTCGCTCCGAGGGGCCGCGACGCAGCGATCGCCGCCGAGATGCTGAACGAGGCCGGGATCGCTGCGCGAATCTGCCCGACGCTGGGCGAGCTGGTCGGTGCGGTCGGCGAGGGCGCTGGCTTCGCCTGCGTCACCGAGGAAGCGCTGGCGACCGCCGACCTGCAGCCACTTTCGGGCTGGCTGGCGACGCAGGAGGAATGGTCCGACCTGCCGTTCATCCTGCTGACGACGCGCGGCGGCGGTCTGGAGCGCAACCCCGCGGCGGCGCGGCATCTGAAACTGCTGGGGAACGTCACCTTCCTCGAGCGGCCGTTCCATCCGACGACTCTCGTCAGCCTCGCGCGGTCGGCCTTGCGCGGGCGACGGCGGCAGTATGAGGCGCGCGCGCGCCTGACTGAACTGCGCGATGGCGCCGAGCGCTACCGCTTGCTGTTCAATTCGATCGACGCGGGCTTCTGCGTGCTGGAGGTGATGTTCGAGGGCGACCGCGCGGTCGACTATCGCTATCTGGAGGTGAACCCCGCCTTCGAGAGCCAGACCGGCCTGTCCGACGTGCAGGGCAAATGCGTCAGTGCGCTGGTGCCCGATCACGGCCACCATTGGCTCGATACCTACGGCGCGGTCGCCCGGACCGGAGCGCCCGTGCGCTTCGAGAGCGAGGCCGCCTCGCTCGGCCGGTGGTACGATGTCCACGCCTTCCGCATCGGCGACCCTGCGCTGTGCCGCGTCGCGGTGCTGTTCAACGACATCACGGTGCGCCGCACGATCGAGCTGGAGTTGCGCGCGCTGACGCAGACGCTGGAACAGCGTGTCGAAGCCGCGACCGCCGAGCGCGAGACGGCGATCGCGCAATTGCACGAAGCCCAGAAATTAGAGACCATCGGCCAGCTGACCGGCGGCGTGGCGCACGATTTCAACAATCTGCTGACGCCGATCACCGGCGCGCTCGATCTCTTGAACCGCCGCTATGGCAAGGAGGATGCGCGCGCGGCGCGGCTGATCGGCGGTGCGCTGGAATCGGCCGAGCGCGCGCGGATGCTGGTGCAGCGGTTGCTGGGCTTCGCGCGGCGGCAGTCGCTGCAGACACGCGCGATCGATCTTGGTGGGCTTCTCGACGGAATGCGCGATCTCGTTGCGAGCTCGGTGGGGCCGACGATCGAGCTGCACGTCCGCACCGCGCGCGACCTGCCACCGGCGCAGGTCGACCCCAACCAGCTCGAACTCGCGCTGCTCAATCTCTGTGTCAACGCGCGCGACGCGATGCCGAACGGCGGGCGGCTGACGCTGTCGGCCGAACCCGCGACGCTGCGCCCCGGCGAGCTGCCCGGCGCCGCGGGGGGCCTGTGCGTGCGGCTGTCGGTGATCGACAGCGGCACCGGCATGGACGAGGCGACGCTTGCGCGCGCGGTTGAGCCGTTCTTTTCGACGAAAGAGGTCGGCAAGGGCACCGGCCTTGGCCTGTCGATGGTGCACGGCCTCGTTTCGCAGCTTGGCGGCGGCCTCAAGATGACCAGCGCTCCCGGCCAGGGCACGCGCGTCGATCTGTGGCTGCCCGCCGCAGCCGAGGCTCCGGTCGAGCAGCTGAGCGCGGGCGGCGACCGCGCCGCCAACCCGCGGCGGCCGCTCACCATCCTGCTGGTCGACGACGAGCCGCTGGTTCGCCGCGCCACCGCCGAGATGCTGCGCGAGCTGGGCCATACGGTCCACGAGGCGGCGAGCGGAGCCGAGGCGCTGTCGTGGCTTGCGCACGCGGCCGCCGATATCGTGGTGACCGACTATAAGATGCCGCGCATGACGGGCGCCGACCTTGCCGAGGCGCTGGCAGAGGCGCACCCCGGCCTGCCCGTGCTGCTGATCACGGGCTATACCGGCCCGGCCGAGGACGCCCCCGACCTTCCGCGTCTCGACAAACCCTTCCGCCGCCGCGACCTCAACCAGGCCATCGAAAAGCTAACCGCGCCTGGCAACGAAGTCGTCCACCTGCCCCGGCGGCGCGGGAGCGGGTGAGCGGACGTTGCGATTCGTCGCTTGCCCGCCGACTTGAAGTTTCACGCCGCCAGCCCCATACCATCCACATGGATGGTCAGATCCCCCCGATATCGCCGGACGCACTCCGGACGCGCCCGGACAGCGAAAAAGTCACCATCAACCTAGGCTTCGTGGACCTGGGCCAGATCGACCTTCTGGTGCGCGACGGCTTCTATTCCAACCGCACCGACTTCATCCGCACCGCGATCCGCAACCAGCTGGAGCGCCACGCCGACACCACGCGCGCCTCGGCCAGCCGCCGCCATCTCCAGCTCGGCGTCGCGCACCTGTCGCGCTCGGACCTGGAGACTGCGCGCAATGCCGGCTCTCCGCTCGATCTGCGCGTGCTGGGGCTGCTCAGCATCGCTGGTGACGTCACGCCCGATCTCGCGCGCGCCGGCATCAACTCGCTGACCGTCCTCGGCGCGCTCCACGCCAGTCCGGCGGTCAAGCAGGCGCTCGCCGACCGCATCATCTGAACCCCTCGCCCCCCGAAGGAAAGCTCCTCCGTGTCCACCGCCCTCTCCGCCTCGTTTGCCGAGGCGCTACGCCTCACACGCGCAGGCGATCCGCTTGCAGCGACGCGGCGCATCCAGGCCGCGCTCGGCGGTATCGGTACGCCTGCGCCCGGCGCGGTCATCGAGCTGACCGCGCTCCCCTGCGATCCGGCCGCCCAGCCGCGCACCACCGCAAAGGCCCCGGAAAAGCCAGAGAAATCGCGCGCCCGCGCCAAGCCCGCCAAGCGCGGTAACCGGGATTTCGGGCCGGGCCAGTTTCTGGAAGGCCGTTACCAGGGCGCGGCGGGCAGCCTCGCCTACCGGCTCTATCTGCCGCGGGAGCTGCGACCGGGCATGCCGCTCCTCGTCATGCTCCACGGCTGCACCCAGTCGCCCGAGGATTTCGCGATCGGCACCGGGATGAACCGTCTTGCGGAGGAGCACGGCTGCATCGTCCTCTATCCCGGCCAGGACCGCGCCGCCAACCCGCAGCGCTGCTGGAACTGGTTCCGCCCCGAAGACCAGCGCCGCGACGCGGGCGAGCCTGCGCTGATCGCGGGTTGCACACGCGCCGCCGCGGCCGAACATCACGCTGACACGGCGCGCGTGTTCGTCGCGGGGCTGTCGGCTGGCGGAGCGGCTGCAGCGGTGATGGCGGCGGCTTATCCCGATGTCTACGCAGCGGTCGGCATCCACTCGGGCCTGGCCTGCGGATCGGCCTCCGATCTGCCAAGCGCTTTGCGCGCGATGCAGCACGGCGGGCGCCCTGTTGCCCCCACCGGCCGCTTCGTGCCGGTGATTACCTTCCACGGCGACCGGGACCAAACGGTCGCGCACGCCAACAGCCGCCAGATCGTCGACGCCGCGGCCGAAGCGGCGGGCCAGCCGCTCACCCGCCGCGAGGAGCGCGGGCGGAGCGCGCCGGGCCGCAGCTATACGCGGACGCGTTTCACCGACGAGAGCGGGCGCGCGCTGATCGAAGAGTGGACGCTGCATGGTGGCGGCCACGCCTGGTCAGGCGGCGGCGCGGACGGGTCGTACAACGATCCAGAAGGGCCCGACGCCTCGCGCGCGATGCTGTGCTTCTTCCTGAACCGCGGCGCTGGCGCGTGAACGGTCCGCGCCGCCGCACGCGGTCGCGGCGCTGGCGCTTGGACCGTCAGCGGCGCCTCTCGGACCGGACCGGCAGCGCTTCGGCTGCGCGCCACAGCGCTTCCTCCACGCGGAACATGCCGCTCGGCCCCTTGCCCGCCTTTTCCAGGTCATCGGCGCTGCCCGTCACCGCGTAGGCGATGACGCGACGCGAGCGCGGTTCGATCCACAGCCCGGAGTAGAGGCCGTATGCGTCGCCGAGATGGCCGCACCAGCGCTTCGTCCCGGCCTGGCCGGCGGGCAGGCACTGCGCCAGGCCCCATTCGCGCATCAGTCCGCCATAGGTCTCACCCGCCGGGCTGCCGGTAGGGCGGCTTTCGAGGAACAGCGCGACGGTCGCGGGCTTCATTAGGCGGCGGCCGCCGCTGACGCCGCCGTTGGCGATCATCCGCCCGATGCGCGCGAGATCGGTGACGCTGATCCGCAAGCCGCCCTGCGGACTGAACAGCGTTCCGTTAGTGCCGGGGCGATAGGTTGCGAGGTCGCACGGCGCGTCATCGGACGGGCGCCGCACCGGGCAGCCTAGGGGCGGACGCGCGCCGCCCAGGTCGATCTGCGGGACCCACGGCCCGGTCGGATCCCATGCCGTCTCGTCGCGCCCCTTCCGGTAGAGCACCGCTGCGCGCGCGCTCATCCCAGCCGGGCAGCCGCTCCAGTTATAGCATGCGCGGAGCCGCATCGGCCGCAAGACCAGCCGCTGCATCAGGCGGTCGAAGCGCTCTCCGGTTGCGGCCTCCATCACCGTGGCAACCACGCCGTAGTTCAGGTTCACATAATCGAACCGCTCGCCCGGCGCCCACTCAGCCCAGCTTATGGGGCCGATGCTGTCCTTCAGCGTCGTGCCGAGCGGGAAGCTATAGCCGCCTGCATCGGACAGGCCGGAACGGTGGCCCATCAGCAGCCGCAGCGTCACCGGCACGTCCGGATGCGCGGGGTTGCGCAACGGCCAGCCGAGATAGCGCGACACGTCGGCATCGAGATCGAGCCGCCCCGCCTCCACCAGCCGCATCACCGCGATCGCGGTGACGAACTTCGAAATTGACGCGACGCGCACCGGCGTTTCGACGAGCATCGGGCGCCGCGCGGCGATATCCGCCAGCCCCGCCGCCGCCGCCCCGGTGCCGTCCGGCCCAGCGCGCGCGATCACTGCGGCGGACAGCTCCGGCCCCGTCTGCGGCCCGCCCGCGACAATGGCCGGCAGCGACAGCGGCTGCGCGGCGGCGCTGTGGGCGAGGAGGGTAAGCGCGATGGCGGGCGGACGGATCATCGCGCGCAGCTTAGCGGACGCAGCGCAGGTCGGAAGCCGTGCCCTCCCCGGCTCGGGGGTGAGCTGGCCACGCGCCAATAACAATCGCCGCACGTCCGCGCCTTCCCCCGCCCTGCCCGGCCCGCTACGCAGGCCCGCCATGCCCGTCCCCGCCATCGATATCCGCAATCTTTCCAAGACCTATGCCAACGGCAAACGCGCGCTCGATCATGTCTCGCTCGCGGTGCCGCGCGGATCGATCTTCGGGCTGCTCGGCCCCAATGGCGCAGGCAAGTCGACGCTCATCAACGTCCTGGCGGGTCTCGTCCGCAAGACGGAGGGCAGCGCTGCGATCTGGGGATTCGACATCGACGAACACCCTAGGAACGCCCGCGCGTCGATCGGTGTCGTCCCCCAGGAAATCGTGTTCGACGCCTATTTCACCCCGCGCGAGGTTCTGGAGCTGCAGGCGGGGCTCTACAATGTGCCCAAGGCGGTACGGCGCACCGATGCGCTGCTCGCCGCCGTGCGCCTCAGCGACAAGGCGAAGGCTTATGCGCGCACGCTCAGCGGCGGCATGAAGCGGCGACTGCTGATCGCCAAGGCGCTGGTCCACAACCCGCCGGTCCTCGTCCTCGATGAGCCAACCGCGGGCGTCGACATCGAGCTTCGCCAGCAGCTCTGGGCCTATGTGCGCGAGCTGCACGCCGCGGGCACGACGGTGGTGCTGACGACCCACTATCTCGAGGAAGCCGAGGCGCTGTGCGACCGCATCGCTATCATCAACAGTGGCCGCGTCGTCGCCGATGAGCCGACGCCGACGCTCCTCGCCCGCGCTCGCGACAAGGCGGTGGTCGTGACGCTTAATCACGACGTCACCACGCCGCCGGTGCTGCCCGGCATGGCGCGGGTGGAGCAGATCGGCGCACGGCGGCTGAAGATCACCTTCGACAAGTCGGCGCTGTCGGCGGGACAGGTCATCGCCGCGCTCGCGGACGCAGGCCACGCGATCGAGGACATCACCACGCAGGAGGCCGATCTGGAGGACGTATTCCTGTCGCTGACGGGCGAAGCGGCGTGAGCGGCGCGACCCAATTCGAAGTCCGCCGCGCGGCGATCGGCGAAACGCGCTTCATCGCGGCGCCGTCCGAGCCGGGCGCGGGCGAGGCCGAGCTTCGCGTCGACATCGCCGCGCTCACCGCGAACACCGTCACCTACGCGGTGCACGGCCAGTCGCTGCGCTATTGGGACTTCTACCCCGCCGAGCACGGCTGGGGCCGCGTGCCCGCCTGGGGCTTCGCGACCGTCACCCGCTCGCGCGCGCCCGGCCTCGCCGAGGGCGAGCGCATCTACGGCTTCCTGACCTTCGCCGACCGCCTGACGCTGCGGCTGGAGCCGAGCGGAGCCACTGGCCTCAGCGAGACCAGCACGCACCGCGCCGCGCTTCCCGGCGCCTACAACCGCTATCGGCGCTGGTCCGGCGTGGCCGATCCGCTCGTCTCCGTGCTGCAGCCCCTGCACGCGACGGCCTATCTGTTCGACGATTTCCTTGCGGCGAACGCGTTTTTCGGCGCGGAGCAGCTGATCGTCTCGTCGGCGTCGTCCAAGACTGCGCTCGGCATCGCGCACGCGCTCGGCCTGCGCGCCGGGCGGCCACGGCTGATCGCGCTGACCTCGCCCGGCAACATGGCCTTTACGGACGAGACAGGCGCCTACGACCGGGTGCTGCCTTACGCCGAGCTGGAGACGATCCCCGCCCGGCCGACCGCCTATATCGACCTCGCGGGCGACCGCGCGCTCCGCGCGCGCGTGCACGAGCGGTTCGGCGAACATCTGACCCACTCAGCGGCGATCGGCGACACGCACATGGCCGAGATCGGCCCGAAGCTCGCTGCGCCAACCGGCCCGCGCCCGCAGTTCTTCTTCGCGCCCGCATGGCTGAAGCTGCGCCAGGCCGATTGGGGCGAGGGCGGCGCCGCCGGCCGCCTTGACACCGCGTGGGCCACCTACGTCGACTGGATCCGCCCGCACCTCACCGTCCGCCACGAGCAGGGCACGGACGCGCTGACCGAGGCGTGGACTGAAGCCGTGGCGGGCCGTATCCCGCCACGCGACGCAAGGTTGCTGTCGCTCTGACCGCACGCCCACTGGACAGGCGCGCGGCCGCCCTTACCATTCCGGTGGTGGATTGTGACGTTCTTGTGATCGGGGGCGGCGCGGCTGGGCTGACCGCTGCGCTAAACCTCGCGCCGCGGCTTCGGGTCGGCGTAATGATGAAGGGCGAAGGCTCGACTGCGTGGGCGCAGGGCGGCATCGCCGCGGTGCTGGAGCCGGGCGACAGCTTCGACGCACATATCGAGGACACGCTGATCGCTGGCGCCGGCCTCTGCCGCCGCGAGGCCGTGGAGTTCGTCGTCGAACGCGCGCCGCAGGCGATCGCCCGCCTGGCAGCGCTGGGCGTGCCGTTCACCGCCGGGGAAGGCGGAGCCTATCATCTGACGCAGGAGGGCGGCCACCGCGCGCGCCGCATCGTCCATGTCGACGACATGACCGGCTGGGCGGTGCAGCAGGCTCTCTCTGCCGCCGCGGCGCGCTCGCCAGGCATCACGCTACTGCACGATCGTTGGGCGATCGACCTCATCACCGAAAAGCACACCGGCCGCGAGGGCGCGCACGGCTGCTATGCGCTGAACGCCCGCACAGGGCAGGTGGAGACGATCCGCGCGCGTTCCGTCGTGCTCGCGACCGGTGGAGCGAGCAGAGTCTACCGCTTCGCGACGACGCCCGACGGCGCGACGGGCGATGGCATCGCGATGGCCTGGCGCGCGGGGTGCCGGGTGGCGAACATGGAGTTCAACCAGTTCCACCCGACCTGCCTCTATCACCCCGAGGTCAAGAACTTCCTGCTCACCGAGGCTCTGCGCGGCGAGGGCGCGGTGCTGCGGCGGCCGAGTGATGGACATCGCTTCATGCCCGATGTCGATATGCGCGCCGAACTGGCGCCGCGCGATGTCGTCGCTCGTGCAATCGATGGCGAGATGAAGCGATCGGGGTCGCCGTTTGTCCATCTCGATATCAGTCATCGCGGCCGCGACTTCATCGAGGCGCACTTCCCAGGCATCCAGAAGAAGCTGCGCGAGCTCGGGCTGGACCTCGCAGCCGGGCCGGTGCCGGTGGTGCCAGCCGCGCACTATACGTGCGGCGGCGTCGCGGTGGACCTGGCGGGGCGGACCGACCTGATCAACCTCTATGCGGTGGGCGAAGTCAGCTGCTCGGGCCTGCACGGCGCCAACCGGATGGCATCCAATTCGCTCTTGGAATGCCTGGTTTTCGGCGAGGCCGCGGCCGAGGACATCCTGCAGCGCCTACCCGCGCCCGGCGTGCCGCCACCTGCGCCTGCGTGGGACGCCAGCCGCGTCGCCGATCCCGACGAGGCGGTCGTCGTCAGCCACAACTGGGCCGAGCTGCGGCGCTTCATGTGGGACTATGTCGGCATCGTCCGCACCGACAAGCGTCTCGACCGCGCAGCCCACCGCATCACGCTGCTGACGCGAGAAATCAGCCAATATTACAGAGAGTTCCGTGTGACCGCCGACTTGATCGAGCTGCGCAATCTGGTGACGGTCGCCGACCTCATCGTGCGATCAGCGAAGGCGCGGCGCGAAAGCCGCGGGCTGCATTTCACGCTCGATTGCCCGGGGATGCTGCCCCATCCGCGCGATACGATCCTGCATCCGCCCGGGAGGGGCCATGACACGCATTCGACAACTGCTTTTGATCGCGTGCCTCAGCGCCGCGGCGCCGGCGCGGGCCGCTGAGGACCCGCTCGCCCAAGCCCGCGCGCTGCTGGCGAAATCGCCCGTGATCGATGGGCATATCGATGTGCCGGAGCAACTGCGCGTGCAGCGCCAGAACCGGCTGCAAGGCTTTGATTATACGGGCGTTTCCGGCCCGCTGAAAGGCTTCCACACCGATCTCAAACGCCTGAAGGCGGGCGGCATCGGCGGGGTATTCTGGTCGGTCTATGTCGACGCGAACCTTGCCCCGGACGAAGCGGTGCGGCAGACGATCGAACAGATCGACGTGATGAAGCGGCTGATCGCGCTCTATCCCGGCCAGATGGCGCAGGTTGGAACTGCGGCCGAGATGCGGGCGGCAATCAAGGCGGGTAAGGTCGGCGGTTTCTTCGGTGCCGAAGGCGGGCATTCGATCAACAATAGTTTGGGCGTGTTGCGCCAGCTCTATGCTCTGGGCGTCCGCTACATGACGCTGACGCATTTCCGGAACAATGACTGGGCCGATAGCGCGACCGATGCCCCGAAGCATGGCGGTCTAACCCCGTTCGGGGTGGAGGTGGTGCGCGAGATGAACCGGCTGGGCATGCTGGTCGACATCAGCCACGTCGCGGAAACGACCATGCTCGCCGCGATCGATGCGTCTGCCGCTCCGGTCATCTTCAGCCACTCGGAGGCACGCGCGATCGCGGGCCATCCGCGCAACGCATCCGACGCGGTGCTGAAACGGCTGTCGGCCAATGGCGGCGTGATGATGGTCAACTTCGCCCAGCCCTATCTCAGCGACACCGTCTGGCGCTGGAACCAGGATCTCGCGGCCGAGGAAGCCCGGCTGAAAGCGGCACTGATCGGCCACTCGCAGGCGGATCTCAACGCTGGCGTCAAAGCGTGGGAGGCCGCCCACCCTGCGCCGCGCGCGACGGTCAAGGACGTTGCCGACCATATCGACCACATCCGGCAGGTCGCCGGCATCGACCATATCGGCATCGGCTCCGATTTTGACGGATTGCCCGATCTTCCGGTGGGGCTCGGCGGCGCGGATGAGCTCCCTCGCCTCTTCGCCGAGCTGATCCGGCGCGGCTATTCGGACGCCGACCTCGCCAAGATCGCGCAGGGAAACATCCTGCGCGTGCTGGCGCAGGCCGAACAGGTCGCCACCCACCTGCAGCGCGAACGCCCACCCGGCGAGACAGCGATCCCAGCGGGAAAGCCTTGAAGCCGGGACAGACTAGGACAGCATCTTGGCAGGACAGCGGTGTGAATGGCGGTCCGCCGTTGATGAGCGGGGCGCCGCTCAGTCGCGCTTGGGCGATCAACATGCCCGGCGACGCGCATAGTCGGTCGCCGCGGTCTCGTTACTGCCCTGCCTCGGTCGTATGCGCCCTTGCATCCGCCTCGCGTCTCGGCTTCGTTGCAGCCACAGTCACTGGAGCCACGCCGTGCGCCTCATCGTTGCAGCCATCCTGTTCGCCAGCGCCGCCCCAGCGCTCGCCGCGCCGCCCCCCAATGCGATCATCGACGAGGGCCTGAACCGCTCCCAGGTCATGCAGACCGCGCAGTATCTGAGCGACGTGATCGGCCCGCGGATCACCAACTCGCCGGGGATGCGCGCTGCCGAGGCGTGGACAATGGCAAAGTTCCGCGAGTGGGGACTGCAGAATGTCCACCGCGAAGGTTTCCAGTTCGGCCGGGGATGGTCGGTCGAAAGCGTCTCTGTGCGGATGCTTACGCCGCGCGCGATCCAGCTGCACGCCCAGCCGATCGCATGGACGCCCTCAACCGGCGGCGCGCTGACTGCCGAGGTGATCGTCGCCCCGATCAAGCGCGAGCGCGACTTCGATCAGTGGCGAGGCAAGCTGAATGGCAAGATCGTGCTCGTCAGCCTGCCGACCGACGGCTCTGAGCCATCGCGCGCGCCGTTCCAGCGGCTGACGGGCGAGGACATCGGCCGCGCCGACGCTTACCCGCTGCCCGATTGGCGGCCCGAGCGCGGGCTGACCTTCACCAAGGGGCTGCTGCTCCGCGCCAAGCTCGATGCGTTCCTGAAGAGCGAGGGCGCGGTCGCGATGGTCCGCCAGTCCTACCGCGATGGCGGACTAGTCCACGGCGAGGGCTATCAGTTCGAGACGGGAGCCGCGCTGCCGGGCATCGAATTGGCGGCCGAGGATTATCGCCGCATCGCGCGGCTGGCGAAGCTGGGGCCGGTGAAGATGGAGATCGACAGCCGAACGCGCTTCCACGACGACGATCCTAAAGCCTACAATATTATAGCGGAAATCCCGGGTAGCGACCCCAAGGCAGGATTTGTGATGGCGGGCGGCCACCTCGATAGCTGGGCGGCTGGCGACGGTGCGGCCGACGACGGCGCTGGCGTGTTCTCCGTGATGGAGGCGGCACGCATCCTCGCGAAATCGGGCGTGAAGTCGAAGCGCACGATCCGCTTCGCGCTGTGGGCGGGCGAGGAGCAGGGGCTGATGGGGTCCACCGCTTATATCGAAAGCCACATTGCCAAACGCCCCGCGCCCTTGCAGGGCGCAGGTCTCGCAGAATACTATAACGACTGGGATCGTCGTTTTCCGGTAATCAAGCTTGCGGAGTACGATCAGCTCGCAGTCTATTTCAATATCGACAATGGATCGGGTAAACTGCGCGGTATCTACGCCGAAGGCAACTTGGCGGCAGTCCCGTTGCTGCGCGAGATGATCGGACCGTTCGGCAGTATGGGCGTGACGCAAGTTGTTACCGGCAAAACGGGCGGCACCGATCACGAGAACATGGCGGGGCTGGGCCTCCCCGCCTTCCAGTTCTTGCAAGATCCGCTCGATTACATGAGCCGGGTGCACCACTCGAATGTGGACACCTACGACCACCTGACGGCCGACGACCTGCGCCAGGCGTCGACGGTACTAGCATCGCTGCTGCTCGACGCAGCCAACCGTGACAAGCCGCTGCCGCGCGCCGTGCTGCCAACCGGGCCCTCAGCGCGCGATCCGTTCGCCTACAAGGACCCTGACGACGTCGATTGAAGCTGACGGCCTGACGCTGCCGCCACTGCCTCGGCGAGGTCGGCGCAGGCTTGCGAGGGTTGCGCGTGCGAGCCTAGACGGGTGCGCCCGCCGGGCACGCCCGGCCCCGTTCGAAAGCCTGACACGATGGACGAAATCCACCACCTGATCGCGGGCGCGCGCCGTCCGCATGGCGGCGCCCGCTTCGGCGACGTGTTCGATCCAAATACCGGCCAGTCGCAGCGCCGGGTGGGGCTGGATGGGGCCGGTGCGGTTCGTGCGGCGGTGGAGGCGGCGGAGGCCGCGCAGCCGGCATGGGCTGCGGTCAACCCGCAGCGGCGCGCGCGCGTGATGTTCCGCTTCAAGGAGCTGGTCGAGCGCGAGATGGACAGCCTCGCCCGACTGCTCGCCAGCGAGCACGGCAAGGTGGTGGCGGACGCGCGCGGCGACATCCAGCGCGGCCTGGAGGTGATCGAGTTCGCCTGCGGCATCCCGCATGCGCTGAAGGGTGAGTATACGCAGGGCGCTGGCCCCGGCATCGACGTCTATTCCATGCGCGTTCCGCTGGGCATTTGCGCAGGGATCACGCCGTTCAACTTCCCGGCGATGATCCCGATGTGGATGTTTGGGCCGGCGATCGCGTGCGGCAACGCCTTCATTCTGAAGCCGTCCGAGCGCGATCCATCGGTCCCGGTGCGGCTTGGCGAGCTGATGCTGGAGGCCGGGCTGCCCGAGGGCGTGCTGAACGTCGTCCACGGCGACAAGGATGCCGTCGACGCGATCCTCGATTCGCCTGAAATTGCCGCAGTGAGCTTCGTCGGCTCGTCCGACATCGCGCAATATGTGTCGTCCCGCGGCTGGGCGAATGGCAAGCGCGTGCAGGCGATGGGCGGCGCCAAGAACCACGGCATCATCCTGCCCGACGCCGACATGGAGCAGACCGTCAAAGATCTGGTCGGCGCGGCGTTCGGCTCGGCCGGCGAGCGCTGCATGGCGCTGCCCGTCGCGGTGCCGGTCGGCGAGGGCACGGCCGAACGGCTGCGCGAGGCGCTGCTGCCCGCGATTGCGTCGCTGCGCATCGGCGTCTCGACCGATCCGGACGCGGACTATGGCCCCGTCGTCACCGCGCAGCACCGCGCGCGGATCGAGCACTATATCCAGATGGGTGTCGACGAAGGCGCGGAGCTGGTCGTCGATGGCCGCGGCTTCAGTCTGCAGGGCCACGAGGACGGCTTCTTCATCGGCCCGACGCTGTTCGACCGCGTGACGCCGGGCATGCAGTCCTATCGCGAGGAGATTTTCGGCCCGGTCCTGCAGATCGTCCGCGCGCGCGACCTGGACGAGGCGATTGAGCTTCCGTCCAAGCACCAGTATGGCAACGGCGTGGCGATCTTCACGCGCTCCGGCCCGGCGGCGCGCCAGTTCGTCGATCGGGTGCAGGTGGGGATGGTGGGCGTGAACGTGCCCATCCCGGTGCCCGTCGCTTACCACACGTTCGGGGGCTGGAAGCGCTCGGCGTTCGGCGACGTCAACGTCCACGGGCCGGAGGGCGTGCGGTTCTACACCAAGGTGAAGACCGTCACGCAGCGCTGGCCGGACGTCGGCACCCTGGGCGCCCAAGCCGAAGATGGCGGCCGTGCGCGGACGGGCGCGGGGGGCAACGCGTTCCTGATCCCCACCATGGAGTAGCGTTCCCCGCCCTCAGGCTGAACGCGTTTCAGCGCCAACTGCCTTCGCAGCGGTCCACCAGACGTGGCGCTGAACCAAACGCAGCACGATGGTCCGACCGGATGCCGGTGCACAACCCGCAAGCACTCACTTGACTTTTACCCGACGCCGGCGATGGCCGGAGGCGTGAAACGGTCCGGAGGGTTCGAGATGAAAACGGCTTTGAAGCTCGCGGCGGCCGCACTCGCGCTGATGGTGGCGGGGTGCAACACGGTCGAGGGGATGGGCAAGGACGTCAGCTCGGCAGGTGACGCGGTGGCGAAGGCGGCCGACAAGTCCAAGTGAGCGAGGGCCGGGTGCGCTCGGCCAGCCCGTTCGAGGCGCTTTACGGTTTCTCGCGGGCGGTCCGGGCGGGCGACCGCATCCTGGTCGCCGGGACCGCTCCGGTCGAACCCGACGGCTCCAGCACGCCGGGCGGCTCTTATGAGCAGGCCCGTCGCTGCTGCGCGATTATCCGCGCCGCGATCGCCGAGCTTGGCGGGGGCCGCGTGGTCCGGACCCGCGTGTTCATCACCGATCCCGCCGACGCCGACGCAATCGGCCGCGCCCATGCGGAAGCGTTTGGCGCGGACGCGCCTGTTGCGACGATGGTGGTGGTCGCCGCGCTGCTGCGGCCGGAGTGGCGCGTGGAGATCGAGGCTGAGGCGCTCACCGGTCAAGACAACGATTCGACAGGAACCGGCGTGTCCGGACCTGCCTGACGCGCCAGCTTTCGATCGAATGTCGCGAAGGCTGCGCTGCCCGCCGCGGCCGTGAGGTGCAGCATGTCGGCGAAGTCGGCACCGTCGCGGTGGCGTTCCAACGCCCAGGCGACATTCGCGGCGTCCTCAATCCGGAAGTCCGGAGACTGGATCAGGATGGAGAGCGAGTCCGCGACGGCCGAGCGATCAAGCTCGAAGGTTGTCCGGAGCGCCCACTCGGTTTCCATGATGACGCCCGTGGATACGAACAGCGGGCCGCGCTTACGGAGCTGCTCGGCTGTACGGTATTGAGCTTCGTCGTCGCGCACGAGGAGGCGCAGTACGACATTGGTGTCGACCGCGATCACGCGCGCTTGGACGCCCGGGCGGCCCGCTCCGCGTAGCCCTGCTGAATCCCGCGCTCGATTTCGTCGAGCGTCTTCCGCGGCCCGGAGTATTTGGGCGCGCGCTGCCGGAACTCGTCCCAGCTGATCGGCCCGCCCAGCTTGGCCCGGACTTCATCGTCGCTGCGGCGGAGCGCGATTCCGCCCGCCACGTGCGTGACCTCGAGCACGTCGCCTTCGCGCCAGCCAAGCCGCTCCCGCACCTCGGCGGGGATGACGCATTGACCCTTGGCGGACAGTTTGGTTTGAACACCCATCGCTCGAGTAAGATACGTCTTACCCACTGAGCCCGCAATCAGGACGCTTTCATGCAGTTCGCTCTCACCGACGACCAGCTCGCCATCCGTGAGGCGGCTGAGCGGTTCACCGCCGACCGGATCACGCCCAACGCTGGCAGATGGGACGAGGAGCACCACTATCCGAAGGATGTTGTGCAGGCGTCGGCCGAGCTGGGCTTCGGCGCGATCTATGTCAGCGAGGAGTCGGGCGGCATCGGGCTGGGGCGGCTGGAAGCAGCGCTGATCTTCGAGGCGATGAGCTACGGCTGCCCGTCGACCAGCGCGTTCATCTCGATCCATAACATGGCGAGCTGGATGATCGACCAGTTCGGATCGGATGACCTTAAGGCGCGCTATCTCCCGAGCCTCGTCAGCATGGAGCGGATCGCGAGCTACTGCCTGACCGAGCCCGGCAGCGGATCGGACGCAGCCGCGCTGCGCACGCGCGCCGAGCTGGTTGGCGACGAGTACGTCGTCACCGGCAGCAAGGCTTTCATCAGCGGCGGCGGCGTGAACGACGTCTACGTGGTGATGGCGCGCACCGGCGGCGCCGGAGCGAGCGGGATCAGCGCGCTGGTTATCGAGCGCGATCAGCCCGGCGTCAGCTTCGGCGCGAACGAGCGGAAGCTGGGCTGGCGCAGCCAACCGACCGCGCAGGTCAATTTCGACGGCGTGCGCGTGGCGCAAGCCAACCGGATCGGCGGCGAGGGCGACGGCTTCAAGATCGCGATGATGGGGCTGGACGGGGGCCGCCTCAACATCGGGGCGTGCTCGCTGGGCGGCGCGCAGCGCTGCCTGGACGAGGCGATCGGCTACACGCGCCAGCGCACGCAATTCGGCAAGGCCATCGCCGATTTCCAGGCGACACAGTTCCGCCTGGCCGACATGGAGACTGACCTGCAGGCAGCGCGCCAACTGCTGTACACCGCCGCCGAGAAGGTGACCCACGGCGCGCCCGACAAGACCAAGTTCGCCGCGATGGCCAAGCGCCTGGCGACCGACGTGGGCTTCAGGGTCGTCGACGACGCGCTGCAGTTGCACGGCGGCTACGGCTATCTGCAAGACTATCCGATCGAGCGCTTCCTGCGTGACCTGCGCGTCCACCGCATCCTGGAGGGAACGAACGAGATCATGCGCGTCATCGTCGCGCGCGAAATGCTGCGGGCCGTCAATTAGAACGCCCTCCCCATCTTGGGGCAAGTTGGGTGGGGCAGTTCCCCGCGCTCGTCGCCGCCCCGGCGCAGGACGCAAGATGAAATCCAAGCATCAGAACGCCACCCGCCTCGTCCCCACCCTCGCCGCGCTGAACGGTGCGCTCGCGGTCACCTTCGGTACCGCTGGCGCGCATCTCATCCAGGATCCCGTCGCCAAGGGCTGGCTGACGACTGCGTCGACCTTCCAGATCGCGCACGCCGCGGCGGCGATCGGCGTTCTGGCGCTGGTGCCGGATCGGCTCGGCCGGTGGCTGGCGCTGGGGCTCAGCGTCGGCGCGCTCATCTTCGCGACGACGCTCGCGCTGATGGCGTTCGGCTGTCCGCGCTGGCTGGGCGCGGTGACGCCGATCGGCGGCACGCTGATGCTGTTCAGCTGGGTGATCCTCGGCGCGCGTTTCGTTGCCGCGCCGGGCGTGCGGTGGACGCAGGGGCAAGACGGCGGCGCCGACCCGCGCTAACAGCCTTCGCAGCCATGACCCTCTGGATCCTTCTGACGCTCCTCGCCGCGCTCGCAGCCGCAGCGCTCGTTGTGCCCCTCGTCCGCCGTTACGACCGGCCGGCGAACGCGCCGTCCGCAGCGCGCGAGGTCTACCGCGACCAGATCGCCGAGATCGATGTGCAGGAACGCAACGGCTCGGTCTCCCCGACCGAGGCCGAAGGGCTGCGCACCGAAGCGAAGCGGCGCCTGCTGGCCGAAGACCGGTTTGCGGAGAAACCCTCGCGGCCACTGGGCGGCGCGGCGCTGTCGCGCGCAGCCTTCGTGATCGCTGGGCTGGTCGCGCTCGGCTCGACGCTGCTCTATTCGAAGCTCGGCGCGCCGGGCGTGACGAGCGTCGCGGGCGCTGAGACCGCGGCCCAGGCCGTGCCTTCGGCGGCGGGCGGTACCGATGGCTCGGCCGCGCAGCAGGCGAGCATCGAGGGCATGGTCGGCAAGCTGGAGGAGCGGCTGAAGGCCAATCCCAACGATGTCGACGGCTGGCGGATGCTGGGGCTTAGCCGCTACTCACTGCAGCAATATCCGGCCGCGGCCGCGGCTTATGCCAAGGCGGTCGCGCTGAAGCCCGACAGCGGCGAGCTGCAGTCGGCCTATGGCGAGACGCTGGTGCTGGAAGCCAAAGGCACCGTCACGCCCGCCGCCAGGTCCGCGTTCCAGCGCGCGGTCGCAGCCGATCCCACCGATCCGCGGGCCCGCTATTTCCTTGGCCTCGCGCGCGATCAGGCGGGCGACCGCAAGGGTGCGATCGCCGACTGGATCGCAATTTACAACGGCGCGCCGGCAGGTGCCCCGTGGGCGCCCGGCCTGCGCGAGGTAATCGTCGCCGCCGCGAGCAAGGCAGGTGTCGACATCGCGAGCAAGCTGAAGCCAACGAGCACCGCGGCCGAGACCGTCGCTCCGCCGCCGCTGGCGCAGTCGGCGGGCGCACCGGGGCCGGACGGCGTGCCGGCGGGCGGCACCGCGTCGGGCAGCGCGGGCGGGCCGGGCGCGACGACGGCGGGCGGCATCCCGAACCCCTCTCCCGAGCAGATGGCTGCCGCCTCGCGCCTGCCGCCATCGCAGCAGCAGGACATGATCCGCAGCATGGTCGACCGCTTGGCGGCGCGGCTGAAATCCAACCCGCAGGATCCGGAGGGCTGGCTGCGCCTGATGCGCGCCCGCATGGTGCTGGGCGACCCGCAGGCCGCGGCCGCGGCGCGCCGCGAAGCGCTTGCCGCGCTGAGCGACGCCAGCGCGCGCGCGCAGATCGAGCAGGGCGCAAAGGCGCTGGGCGTGCCGGGGGCTTAGGCGCATCCGGCCGGTAGCCGGTTCCGCGCGACGAACATCGGCGGAGAAAATCGGGCAGACAGGAGCGCCGGGTTCATCATCAGCGACTGCCAGGGCAGCGCCATCGGCCACACTCGGCGACAGCAGGCCGCAACCTCGAAGAGGCCGATCGGATCGAGGACACGGCGCCCAAGCTGGGGCTTAGCCCGCCCCGGCCTCACTCCAACTGGCGGAGTGAACGAATTTACAGAACGCTGAGCTTCGCCGCCAAACGGTCCAGACCGGCGAGACCATTTCACTCTTCCGTCCGCGGCGATGCGAACATACAAGGAACGCGATGGCTGCGCTCGATGTTCAACAGAAGCTTGCGATCCTCGCGGACGCGGCGAAATATGATGCGTCGTGCGCCAGCAGCGGATCGGCCAAGCGCAACAGCGTGCGCGGCGGCATCGGGTCCACCGAAGGCAGCGGGATCTGCCACGCCTATGCTCCCGACGGGCGGTGTATCAGCCTCCTCAAAATCCTGCTGACCAACTATTGCACCTTCGATTGCCATTTCTGCATCAATCGCCGTAGCAGCAACGTCCGCCGCGCGCGCTTCACCGCGCAGGAGGTGGTCGATCTCACGCTGAATTTCTACAAGCGCAACTATATCGAAGGTCTATTCCTGTCGTCAGGGATTATCCGCTCATCCGACTATACGATGGAACAGCTGGCGCTCGTCGCAAAGACACTGCGGACGGTGCACGGCTTCAAGGGTTATATTCACCTAAAGACGATTCCCGATGCAGCGCCCGAGCTGATCGACGAGGCCGGGCGCTGGGCGGACCGCCTGTCGATCAATGTCGAGCTGCCGACGATCGAGGGGCTGGGCCAGCTGGCGCCTGAGAAGGATGCGGGCCGCATCCGCGGATCGATGGACCAGCTGAAGACGCGCATCGCCGAGCGCAAGGCCGAGCGCAGCCGCAAGGCTCCAAGCTTCGCGCCCGCCGGGCAGTCGACGCAGATGATCATCGGTGCCGACGATGCGACCGACTCGACGATCGTCGGCCAGGCGGCACAGCTTTACCGCGGCTTCGGCCTCCGGCGCGTTTATTACTCGGCATTCAGCCCGATCCCCAGCGCGTCACCCGTGCTGCCGCTGAAGCGCCCGCCGCTGATGCGTGAGCACCGCCTGTACCAGGCCGATTGGCTGATGCGCTTCTATGATTTCAGCGCGGGCGAGGTGCAGTCGGCCGCGGGCGCCGACGGCAACCTGCCGCTGGAGCACGATCCCAAGACCGCCTGGGCGCTGAAGAACCGCGCCAGCTTCCCGCTCGACATCAACCGCGCGCCGCGCGAACTGCTGCTGCGCGTCCCCGGGTTGGGCGTTCGCGCGGTGAATGCCATCGTCCGCATCCGGCGCCAGCGGCGGCTGCGGCTGGACGACATCGGCCGCCTGACGCGCTCGGTCGAGCGGCTGCGTCCGTGGATCATCGCCGAGGACTGGCGGCCGACGCTGATCGGCGATCGCGACGACCTCACCCCGCCGCCCGTCCGCGCACCGCAGCTGGAACTGTTCGGATGAGGTCGGTCGCACTCGCGCACCCTGCGGACTTTGATGGCTGGCGTGCCAATGCGCGCGAGCTGGCGCAGGCGCGGATCGCGCCCGATCAGGTGCTTTGGCGGTCAGGAGATGGCGGCGACGATCTGTTCGACGACCGCGCAGCACAGCCCCCGCCAGTGCCCGACCAGCCCAAGCGCCCGTTTTCCGTCCCGCGACGCTTTCTGGAGCTGGCCGAGGCGGTCGCGCCGCATCGCGATCCCGAACGTTGGGCTCTGCTCTACACCGCGCTGGTGCGCGTGATCGACAATCGCGCGCTGGTGGACGACAGCGCTGACCCGCTGATGTTCAAGCTTGGCGCGATGGCGAAGAGCGTGCGGCGCGACATCCACAAGATGCGCGCCTTCGTGCGCTTCCGAAGCGTCGGTATTCCCGGCGACGAGCGCTTCGTCGCGTGGTTCGAGCCCGAGCATCACATCGTCCGCCCCAACAGCGGCTTTTTCGTGCGCCGGTTCGCGCAGATGAAGTGGTCGATCCTAACACCGCACTTGTGCGTGCACTGGGACATGGAAGCGCTGCGCTTCACGCCCGGCGCGACGTACCGCGAGGCGCCCGATGGCGACGATCTCGAGGCGACGTGGAAGACCTATTACGCCTCGATTTTCAATCCGGCGCGCGTGAAGGTCGGCGCGATGCTGCGCGAAATGCCCAAGAAATACTGGCGGAACATGCCCGAAACCGCGCTCGTTCCCGAGCTGATTGCAGGCGCGCAGGCACGGGAGAGAGGCATGATCGAACGCGGCGGCGGAGTGTTCGAGGAAGGCGCGGCATTTGGCGGCGACGCGCTGTTCGACGATCGCGGCGTCCATTCTCCCGTCGTCGCTGACGCTGCGCCACCGCCGCAGGCGGCCCAGACGGAGGGGATGCCCCCCAACGACAGCGCCGCGACCTCGCTCGCCGCGCTCGCCGAACACGCGCGCGCCTGCACGCGCTGCCCGCTCTACGCGCCCGCGACGCAGACGGTGTTCGGCGAAGGGCCGCCGAACGCCATGATCATGTTCGTCGGCGAGCAGCCGGGCGACCAGGAGGATCTGGCCGGACGCCCATTCGTCGGCCCTGCGGGCCAGCTGTTCGATCGCGCGCTGGCAGAAGCGGGCGTCGACCGCGGCGCGGCTTACGTCACCAACGCGGTCAAGCACTTCAAGTTCGAACAGCGCGGCAAACGGCGCATTCACGCAAAGCCCGGCACCGACGAGATCGACGCCTGCCGATTCTGGATCGACCAGGAGCGCAGCCTTCTGCGCCCCCGCCTGACGGTGGCGTTGGGCGCGACCGCGGCGCGCTCGCTGACGGGCCGCAGCGTCACGATCAGTCGCGAGCGCGGCCGCCCGCAGACGCTGCCCGACGGCTCCGAACTGTGGATCACAGTCCACCCGAGCTTTCTGCTGCGCATCGAGGACAAGACCGCCGCCAAGCTCGAATATGGCCGTTTCGTCGAGGACTTGGGGGCGATCGGCGCGCGGGCGGCGGCGTTGGCGGGATCGGCTGGGCGCGGCGACGGGGCGGTGCGGTGAACGGGGAGAAGGGTGTCACGTCCAACTCCGTCGTTCCGGGCTCGACCCGCAACCCGACAAGCCCGCCACCACCGTGCGGCGAGTCTGCAAGCGGCCGGCTCGCGAGCCTGAGTGACGGTGCCCGCGGCGAAGTTGGATCCCGGGCCAGGCCGGGACGACACCAGAGGGGAACGGCACGGCGCCCCCCTCAAACCGTCATGCTCATCCCCCGGTAGATGCGCGCGCGGTACCGGCTGTCCTCCGCGTCGGGCAGCGGCGCGCCCAGCAGCAGGACCGCGCGGGCGAAGCGGCGGACTTCCTCCAGATGCTCGTCAAGATCGCGCGGTTCCTCGCTGCGCACGCGCCGGGTGAGGTTGATTTGGTTGGCGGGGACGTCGTGGACCAGCCGCTCGTTCTCCACGGCAAGCGTCGCGGTGAACGCGTGGAGCGTCGTCTTGACGAAGTTCGCCAGCGCAAACGCCGGCGTGCCGGTCTGCTCGGTCGGCACGTCGGGCGTCACCAGCACCAGCTGGCAGCCGTCGTAGAGCGACGCCTTGCGGCCAACGCGGAAATGGTGGGTAAGGTTGTCGCGGATGACCGCGCGGAAGCCCTCCGCACCCAGCCCGCCCTCACCGAATAGCGCCGTCGGCAGCGGCGTGAAGGGAGTCGAGACGACCGTCACCGGCCGCCCCCAGCGCACCAGCGCTGCATCCATCGCAGCTTCGAGACCCCCGTCACACGGCACCACCTCGATCGTGCCCGCGGGCAGTTCGGAAAGCGGATGGGCCAGCGCAGCACCGCCCTCAACGGTGGCGCTCAGCAACACCACACGCGCCACGTGGCAATCGATGACCAGCTGGCGCGCAGTCTCCTGCAGATAGTCGGTCAGATGCTCCCCGATCAGCCACACGGTGCGGCCGCGCAGCTGGTCCAAACGCTCCTGCTTCGGCCCGCCGAACAGCTCGCGCTCGGTCGTTGAGCGTTCGACGCTTAGGCCCCCCGAAGGCATGAAGGTCTCGCCGCTGACCGCGCGGTCGGCGAGGAAAAACACTGTCGCCTGCGCGACGTCGGCTTCGCTTGGCATTCGGCCGAGGAACAGCTGGCTGGTGACGCCGGTGCCGACCTTCTCGGCTTCCTTCGCGATGCGATCGGCTGGGAGGAACGGCCTGTCCGCATCGGGCACGCGCAGCAGCCACGCTCCGTCAGTCTCGAAGCCCGCTGCGCGGTCTTTCCAGCCCGGCGAGTCGAGGAAATAGCCGCCGCTGCGCAGACGCCCGATCAGCCGCGCGGCGATGGCGGGCGTCAGCAGATACTGGTCCCACAGGCAGACGCCGTCGCCCTCGCGCGCGCAGGCGAGCGCGAGGTCGCGCAGCTCGCGCGGGTTCTGGGTGTCGTGGCTCATCCGCGCCGTGTCGTTGCGCGCAAGCCGCATCAGCACCGCCTCGACGCGTGCGCCGCGGCGCACCGCCTTCACCACGGCGGCGTGCACCGCGTTCAGGCGCTTGTTCTCAAGGATCAGCCTGGCGCGACGCTCGAACAGACCGGGCTTGCCGCCCTTCCCAGCGAGCCGGTCACCCGCCACCGGCCCCGGAGCGATCGCGTTCAGCTGGATCTCGGGCCCCAGATGCCGCGCCATCGTCTCCACCATCGCGCGCTGGCCCGCCTTGCTGACCGCGTAGTCGGATCGGTTGGGGTAGGCGACGGCGAGATACTTCTCGCCGCCGAAATAGCTGCTGACGTTCAGCACATAGCCCTGGCCCTGGCGCTTCATCAACGGCGTGGCGAGGTCCGTCAGGTAGAAGTTCGAGGTGAGGTTCGCTTCGAGCGTCCGCTCCCACGCGGCGACGGGCATATCGACCGCCATCTCCTCGGCGCCCGCCACCCCCGCATTGTTGATGAGATAGTCCAGCCGACCAAAGGTCGCGATCGTTGAATCGAAGGCGCGCTTCAGGCTGGCGAAGTCGCTCACGTCGACGCCCGAAATGATCTGTACGCGGCGTTCGACGCCTGCGAAACCGATGTCTTCCAGCTCGGAAACGATGCGTGCGCGGGCGACGGCAAGCTCCTGCTCGCCGCGGCTGACCATCATGACCCGCGCGCCTGCGAGTGCCAGCAGCCGCGCGACCTGGCCGCCGATCCCGGCCGATCCGCCGGTAATCAGCGCCACCTTGCCGAGATGCAGGCCGGTGATGTTCTCGCTGAAGCCGGGCATCGCCTTGCGCGCGCCGGTCGCTTCGCCAATGCTTGCGGGAACGTAGAGCGTCACCTCCCGAACACGCGATTCCTTCAGCAGAATCCGCGCGGCGTGTCCCGCTGCAAATCGCAGCCCCTCGGGCTCGTCATTTGTGAAGCGGACGATCTGGTTGCCCCATTCGGCCTGGCGGCGGCGGCCGGCCTTCACGTCGGTCTGGCTCTCGTCGCGCCAGATGCGGATCAGCTGCTCAACCCCTGCGCGCAGCATGTGCGCCCAGCGGTCGCCCCGGCCGTCGGTGGGGTTCGACAGGAACACGAAGCGCGGTTCCTGCAACAGCTGGTCATGACGCTTCCAATAGCGGCTCAGCGTGCGCGCGATCCCCAGCGCGCCCGCCAGCTCGGCGTCCATGAAGGCGTTGACCGCGTCGTCGTCGGCATCGTGCAGCAGGCCGGTTAGCTCATCGGGCAGGTGGCGCGGCATGACGAGCGCGCCCGTCAAAGGAGCGCCCTCGGCGGTGAAGCTCTCCAGCGCGTCTTCCATCGCCGCCGGTTCCATGCGGTTGAACCGGCGCACGGTGAGGTCGGTCAACCCCTCCGCCTTGGCGCGCGCCTCGGCGATGGCGACATCGCTCGCGCGCGGCAGGCCAAGCAGCACCGAGGCACCGCACGCGATCTGCACACGAGCGATTTCAAGCCCTTCCTCCCAGTTGTTGCCAGCGACGATCAACACCGCCAGTCCGGCACCGTCCATTGATCGCATGGTCGGCCGCGCGAGGTAGGTGGAGCGCTCCTCCTTGCGGACGGTCATGCCGTTCGTCACTTCGATGTCGTGACCGTTGAGCGCCGCCGACTCGTCGGAGCCGAGGAACACGCACGAGTTCGCCACATCCTCCGGAGTTGGGAAACTGTCGCCGGGCGCGCCGCCGTCGCGGCCGAGGCTCATCATGCCGCCGAATTGCGCAGAGGTTGCGCCCGGCTCGTCACCCTTGGCTGCGTCCATCGCCGCGAAGACGGTCCGGATGCGCTCGCTTTCGATCGGGCCGGGATAGACCAGATTGACGCGCACCCCGCGCGGGCCGAGTTCTAGGCTGAGCTCGCGCGAAAGCGCGTTCAAGGCAGCCTTCGGGACGACGTATGCGGCGCGCGCGTAATAGGGCGTGCGGCTGAAGATCGTCGAGATATTGATGACCGATCCGCCCGCCGGAATGTGCGAAGCAGCGGCGCGGACGAGGTTCCAGCTGACGCCCAGCAGGTTGCGGATGGCGTCGGGGACCGTCTCGCTGTCGGCCGCGCCCTGCGCGCGCAGTTCTGCGAGTTCGTCGGCGTCGATCGGCAGCCGCTCGATCGGCTGCTTCGGCCCTGCCGAGCCGCCATTGTTGACCAGCACGTCGATACGCCCGTGCCTCGCGACCGCCTCGGCCACGCCCGCGCGCACGCTTTCGGGGTCAGCGCCGTCGAGCACGACGCAGTGCACGCGGTCGGGCTCAACGCCCGCGTCGGCTGCGATGCGGGCGGCGGCCGCCTCGATGCGCTCGCGCGTGCGGCCGGTCAGCACGACGGTTGCGCCCTCGTCGAGATAACGGCGCGCGATCACGCCGCCGATATTGCCGGCCGCACCCGTGATCAGCGCGACCTTCCCCGCCAGGCGGCCGTGGCGGACAAGATCGGAGGCGGACGAAGCTTTGGCCTTGGTCATGGGCTTACCTTCGGTTCCTGCCCAAGCTCCGCTTGGGTAGCGCGACCGCGCGCAGCACGGCGGAGGGGTGAGACGGTTGGGCAATCGTGACCGGACCGGGAGAGAACGGCGCCGTTGCGCTCCTCCACCACCCCGCTGCGCGGGTCGGCCCCCCTCCCAGGGCGGAGCCTGGGGAGCAACGCAGCGTGCTCACGCCCCTGCCGCCCACAGCTCGAACAGCTCGTCGCGGCTGGTGATGCCCATCGCGGGCAGCGCGTGGTTGACGACCATCGTCGCGCCTTGGTGGGTGTTGTCCCACATCGACTGGTGCGCCCGCGGCAGATCATGCCAGTCGACGACCGTTGGCGGGGTCACTTCCAACAGTCCAGCCGCGATCATCTCGTTCATCCGCGTGACCTCGTGCGCGTTGCACAGATGCGTGCCCAGAATCGATGCGGTCGGCATCAGGATGCGGCGCTGACGTGTCCAGACCTGCGGCGCGTAGAAGGTGAAACGGCGGCCCTTCAGGTCCTCGCTGAACACCACGCGGCCGGTGAACGGCTTCACGAGGCTCGTGCTAACCCCCAGCGTATCCTGCGCCGCGCGCTCGAAAATCAGGTCCGGCGCGCCGCGCGGATTGGCTGCGGATCGCAGCAGCTTCCCCACCGCCGAGCCGAAGGGCTTCAGCGTCCGCTCCTGATAATCGCGAACACCCGCCTTGAACGCCACGATGTCGGTCTTGGCGTCGGCCAAGCGCGGCATCGTCGCCGGCCAGTCGAACCGCTCGCCCTCGCGGCGCTTCAGAGTCTCGAGGCTGACGATCCCCTCGATCGCGTCGTCCAGCCCCAGCGAGGACAGGAATGCGCGCTGGCCGTCGGTGGTGGTGACGACGACGGTCTTCGCCCGGAACGCCCGCGCCGCCTCGATGATCGCCAGCCCGGTCTCGTCAAGCAGGTCGCGACTGCCCGGACCGTAATAGACGAGCACGCTCTCGCCGCCTTGCAGCGCGGCCTGGCGCAGCATCGCCGGCGGGTCGGCGCTGCCGGCATGGCCCATGAAGCTGAAATGATAGCCCGACGATGCGCCATAGAAGGCGAGGCGGCCGCCCTCGGCCAGCAGCTGGAAGGTGCGCGGGAAGGCCTGCTCGCCCGCGTGGCTCACCGCGAAGTCGGCAAGGGCGCCGCCGTTCAGCCGCCGATATTCCTCGGCGATCGGCTCGCCCGCGGCCTCCCACGCCGCCCATTCGGCCGGGTCTTCGGGAACGGGCGTGAAGGCCGCGGCCCAGCGCGGATCCTTGCGGTCGATCGCGCCCACTGCGCCCTGCCCGCGCACGAACTCCGCACGCCCCGCGCTGCTGACAAGTCCCGTAACATTCAACCCGGTGCGCACCGCCGAGCGCAGCGCATCGAGGCCGGTGCCCGTCGCCGAACCTTCGACGAAGATGCGCGCGCCGGGGTCAATCTTCAGCGTCGTGAACAGGCAGCGATAAACCGTGCCCAGATTGAGGATGTAGCTCCCCGCCTGCTCCAGCGTCAGCCCGGGAGGCGGCTTGTGCAGCTGCGGCGCCTGGCAAACCAGGAACTGCGCGTGGCTGCCCGTCTCGGTCTCATAGCCCTGGATCGCGAAGTCGGCGAACATCGGGTCTAGACCCATCGCGGGGCTCAGCAGGTCGGACGTGCCGCTATAGACCGCCACCAGATCGCCGACCTTCAGCCGGCCCTCGCGCCGCGCCTCCTGGCCCAGCGCCGCGACCAACCCTACTCCGCCCGAGCCGGTGGTCTGATAGTCGTTCTCGTGGTTGTCGAACGGCGACACGGGGATGCCGGTGATCGCCCAGATATCGTTGAAGTTCACCTCGCTGGTCAGCATGTACACCAGCGCGTCGTTGGGGCCGGGCTCGTCGACGGGCACGATCAATTCGCGTTCGTGCGCGCCCGGCGGGCCGTGGCGCGGGGCACCAGTCGCCGGATCGCGCGCGACGCCGAACGCATATTGCTTGGGCGGGACCGGGGTCACGCCCGGGTGGAACGCGCTTCTTCGCGGCAGCAGTTCGCCCGCCGCCTCCGCCGCAGCGCCCTCGCCCGCCACCGCGCCGTAATCGAACACGCCATCGCGCCGCACCGGCAGGGGTGCCGCGACCTTGTCGAGGAACGCGCGGATGCCCGCCTTGCCGCCCGCTGGATCGATGACCGCTTGGGTGAACAGCTCGGCCTCGCGCGTCATGCCCGCCATGATCGATTGCTCAAGCCCCGTCCGCACCGCGTCGAGCGCGCGTGCCAGCGCGGGCCCACGCCCCGCCCGCTCGGCCTGCTCGCGGACCAGCGTGATGTACGGGTCGGCCACCAGCCGCTCCCAGCTGACAGGCACCGGCTGCATCACGCGCGAGATGACCTCCTCGCGTGCGGCCAACGCCTTGCCCAGCCGGCTGTTCGGCCCGTCGCGCAGCCAGCGGCGCACGACATGGTGCGCGTGGCTCAGCACATCGCTGTGGCCCGAGCTGTCCATGCCGATGCAATCGTCGACGATGCCAGCGCGCCACGCGGCGTGGCCCGTGATGCTTCGTCCCGACAGGATCAGTTCCAGCGCCCAGCGCACGCCGTCCTCGCGCCCCGCGCCCCACATCAGCCGCGGCAGCCGCTGCGTGCCGCCATAGCCGGGCAGCAGGTTCAGCCGGATTTCGGGCAGGCCCAGCGGCACGTCGGGCTCGGCGATCCGGTAATGGCACGCCAGCGCGAACTCGAAGCCGCCGCCCAGCGCCGGGCCGTTGATCGCAGCGATCACCGGCTTGTTCATCCCGCGCGAGAGTTTGCCGAACGCCATCGTCGCGGTGGCGGGCAGCACGCGCGCGTCCTCGATCGTGTGCACCTCCTCCAGCAACTGCCGGATGTCGGCGCCGGCGACGAACGTTGTGCCCGCGCCAGTGAAGATCACCGCGACAACGTTGTCCTGCGCCGCCAGGCGATCGCCGACCACCACCAGTTCGTCCAAGGCGCGCTCGTTCAGCGCGTTGACCGGCGGATTATCGATCGTGACTGTCGCAACGCGCCTGCCCGGAGCGGCGTCGTTATACTGGATGGTCCAGTAGCGGTAGCGCTCGAACGTCGTCTGTTCGTCGGCGATCGTCTGGCGACGGCGCCAGCCGTCGAGCGCGCTGGCGATCTCGTCGAGCGCTGCCGGGTTTTTGAGCGTCGTGCGATCGCCCACGTCGCCGCCCTCGGCAAGCGCGCGCACCATGCGGCGCATGTATTTGCCGCTGCGTGTCTCGGGAAAGGCGCTCACCTCCAGGAAGTCCTGCGGGACCGCGACCGCGCCCTTCTCACTGCGCACCAGGTCCGCCAGCCGCCGCCGATCATCGGGGCTGAGGCGCCGCCCTGCGACCGGCTGCACGAAGGCGAGCGGGGTGAGCCCCTTTTCGCGGTGCGGCGCGCCGACGACGATCACGTTCCCCACCGGGCTATCGGGATCGAGCAGCTTGTCCTTCAGGATCGCGCCCTCGATCTCCTCGGTCCCCATTCGGTGGCCGGAGACATTGATCACATCGTCCGAACGGCCGTGGAAGCTGAAGCTGCCGTCCTCGTGGCGGATCGCGAAATCGCCCTGAGTGTAGGCGTAGGTGCCCTGCCATTTGCCCCAGTAACCTTCGGCCCAGCGCCCGGCGTCGCCGCGCCAGGCGGCGTCCACAACGCCGTCGATCACGCGGTAGTTGTCCGCGTCGCCCCAGACAGTGCGCGCGAGATACGGGTAGGGCTGGGTGATGACGACCTCGCCTTTCTCGCCATCGGCGGCTCTCCGCCACGCACTCCCCGCTTGCTGGCCCTTCGCATCGGTCCCGCTCGCGGGAGAGGGTGCCCGAGCGTTCGCGAAGGCGGGAGAGGGGAGTTCTGCGCCGTCCTCCACCCACACGTCGCCAGCTATCCACGGCAGCGGCCACGCGTGCGTATCGGGCTTCAACACCAGGTCTGAGTTCCCGAACGGGTGCGTCCAGGCGATACCGCCATGCTCGGTCGCCCAGTAACTGTTGATATATTGGCGCGTTACATGCTCCATGCCAAAGGCCTGGACCGAGGGAGAGCAAGGTTCGGCACAGAAGGTGGCGACGCGCAGGCCGCCCATGTCATAGCGCTTGACTTCGCGTAAGCTCGCCGGGTCGCTCATCACGCTCTTGAGAAACGTGACGCCCGCCTTGAAGATCGTGACCCCGTGCCGCTCGATCTGCGCGGCGAAGCGGCCCGCATGCGGATAGACGGGGGAGCCTTCGGTGACGAGCGTGGTGACGCCGCTGCTGAGCGCGCCCGCGATCAGGTAGCTCTGCCCCGTGATCCAGCCCGGATCGGCGACCGTGTACATCACGTCGCCCGGCCGCGCGTCGAACGCCACGCGCATCGTCTCGATGATGCCGGGCAGATAGCCGTGGGCGTGGACGATACCCTTCGGCTTCCCCGTCGAGCCGCTGGTATAGATCATGAACAGCGGCGTGTTGGCTTCCACCGGCAGCGGCGGGCAGGCGGCCCACAGCGCACGCACCAGTTCGCGATCGGGAAGCCCCATCAGCGCGGTCCAGTCGGCCACGTCCGCGCCTGCCGCCTGCGCCGCCGCCAGCACCTCGGCGCGCGCGGCGGCGAGCAGCTCGTGCGCCCAGCGATCGCGCTCGGGGCGCCAGACCAGATCGTGCACGCCCGCATG
>JAVVHE010000019.1:0-52045 GCA_032249695.1 Sphingomonadaceae bacterium | reverse complement strand
CCGCCCAGTTCGATCAGATGGCGCGTTCGTTCGCGGCGATCCATGGCCCACTGGCGCGTGTCGGTGCGGCGCTGGCTGGCTTCAACGCGGTTCGTCATCGACCTGGCTCGCTTGATTGCCGCCAGCGTGTCCCGGAGTCCCGCGATCAGCCTTGCGTGATTGCCTTTGAAAAAAGGCCGCACCGTTTGCCCGGCACACTTTCCGTTCTCGTGCGTCCTTGGATTTGACCACTCCGAACAGCGCCCCCATCAGCGTTTCGGGATCGAGCGCCTCGGCTCGGATGGCGATCACCAGCTCGCCAAGCTGCAGAACCTTCTGGCTCTCCAGCTGCTTCGCCTTTTTGATCAGGGCTTGCAGTTCCGAAGATCGTTCTTCCGGCACCTCGCAACTTTGAAACTGTATTGTCTCCAGCTTCGACCTCACAATGCCTTGTCACGCTGCGCGCCAAGGCCTCTCACCCCTTCCCGCGCACCTCCTTCCCCGCCTTCACGATTTCCGGGTGGGCTTCGTCGCAGACGAGGTCGGTGACGTGGCGCCATCCGCCGGGGCCGATCGTGGTGGCAGGGGCGAGCAGGTGGATATGCGGGTCGTTGAGATGCACGACGCAGTGCGGGTGGGGTCGTGGAGGACATGATGACGGCGAGGTCCCGCGCGGCCAGCAAGGCCTTCGCGAAGGCGCGCATCCGCTCCCACCCGGCATGCAGCGCATCCTCCCTGCCGCGGATTATCCTGATCGGGACGGATGCAATCCTTCTGGTATGTGGGAAGCTGCACCTCGACGGCGTTGAGCAGTGCGTCCGGGGCGCTCCACCGGCTGTCGGCCGCCGACGGCAGCAGCACATCGGCGTGGCCGGCCTTCGCCGTCCCTGGGTCCAGCAGCCCGCTTGCAGGGGTTGCGGCACCCGGGTTGAGCTTTGCCCAGACATGACCTGCGGCGCTGTTCCGCTGGCGGGAGAAGACCCTGCGCAGCACCCGAAGCGGACATCCTCGTGAATTTTCGACAAGGTGAAGAGCGGCAGCCCTTCTGCCGGCACGGCCCCCCGCCGGCGTGCGAGAGGCGGGTGAGCGACGCAGCATCGTCGTCAGCAGCAGTAATCCACCGAAGCGACGCAGGGGCAACTTAGTGCCGCGCCGGAGCGCCAGAGGAATCTTCACGCCGATGCCTCATTTCCGCGGTCAGCGCCGGCTCGAAGTGGACCGCAAACACCAGATCGACGCGCAAGTGGTCGCCGAGCTAGATCTCGCTCCCGTCGCGATCGCGCACGCCGACGAGACCGCGCCTAGCCTCCTCGACGGCGCGCGCCACATGCTGCGCAGACTCGGTCATTGCGACGACGATCTCGCCACCGCTCGCGGGCGGCCCGTACACGCCTCGACAAGCATCTCAACTGTGAGCAGATGCTGGTCGCTGCGGACGCAGTAGCCCAGCTTCGCTTCGCTCTCATCCTCGATGAAGAACTGCCTCGTTCCGATGGCGCTCGTCAGGGTAGAGCAGCCCTCGCGGCAGTCGACGGCACTGCAGCGCTCGGGCGAGGTGCCGCCGCGAGCAGGGGGCCGTGGCGGCTCGGACTTGAAGGTCGCATCGGGCTGCCGGGGCGTCGCATGAACAGCCTTGACGACAAGCCTCGCGTCCCGGACCGCTTTGTCGCCCTCCGCCGACAGGGTCGCAAGCTCCGGGACATCCACCACCGCCAGCACTCCGGCCAGCACCGGATCGAAATTGCGCAGCGCACACCGGGCAGTCCGGATTGTCAGTTGGTGCATCGTCGTCTCCGACGGTCGGCAGCGTCGGCGACAGCTACAACAACGCGTTAGCCGAAACGATCAGCGGCCTCTCCAAGACCGAGGAGATCCATCGGCGTGGCCCCTGGCGCACGGCGCGGTTCGACGCTGCGATGCCGGAGCGGACGCCACCGACCCACCCAGCAATACGTTGTCGAGCCCGCGATCGCGCGGGACCCGGTCCCACACGAGCTTGAACGGGGTTCAGTTGATGTGCCACCGCGTTGACATTGCGGGGGCCAGCGTCAGCGCGTCCGGTACGGGAGGAGGAGGCGGTGGTTGGCGAACGGCTGCGACCAGGAAGTCCAGCGTCTCGGCCAGCGCGGCCTGAGTGTAGGGTTTTCCGATCACGCCGATCGCGCCGGAGAAATCTGCCGGCAGCCGCGCCGCGTTGGCGGTGAGGAACACGACCGGCAAGCCTTGATCGGACAGCTTGCGACCGACCTCGATCCCCGTCGGCCCGTCCGCCAGATGCACATCGACGAGGGCGATATCAGCTCCCGCCGACGGCGCCTGCGCCAAGGCCTCGCGCGAGGACGCGGCGACGCCCACGACCGAGTGACCGGCTTCTTCCAGATACAGCTCGAGCTGCATCTGGAGGAGGACCTCGTCCTCAACGATAAAGACGCGCAGCCCGCCGCCGGTCATTGACCGGCCTCCAGCTCGCGCGCCGGAATGTCGATGCACAGGCTGTTGTTTTGATCCTCCCAAGACAAACCCGCCCGCAGCTGGCGCGCCATCATCTCGACAAAGCGTTTAGCGTCGGCGGTTGCCGTCGCGGACAGCGGCCGGTGCGACGTTGGCGCGGCGAGACAGAGGCGGAACTTCCCCGCCGGAAGTTTCGTGATGCCGAGTCTCAGCATGGGATGAACCTCTGTCGCATCGACGTGATCGAGAGACAGGCGGACGAGTTCGTTCGCGAGGAGGGCGACCGGGGCAGCAAAAGCGGCAGACAGTCGAGCCTCGGCCAGGTCGAGGTCGAGCCTCGCTCGACCACCGGAACGGGTGCGCAACGCCTCGGCTGCGAAGGATCGGACGAAATTCGCCATATCGAACCGGCCCTCCTCTCCATCGCGGACGACCAGCCGGTGAACGCTCGCAAGCGCGTCCATCCGCTCTCGCAGCCGGCTTAAATCCTGTTTGGTCTGATCGCGGCCGGCGCTCCTGGTCTCCAGCAGGATCAGTGCCGAGATCAGCTGAAGGTTGTTGCGTACCCGGTGATCGAGTTCGTGCAGCAGCGCGGTCTGGGTTTCGAGCGCCGCGGCGAGTTCGCGCGTCCGCGACGCGACAGCTGCTTCGATTTTATCGCGCTCGATCTGCTCGCGCTGACGCCGCTCGGTCACATCAAGCTGGCTGGCGAAAAAGAAAAGCAGTTCACCCGCCTCGTCCATCACCGGCGATATGAACAGCGCGTTCCAGAAGGTCGTACCGTCCTTGCGGTAATTCAGCACTTCGCAAGCGATATCGCTGTGCGTTTCGATCGCCTCTGCGATCGCGGCCACGGTGCGGGCATCGGTGTCGGGGCCCTGCAGGAAGCGGCAGTTACGCCCGGTTACCTCATCCCGTGCGTAGCCGGTCAGCTTCAGGAACGCGTCGTTCACGAACACGATCGGATTGTCCGCCTGGCGTGGGTCGGTGATCACCATCGGCATGCGCGTCGCACGGACCGCGGCCGCGAACGGGTTTCCTTTGCCGGCGGGTGCATGCAGACGTTCAGTCAGTCGCCAGTCATCGCCGTCGCTCACAATGCTCTCCAAAGGCCATGGGAGCCCGTGACCCTTAACGCCTAACGGTTCGACCCGATCGACGTTCCCGCCTGCACGATCGTCGATTGAGCGTCGTCGGAATCGGCCTCGGTCAGACGGTCGGGATACACACCCGCCAGCACCTCATTGAAATGCCGCCTGACCGCGTGGTGGCAATCGCATGCGAGACGCTCGAGTCCCTCGGCATCGAGCAGGTGCAACGCGCCGCGTCGTGTCTCGACAAGGCCGCGCTGGCGGAGCGAGCGGAGCACACGGGTGACATAGCTGCGGCCGACGCCCAGCATCGCCGCAAGCTGGTCCTGCGTCAGCAGCAGCCGCGGCGCACCGGTCCTTTCGGCGGCGGATATCAGCCATTTGGCGGCGCGCTGTTCGATCGTGTGCGCCGCGTTGCAGGCGACGGCCTGAAAAATCTGGGCGAGGAGGCAGTCGGCGTAACGCGCGAACAGCGCGTCCAGGGCGGGGGCCTTCCGCTTGATCGCGTCCAGCGCCGCGACTTCGGCTCTGAGCGCCGGGCCTCCGAACTGCACGTCGGCGCGCGCAAAGGCCGGCAGCCGCCCGCGGCTGACAATCCCGCCGAGCGCCCCCTCTCGCCCAACCAGCGCCGTCTCGACAGCCCGACCATCCTCAAGCGTGACCCGGAACGCGAGCAGCGTCGGACCGCACGGGAACAGGACGAAGCGGACATCGTCGCCAGGATTGTAGATGACCTCGCCTGTGCCAAAGGTGACGGGGGTCAGGTGGATGGCGAGCAAGTCTCTGTCTTGCGGCGCCAGCACCGCGAGCAGGTTGTTGGCGCTTGGATCAGCATCGGGCATGTGTCGCTCTACGGCATTTGCTTGTCCGCCCGAACGCGCGATCCGCGGATCTGTTCACTTGTGAGCAGACAGCGGGGCATGCAATGTTTACTTGTGAGCACAGACTTTAAGGTGGGTTGCGCTGGATGGGCGAGGATGCGGGAATGTCGATTGCCGAGCGTGCGGACTTGCTGCGCTCGATTCTCGATTCCTCCGTCGACTGCATCAAGGTGATCGAGCGCGACGGCACGCTCTCGTTCATGAACGCCAACGGGCTCTGCGCGATGGAGATCGACCACCCCCAGTCGGTCTTGGGCCGGCCCTGGCGCGAACTCTGGCCCAAGGACGCCGGCGAACAGCTGAATGAGGCGATCGCAGCGGGGCTGAACGGCGAACCGACCCGCTTCGAGGCCTATTGTCCGACTGCGAAAGGCACGCCGCGCTGGTGGGATGTGACCGTGTCGCCACTCCGGGAAGCGTCCGGCGAGGTGTCGCGCCTGGTTGCGGTGTCACGCGACGTGTCCGATCGGATCGAGGTGGAGACAAAGCTTCGCGACAGCGAGACGCGGTTCCACGCCATCGTCAATTCGATCGATCAGATGATCTGGTCGACACGTCCCGACGGCTACCACGATTTCTATAACGATCGATGGTATGAGTTTACGGGAGTACCGGCGGGATCGACCGATGGTGAAGCCTGGAACGGCATGTTCCATCCCGACGATCAGGAAAGAGCCTGGGCGGTTTGGCGTCACAGCCTTTTGACCGGCGATCCCTACCATATCGAGTATCGGCTGCGCCACCGCTCCGGAGAATACCGCTGGGTGATCGGCCGCGCGCAATGCGTGCGCGACGAGGAGGGCGCGATTGTCCGCTGGTATGGCACGTGCACCGACATCCACGACCTCAAGGAAGCCGAAGAGCAGCGCGAGCTGATCGCGCGAGAACTGTCCCATCGCATCAAGAACATCTTCGCGGTGATCTTGAGCCTGCTCACCCTCTCGACCCGCAATCGGCCCGATCTTCGCCCGGTCATGCAAGAGGTCGAGCAACGAATTGCCGCGTTATCGGCCGCCCACGAATATGTTCGCCCGCATAGTCCCGACTCCGCAGCCCCCGACGAGCATCGCACGCTGCAAGGCCTGCTGCTGCTCTTGCTGGCGCCCTACGACGACGGCCATCAGCGTATCCTCGTGGACGGCTGTGACCTGCCTATCGGCGCCCACGCGGCAACGTCGATTGCCCTGCTGTTCCACGAGCTCGCAACAAACGCCGCCAAATACGGGGCGCTGTCACACCCGGACGGCACGGTCAGCGTCTCCTGCGAGCGCCGCGGAGATCGACTGCAGGTAACATGGCGCGAGCACGGAGGGCCGCCAGTCTCGGGGACGCCCGAGCACCGCGGGTTCGGGACGCAGCTAGCCGATCGGGTTGTCGCCGGCCAGCTCGACGCGCGGTTGTCTCGAAACTGGTTGCAGACGGGCGTCGAGGTGACCGTCGATCTTTCCGTCGACCGCCTAGCATAATCTTGTTTGCACCCGCCTTTAAATGCAATGTCGGCAGAGCGGCCGCGGTGCGCGACAGCTTGGGCGCGGAACTGGCCCGGGCGCGGTCGGGCAATAAGCGACGGAGCAGCGCCCAGCCTAGTATCGCCCGCGGCCGCGGCGGAAGTCCTCCTCGCGTGCGGCGGTGATGCGGATTTCGACGCGGCGGTTGGCTGCCCGGTCTGACGGGTCGCGCGACAGCGGCTGCTCGTCGGAGCGGCCGGCGATCTCAATGCGCGCGGGCGCCACGCCACGATCGCGCAGGAAGTCGGCGACCACGCGCGCACGCTCGCGCGAGAGCGCGCGCGGATCGGGCTCGCGGCTGTCGGCATAGCCCAGCACGTCGACATAGCTGGCGCGGTAGTCCGCGATGGTGCGCGCCGCCCGTTCCAACGCCGGGCGCACTTCGGGCAGGATCGCGGTGCTGTTGGGCGCGAAGCCGACTCCGCCGGGGGCGGTTATCAGAATCGTCTCGCCCTCGCGCCGCACATAATAGCCGCTGCCGCGCAGGTCGCTCTCCAGCCGTCGCTGGTTCTGCTCGGCAGCGTCGCCGATCGTTGCACCCGCGATCGCGCCGATGCCCGCGCCGAGCAACGCAGCCGCGCGCGCGTCGCGCCCGCCGATAATCGCGCCGAGCACGCCGCCGACCGCGGCGCCGCCTAGCGCGCCCGATCCCGCGCCGCTCACCCGCTGCTCCCCGGTGTACGGATCGGTCTCGCACGCCGCGAGCCCGGTCATCAACACCAGCGCCGCCGCGGCGCGAAACTTCACCGAAATCATCTCTGTCGATGCCTCCTGCCCAATTGAAGGGGACACAAGCCGCTCCCCCCGTGTTACGGTCATCCGGCGCCGGGCCCCGACCCGGCAAGCGTGACGGGAGACCATGCGACCCATTCCCTGGGCCGACGCCGCGATCATTCTGGCGCTGATCCTACTCAACGGATTCTTTTCGATGAGTGAACTGGCGATCGTATCCGCCCGGCGTGCCCGGCTGCAGGCGATGGCGCGCGCCGGACGCCGCGGAGCCGAGCGCGCGCTCGAGCTTGCCGAACAACCGGCGCGGCTGCTGTCTGCGACGCAGATGGGCATCACGCTCGTCGCGGTGCTGTCGGGCGCCTACTCCGGCAGCGCGCTGGGCGGGCCGCTCGGCGACCGGCTGGCGGCGGCGGGAATTGATCCGCACACGGCCGAGCAGCTGGGCTTTGCCACTGCCATAGCGGCGACGACCTATCTGTCGATCGTCATCGGCGAACTGATCCCGAAGCAGCTGGCGATCGGCGCGGCCGAGCCGATCGCTGCTGCTACCTCGCGCCCGATGGCCGCTTTTGCGCGTGCGGTCGCGCCCGCGGTGTGGGCGCTGGAACGATCGAGCTCGCTCTTGATGCGCGCGCTCCGGTTGCGGCGGCGGACGAGTTCGGCGGTGACGGCCGAGGAGGTGGAGGCGGTGGTTGCCGAAGCGACCACCAGCGGCACCATCGAGGAGACTGAGCGGCAGATGATCTCGGGCATCCTGCGGCTGGCCCAGCGCACCGTTCGCGGCGTGATGACCCCGCGCACCGATGTCGACTGGCTCGATCTCGATGCGCCAGATGCGGAGCTGCGCGAGCGTCTCGTGGGGACGCCGCACTCGCGGCTGCCGGTGGCGGACGGGTCGGTCGACCGCATCGTCGGAGTCGTGCAAGCGCGCGACCTGCTTGCCTCGGTGCTGGGCGGCGCGCCGCTTGATCTGCGCGCGCACGTGCGCCGCGCCAAGGTCATCCCCGACGTGATGGACGCAACCGATGCAATGATCGCGCTGCAGAGCGCCGAGGTGCCGATGGCGATGGTCCACGACGAATACGGCCATTTCGAAGGCATCGTGACGCCCATCGACCTGTTGCGCGCGATCGCGGGCGCGTTCCGCTCCGACGAGGATCCCGACGACGACCCCGACGCGGTCAAGCGCGAGGACGGCAGCTGGCTGCTCGCTGGCGGGATGAGCGCGGGCGAGATGGCCGGGCTGCTACGCCTGACGCTGCCGACCGAGCGCGACTACGAGACGGTGGCGGGCTTCGTGCTCGCGGTCCTGCGCCGCCTGCCCGCGACGGGCGAGCATTTCACCTATGGCCGCTGGCGCTTCGAGGTCGTCGACCTCGATGGCCGCAAGGTCGACAAGGTGCTTGCCCAGCCCCTGACGATGCTGGCCGACATGCTGGGCACCGGAGCCTCCGACCGCCGCTAAGCCCCGTCTCCCCCGATGGCGGAGGGGCCGCATCCAGCGTCGCGAACCCGAGGCGAACGCCGCAGTCTCCGCCGCTCGGCTGGCGAGCGACGGCGACCGGCCGCGCGGGTGTCTGGCGCGCAGGCGCGGCGGCGCGCACATGGGAGGAAGAGCGCCATGTCACGACCGATCGCAGACCACCCCGGCGGACCGCCCGACCGCTTCCTCGAAGACCGCGCGACCTCGACCGTCCGCGGCCGCGACGCGCCCGACCTCGATGCCGGGGTGGAAGCGATCCGCTCGACGCTGAAGGGGCTGACCGCGCAGCCGGGAGTGTATCGCATGGTCGATAGCTCGGGCGCGGTGCTCTATGTCGGCAAGGCGCGCAGCTTGCGGAACCGCGTCACCAACTACACCCAGGTCGCGCGGCTGCCCAAGCGGCTGCAGCGCATGGTGGCGCAGACGCGAGCGATGGAGGTGGTCACCACCTCGTCCGAAGCAGAGGCGCTGCTGATGGAAGCGCAGCTCATCAAGCGCTTCCGGCCCCCCTACAACGTGCTGCTGCGCGACGACAAAAGCTTCCCCTTCATCTTCCTGCGCGAGGACACGCCGTTTCCGCAAATCCGCAAGCATCGCGGCGCGCGCACTGGCAAGGGCGTCTATTACGGGCCGTTCGCCAGTGCGGGTGCGGTGACTGCGACGCTGAACGCGCTGCAGAAGGTTTTCCTGCTGCGCAGCTGCACCGACAGCTTCTTCGCCAACCGCACGCGGCCGTGCCTTCTGCACCAGATCAAGCGCTGCTCTGCGCCGTGCGTGCAGCGCATCGATGAACGCGGTTACGCCGAGCTGGTTGCCGACGCGAAGGCGTTCCTGTCGGGCAAGTCCAGCGCGGTGCACACCAAGCTTCAGCACGCGATGGCCGAGGCGGCGGGCAACATGGACTTTGAGATGGCTGCGGTGTTCCGCGACCGCCTGCGCGCGCTGACGCATGTGCAGGGCGGGCAGGCGCTGGCGGCGACCGGCGTGGGCGATGCCGACGCGATCGCGGTCGCCAGCCGCGCGGGATGCGTCAGCGTGCAGATGTTCTTCGTGCGCGGCGGCCAGAACTGGGGCCATCGCGGCTTCTTCCCCGCGCATACCGACGACCTGAGCGATGAGGACGTGCTGCACAGCTTCCTCGGCCAGATCTACCAGGAGCTCGTCCCGCCGCGCGAAGTGCTGGTTGACCGCGCGTTGCCCGAGGCCGAGCTGATCGAGGCGGCGTTGTCCGCGCGCGCCGGCCGCAAGGTGACGCTGCGACACGCCCGGCGCGGGCCGGCGCGACGGCTGATCGCGCAGGCGCAGCGCAACGCCGAGGAGGCGCTCGCCCGGCGCATGGCCGAAAGCGGCACGCAGGCGAAGCTGCTGCGCGAGCTGGCCGACATCTTCGAGCTGAGCGCGCCGCCGCAGCGGATCGAAGTCTACGACAACAGCCACATCCAGGGCGCGCAGGCGCTGGGCGCGATGATCGTCGCGGGGCCGGAGGGCTTCGTCCGGAACCAGTATCGCAAGTTCAACATGGCCGCCGATGTGGCTGCGCGCGGCGACGACTTCGCGATGATGAAGGCGATGCTGGCGCGCAGGTTCGCGCGGCTGGAGCGCGACGACCCCGACCGCACCGACTGGCCCCACCTGCTGCTGATCGATGGCGGCAAGGGCCAGGTCTCTTCGGTGATGGCGATCCTTGAGGAAGCGGGCGCGCACGACGTGCCGGTGGTGGGCGTGGCGAAGGGGCCGGACCGCAATGCAGGGCGCGAGGTGTTCCACCTTCCCGACGGGCGCGAGGTGACGCTGCCGATGAACGCGCCGCTGCTGTTCTATCTGCAGCGGCTGCGCGACGAGGCGCATCGCTTCGTGATCGGCGGCCATCGACAGAAGCGCGCGAAGGCGATCGGCGCCTCGCCGCTTGACGAGATCCCCGGGGTCGGCCCGGCGCGCAAGCGTGCGCTGCTGCTGCACTTCGGCACGTCGCGTGCGGTTCGCGGCGCAAGCCTTGAAGACCTTGAACGTGCGCCGGGGGTCAGCAAGTCGGTCGCGCGGCGCGTGTTCGACTTCTACCACCCTTCAGGATGAGGCCGAGCTGTGTTATGCATCGCAGTGTTGCATCAGCGAATCCGGGATCCGGTTCACCGCCCCGGCCTGTCGGCTGGTCGCAGCGGGATTGACCCGCGACCGTCATTGATTGGCTTTGAATGACGGGGAGTTGGTGGAAGTGGGTTGGCGATGACGCGGATCTGGCTGGCGCTGTTGGGGATGCTTGCGGCGTCTACGGCGTGGGCGCAGCAGCCGCTGTGGTCGCAGCCCAAATACGCCGCGATCGTCGTCGATGCGACCGACGGCCAGGTGCTTTACGAACGCCGCGCCGACCTTGCGCGTCACCCGGCCTCGATCACCAAGGTGATGACGCTGATGCTCGCCTTCGATGCGATCGAACGCGGCGACCTGAAGCTGAGCGATTCCGTCGTGATGACTGCCAACGCCCACGCGCAGCCGCCGTCCAGGCTGGGGCTGCTGGTCGGCCAGTCGATTCCGGTGGAGGATGCCATCCGCGTGATCGCGGTCAAGTCCGCGAACGACGTCGCGGTGGCGCTGGCCGAGCGCATCGCGGGCAGCGAGGCGGCGTTCGTCACGCGGATGAACGCCAAGGCCAAGGCGCTCGGCATGACGGGCACCAACTTCGCCAACGCAAGCGGCCTGCCCAACCCGGCGCACTATACGACCGCGCGTGACCTCGCCACGCTGTCGATCGCCATCTTGAAGCAGCATCCGCGCGACTACGCCTATTTCTCGACGCCCGCAGTCGCCTGGGCCGGCAAGGTGATGCAGAACCACAACCACCTGCTGGGCCAGGTGCCGGGCGTCGACGGCATCAAGACGGGCTACACCGTCGCCAGCGGCTATACGCTCGCCGCGAGCGCGGTGCGGGGCGGCCGCCGCCTGATCGCGGTGGTGCTGGGTTCGCCCACCGGCCGCGAGCGCGACGGCAATGTGAGCGACCTCTTGAACGCGGGCTTTTCGGTCGTCGAGGCGCGGCGCTGGGGCGGCAACATCACGATCGCGCGCGCGCTGGGCGAGGCCGAGGACGGCGTGGTGCGGATGGCGACGCGCGCTCCGGACGCGATCGGCGACCTGATCGCGGCGCATGGGCCGATCGGTTCGGCGCGCGCGCAGGGCGCCCCGATGTCGCCCGCGCAGCCGGCGCCGAGCGTTGAGCGGCCGTGACTGCTTGCGTCGCGGCGCGCGCAGCGCTAGTAGGCGCGGCTTACGACAACCGGACCTGACGGCCGGGCACATTTCCGTGCCTTGATTGGGCTGCCGCGCTGGTCCCGAACCCTTCCGTCAGGAGGCCAAAATGCCCAAGCTGAAGACGAAGTCCGGCGTGAAGAAGCGCTTCAAGTTCACCGCGACCGGCAAGGTGAAGCACGGGGTGGCAGGCAAGCGCCACCGTCTGATCAGCCACAATGCCAAGTATATCCGCACCAATCGCGGCACCGCCGTGCTGAGCGAATCGGATACCGCCCATATTCGGCAATGGGCGCCCTACGGGCTGCGCTGAGGAGGACTGACAGATGGCACGAGTTAAGCGCGGCGTTACCGCCCGTGCGCGCCACAAGCGCACGCTGGAGCAGGCCAAGGGCTTTTATGGCCGCCGCAAGAATACGATCCGCATCGCCAAGCAGGCGGTGGAGAAGGCCGGGCAATATGCCTATCGCGATCGCAAGACGCGCAAGCGCAACTTCCGCAGCCTGTGGATCCAGCGCATCAACGCGGGCGTGCGCGAGCTGGGGCTGACTTACAGCCGCTTCATCGCGGGGCTGGAGGCGGCGGGCATCGAGCTCGACCGCAAGATCCTGGCCGATCTGGCGATGAACGAGCCCGAGGCGTTCCGTGGGATCGTCGAGCGGGTCCGCGCGGCGCTGCCCGCAGCGCCTGCGGGCGAGGCGGCGGCGGCGTAACGCGATCCCCGTCCGTCCCCGGCGTGCGGGGGAGGGCTGGGGCAGATGCTGCGCTGTTCGGCGCCGGAGCCGTCGCCCGCCCACGTGCGTTCGGAGCGGATGTCCAGCGTTCACAACATCTCCCGCCAGCGATCCGGCCTCAGCCCGTTTGCCGCCGCGCTTGCCGTCGGCGGCGCGCTGGCAGCTGCCGGAATCGTCAGCGCGCGCTACAGTCCCAACCCGGCCAACCGCCGCATCTGGCGCTGGTATCGCCGCCTGGAACAGCCGGCGGCCAAGCCGCCCGATGTGGTGTTCGGCGGCGTGTGGCCGGTGCTGCTCGCGGGTCTGGGCTATGGAGCGTGGCGGCTGCTGCAGCGCCCGCCAGCGCCCGCGCGCAACGCAGCCGTTGCTCTCGCTGGCACGACGCTCGGGCTGGTGGTCTACTACTCCAAGCTTACCTTCGGCGATCGCCGCCTCAGCGCCGGCGTCGCCGAAAGTGCCGCGCTGGTGACAACCGCTGCGGCGTTCAGCCTGACCGCCGCGCGCGAGGACCGCATCGCCGCGCTGACCGCGGTGCCGCTGACCGTTTGGAGCAGCTTCGGCGGCTGGCTGACGAACGAGCTCGCCCGCAAGAATCCGCGGCTCGACGCCGACCAGACCCCTGCCGCAGCGCCGGCCGCTGCTTCGCTGCGGGCGGCGGAGCCGGGCTGAGCCGGCACGGCGCGGCGCGGCGCGAGCCGCGTTCTTGCTCTGTTCCGCGCACGCGCCTAGGCTCAGCGCATGTCGGAGCGTGTTGCCACATTCAGCCACAAGGGTCGCGGCGCGCAATCGGGAAAGCTGTCGGGCCGGTTCGATGACCTGGAGCGCGTGCCCGATGGCGACTGGCGCGACATGGCCTCGCTGGTCGACCCGGACGCCCCGCCGCCGCGCACTTACGTCACCGTCGAGCACGCCCGGACGATCATCGCGCGCAACCAGTCGCCCGACGTGCCGTTCGACCGGTCGATCAACCCCTATCGGGGGTGCGAGCACGGCTGCATCTACTGCTTTGCCCGGCCCACCCACGCCTTCCACAACCTGTCGCCGGGGCTCGACTTCGAGACCAAGCTGTTCGTCAAGCCCAATGCAGCGCAACTGCTGCGCGCGGAGTTGTCGAAGGGCACGTACGAAGTGCGCACGATCGCGATGGGGACCAACACCGACCCCTATCAACCGATCGAGGACCATCGCTTTGTAACCAGATCGGTGCTAAAAACGCTTGCGCAATTCAACCATCCGGTTTCCATCCTGACCAAATCGGACCGGATCACGCGCGACCTCGACATTCTGGCGCCGATGGCCGAGCGCGGGCTGGCGGTCGCGGGGCTGAGCCTGACGACGCTCGATCCGGTGCTGGCGAGCAGGCTTGAGCCGCGCGCCGCCACCCCGGCGCGGCGGCTGAAAGCGGTCGAAGCGCTGGCGAAGGCTGGCATCCCAACGCTCGTCTGCTGCGCGCCGATGATCCCTGCGATCAACGATCACGAGCTGGAGGCGCTGGTCCAGGCCGCCGCCGATGCCGGAGCCACGCGCGCCGCCTACATTCCCCTGCGGCTGCCGCACGAAATCGCACCGCTGTTCAAAGAGTGGCTCGGCGTCCACTATCCCGGCCGCGCAGGGCATGTGATGAGCCTGGTGCGCTCGATCCGCGACGGCCGCGACAACGATCCCGAGTTCGGCAGCCGAATGCGCGGCACCGGCCCATATGCGGACACGCTGCGCGCGCGCTTCAAGGTCGCCATGCGCCGCGCCGGGCTGGAGGACCGGCGCCTTCCCGAGCTCAGGACCGACCTGTTCCGCGTGCCCGGGCGCGCCGAGCAGCTGGGGCTGTTCTAGCGATGCGCTTGTCCCAGCCGGATCGATGTCCGTCCTGTCCGGCGGTGGCTATGCCGACCATGTATACCGTGCGCTTGTCCCAGCCGGATCGATGTCCGTCCTGTCCGGCCGGGTGGGCTCATTCGGTCTGCTTCATCGGATCGGGGCCGAGGTCTGCGCGCGTCGGCTGCGTCGGATCATAGACGAAGAACCGGTAAAGCTGGCGGCCCGCCGGGACCGGACGGAAATCCAGCTCCGACAGCCGCGCCGCCACCGCGCGCAGGAACACTTCGGGCAGCCAAACTCCGCCGCGCCCTTCCATCCCCGGAGCCATGGCAATGGTGCGGGTGACGGTCGCGGTCTGCACGCGCCCGCCCTCGTTCAGGTCCAGCCGCATCACCACCCCCACTAGGCCGCTGCCGACGCGCACAAGATCGGGACCCGACGGCCCCACGATCGTCGGTAGCGCCGCGGGCGCGACCGGCGCCACCGGCTGCGCGGTCGGCGCCGGCTGGGCGGGCGGTTGCGCGGCAACGATCAGCGCGGACAGGATCAGCACGGCACCCCCCTTTCAAGCTGCGAGCGCCGCTGCACGGTGCGCGCTTGCGGCTGGCTGAACGTGGGGCAGAGCGGCCGGCTGGAGCGGACGCATGGAGTCAGCGTTCCTGAAGCCTGGGGAACAGCTCGACGAAATTGCAGGGCTTGTGGCGGCTGTCGAGCTGGGTGGCGAGGATGCCGTCCCAACCGTCCCTGCACGCTCCGGGGGAGCCGGGCAGGCAGAAGATATAGGTTCCTCCCGCGACGCCGGCGTCGGCGCGGCTCTGGATGGTCGAGGTGCCGATCTTGGCGTAGCTCAGCCAGCGGAACAGTTCGCCGAAGCCGGGAATCGTCTTTTCGGCGACCGCGTGCAGCGCCTCGGGCGTCACGTCGCGGCCGGTGACGCCGGTGCCGCCGGTGGAGATGACGCAGTCAACCTCCGGATCCGCGATCCAGCGGCGGAAATGCGCGGCGATCTCGCCCGCGTCGTCGACGCAGATGGCCCGGTCCGCGAGCACGTGGCCCGCACCGGTCAGCCGCTCGACGAGGATGTCGCCCGATCGGTCGGTCGCCGCTTCGCGGCTGTCGCTGACGGTCAGCACCGCGATGCGGACGGGCGTCAATGGATCGGTCACGGGCGGCGGCTCAGGCGGGTTGCGCGGTCAGCAAATCTCGACCGTCAGGACGAGGTGCAACCGTGCGCGGGACGGCGGACATCGACACAGACGGGCTGCTCGCTTCGGGTTCGTGCGCCATCGCTTCGATCGTCTCGCAGACCATCCTCCGTTGCAACGCGCGCGCGGAGCCGGCGCTCAGGGCGCGGCCGAGGCGATCACGCCGCCACGCGGCATCCGGATCGCGGTGGCTCCGGGCATGCCGGGGAAGCGAGGCCACATGCCCTGAGCCAGCGCAGTCATGCTTGCCGGGTTGCGGCCGTCGCGCAGCTCGTACATCCAGTAATTGCGCAGCACGATTTCGACATAGGCGCGCGTTTCCTTGAACGGGATCGATTCGATGAACAGCAGCGGGTCGCCATTATCGCGGACCTGGGCGTTCCACTTCTGCACGCTGCCCGGCCCGGCGTTATAGGCCGCGATCACCTTGGGCAGCAGGCCGCCCGTATAGCTCATGTCGCGCAGTTCCTCGAGGTAGGACTGGCCGCATTCGATGTTGAACGCCGGGTCCGCAAGCTCGCCGCCGCCGAGGCCGAGATTGCTCGCCACCTTGGCGCCGGTCGCCGGCATCAGCTGCATCACGCCGCGCGCCCCGCGCGCGCTGACCGCGTCGGTCACGAAGCGGCTTTCCTGCAGCGCGTGCGCGTAGACGAGCGCCTGGTCGACGCGCCAGCCGCGCGGCGGCGTCCAGTCGGGCGCCGGGAAGCGAGCGGAGAGCGGCGGGCGCGCGCCGTCGGGCGAGCGCGAGGAAAGCCACAGCTGCGTCGCCGGCAGCGACAGCCGGGCAGCCAGCCGCAGGATCGCGCCATAGCGCGACGCCTCGGCGATGCCTGCGAGGTGCTTCAGCTGGCGGTCGGCAAGGCCAAGTTCGCCCACCTCCACCAGCGCGACGGCGCGGCGCGCGCCGGGCAGGCCCTGCAGGTAGTTCCAGTCGGCCTTGATGAAATCGGGCTCCGACCAGTCCAGCCCCGCATCCAGCCCCAGCGCGCGGCGGGCGAGCAGGCCATAGAAGCCCGTCGGCCGCGTCGCCGCCGCGCGCAGGCGCGAGGCGACGTTCTGCGGGGCGCCGCAGGCCATATAGGCGCGGCTGGCCCAATAGGCCCCCGCGGCCGCGAGGTCGTCGGGCGCGTCCTTGGTCGCGATCCGGTCGAACTGCGTCGCGGCCGTTGCGCAATCGTCGGTGCGCCATGCCGCCAGCCCTGCGACCCACGCGCCGAGCGCGCCCGCCTCGCCCGGCCCGTCGGCAGCAAGCGCGCCCATGCGGATCGCGCCGCGGTCGTCTCCGGCGCGGTAATAGCTCCACGCGATCTTCTGCGCCCACTCGGCGCGCGCACCCGGCGAGGCATCGGGCACCGAGCGGAAGCGTGCCTCGGCTGCCTCGGGCCGGTCTGCGAGCGTATCGGCCTTGACCGCAGCCTCAAGCTTCAGGTCGCGCTCGGAGCGCGACGGCGCACGCTCGCTGCCGACGAAGATCAGCTGGCGCGGCTGCGGCGCGTCGGCGAGCGTGGTGAAGCCGCCGGCGCGCAGCTTGGCAGCGATGCGCCCTGCTTGCGGCAGGTCGGCATTCGCCGTCAGCCACGCGGCCGGATCGGCGATGCCCGCCGCGGCCGGCCCGCGCGCAAGGAGCAGTTCGGCCTCGACGAACGCGGTCAGCGGGCTGGGGCTCAGCGCCCTCGCGCCCGCGCCCGCTGCATCCCAGCGCTGGGCGCGAAGGTCGGCCATCACCGCGCGCCAGCGCGCGCGCTCGGCGAGGGGGATCTGGGCTGGCACGGCGCGTTCGGCCGCGGACAGCGTGCGCGGCGCCGCGCGGACGATGATCGTATCGGGCGCCATGTCGGCCGCGAGCGCGGGGGCCGCGATGGCGGCAAGCGCGGCAGCGAGAACCGAGCGCATCATGCGGTGACCCGCGCGCGGATGGCAAGCAGATCGGCCCAGGCGAGCGCCTTCTGCGCGGGCTGGTTGAGCAGGAAGGCCGGGCTGAAGGTGGGGATCAGCGGGTCGCCGGCGGTCGTCGCGATCCAGCTGCCGCGCAGCCGGGCGACACCGGAACCGATGCCCGAAAGCGCCGTTGTCGCAACCGATCCGAACGCAGCGATCGCGCGCGGTCGCTGCAGCTTGGCCAGGCGCAGGACGAATGGCGTTCCCATGGGCGGAGACGCTGCCGGGAGCGCGCCCGCCGGAGCAAGGCTTGCGAGACAAACCGTTTCGCGGGCGCGCCCGATGCTCGCCAGCATCGCTTCGAACAACGTTCCGGCGCTGCCGCCCATCAGCTGGCCGCGCGCTGCGTCCTGCGGAGCGGGCGCGTCGATCACGAACAGGATGGGGGCGGTGGGGTCGCCTTCAAACAATATCGCGCGCGGACCGGCGAGCGAGCAGTAGGCAGCGGCGAGCTCGGCGGGTGTGCTGCACCGCGCGGCGACGGCGGCGGCGTCGGTGGCGCTTACGCCCGCGCCCTCTCCCTGGCCGCCGGCGCGGCCTGCCTCTCTCCCCTGCAGGAAGAGCGACCGGCTCGCCTGTTGCTGCAGGGTGGAGGACGCCTGAGCGTCGGCAAAGGCGGGAGAGGGCGGTTCCGCCGCCAGCCAATCGCACGGGCGTTCGCCCACCGCCCAATCGCAGCCCGCCTCCAGCCAGAAGGCGATCGCTGCGGCGCGCGGGCCTGCTGCTGCGAATGCGAGTGTTCCCTCCACCGCGCGGAGCTTTGCCGCGCCCCACCGCCGCTGGTCAACGTGAACGCAGCCGCTTATCTGGTTCGGTGCCCCGGGCGCGCGCAACGGCCGCCCCGGCGCGCAAGCAGAAGGACCGCGAATGTCAGACCGCGAGGCAATGCCGTATGATCTGGTGATCGTCGGAGGCGGTCCAGCGGGGCTGTCGGCTGCGATCCGGGCCAAGCAGATGGCGGCCGAGACGGGCACCGACGTCAGCGTCTGCGTGCTGGAGAAAGGCTCCGAAGTCGGCGCGCACATCCTGTCGGGCGCGGTCGTCGATCCGCGCGCGCTCGCAGAACTGTTCCCCGACTATCTGGAGCGCGGTGCGCCGATGGGCGTCGCCGTCACCGACAACAACCACTGGGTGCTGACGCGCGGCGGCAAATTCCCGATCCCGCACGCGCTGATGCCGCCCTTCATGGGCAACAGGGGCTGCTACACGCTCAGCCTTGCCAACCTGTGCCGCTGGCTCGCCGAGCAGGCCATGGCGCTGGGCGTCGACATCTTCCCGGGCTTCGCGGCGGCCGAGGTGCTGTTTCACGATAACGGCGCGGTGAAGGGCGTCGCGACCGGAGACATGGGCGTATCGCGCGGCGGCGAGCGCAAGGACAGCTGGCAGCCGGGCGTCGAGCTGCATGCCAAATACACGCTGTTCGCCGAAGGAGCGCGCGGGAGCCTGACGAAGGAGCTGACGCGCATCTTCGACCTGCGCAAGGACAGCGGGCCGCAGATCTACGGATTGGGGGTGAAGGAACTGTGGGACATCGATCCGGCCAAGCACAAGCTCGGAACCGTCATTCACACGCAGGGCTGGCCGCTTGAGGATGCATGGGGCGGCGGGTGGATCTACCACCAGGAGAACAACCAGCTTTCGATCGGCTTCGTCGTCGCGCTGTCCTACAAGAACCCGTATCTTTCTCCGTTTGAGGAGATGCAGCGCTGGAAGCATCATCCAGCGATCAAGGAGCTGCTGACCGGCGGGCGGCGCGTCGGCTACGGGGCGCGCGTCATCAACGAGGGTGGCTATCAGGCCATTCCGAAGCTGACCTTCCCCGGCGGAGCGCTGATCGGCTGCTCGGCGGGGTTCGTGAACGTGCCGCGCATCAAGGGCACGCATACTGCGATGAAGAGCGGCATGATGGCCGCCGAAGCCGCGTTCGAGGCGATCGCCGCCGGGCGCGAGGCCGACGAGCTGATCGGCTACAAGCAGCGCTTCGATGACAGCTGGGTGAAGCACGAGCTGCGCGGCGTCCGCAATGTGGAGCCAGCGGTCGCCAAGATGGGCCAGTGGGTCGGCACGGTCTACGCAGCGGCGGACATGTGGGTGCACAAGTTCGGCGTGACGCTGCCGTGGACCTTCCGCCACAAGCCCGACCACGAGCAGACATGGCGGCGCGACCAGGTGAAGCCGATCGTCTATCCCAAGCCCGATGGAGTGATCAGCTTCGACCGGCTGTCATCGGTGTTCCTTTCGAATACCAACCACGAGGAAGACCAGCCGATCCACCTGACGCTGAAGGACGCGAGCGTCCCGATCCGCGTCAATCTCGAACTCTATGACAATCCCGAGACGCGCTATTGTCCGGCGGGCGTATACGAGATCGTTCGCGATACCGAAGGCAATAATCCGCGCTTGCAGATCAACGCGCAGAACTGCGTCCACTGCAAGACGTGCGACATCAAGGACCCCACGCAGAACATCAACTGGGTCGTGCCCGAAGGCGGCGGTGGACCCAATTACGCGAATATGTGAGGTTGGCTGGATGATCCGCCGCGCGCTTCTGTCTGCCCTCGTCGGCGCCGCGCTGCTGCCCGGCGCCGCCGCTGTTGCCGCGCCCACGCCCGCGGCCAAGCCGTTCGGGCTGTTCGTCACTGGCCGCTATGCGTGGCGCAACCAGCAGATGCCGCGCGCCGGCCGCGATTACCGCGCCGCGCTCGCAGCCGATCCAGAGAGCCGCCTGATCCGCTTCCGCACGTTTGAGATTGCGGTGGCCGAAGGCGACTGGAAGACCGCGCGTCCGCTCGCGCTGGCGCTGGCCGAAGACCCGGCGGCTGGCGGGGCGGTGTCGCTCTACAATCTCGCCGACGGCTTCGCGCGGAAGGACTGGGCGGCTGCCGACCTCGCGATCGGCCGCCTGTCGGACGACGGCTTCCGCCTGGTCGTCGCGCCAGTGGCGCGCGCGTGGATCGCGGCGGCGCAGGGCCGTGGGAATGAGGCAGCGGCGCTGCTGGGGCCAACCAAGATCAACCCAGCGCTTCGCAGCTATTTCGCCGAGAGCCGCGCGCGCGTGATCGAGGCGACCGGCGACCCGAAGAACGCCGCCGATGCGTGGCGCGCTGCGATCGCCGAACTGCCGGGCGGTGGCGCGGGCGGATCATATCTCCGCGTGCGCGCGGCGGCCGCTGCCGATCGCGCGGGCGAGCATCAGGCGGCGATCGAGGTGCTGGCGCCTGCGAGCGGCGGGCTGGCCGGGGCGGCACGCTCGCGGCTTGCGGGAGGCAGGGACCTCGGCATCCGGCCCGATACGCCGGCGGCAGGGCTCGCTGCTCTCTACGCGCGGCTGGCTGCCGACTTCGCCGATGCGCGCGGGATCACCGTCGCGGTTCAGCTTGCACGCATGTCGACATTGCTCGCGCCCAAGGACGAGACCAACCGCCTGCTGCTCGCCAACCTGCTGGGCCGCGAGGGGCGATCCGAGGAAGCGCTGGCGCTCGCCGACGTGAAGCGCGGATCGCTGATGACCGACGAGGCGATGGGGCTGAAGGCCGCGCTGCTGACGAACGCGGGGCGCGGCGATGAGGCCGAGATGCTGCTGCGCGCCGCGACGAAACAGCGCGGCGCCGACGCGGGCGACTGGGCGCGGCTGGGGGAGTATCTGCGCACCAGGGAGCGCCACGCCGAGGCGGCGCACGCCTACAGCTGCGCGCTGGCGCTGACGCCCGAGGGGTCGGCCGACCGCTGGAGCCTCTATTTCCTGCGCGGCGGCGCCTACGAGCAGGCAGGCGACTGGCCGAGGGCCGAGGCCGACCTGCGCGCGGCGCTGAGGCTGCGCCCCGATGAGGCGATCCTGCTCAACTACCTTGGCTACGGCTTGGTCGACCGCGGCGAAAACGTGGCCGAGGGCGAGAAGCTCATTCGCCAGGCCGTCGCACGCGCGCCGGGAAACGCTGCGATCATCGATTCGCTCGGCTGGGCCTACTACAAGGTCGGCCGCTATCCCGAGGCGGTCGAGCAGTTGGAGAAGGCGGTCGCGGGCGCGCCGGGCGATCCGACGATCGCGGAGCATCTGGGCGATGCCTATTGGGCGCTCGGCCGCAAGCTGCAGGCTCGCTTCCGCTGGCGCGCGGCGCAGCAGTCGAACCCCGATCCTGCGCAGAAGACCCGGCTGGCAGCCAAGCTCGATTGGGGGCTGGACAAGGCTGCGCTGGCGACCGCCGAGCCGCAGCGCTGAGGCGGGGCTTCCGCGGGCGCGCGCGACCCCCTAGCGGGCGGGCGTGACGACGCTTCACGAACTTGCGCGCGCGAAGATCAACCTCGCGCTCCACGTCCGCCGCCGCCGTGCCGACGGCTATCACGAGCTGGAGACTCTGTTCGCTTTCTGCACGGTCGGCGACGAGCTCGGCGCCGAGCCTGCGGCTGCGCTGAGCCTGGCGGTTGAGGGGCCGTTTTCGGGGCCGCTGCGCGCGGATGCAGAGGCGGCCGCCGACAATCTTGTGCTGCGGGCGGCGCGTGCGCTGGCGATCGAGGCGGGGCTGACCGCGGGCGCACGCCTGACGCTTGTGAAAAACCTGCCCGTCGCGTCGGGGCTTGGTGGCGGGTCTGCCGATGCGGCTGCGGCGCTGCGGCTGCTCAATCGGCTGTGGGGCCTCGATTGGCCGCTCGACCGCGTTTCAGCGATCGGTGCGCGGCTGGGCGCGGACGTGCCCGTCTGCGTCCACAGCCGCCCGATGCGCGGCGAGGGGGTGGGGGAGCGGCTGCGGCCGATCACGCTACCCCCGCAGCCCTTAGTGCTGGTCAACCCCGGCGTCGCGGTCTCGACCGCCGCGGTGTTCCGCGCGTGGGACGGAAATGACCGTGGCGAGCTCGCCAGCGGCGACGCGCTACAAGCGGCGCAGGCGGGGCGCAACGACCTCGAGGCACCGGCGCGCGCCATCGCTCCGGCCGTGGGCGCAGCGCTCGACAGCCTCGCGTGCCAGCCCGGCGCGATGCTGGTCCGCATGTCGGGCTCCGGCGCCACCTGCTTTGCGCTGTTCGAAAGCGACTCCGCCCGCGACCGCGCCGCGCACGCGATCGCAGCCGACCAGCGCGGCTGGTGGGTTGCTGCAACCCGTTTGGATGCTGCGCCGTAAAGGACCGTGCCCGCCTGCCGTCTCCTTGGCGCGGAACGAGTATCAACGCGTTCCAGGCACGACAGACGGGTGAAGTTCGGTCCGGCGTATCAGGTCCGTACGTACCCGCGGCATCGCCGCCCGTCGCCCGACGATGGCGGGCTGGCGAAGCCGGTTAGGGGTGGCGAGGCTGGTTTCTCCCGCCAGCCTCGCCGCTTCGGCGATGCGCCCTGCCGCGCGCGGGGTGGACCGCCAGCGGCGGCACCGCTACGCGCCGCTCCCATGCGCTCGCTCCTCGCCGCCGCAGCGGCGGCTCTCGTGTCGGCAGCCTGCCTGTCCGCCCCCGCGTGCGCCGAGCAGCCGTGGCTGGAGCCGGGCGACCTGCAAGCGCGCCAGGATGTCGAGACGCTGAAGGCGTGGGGCTATATTCGCGGCCCGGTCGAGGCTTATCCGCTGCCGTGGCGCCAGCTGGACGAGGGGATCGACGCCGCGCTGAACGGTGCTGCACCGGCGCATGTGCGTGCCGCCGCGGTGCGGCTGTCCCGGCTGGGCGACTACGCGTCCGAAAACTTCAACGCCGAGGTGCGCGTGGGTGCGACCAACCGCCCCGCGCTGATCCGCGGCTTCGATTACACCGCGCGCGAGCAGGCCGATGTCGCAGCGCGCGTCAGCCAGTCGATCGGCCCGCTCTATCTCTCGGCGGGGGTTGGCTACCGCACCAACCAGGTCGGCGCCGATTATCATTTCGAACCGTCCTACGCCGTGCTGAGCGTCGGCAACTGGGCGATCTACGGCGGCTATGTCGAACAATATTGGGGCCCGGGTTACGACGGCGCGATCGTCATCGGCAACTCGGCGCGTCCTTTCCCCAAGGCCGGGTTCCAGCGGCTCTACCCCTACAAGCCGCGGCCCAGGTTTCTGCGCTGGATCGGGCCGTGGCGGTTCAACGCCTGGGGCGGCGTGCTGCCCGTGGTCCGCCAGGACTCGCGCTATCCCGCGATCATCGGGATGCAATTCAGCTTCGAGCCGGTGAAAGGGCTGGAGCTGAACGTCAAGCGCATCACCATCCTGTGCGGCGGGCGCAGGTCGATCATCCCCGGCAATCCCACCGGCGGCGGCGCGTGTTCGGCCAAGGACATCGTGCAGAGCCAGTTCCCGTTCTTCGGCGGCGCGCAGCCCGGAGACAGCCTCGCAGGGCCGAGCATCAGCTACACGCGGCACATCGGGGCGCTCGCAGCGAGGGTCTATTGGGATGGCGCGGGCGAGGACAAGGACGGCTACCTGCAGTTTGATCAGGTCGGCCAGGTGACGGGCGGATCGCTCTCCGGCCCGCTGCGCGGCGGCGCGAGCTGGCACGCCTACGCCGAATATGCCGACACGCTTGCAACCTTCATGTTCAGCGACCGCCCCGGACGCACCGGCGTGGTGCCGGGATCGTTCTATAACAACTCGTTTTATTTCAACGGCAAATACTACCGCGGCGACGCCATCGGCCACCCGATCGGCGGCGACAGCTACCTGACCACCGCCAGTTTCTCCGTGACCGACACGCGCAACCGGCGCTGGTATGCCGCCTACCGCGACCTGAAGCTCAACCGCTATCAGGCGCGGCGGCCCGGTGACGGCGGTCCGGCCAATCCGATTTCGGCGAACCGCGAGCGGATCGACATCGTCACCGCGGGCACGGTGTGGCCGACGGCGATCGGCGACGTGCGCGTCGAGGGTCGCTACATGGGCGACCAGCCCAACACGCCCGGCCGCACGCGGCCCGTGGGCGAGATCGAGGCGAGTTGGCGCACGCGCTTCTAGTCGCGTTCGCGGTTGATTTGTCGCGCGCAGGCGCACAGCGTGCGCGGTCATGACCGTAGCCGTGCCGAACGACGCCGCCCCCCCGCCCGCGCTGGCGATTAAGGGCTTGATGAAGGCGTTCGGCCCCATGCAAGCGGTCGGCGGCCTCGACCTCGAGGTGCGCGCGGGCGAACTCTACGCGCTGCTTGGCCCCAACGGCGCGGGCAAGACGACGACGCTGCGCATGGTGACCGGGCTGCTGCGCCCCGACGCGGGGACGATCAGGATCTTCGGAATCGACGCGCTCGCCGATCCGCTGTCGGCCAAGCGGATTGTCGCGTGGCTGCCCGACGAGCCGCTGCTCTATGACAAGCTCACGCCGCTCGAATATCTGGAATTCGTCGCCGGACTGTGGGGCATCGCTCCGGCCGAGGCGGGCGAGCGCGCCGAGCGGCTGCTGAAGCTGCTCAATCTGTGGGAGCAGCGCGGCGACCGGTGCGAGACCTTTTCGCGCGGCATGAAGCAGAAGGCTGCGCTCGCCGGGGCGCTGATCCACGATCCCAAGCTGTTGATCCTCGATGAGCCGCTGACCGGGCTCGACGCTGCCATCGCGCGGCAGGTGAAGGACCTCATCGCCAAGCGCGTGGCGGCGGGCGGCACGGTGATCCTGACGACGCACATCCTGGAAGTCGCCGAACGCATGGCCGACCGCATCGGCATCATCGCGGGCGGGCGGCTGATCGCCGAGGGCACGCTCTCCGAACTGCGCCAGCAGCGCGGCAGCGCGGGCGCCAGCCTGGAAGAGCTGTTTCTCGACCTCGCCGCCTGATGCGCTTCGCGCCGCAGAGCCTCGGCTTCCTGATCGCGCACGAGGTGCGTCTGGGGCTGCGCGCTGCGGGCGGGCGGCGGGCGGCTGCGCGCAAGCTGTGGGTGGTGGGGCTGATCGCGCTGTTCCCGATCGCGACGGGCATCGCCGGAGCGTTCGCGCTGCGCACGATGCCGCCCGGTCCGCCGGGGCCGGGCGCGCTCGCTTCGGCGACGCTTGTCCTCGCCGGGCTGATGCTCGTGATGGCGCCCTCCGCCGCGGTCGCGGTGCTGCGCGCCTTCTACGAGCGCGGCGACCTTGATCTGCTGCTTTCGGCGCCGGTTCCGCCCGCGCGCGTGCTTGCAGCGAAGACCGTCGGCGCTTGTCTTTCGGTCGCACTGCCGTTCCTGTTCCTGCTTGGGCCGTTCCTGATCGCGTCGGCCATCCTCGCTCGGCCCGGCTTTGCGCTCGGCGTGCCGCTCATTCTGGTGATGGCAGCGGGGATGACCTCGACTGCGTTCGTGCTGACGCGCTGGCTGCGGCAGCTGTTGGGGCCGCGGCAGGCGCGCGTCGTGGTGCAGGTGGGCGCGGGCCTAGCCGGCGCGGCGGTGTTCATCGGCTTCCAGCTGCAGAATATCGCGCCGGAGACCGCGCGCTGGCTGACGCGCGGGATCGCGGACGCACGCATCCCGCAGCCGCTCGATTGGCTCGCACGCGCGCTGTTCGGCGACGTGCCGATCTTCCTGCTGCTCGCCGGCATCGGCGCGCTGTTCGCGCTGTCGGCGCTGCGGATGGCGTCGGGCGTGCTGTTCGATGCGCCCGACACTGGCGGCCCGCCTCGGCGCCTTGGCGACGGGCGGCCGGTGTTCCGCGGCGGCGTCACGCGGTCGATCATCGTCAAGGAACTGCGGCTGATCGGGCGCGACCCCGAGCTGATCGCGCAGGTGATGCTGCGGTTGGTGTTCCTGATCCCGGCGCTTGCGCTGCTGCTGCGCGGCAGCGGCGATGCTGACACGGCTGCGGTCGCTGCGGCGCGCATGGCGGGGGCTGCAAGTGCTCTCGCCGGGTTCCTCGCCTCCAGCTTGGCGTGGCTGACGGTCGCGACCGAGGATGCGCGCGAGCTGCTCGGCACCGCGCCGGTGCGTGTGATGCCGGTCTTCCGCGCCAAAATCGCTGCGGCCTGCCTGCCGCCGATCGTGCTCGCGAGCGCGGCGTGCCTGCTCGTCGGCCGCGGTGACCCGCGCGCTGCCGCCGTCGCGATCCTCTTCGCGTCCGTGGCGGCGCTCGGCTCGGCGCTCGTCCAGGCGTGGTACGCCAAGCCGGCCGCGCGTTCGGCGTTCAAGCGACGTCAGCGCGGGACACTGGTGCTGGGGCTTGCCGAAATCCTAATGGTGGGCCTGTGGTCCGCGGCCGCGGTGCTCGCGGTGCGGGGATCGGCGTTGGCGCTGCTGCCCGGGGGTCTGGCCGGAGCGCTGTTCTACGCGGCCGCCGACGCGCGTCGCACATATCGCGGCGCGCTCGCGATTGCTTGACACGCCCGCTCGGGCGGAGTGAGCCGACTGCTCATGAGCACCACGTTCACGCTCGATACCGCGACCAGTCGCGCCACCCCCACGCCTGCGCCGATGAAGCGCGTCACCGCGCCGGCCGTCCGCGCGCGCAAGGGCGGCGAGCCGCTGGTATGGCTGACCGCCTACACCGCGCGCATGGCGCAGCTGCTCGATCAGCATTGCGACGTGCTGCTGGTCGGCGACAGCCTGGGCCAGGTGATCTACGGCCTGCCCTCAACGCTGCCGGTCACGGTTGACATGATGATCGCCCACGGCTCGGCCGTGGTGCGCGGCAGCTATCACGCGATGGTCGCGATCGATCTGCCCTTCGGCAGCTACGAAGCCTCGCCCATCCAGGCGTTTGACACTGCGGCGCGGGTGCTGGCGGGCACCGGAGCTGCTGCGGTCAAGCTGGAGGGCGGCGCGGCGATGGCGGAGACGGTCGCGTTCCTGTCGGCGCGCGGCGTGCCCGTGATCGGCCATGTGGGGCTGACCCCTCAGGCGGTGAACGCGCTCGGCGGCTATGGCGCGCGCGGCAAGAGCGAGGCCGAAGCCACGAAGATCGCGGCCGACGCGCGCGCCATCGCCGACGCGGGGGCGATTGCGATCGTCGTCGAGGGCGTGCGCGAGAGCCTGGCGCGCGCGATCACCTCCGAGATCGCCTGCCCGACGATCGGGATCGGCGCCTCGGCGGCCTGCGACGGGCAGGTGCTGGTGATCGACGATATGCTCGGCATGTTCGAGCGCACGCCGCGCTTCGTCAAGCGCTATGACGGCCTTGCCGAGCGCATCGAAGCGGCCGCGGCGGCCTATGCAGCCGAAGTCCGCTCGCGCAGCTTTCCCGGCGAGGCAAACGTCTATTGCTGAAGCGCTGCGGCAGCCCGCCGCTGTTCAGCTTGCAGCAGGCCGGGACGCCGTTACAAGCGACCGTCTTTACCCGAACCCCCGGAGCATCACGCTTGGCCGTCACGCCCGACACCGGCGACGCTTTCATCCGCGAAGTCGACGACGAATACCGACGCGAAAGGACAGCGAATTTCGTCAAGCGCTATGGGCGCTACATCCTGCTCGCGCTCGGCCTCGGCCTCGTTGCGGCGGCAGGACTGCTCTATTGGCGGTCGATCGAGGATAAGCGTGCCAATCAGCGTGGTGCGCAGCTGATGAAGGCGCAGTCGCTGGGCGCAGGCACCGCGTCGGCGGCCGAGCTGGCGCAGCTGGAGCGTGCGCCCGAGCCCGGCTACCGCGCGCTCGCCCGCCTGACGGAAGCCGCGAACAGGGTGCGCGTCGGGGACAACGCCGGCGCGACGAAGCTCTACGCCGCAATCGCCGCCGACAAGGACTTCGCGGAGCCGTTCCGCAACCTGGCGCTCGTGAATCAGACCCGGCTGGAGTTCGATCAGCTTGATCCTTCCGCCGTGGTTCAGCGCCTGCAGCCGCTGACGCAGCCGGGCGGACCGTGGTTCGGCACCGCTGGCGAGCTGACGGCGATGGCCTATCTGAGGCAGGGCAAGTCGGCGCTGGCGCTGCCGCTGATGGAAGCGCTGCTTTCGGATCGGCAGGTGCCCTCCTCGATCCAGCAGCGCATCGCGCAGCTTTACGGCGCGATGGCGCCCGACGGCGGCCGCAAGCTCGCCGAGCGGCTCAGCGCGGCCGCCCGGCCACAAGCGCAAAGGCTCGGCAAGTGAAGCGCCTCGTCCTTCTGCTGATGCTCGCGCTGGCGGGCTGCGGCGTGTTCAAGGCCAAAAAGAAGACGCCGAGCGTCGGCGAGCGGCTCTCGGTGCTGACGCTGTCGGTCAAGACCGAACCTGATCCGGCGTTGAAAGATGTGGAGGTCACGACGCCACTGCCGGTGGCCAACGCCGATTGGCCGCAGCCGGGCGGGTCGGCTGCGAAGGATCTCGGCAACGTCACGCTCGACGCGACGCCGCGCGAGGTCTGGACCGCGCGTATCGCGGGCAGTTCCAGCACGCGGCGGTTGAGCAGCACGCCCGTTGTGGCTGGCGGCAAGGTGTTCGCGATCGACACGATGGGCGACGTGACTGCCTTCGCGCTCGACGACGGGCGCGAACTGTGGAGGACGCGCCTGCGCCGCAAGGGCATGCACCAGTCGGAGGCGTTTGGCGGTGGCGTGTCGGCGGACGGCGGCCATGTCTATGCCGAGACGGGCTTCGGCGTCATCGAGGCGCTCGACGCCAATAGCGGCAACAGCCTTTGGCGCCGCGAGCTGGCCGTGCCGCTGCGCGGTGCGCCGGCGGTCGATGGCGACCGCATCTATGCGCTGTCGATCGACAACCAGCTGTTCGTGTTGAACGCGACCAATGGCCAGAGCGTGTGGGATGCGGCGGCGACCGTGGAGCAGGCGGGACTGCTCGGCGCGGCGACTCCCGCAGTGGCGCAGGGCACCGTCGTCGCCGGCTACTCGAGTGGCGAACTGGTCGGCTATCTGGCGGCGAACGGGCGCGTGGTGTGGCAGGATCAGCTGTCGCGGACCGGCCGGTCGACCGCGATCGCCGCGCTGGCCGACATCGACGCCTCTCCCGTGATCGACCGCGACCGCGTCTTCGCGATCGGTCACGGCGGCCGCCTCGTCGCGCTCGAACTCGGCACCGGCACGCGGGTGTGGGAGCGGAATTTTGCGGGCGTGTCGCTGCCGTGGGTTGCGGGCGACTGGGTCTATGCAACGACGATCCAGGGCGAACTCGTCTGCCTCAGCCGCGCCGACGGTCGCGTTCGCTGGGTGACGCAGCTGCCGAGCTTCCGCAACGCCAAGAAGAAAAAGGGAGAGATCCGCTGGTACGGCCCAGTGATGGCGTCGGGGCGGCTGTGGGTGACGGGCACCAACGGCCGCGTCGGCTGGGTCGACCCCAAGACCGGCAAGCTGGGGCCAACCATCGGCCTGAAGGGACCCTTCTATCTGCCACCGGTGATCGCCAATGCCACGCTGATCGTGCTGAACGACGACGGCCGCATCACTGCGCTGAAGTGATTGCATGACGTACTCGGTAAACATTGTCGGCGAGCAGTACGATCATGCGGCGATCGAGGCAGACGAGCCGGAGACCTGCATAGGCACGGGTAGCTCTGTGCAGGGGAGGATCGGCGGACCAGAGCAGCGGTTTCGTAAGGTCAGCTCGTTCAAAGCGCTCGTGTTCGGAGGGATCGCAGCCGGACCGAGCGGGTTTTGTTCGTCGCTGCCCTTGTCGGATTGCTGATCTGGTTGCTCACCTAGTTTGATGAGCGCACGAGTCGCCATTGTCGGCCGACCCAATGTCGGCAAATCGACGCTGTTCAACCGGCTGGTCGGCAAGCGGCTGGCGTTGGTGGACGATACGCCCGGAGTCACTCGCGACCGCCGCGAGGGCGCGGCGCAGCTGTTCGATCTGGAGTTCACTGCGATCGACACCGCGGGGCTGGAGGAAGCCGACGAGGGCGCGCTGTCCTCGCGCATGCGCGCGCAGACCGAGGCCGCGGTCGCCGGGGCCGGCGTGGTGTTGTTCGTGATCGACGCGCGGCTGGGCCTGACGCCTGCCGACCGCGAGTTCGCGCGGGCACTGCGCGCCGGGCCGACGCCCGTGGTTCTGGTGGCGAACAAGGCCGAGGGACGCGCGGGCGAAGGCGGCCTGTACGAGGCGTTCGAGCTGGGGCTGGGCGAGCCCGTCGCGATCTCCGCCGAGCATGGCGAGGGCATGGCCGACCTGTTCGAGGCGCTGCAGCCCTTCGTGGACGCAGCGAACGCGCGAGCCGCGGAGCCCGGCCCCGAGGACGACGACGCGCAAGGGCCGCTGAAGCTGGCGATCGTGGGTCGGCCGAACGCTGGCAAATCGACGTTGATCAACACGCTGCTGAAGGAAGAGCGGCTGGTCACCGGCCCCGAGGCGGGCATCACGCGCGATTCGATCGCGGTTGAGTGGGAATGGCGCGGCCGCTCGGTCCGGCTGATCGATACGGCGGGGTTGCGCAAGCGCGCCAAAGTCACCGAGAAGCTGGAGAAACTCGCTGCAGCCGACACGCGCCGCGCGATCGACTTCGCGGAGGTCGTCGTGCTGCTGCTCGATGCCACGTTGGGGCTGGAGGGGCAGGACCTGCGCATCGCCGACCAGGTGCTGGAGGAAGGCCGCGCGCTCATCGTGGCGCTCAACAAATGGGACGTGGCGGAAAACCAGAGCCACCTCTTCAACGGCGTGCGCAAGGCGCTCGACGAGGGGCTGGCGCAGGTGAAGGGCGTGCCGCTGCTCGCGCTGTCGGGGCAGACGGGGAAGGGCCTGGACGCGCTGCTCGATGCAGCGTTCGTGCAGCGCGAGGCGTGGAGCCGCCGGGTGTCCACCTCGGCGCTCAATCGCTGGTTCGAGACCGCGACCGATCGCAACCCACCGCCCTCACCGGGCGGCAAACGCGTCAAGCTCCGGTACATCACCCAGGCGCGCAACCGCCCGCCCACCTTCGTCGTGTTCGGCAACCGCGTCGACGAACTGCCGGAGAGCTACCGGCGCTATCTGGTCAACCAACTGCGCGCGGATCTTGACCTTCAAGGCGTGCCCATCCGCCTGACCTTCCGCGGCAGCCGCAACCCCTTCGGCGAGCGCTGACCGGACGCGGACAGCCGTGCCCCGTTCGAAGCGATAGCGGCGCCGCAAACGCTGCCCGTCTGCGGGGCGCACGATCCGAACCGCTGCTCGGTTAGCATTGGTTCCGAACTGTTGGCCAATAAGTTGGTGTAGCTTGCCGACAACCATGCGCTTCCTTCGGAGCCGAACGTATCTGCGCCCGTCAAAAGCGCCGTTCGGCAAGTTGGCACGCCCGATGCATCATGCTGGGTATCGGGCGGATGGGCCGCCCGGGGCACCAACGGAGACCACCCTATGTCCGCTTTCGTCCGCACAGCCGCCTCGGCCACCGCAGCCGCGCTGTTCGCTCTGGTCACGCTCGCCGCAGCAGTCGGCCCCGCCGCCAACGCCGCGCTGCTCGCATAACTAACCCGCGAACCTCAGGACACCTGCCATGCCCGCCATCCACACATTGATGAGCGCACTTCTGACGACCATCGTCGGCGCGCTCACAATCAGCGCCGCCGTGCTGCCCGGAGTGCCCGGCCTCGGCGCATGACCGCCGCGGTCCGGGCGCCCGCCGCAGACCTTGCGGCGGCGCTGTCGCCCCGGCCCGCGCTTGCTGCTAGCGACGGCAGAGTGACCGCGCTCGCTGACCTCCCCGCTCTCGTCGACGAACTTGCCGCGATCCACCGCCAGTCGGTCCATGCGCTGCGCTCGGCGCTCGCCGCCTATCTGGAGCGCGGCGCTACCCCGGACGCCTCCGAGCGGGCAGCCGGCATCTTCGCCTATCCGGAGCTACGCGTCGCCTATCGCTGGGCCGAACCGCCACCCGGCCCCGTCCGCGCCTTCGGGCGGCTGAACGCGCCCGGCCTCTACGCGGCGACCGTCGCGCGGCCCGAGCTGTTCCGGGGCTATCTGATCGAGCAACTGTCATATTTGGTGCGCGACTATGGTGTCACCGTCAGCGTCGGCCGCAGTACGACCGAGATCCCCTATCCCTATGTGCTCGATGGCGCAGAGGAGCTTGCGCTCGACGATGTGCGCTCGGCCGTGCTTGCGCGGCATTTTCCGTCGACCGAACTCGCGCATATCGGCGATGAGGTCGCCGACGGCGTGTGGCGACAGCATCTCGATACGCCGCGCCCGCTCGCGCTGTTCGACGCGCTGCGCACCGATTTCAGCCTGGCGCGCTTCCGCCACTATACCGGCACGCCGCCGGAGCACTGCCAGCGCTACATCCTGTTCACAAACTACGTCCGCTATGTCGATGAGTTCGTCCGTTATGCGCTGGCCGAACTCGATCGCCGCGGGACGCCCTATACCGCGCTGTCGGCTCCGGGCGGGGTCTACACGCGCGCCGACGTCGGCGAGGCGGCTCGGCGGCTGGCCGATGGCGAATGGCGGCGGCGGCAGATGCCGGCCTACCACCTCATCGCCGACGACGGCACGGGCGTTAGCCTCGTCAATATCGGCGTCGGGCCATCGAACGCCAAGACGATATGCGACCATCTTGCGGTGCTGCGGCCCGAGGCGTGGCTGATGATCGGCCATTGCGGCGGCCTCAGGCCCAGCCAGACGATCGGTGACTACGTCTTGGCCCATGCCTATCTGCGCGACGATCACGTGCTCGACGCCGCGCTGCCCGTGGAGATTCCGGTGCCGCCCATCGCCGAGGTGCAGCAGGCGCTGGTGCGGGCGGCCGAGATCGTGACGGGCGAAGACGCCGACAGCCTGAAGCGGCGGATGCGGACAGGCACGGTGGTGACAACCGACGACCGCAATTGGGAGCTGCGCTTCTCGCAATCGGCGGTGCGCTTCAACCAAAGCCGAGCGGTCGCGATCGACATGGAATCGGCCACCGTCGCCGCGCAGGGCTACCGCTTCCGCGTTCCTTACGGAACGCTGCTGTGCGTCAGCGACAAGCCGCTCCACGGCGAGCTGAAGCTGCCCGGCCAGGCCAACGCCTTCTACGAGCGATCGGTCAGCCAGCATCTGATGATCGGCATCGAGGCGCTGCGGCTGCTGCAGCGCGAGGGCGTGCGGCTTCACTCGCGCAAGCTGAGGAGCTTTGATGAGCCACCCTTCCGCTGAGCCGGGGCATCCGCGCTCCGACCGCGAGCTGATCCAGCTGGCGCGGGCGGCAGCATTGCGGGCGCATGCCCCCTATTCCCGGTTCCACGTCGGCTGCGCGGTGGAAAGCGTGGCTGGGGATGTCGTTGCGGGCGCCAATATGGAGAACGCCTGCTACCGGCTGGGGATTTGCGCCGAGCAGGCGGGGTTGGCGGCGGCAGCGCAGGCGTTCGGGCTGGCCGCTGTCGCCCGGATCGCGGTCGCGGCCGGGCGGATCGGGCCGGACGGCGAACTGACCGGCAGCGAACCCGTCACCAGCTGCGGCGGCTGCAGGCAGGCCATCGCCGAAGCGGCGGCGCTTGCGGGGCGCGACGTCGCCTGCCTATTCGCCAGCGGCGACGGCACGCGCATCGAGATCCGGGCCCTCAGCGATCTGCTACCCTGTGCATTCAAGGCGGATGACCTGGCTTGAGGGGGAACCCAAGCGGGCCCGGCGTCGGCAGGGTCAGCGCGCGCGCCGGACTTCATCCTTCGCGATCCCCGCGTTCGTGAACGCCGACCGCACCGCCGCCTGGAACGCCGCCAGCGGGCACCCTTCGCGACGCGCGCTCGCGCCGCAGGCGGCGACCGGCATTGGCGACGCGCCGCCGCCGATCGCACCGGGTGACGCGATGGCGCGCATCTCCTCAAGGCTCTGGCTGCGATAGAGCGCGCGGACCATGCGCTCGCCCGTCGCCAACCGCACGAGCGTGAGCACAATCGCTCCGCCCGGCGCGGGGTCATCGGCCGCAAGGCCCCCGGCCTGCCAGTGCAGCCCCAACAGACCCCCCAGCGCCGCGAGGTTGGTATCGTGGCCCATGACGACCGTTAAGCGCGGGCCGCGCGTCGCCGGATCGAATGCCGCGAGCATCAGCCGCGCGATCGGCAGGCTGTGATGCGCGGCGAGATAGGGCGCGCGGATCGCAGCGCCGTACTCGGACGCGTGCAGCACTGATACCGCGCTGACGTCGCTGGCCGATGCGCGACCCCAGCCGACCTCTGCCATCGGCTTGCCGTCGGCATATTCCAAGAGCAGGATCTGCGCGGCGGACGATCCGCGGTCGAGCGCTCCGGCAATCTTGGGCCGCTTCGACTGGGTCGCTGGCTCGATCCGGCTCGGCTCGCGCTTGACTCCGCACGCGCCCTGCGCGTTTCCGCAGAAGATTCGGTCGATCGTGGTCAGCGCGGGCTGCATCCGCGCTTCGAGGGCCGCGACGCCGCCGCTGCCGAGTGCGGCTGCGAACGCCGCGTTGGCCTTCGCTGCGTCCCACGCTCTGGAACTCGCGCCGGCGGTTGCGAACAGCGGGTCGTCGTCGGATCCCTCGGGCCGATGGCGGTTGTCGACACGGCAGCCCGGCAGCGCCGCGGCCGCCCACAGGTCGGCCGAGGCGATCGTGCGCTGGTCACTGTCCGATCGCAGATCCATCTGACCGCTCGCGGGGCAGCCGTGTCCCGGCAGCACGCCCCAGCGAACCAGCGCGGCGCGATCATAGGCCCCGATCAGCGCGACATTCTTTCCGCCGCTCGGCGTGAGGTGCCCTGGTGGCACCGGCCACGTGGGCCAAGCATCCGGCGTGACCCCGGCGGGCATCGGCGGGTTCTTGGTCGGCGTGCGAACACCGTGGCGCATCAGGATAAACACGCGCTCAACCGACTCGCCGGGCGGCGGCCCCGGCGGCGGCGCGGCCGCGGCGAGCAGCCCGGCCGCAGCCGCCGCCAGCAACTTACGGGCGCGCACGCTTGCCCAGCGCCAGCTGGATCCCTGCCCGAAGGGTGTAGCCATAGCGTTCATTCTCGATCAGCTGGTTCTTGAAGCCGACATAGCGACGCCACGAAGCGTCTGTCACGTTGACCGCCTCGCCGAACGCCACCAGTTGCGGGAAGACGGCGAAACTCGCGCGCACGTCAAGCTGGCCGTTGCCGTCGGTATACTGATCGGTCGCAGCGCTGGTGCCGAGCGTATCGAGATAAGCCGAGCGGTAGCTATAGGCGGCACGCAGTTCGAACCGACCTTTCTGCCAGTAGATCTGTGCCGTCCCGATGTCCTTCGATTGCAGGAAGTTGGGGACGCTGCCTGCACGGCTGGGGACGCCGGTCGAGTTGCCGTCGGTATGCGCATAGTTGAGATTCACGCCGAAGCCGTCGAGCGGGCTGGGGAGAAAGTTCAGCTGCGCCTGCAGATTCACCTCGAAGCCGTAAATCTCGCTTTCGCGCACGTTGATCGGCTGAGTGACCAGCGCGTTTGTCAACTGTGTGCCGGCAAACGTGCCGGTCTGCAGCGACCCGGCGGTGAAGATCGGATTGTCGAGATGCTTGTAGAACCCGGCGACAGAGATCACGCCCGTCTTGCCGATGTAATATTCGATGCTGACGTCGCCATTTTGTGACTTGAACGGCTTCAGGTTCGGGTTCCCCTGGTTAACCGTCACCGCGCCCGGATCGACCTGCACGAACGGCGCGAGATTGGCGTAGTTGGGTCGCCCGATCGCCGTCGTGCCAGCTGCGCGGACGACGAGATTGCGGGTGGCGTCGAAGCGCAGATTGAGTCCGGGAAATACGTCCACGTAATCGCGCTGTGTCGTAACGTTGAAGCCCTGCGTCGCCGACGAAGTTGGCAGAAAGGATTTGCCCTTGTAATTGCCGTCAGTTGCCTCGACCCGGACACCGGGAATTGCAGTCAGACGACCGAATCTCAGCGTCGCCATCGCGTAGCCCGCGATGATATCCTCGCGCACGTCATAGTCATTGACCAGGCTGTTGCCGAGGCTTGCAGTCGGATCAAGCACGCGCCGCGCCGGATTGGACAATACGAACGCCTGCACGTTATCGTAGACGGCCTTCGGCCCGAATCGATACTGGCCGTCGTAAAGGAAAGTGCCGTCATCGCGCGGCGTAGTATCGGCCAGCGTGAAGCCGTTTAGAATAAACTGCTGAAGATCGCGATTGTTCTTTTTGATGCGACGGATGAACTTGGCGCCGGTCTTGACCGTCGAGCCATCGCCGATCGGGTCGAGATTGAATTCAGCGTCGCCGCGGATCTGGAACAAGTCCTCAACCGCCTGGCGCTGATCATAGGTGACCTGCCGGGCCGAGTAATAACTCGGGTCGTACGCGCGCGCATTGCCGCCGTTCGGATCGACGAACGGCAGCCGGCCTGAAACGTCGATCGTGCCGGCGATGCCCGTCGTTGCACTGCTGCCCGTGCGGAACTGGAATTCGCTGCGAAGCGGGTCGATCTTCTCCGCACGGCTGTAGGCGGCCTCCAGCAGCAGCTTGACACCGCCAACCTCATGCTTCCCGCCACCATGGACGGTCCACGTCTGGTCGTTTTCCACACGACGGCGCACGAACCGGGTCGCGCGGCCGCCGGTGAAGCTGTAGCGCGGGCCCGACTGGTTAGGCTGCACGCCGAGCGCAGTCGCGCTGCTGGCAAGCCCGGGAAGCTCGACGCGGAACTGATCGCGCACCTCGTTGTCGCCATAGCTGGCATAGAGCGCGCGCAGATATAGCTGCGTGCCTGCCTGCGGCCGCCAATCAAAGTTCAGCACTGCGCCCGAACGCTGGCGGACGAGATAGTATGGCCGCAGCCGGAAGTCATCGGGCAGCACTGCATTGCCGACGGCGCGCCAATTGACCGAGCCCTGCAGATTCTGGCTGCTGATCGGACGGAAGCTATAGTTGCCGCTCAGCACGATGCCGAACTGTCGATCTGCACCGAAACGTGCGCCGAATGTCCCTTCGGCTTCGGCCGGATTGCGGCCGTTCAGATCGTAGGTCCCGACAGCACCGCGAGCGTAAAAGAAATTATGGTCGCGATCGAAGGCGGTTAATGTACTAATGTTGACTTCACCCGCGATCGCATTGGCATCGCGATCCGGAGTGAGTGACTTGATCACATCGACGCGGCCGATCAGCGATGCCGGAATGTTATCGAGCTTGACTTGACGGCCCCCGGGTTCCGGGGCCGGAGCGGTCTGGTTATTGATCGAAACGTTGGCCAGGTTGGGATCGACGCCGCGAATGATCACATAGCGTCCCTCGCCCTGATCGTTCGCAACCGTGACGCCGGGAAGGCGCTTGACGGCCTCGGCGACATTCTGGTCGGGCAGGCGCGCGACGTCGGTCGATGCGATCGAGTCTTGGATGACGAGCGACTCGCGCTTCACCTCGACCGCGCGGATCTCGGCCTGTCGCTGGCCGGTGACGATGATCGTCGGCGTTTCGGCCCTCGCCGCTTCATCGGCCGCTCTGGGGTTGTTTTCCTGCGCCAGCGCCGGAAGCGCGGCCGTAAACAGCCACGCGGCAAGCGCCGGCCTAGCGGCCGCGCGCGATGTGCAAGTCAGCATCGAATATCCCCATTCAGTTTGAAGCGCGCCACCGCGCTACGAATGAATGGTTACAGCAAGGTTATATCCGGCTGGGATTATGTTGCGTCGCAGCAACTGAAGAGCCAGCTGTTGCCCGAAAGCCTCGCCTAATAGGCCCGTGCCACTGCGAAGGCCGCGGCCTCGGTCAGCGCGGCCTTCGCCGCACCCGGCGCGAAGCCGGCCAGCGCTGCGGTCGCGCGATCGGCATAAAGCCGCGCGCGCGCCAGGCTGTCGGCGAGCGCGCCGGTCGCCTGCATCAGCCGCACCGCCTCGGCCAGATCAACGTCACTCGTGCGCTTGCCCAGGATTGCCTCGCGCCAGAAGCGCCGCGCAAGCTCGTCGCCGCGCGCATAGGCCAGGATCACGGGCAGCGTGACCTTCCCCTCGCGGAAATCGTCGCCTGCGTCCTTGCCCATCTCGCCAGCCGTCCCGGCATAGTCGATCACATCGTCGGTCAGCTGGAAGGCGATACCCAGATTGCGGCCGTAACACTCAAGCGCGGACTGCACAGGCTCGTCGCGCTCTGCAACGACGGCTGCGATCTCGCACGCGGCGGCGAAGAGCGCGGCGGTCTTGGCGCCGATGATCGAGAGATACCGATCCTCGCCCGTATCGATCTGGCGCGCTGCTGTCAGCTGATCGACTTCGCCCGCCGCGATCACGGCGCTGGCGTTCGAGAGAATCTTCAGCACCCGGAGCGAGCCGTCCTCAACCATCAGCTCGAACGCACGGCTGAACAGGAAATCGCCGACGAGCACGCTTGCAGCATTGCCCCAGATGATATTGGCCGTCCGCCGTCCGCGCCGCAGGCCGCTCACGTCCACCACGTCGTCGTGAAGCAGCGTCGCGGTGTGGATGAATTCCACGGCGGCCGCGAGCTTGTGATGGCGCGCGCCCGCGTAGCCAACCAGCCGTGCGCAGGCCAAGGTCAGCATCGGCCGCATCCGCTTGCCGCCTCCGGAGATCAGATGCCCCGCAAGCTCCGGAATCAGCGCAACCGGCGACTGCATCCGATCCAGAATCACTCGGTTAACGTCGTTCAGCTCGGGCGCGACGAGCGCCATCAACGGCGCAAGGCTGGGCTCGGCCGCAGCGGGCGCTGTGCGCAGGGGCTGGACGTTCGCGCTCAACGCGGTGCGGCTCCTTGTCGGTTGGCGGTCGGGGACGGCGTGGCGGACCATAGGAACGTTCCGCGTCCGCGCAAGCGCCGCTTCTACCACATTTGGGGCGAAACGGCGCCAGAACGCATGGGGCGGTGTGACGCTCAGCCGCTACGCCGCGAGCGCGGCGCCGTTGTCCCATAGCTCGTGGCGATAGCGCTCGAAGCAGCGCGCGCCGCAGCTAAGGCGCATCAGCGCGCCTTCGGCCAGATAGCGGCCTGCGTCGGGCATTGCGGCCATGACAGGGCGCAGAACCTCCCGGTTCCAGTCCTCGCTGTGCTTTACGTCGAGCACCGCGTGCAGATCGAAATAGCGGCGCTGGCGGTCGCTGAAGCCCAGGCGGCGCAGGCCCTGCGCGACCTTGGCGGTGCGCTGAGGCGCAGTCAGCTCGACGACGCCCAGCGCCCCCACCGAGTGCCACGTATAGCGGCGGTTGGCAGCGAAGGCGGCCATCGTGTTCGCAAGCGCGAGACTCTCCCACACCGTCGCCTCGATCGACGGATTGAGCGCGAGCTCGCCCGCGAGCACGCCCAGCATCGGTCCGTGCATGCCCTTGGCGTTGCCGCGGCCCATTTCGTCCCAGTAGTTCCGAGCGATTTCCAGCTTGGCCTGATCGGGTGTCATCTTCACCTGCGTCAGCGCGCAGAGGTCATCGAATCCGGCCTCGCCAGCAACTTCCTGGCGTAGGAACCACTTCATCTGCTCCAGGCTCGCCTCCTCGGCCAGCCAATCGAACAGCGGATCGTGCTGGCCGGGGCCGGAAGCTTCCAGCGCCTCGAACCAAGCGACAAAGCCGTCCACGTCGCGCGGCGCGGTCGCGGCTGCGTCGCTCACTGCGTTGCGCTCGGCCTCGATCCAATAGCCTTCCAGCTCGCGCATCGCGCGTTCATGATCGAGCTCCGCCTGCCAATCGGCGGAAGGCATCGCGGGGGCAAAGCGGAGGTGATTGAACTGCGCGAGTGCTTCGTGAAACGCCTGAGGGTCGGCAGGGTAACGCAAAGCAGAGCCGTCGCGCAACGCTGCACGGCGGAGATAAAGGGTCGACATGGACGCTCATCCCAGTTGCCGTGGCCGAACGATACTGCCAGGCTTCAGATCATCCCAGAAAGAACCGCTGTAGCCCTTGCAGGTTCCTGGGCGATGAACAGCGTGCGGCGAACGGCGCGGTTGTGGAGGGACTTGCCGTGTGCAGCACAGGATTTCGCAGCGACTGTTACGGGTTTGACGGCGCTATTGCACTCTGCCGCAACGCCGCCGGGAGCCATGCCCACCGGCAACGCTTGACCGGCCCCGCGCGGCGGGCCACCTACCCGGCACGATGAACGATCCGGTACCCGACAGCCTCATTCCCTATGACGAGATCGTGCAGGACACGCTGCGTCTTGTCGTGCGGCGCGTCCTCCAGCTGATCGAAGGCTCCGACCGCCTGCCCGGAACGCACCATTTCTATATCGCTTTCTCCACCAAAGCGCCCGGAGTCGACATCCCGCAGCATCTTGCGGAGCGCTATCCGGAGGAAATGACGATCGTCCTCCAGCATCGATTCTGGGACCTTCGTGTCGATGATGACTTTTTCACCGTTGGCCTGACGTTCAATCAGGTGCCGGCCAAGCTGCGCGTGCCCTTCGACGCAGTGACCGGCTTCGTCGACCCCGCAGTCAACTTCGCGCTGTCCTTCCCGGCGAAGGGCGTCACCGCGCCGAGCGAAGAGCCCGCCGCACCACCGGTCGCCGTGCCGGTGGAGGACGGATCGAACGTCGTCGCCTTCGATTTCCGCCGAAAGAAGTAGCCCGGCGCGCGCCGCGCTATTTGGGCGAGCGTTTCGCCAAGATGCGCTGCAGGGTGCGGCGATGCATCTTAAGTCGCCGCGCGGTCTCGCTGACATTGCGGTTACACAGCTCATAGACGCGCTGAATATGCTCCCACCGCACGCGGTCGGCGCTCATCGGCTCATCGGGCGGCAGGGGCTTGGCGTCGGGCTCGGCGGTCAGCGCCTTGACGATATCGTCGGGGTCGGCGGGCTTGGCGATGTAGTCGACCGCACCCGCCTTGATCGCGGCGACCGCGGTCGCGAGGTTGCCGTATCCCGTCAGCACCACGATGCGGATCGAGGGATTCTGGCGGCGCAGTTCGCCAACCAGCTCCAGCCCGGTGCCGTCGGCCAGACGCATGTCCAGCACCGCATAGTCGGGGTTGAGCGCGCCCGCGATCTCGCGCGCCTGCTGCACGCCCTCGGCCGCGCCGACTTCGAACCCGCGACGTTGCAGCGTCACCGCCAGTCGTCCGCGGAACGCCGCGTCGTCGTCGACCAGCAGCAACGGTGCGTGGTCAATCGTCAGTTCTGCTGCAGCGCTGGCCATGCCGGCTCCTTCGTTGATTCGGCTGCAATGTGGGAAAGTCTCCAGCGAACTTCTACGCGGCCGCCGCCACCTGCGGCATCATTGCCGAAGCTGACGCGGCCGCCGGTGCGTTCGAGCAGGGTCGTCGCGATGAAGATGCCGAGCCCCGTGCCCCCCGAACGCGATCGCGATGGCCCCAGAAATGGTTCGCCCAGCTTGGGCAGGAGCGAGTCCGGGAAGCCTGGCCCATCGTCGATGATCGCCAGCACTAGGTCAGCTCCGTTGGGCTCGGCCGTAAGACAGAAGCGCTCGGCCGCGTGGCGCGCTGCATTGTCGACGAGGTTCGACAGCCCGTGCAAAAGCTCGGGCGAGCGCGCGACCCGCAGCGACGCAAGCGCCGGCGCCACCGCGATGTTGGCCTTGGGCTCGTGCGGGGCTGCCGCCTCGTGCAGCAGCGCGCGCAAGCTGACGAGCGGGAACGGGTCGGCTGCCTCGGCGCGGCGTGCGATGCCTGCGAGGATTTCGCGCGCACGCTTTACCTCCTGGCGGAGCAGGCGGATGTCGGCACCGTGCGTCGGGTCGTCGGCAAGCCCGTGCTCCAGATCCTTGGCGACCAGCGTAATCGTTCCAAGCGGGCCCCCCAACTCATGCGCCGCCGCGGCCGCAAGGCTGCCCAGCGCCGACATCTTCGCCTCGCGCTCCAGCGCTGCCTGTGTCGCTGCGAGCGCGAGCTGCTGGCGCCGCGCCTCGGCTGCGACCGCCCAGGCGTAGATCGCCAGGAACTGCATCGTCAGCGCAAGGCCGACGAAGATGCCGCCCCGGTAAAGCGGGGGCAGGAAGATCGGGTGGCCGCCCCACGGCAGCGGCAGCGCCCAGTTCCACAGCGCGAACAGGATCGCCACGCCCACGCCGATCAGCCCGGCGGTTGCGCTGGCGGGCAGCACCGAGGCCGAGACGGTCACCGGCACCAGCAGGAAGATCGCGAATGGGTTCGCCAGCCCCCCCGTCAGGAAGAGAAGCACGCCCAGCTGCACCAGATCGAAGCCGAAATGGAGCAGCGCTTCCGCCCCGGTCAATCGCGCATGGCGCGGATAGAGCGCCGCAACGCCAAGGTTCAACAGCGCCGAAGCCCCGATCGCCGCAAGCGCCGGAGCGAGCGGCAGGCGATAGCCGAGATAGATGCCGATGACGGCCAGCGTCAGCAACTGCCCCAGAATCGCAAACCAGCGCAGCCGCACCAGCGTGCGGACGCGCACCCCCGGCTGGGCCAGCGCAGCAGCAGCGGCGACGCTTGGCACGCGCTATTTCGGCCCAGCGGCGGCTGCGGCCGGAACCGGAGTGAGGCCCGCACCCGTCGCGGCGGGTGCGCTCGGTTTCCTCGCATTGCGCAGGATGGACGCAATCACGCCCGAACGCCCGTCGCGCTCGGCATAGTCGCGCGCGCTGTAACCGGCGAGGTTATCCTGCCGCTCGGGGTCAGCGCCGTTTTCGATCAGGAACCGCACCATCTGAGCATCCTTCAACTGCACCGCGCGGATGAGCGGCGTCTCGCCGGTGCGGTTGGTCGCGTCGACCTTGGCGCCGCTTGCGAGCAGCAGCCGCGCTCCATCGACGAAGCGCTGCTCGGCGGCGAGCATCAGCGGCGTGGTGCCCTTGGCGTCGCGCACATTCGGGTCGGCGCCGGCGGTCAACAGATAGCGCATCCACGCCGAGTCGCGCTCGCGCGTGACGATGTGCAGCGCTCCTTCGCCGGTGTCCTGATCCGTCGCATTGATGATCGTCGGGCCGCTGCTGAGCGCCGCGGTCATGTCGGCGAAGTTGCGCTCCTTGACCGCCTTCAGGAACTTGTGGCTGGCGGAGAAGCTGCCTCCGGTCCCTTGCGCCGCCGCGGGCTGCGGCGCAGCCACTCCACCGCCCAGCGCGGCGACTAGCCCCAGCGCGGCGGTCCATCCCTTCCAGTTTGCCATCCCAGTCTCCATAGCAGCGCAGACCCATGCAGACGATGAACACTCAGCGCCGCACCCCGCGCTTTCTGCCGCTTTTCGCAGCCGCCGTCATCGCACTCGCGCTGCTGGCCGGCTGGTATTATTGGCGCCAGCGCGCCGCCGCCCCGCCGCGCAACGCACCCGGCATGGCGCTCGCGGGCGCCGACATCGGCGGACCGTTCAGCCTTGTCGATCAGAACGGGCGCACATTCACCGACAAGGATTTGCGCGGGCGTTATGCGCTCATTCACTTCGGCTACAGCTTCTGCCCGGATGTCTGCCCTACCGATCTGCAGCGCATGACGCAGGCGCTAGCAGCGTTCGAGCGATCGGATCCGCGCCACGCCGCAAAGGTGCAGCCGGTGTTCGTGACAATCGATCCCGAGCGCGACACGCCGCGCGCGCTTGCGAACTATGCGAAGAACTTCCATCCGCGCCTCGTCGCGCTGACGGGCAGCCCGGCAGCGATCACCGCGATGGAGAAGTCGTACCGGGTCTACGCCGCCAAGGTGGTGCCGGAGAAAGGGCAGGACTATCTGATGAACCATTCGGACGTCACCTACCTGTTCGGTCCCGATGGGCGTCCGCTGGCGGGGATGGATTCGAAGGCGAGCGCAGCCGAGATGGCGGCAATGCTGAAAGCCTATGTCCGCTGAGGCACGGCCGTGGTGGGAAATCAAGCCGATGCAAGCGATGACGCGCGCCGAGTGGGAGTCGCTCTGCGACCGGTGCGGGAAGTGCTGCCTCAACAAGCTTGAGGATGACGAGACCGGAGACATCTACCCCACCAACGTCGCCTGCAAGCTGCTCGACCGCCGCACGGGCTGCTGCACCGATTATGCCAATCGCAAGGCACAGGTGCCCGATTGCGTGCGGCTCACGCCCGCCAAGCTTGAAACCATCGAGTGGCTGCCATTCACCTGCGCCTATCTCCGGCTGTGGCGCGGCGAGGGGCTGCCCGCGTGGCATCCGCTGCTGACCGGCGACCCCGAGAGCGTCCACGCGGCGGGCGAGAGCGTGCGTGGCTGGACGGTCTCCGAGCTGGAAGCGGGCGAGCTCGAGCTGCACATCGTCGAGGACCGGGTGCTGTAACGATCGGGCGCAGCACTGGCGACGCAGGAACTTTGCGCCGGTTGTCCGATCCTGAAAAAACCGTTCTGGGTCGAGGAATTGCACGCCGCGATCGGCCACGCGCCGGGCGCGAGCGGCTAGGCCGGTGGCGGGCGGCTCGCGCGGTCGTGCAGCACGCGGTCGATGAACTGGTCATCGAGTCGCGGCTGCGCGCGCCCCTGGCTCGAAGCGGGCGGCGGCGACGCGGCGACGGGCGCGTCGCTGGAGTCGGACGGAGCGGGCGGCGGCGGCGGCACGACGATCGGCTCGCCGGTCGCGGGGTCGATCTGCGGCGCCTGCGTCGGGTCGGCACCCAGCCCGTAGGCGTCGGCGTCGGGTTCAGCGAAGCGCGAGTCCATCGCAACCGCGGTGTTGAGCGGTGAGGCGGCCGTGCCCCGGCTCGCAGCGCCCATGAAGCGGGCGAACGCTCGCGCCGGGAACGCGCCGCCCGCCAGCCCGCGCACCGGCCGCGCATCGTCGCGCCCCATCCACACGCCTGCGATGAGATCGCTGGTGAAGCCGACGAAATAGCCGTCCTTGTTGCTGCTGGTGGTGCCGGTCTTGCCCGCCAGATCACGCCCCATCTGCGCTTGGCGCCCGGTGCCCGTCTCGACCGCGGCTTTCAGCAGGCTGGTCATTTGCGCCGCAACATCGGGCGCAATCACCTGCCGCGCGTCATCGGCCTGATGCTCGTAAAGCGTGCGGCCCCGGCTCTCGACCTTCAGGATTCCGTAGGGCCGCACTTCGCGCCCGTTGTTCGCGACCGCAGCGTAGGCCCGCACCATGTCGATCAGCCGGACGTCCGACGATCCCAGCGCCATCGCCGGCTGGCGGTCGATCGGTGTCGATACCCCCAGCCGCTTCGCCATCGCTGCGACCGAGTCATAGCCCACGCGGTCGGCGATCTGCACCGCGACGGTGTTGATCGACGCCGCGAACGCCTGCGTCACCGTCACCGGGCCGACGAAGCGGCCATTATAGTTCTTGGGACTCCAGTTGCCGATCGACACCGGCCGGTCCTCATAAACATCGTCGGGGCGGATCCCGTCTTCCAGCCCGGCCAGATAGACGAACAGCTTGAACGCCGAGCCCGGCTGGCGGACGGCCGAGACGGCACGGTTATAATTCGATTGCGCATAGTTCTTGCCGCCGATCATCGCTTTCACCGCGCCGTCGCGCGTCATCGCGACGAGCGCGCCCTGGACCCCTTCGGGCGCGGTTGCGATTGCTTGCGCAGCGGCGGTCTGCATGCGGTTGTCGAGCGTCGTCGTCACCACCAGCGGCTCGACCGTCTCGTCGGTCAGCCCGTTCAGCTCCTGCAGCGCCCAGTCGGTGAAATAGCGCACATCGTTGGGCTTGGGATCGGGCGCGAGCTTGACCGCCAGCAGCTGGCCCGGTCCCGCCTCGTCGCGCGGGATGGCACCAGCGTCGGCCATCACCGCCAGCACCGTCTCGGCTCGCGCCCGCGCGGCATCGGGGTCCGCGGTCGGAGCGTAATGCGACGGCGCCTTGACGAGCCCGGCGATGATCGCGCTTTCGCCGAGGCTGAGCGTCGTCGCCGGATGGCCGAAAAAGCGGCGCGACGCCGCGTCGATGCCGTAGGAGCCGCCACCGAAATAGACGCGGTTGAGATAGAGTTCGAGCAGCTGGTCCTTCGTGAACCGCTGCTCGAGCGCGAGCGCCAGCACCGCCTCGCGCAGCTTGCGCGCGAAGGTGCGCTCGTTCGTCAGGTACAGGTTGCGCGCCAGCTGCTGCGTGATCGTCGACGCGCCGCGCGGGCGGCCGGCGACCACATAGTCTTTCGCGGCAGCCGCGACGCCGACCGGATCGACCCCGATATGGTGGTAGAAGCGCCGGTCCTCGACCGCGACGATCGCCTTCCGCATCGCCATCGGTACCGACGCGATCGGCAGCCAATCGCCATAGCCCGGCCCCAGCGTGATGAGCGGCGTGCCCTTCGCATCGAGCACCTGCACGGTCTGGCCGTTCGGCGAGCGCTTCAGCTCATCGAAGCTGGGCAGCAGCGCAAGGCTGATCGCGACGCCCGCTGCCAGCAAGATCACGACGAGGATTGCGGCGAGGGCGCCAAACTTCACGAGCGCGGAAATCAGGCGGCCCAAGGGCGTGTCACCTCAAATAGCGTCGCACGGCGGATGTCCGTGCGCGCGGCGCAGGCTAGGGACGGTGTGTTACCGGCGCAAGGCGGCGGCCGAAGGCTTCGACGCAAGCAGTTCGTCGACCCACGCCGGCACGAGGCTGCCTGCCGGGCCAAGGCGGCTTTCGTCGAACAGGTAGCTGCCCTCGCTTGGCTGCAGGTTGAGTTCGAGCGTGCGCGCGCCCGCGGCACGGGCCCGATGCACGAAGCCCGACGCCGGATAGACCGCGCCGCTGGTTCCGATCGAGACGAACAGGTCCACGTCGTCGAGCGCCGCGTAGATCGCGTCGAGGCCGTAGGGCATCTCGCCGAACCAGACGATATCGGGCCGCAGCGTGGCCGTCGCCGTGCAGGCCGGGCAGGCCGGTCCGCCCGCCATCGGCCCGTCCCACGGCACGCGCGCGTCGCAGGCGGTGCACCAGGCGGACTTCAGCTCGCCGTGCATGTGGAGCAGGCGCTTCGAGCCCGCACGCTCGTGCAGATCGTCGACATTCTGCGTGACGAGCAGCAATCCGCCGGGCCATTCGGCATCGAGCCGCGCGAGCGCCCGGTGCGCGGCGTTGGGCCCGACTTGGCCGAGATGCGCGCGGCGGGCGTCATAGAAGGCGTTGACCAGCGCCGGCTCGCGCGCGAAGCCCTCGGGCGCCGCGACCTCCTCGATGCGGTGTCCCTCCCACAGCCCGTCGGCTGCGCGGAAGGTTGGGACACCCGATTCGGCGCTGACGCCCGCGCCGGTGAGCACGACAATATTGCGGATGGCGCGCACTGGCTGCACGGTTAGCTGCGATGGCGAAGTCTGCAACCCCGGTTCGGATCGGCGTGCTCGGCGCGGGCGGCCGGATGGGTCGCGAGGTGATCGCCGCAGTGCGCTCGCTGGCCGATGCCGCGCTGGCCGGCGCGGTGGAGCATGCCGACCATCCGTGCGTCGGCACCCGGCTGGACGAGGGACACGTGGTCGGAGCAAACGTCCTTGCGCTGGCGCACGCCGCCCAGGTCCTCGTCGACTTCACCGAACCCGCCTCGCTGGCCGCGAACCTCGATGCTGCAACGGCCGCCGGCTGCGCCATCGTCATTGGCACGACGGGGCTGACACCGGCGCAGCAGGCGGCGATCGACGCCGCCGCGCGGCACATCGCGGTTCTGTATGCCGCCAATATGAGCCTTGGGGTCAACCTGCTGGCGGGATTGGTGCGCGAGGCCGCTGCCCGGCTGCCCGGCTGGGATATCGAGCTCTTGGAACTGCACCACGGCATGAAGGCCGATGCGCCGAGCGGGACGGCGCTGATGCTGGCCGACGCCGCGGCTGCCGGACGGAAGGGCGGCGCCTATGTGCGCGACCGTGCCTCGCGCCCGGCGCGGCGGCAGGCGGGCGAGATCGGCATGGCGACGCTGCGCGGTGGCACCAGCGCGGGCGAGCATGAGGTGTGGCTGCTCGGCCCCGGCGAGCGCATCGAGCTCAACCACCGCGCCGAAAGCCGCGCAGTGTTCGCGCAGGGCGCGGTGCGAGCGGCGCTGTGGCTCGCGGGGCGGCAGCCGGGGCGCTACGCGATGGCAGACGTGCTGGGGCTGGCCCACCCGGCCTGAGGCGGGCTGCGCTCTGCTCCCCAATACGGGGGTGGAGCGCCGACGCCCGGCAGCCCCCGGGGGCGTGACCTGGCGCGGGCGCGGCGGTAGGCGCAGGCCATGCCCGACGCCGGTCTCCACCTTCGCGCCGACAGCCCCGACGGCGTCCGCTTCCTGTCGGCGCTGACGCAGGACGCGATCCTCTCGTCGGCCGACGCCATCTTCGACGCCGCGCGCGGAGTCTCGGCGCTGATCCTGTCTCGCTATCGCTGGGAGGATCGCGGTCGGCGCACGCGCGTGCGCTCGCTGCTGACGGTGCGCCATGTCGAACGCGCGACGCGGCTGCGCTGGCCCTCGCGCGCGAGCCCGCTGTTGCTGCTGTCGATCCGCCCCGCGCCGGCGGTTCTGCGCCTCGATTTCGCCGACGCGATCGCTTTGCGCCTGACCACTCTGACGCTGGCGCTGAGCCTGGAGGACATCGGCGAACCCTGGCCCGTGCGCCGCGTGCCCGGGCACGAGCGAGGCTAGTCCATTCCGGAGCGGATCGCGCGGCCACTGGCGCGGGGCTTGCGTGGGCGTGGGGCATGAACACCAGCGTCCAATCCATGACGGCCCAGCGCGCTGTAACCGCGATCGCGCGCGCGGCTCGCGCCACCGGGGTCGGCTTCGGCTATCTGCTGGAGCAGGCGAAGGTCGAATCGGGGCTGCGGCCCGATGCTGCGGCGCGCACCAGCTCGGCGCGCGGGCTGTTCCAGTTCGTCGAGGGCACGTGGCTGGCGACGCTGAAAAAGCACGGCGCTGAGCATGGGCTGGGCTGGGCGGCGGACCTGATCGAGAGTTCGGGCGGGCGGGCGCGGGTGCGCGACGGCGAGGCGCGGAGCGCACTGCTGGCGCTGAGGAACGATGCCGAGACCGCGGCGCTGATGGCCGCCGAATATGCACAGGACAACGCCGAGGCGCTGGGCCGCCGACTGGGACGCGCGGTCGGCGGCACCGAGCTCTATCTGGCGCATTTCCTGGGCCCGGCGGGGGCGGCAAGATTCCTGACCGCGATGGCCGCGAATCCCGATGCGGACGCGGGCGCGGTGGTGCCGAGCGCCGCTCGCGCCAACGTCCGCGTGTTCCGCCACGCCGACGGCACGCCGAAAAGCCTCGCCGAGGTGTACGAACACTTCGCCCGCCGCTTCGGCGGCGATGGCGCTGTATCCGCAGCGCCACCGCCTGAGCGGAGCGTGCAGACCGCGCAGGCGATCGGGCCGGTGCAGGCCCGGTCGCTGGCGCGGGCGGCCTACCTTGTGCTCGCGGGGATGGGCGCGTGAGCGGGATGTGGGGCGGGCGCTTCGGCCGCCGCGCCGGAGGAGCCGTCAGCGTGCGCTTCGGCAGGCTCTCGTCCAGCCACGCGCTCCGGGGCGCAGGTTGTCTGTCGCGCGCAGCCGGAAAGTTGGCGCGATGACGCTCGCCGACCGTCTCCGCTCGGCCGCGTCGGCGCGCGCGGCGCTGCTGCCGCTGGGCGCGCTGATCGTCGTTGCGCTGATGGTCGTGCCGGTGCCGGGCGCGGTGCTCGATGTGTTCTTCGTGCTGAACATCGCGCTCAGCCTCGCGGTGTTGATGGTGGCGCTGAAGACCGAGCGCCCGCTCGACTTCTCCGCCTTCCCGACCGTGCTGCTGTTCGCCACGATGCTGCGCCTGGCGCTGAACGTCGCATCCGCGCGCGCCGTCCTGGTGCACGGCCACCAAGGCCCTGCTGCGGCAGGTCATGTCATCGAGGCGTTCGGCACCTTCCTGATCGGCGGCGAATACATCGTCGGGGTGATCGTGTTCGTGATCCTTACGATCATCAACATGGTCGTCATTACGAAGGGCGCGGGGCGCGTCTCTGAAGTCAGTGCGCGCTTCACGCTCGATGCGCTGCCGGGCAAGCAGATGGCGATCGACGCCGACCTCAACGCAGGCGCGCTGACCGGCGAGGAAGCCAAGGCCCGCCGCGCCGAAGTCGCGCTGGAGGCCGACTTCTACGGATCGATGGACGGCGCCTCGAAGTTCACCAAGGGCGACGCGGTCGCGGGCATCCTGATTCTCGCGATCAACCTCGTCGGCGGGATGCTGATCGGCATGGCGCAGCACGGCCTCAGCCTCGCCGACGCTGCGTCGGCCTATGTGTTGCTGGCGATCGGCGACGGCCTCGTCGCGCAGGTGCCAGCGCTGCTGCTGAGCCTCGCCGCGGCGATCATCGTCACGCGTGTCAGCCAGGCGAGCGACCTCGGCGGGCAGGTTGCGGGACAGTTCCGGATGGAAGGGGTGTGGGCGCCGGTCGCCGGCATCCTCGCGCTGCTGGCGCTGCTGCCTGGGATGCCCAAGCTGATCGTCGGAGCGGTTGCCGCGGTTGCGGGCTGGGCGGCATGGTCGATGCGCGCACGCACTTCCACCGCCGAGGGCGAGGTTGTCAGTGGGACCGCGAAGTCCGCGACCGGCGCCGACGAGGGCGACCCCGGACCCAGCTGGGACGAGGTCAGCGACCACAGCCTCGCCGGGCTGGAACTGGGCTATGGCCTCGTCGATCTTGTCGACGACGCTCGCCGCGCGCCGCTCATCGCGCGCATCACCGGTATGCGCCGCCAGCTTAGCCGCGAATTGGGCTTCGTGCTTCCAGCGATCCGCGTGCGCGACAATCTCAGCCTCGCGCCCAACTGCTACCGCATCGTGATCGCCGGCGTGGCGCAGGCCGAATCGGAAGTGGCGCCCGCCGACTGGCTCGCGCTCGACAGCGGCGAGGTGATCGAGCCCGTGCCCGGCCGCCCCACGCGCGACCCGAGCTTCGGCCTGCCAGCGCTGTGGATCGCCCGCGAGGACCGCGACGCCGCCACTGCGAACGGCTACACCGTCGTCGATGCGCCGACCGTCATCGCCACGCATCTGTCGCAGCTGCTGCAGCGCCATGCATGGCGGCTGCTGGGACAGGACGACGTGCAGCGGCTGCTCGATCAGCTGCAGGGCAGCGCACGCCACCTGGTCGTCAATCTCGTGCCCAAGACGCTGCCGCTCGCGACCCTCACCCATGCGCTGCAGCTGCTGTTGGAGGAGGGTGTGCCGCTGCGCGAGTTTCGCCGCATCTGCGAGGCAGCGACCGTCGCTGCGAGCCGGACGCAGGATCCCGCCGAACTCGCCGAGGCGATGCGGCCCGAACTGGGCGATCTGATCGTTGCGCGGCTGGCGGGGCCGGGCGACCCGTTGCGCGCGCTGACGCTCGATCCCGAGCTCGAGCAGCTCGTCGCCGCTTCGGTTCGCGCCGATCCGGGCTCGCACTGGCCGATCGACCCGGCGCTTGGCGCGCGCATTGTCGAGGCCGTGGCGGACGCCGCCGCGCCGGTGCTGGAGAGCGGAGCGGGGCTGGCGCTGCTGACCGCGCCCGGCGCCCGTCGCGCGCTGCGACGGCTGCTGCGCGTGCGGCTGCCGCAGCTCGTGGTGCTGAGCGCGATGGAGCTGCCTGAGGATAAGATGGTGGACGTGGCCGCGGTGATCGGCCGACCGGCCGGCACCGCCCCCGGCGCGGGCGCACCTACGCCCGGGCCAGCGCCGGGCGCGCCCGGATTGCGACTGGCTGCGTGACGGCTGCGGCCGTGCGGGCGGATGGCCGGCAAAGCGCAGACATCCGTCCCGTTCGCCGAATAATTCCGCCCTGACGCAGGCTCGGGAGATATCGGTGCGATGTCGGCGAAGCGTCCGGCCTGTGGACGCAGGCCGCCCCGCAGCGCCGCCAGCTGACCGCGGGCGTGGACGCCGGCGACAGCCGGGCGGTGGACGGGCGCAAGTGGCTGCAAGCCCTGTCCGATTGTGGCTTCGCAAGCGTGCGCGACGAGGCCGTCCACCGCCGCCCGGGCGATGAAGCCGCCTGCTCGGCCGCGCTGGCGTCGCCGAACGCGTCGAGCGGCTGTTGCCGGGCCGCGGCGCGGATGGGCGCGCCGCTTGGGCGCGACGACAACATCGAGCCGGTCGCGCCGGTCGAGCTCAAGCAATTCATGCTGCGTTTCGGCGGCGACGACGCCTTCCACGACCGCGGTCGTGGCCGAAGTGCGGGCGGACGCGATCCGCGTTCATCGGATCGGCGCGCTGGCACGGCGAGTGGGTGATGAGCGTGTCGGTCACCTCGCGCGCTTGACCGGGGCCGACGCGGACCTACCCATCGCCGCCGTCCATGCAGCCTACGCCACCGTGCGCGAAAGCGGTTTGACGCTGGCGCACGCGCGCCGTAACTGGCGCCCCTGCCTTCCCGGTGCTGTGGGTGAGAGGCTTAAACCAGCGGTTTGCTAAACCGCCGTACGGGGATTACTCGTACCGAGGGTTCGAATCCCTCCGGCACCGCCACCCAGTCTCTTTACAGGACTGATCTTCTAGCCAAGGCACCAGGAATGCC
>JAVVHE010000018.1:0-55850 GCA_032249695.1 Sphingomonadaceae bacterium | reverse complement strand
TTTCGTGGTCCAGACTATCATAGTCTCTGGGCCACTCAGCGGGGGGCAGATCACGCTGACCGTTCGCCGTGGTGTAGGCGAGCATGAAGGTCTTGCGTCCCGCGGGGGTCACCTTCAAGAGGAGCCCAGGGATCATGGTGTCCCAAATTTCATAGGTGGTGCTGCGGGGAACGGCTGCGTCGACGACGGATTTTGTGAGCTTTGATTTTGGCACCTGGACCTCCTTCGAGGGCCGATCTGGGTGCAAAATGGGAGCACCCAGAGATCAAGCCCTATCGTATGAACGGCGGTCCGAGATTGCGGAAAACGCTTGAAAAGCCGAGTGGCTACAAGGCGTTATCGTACAATCGGCGGTCGCCGGATACACAAGGGATAGCGCATCCGGGGCTCCTCAAAATCCGCCGGAGCGATCCATGTCGGTTCGAGTCCGACCGCCCGCACCACCGCCGCCACGGCGCGGTCTCCTCAGCCGATGTCTGGCACGTAGCTCAGCGTTTCGCCCGGCTTGCCGTCGGCTCCGACGAACGGCACGCTCCAGCCATCGGGCGGCGCGATCGGGGCGGTGCCGCCGGTGACATAGGTTGGCCCGACGACGAAGGGCCACGGCCGATCGACTAGGCTCGATGTGGTGCCGCCGTTATATTCGTTGAACCAGACCGCATCCCACAGCCACGGATTGCCGCTGATCCGGTATTCGAGGCTGCGGCTCTCGCAATATTTGCGGCCGTTTACGTAGAGTTCGAAGACGCCGTCGCGCTGCCAGCGGCCATCGGGCGTCAGGCTGTTCACGGCGTGCACCGTTTCGATCCATAGCCAGCGCATGCGCGGCAGCGGGTTGACGCCGAAAATCGTCAGGCCGTTCGTGTCGCCGCTGAGGAAGTAATTATAGTCGCCGAACGCCATCCAGGGGCCGAGCGGCGAGGTCGACGGGTTGACCATGTCGGTGCCGCGGCCGCGCTGCATGCGGCACGACCAGCCGCCCAGCCCGCTGATCGCCCGCCCGCCGCGGCCCTCGTCGATCGAGCTGAGGTTCGCCTTGCCCGTCGCGATCGGCCCCGGGCTCTTGCCCGATACGCCGGGCGACGCGCCGAGGTTCAAATCGGACGGGCGGTAATTGGCGTGCCAGCCGACCATGCGCGCCATGCGGACGACGGGATAGCCGGAACCGTCGTCGCGCCAGAAGCCGCGCAGCAGATCAAGGCCGGTGTTCGAGCCCGCGGGGATCGCGCCATAGATGCAGCCGTTCGCGACGACCGCGTTCGCTGGCTGCCCGCCCGAACGCTCGCGCGGGGAGGCGTTCGCCAGCATCGCCTGCCAGTCCTCGTTCCGGTCGATCGCCACCAGCAGGTCGGGCCGCTGGCGCGTCGGGGTAGCGCTTGATGCGGCCACGCGCGGACCGGGCCGCGGCGGGACGGGCGTGGGGCGGAACAGCTGCAGCGCGGTGCCGCCGCCGAACGTTCCTGCGACGGTCAACACCAGCTCGATGCGGCTCGCGCTCGCCAGCTGCGCCGCCGTGCCCGCGCCATCGAAGGCCAGCACCGCGGGCTGGGTGCGCAGCACGATCCAGCCGACGCCGCTATTGTTCTGCCGCCATCCGGTCGAGTCGCTGTCGGCCAGCTGGCCGTAGCGCGATGCCTTGTAACTACCCGCGCGCGGGCCGTCGACGACGCGGAGCAGCGGCTCGGCGGCAGTGTTCTGGGCATTGGCGGACGGCTGCAGCACCACGCTCGCCGTGGTGCTCGCCGCGCGTAGGAAGAATTGCGGACCGAACGCGCGCACCATCTGCGTCACGTCGATCGTCACCGTCTGCGGCGACGTGATCGCGGCGGTCTGCGCATGCGGTTGCGCGCCATACAGCCCGTCGATCCCCGACCAGTCGCCGCCGCGATTGGCCCAGCGCAGGCCGGTATGGTCGTCGGCCATCAGCACGCTTGCCTGCTCCCACCAGCCGAATGCCGCCGGGCGGGGTGCATCGGTGATTTTGAGAGCGTATGTCTCGCGGCTGCTCGCACCGGGGACGCTGATCGTCAGCTCCAGCGCGCAGCCGGCGCCGACCGTCGCCACGCCGGGCTTCCACCAGCCCAGGCGCTTCACCTGATCGAAGGGCACGGTGTCCCCGACCACAAGGTCCGAGCCCTCCCGCCCGATGCGGATGCTGCCCGCGCCAGCCTCGGGCACGGCTGCAACGGTGACGACCGGTGTTTCGGTCCCAAGCCTCGGGAACAGGTAGTTCGATGTCTGATAGCCGTTCATCAGCGCAAGGATCGGCACCCAGAGATCGTCGGCATGACCCCACGCCTCGCCGCCGCCGTTCAGCCGTGGCGGATTGTTGAGCTCGGTCAGCGTCACCTCGCGGACGGCATCGCCCTGCTGCAGCCGCATCGGCCCGGTCCATCCGCGCGTCACGCCGCCGACCGGGTTCGCGCCCGCTCCGGTCCCGCCGGTCGGGTCGTAGGCCGTGGTCGCACGCACCGGATTTCCGTTCGGGGACAGATCGATCAGCGTGCCCGGGCCACGATAATCGACCGACGACGCCGCAGCGATCCGCCCGCGGCCCGGCGAGGTCAGCACCAGCGCCTGCGTCGCGGGCGCGCTGCCCAGATCGATGGTGGTGAAGGGCGAGTCGCCCGAGACAAAGCGCGGCAACCGTTCGACGATGTTCGCATAGCCGTCGACCGCGACCGCGATGGTCTCGCCGCTCGCTCCCGTCGCGCTTTGATATCGCACCTCGATCGTGCCGGCTGCGGGCACGGGGGCGTAGAGTCCGATCGTGTCGACGCACAGTTGCTGCGCTTCGGCAATGGCGAGCGTGGCGGTCGAGGGCACGGGCGCATAGCTGTCGGCAACGCCTGCGTTCAGGATATCGAGCCCGGCCGCGAAAATCGCTCCGGTGGGGGTGTAGGCCGTGGTGAGCGCGGGGTTGGTGCCGACGAAAAACTTGCCGCCCGCAATGTCGGGCCGGAAGGGGCAGCCGATCGCGGCGCCGCTGATCGCGCCGTTCACGCGCCACCGCAGTTGCTGCGTTACCGCATCCCACGTCAGGTCGGCATCGACGCGCTGGTTGCGCGGCGTCGCGTTCGATCGAATGAGCACGCGGCCGAAGCGCGAATCCTCGATTGCCGCCTCAAGCGCGCCGCCGCCGACCTCGTAGGCCGTCACGCCATAATTGCCCGAGCCGGTGCGCCGGCCGAAACTGGCCCATGGGCAGCTGCTGTTGTTGACGCCCGAGGGGGTGCGGAAGCTGAAGCGCAGCCGCCAGCCGGTCGCGAGGTCGATCGTCGGCGCGAACGTCTCGCTGGAAGCGAGAAACGCGCCCGAGCTCAGGCTGATGCCTGCGATGCCGTTGCCGCTCGCAGGCTGGCCGTTCAGGTCGACAAACGTCAGCGTGCCCAGCCGGTTGCCACGGATCAGCGGTGGCAGCGCAAGCGAACCGCTGCCCGGATCGGGCAAGAGCTCCAGCTCATAGGTGCGGCCCTGCGACCCCGGTGGGATGCCCGGCAGCTTCCGCACCAGCGCGCCAGTCGTCAGGTTGTTGATGAGGTCGACCGTGTCGCCTGTCATGCCGTCCAGCACCAGTGGCAGTGGCGTGCGGGCGTTGATCGCAGCTGTGACGCTGCGCTGGCCGATGCCGCCGCCGCCGTTATCCGGCCCGGCAGGGGTAAGGATGGCCTCGGCTGTGGTCTGAAAATCCGTCATCGCAACCTCCGTGCATTTCGTGGACACAACCGGAAGGGCAACAAATCCTACATTACAAGTGCCAATAAGGTTATTACGGTTGACCCGGCCTGTCATCGGCTGCACCCGGCGCTGCGATGGCGATGGGCGCAGTGCAGCTTCTGATGGTGCTGAGTGGCCCGGCGGTCGGCAGCTTCCTGGCGCTCGTCGCCGACCGTTGGCCGCGGGGCGAGCAGGTGGCGGCCGGTCGCTCGCGGTGCCGCGCGTGCGGAGCTGCTCTGCGGCCCGCCGAGCTGATCCCGCTCGCATCGTATATGCTGCAACGCGGGCGCTGCAGCCGCTGCGCAGCAGCGATCCCGCGCGCGGTGTTCTGGGGTGAGGTTGGCGGGCTGGCCGTCGGCGCGGCCTGCGCGTTCGCGGTGCCGCCCGGCTGGATCCTCGCGACCGCGGTGCTCGGCTACGCGCTGCTCGCGCTGGCGCTGCTCGACTCGGCGGCTCGCTGGCTCCCGCTCGCGCTGACCCTGCCGCTCGCTGCCGCCGGGCTCATCGCAAGCTGGCACGCCGGGCTGCTCAGCGACGGCCTGATCGGCTTCGCGCTGGGCTTCGTGGCGCTCGAAGCGCTGCGCCTCGGCTACCGCGCGCTGGCGGGGCGCGATGGGGTGGGCGGCGGCGACCCGCTGCTCGTAGGCGCGATCGGAGCATGGGTCGGCTGGCAGGGGCTGGGCCCGGTCATCCTCTTCGCCAGCGGCGGCGCGCTTGTCGCAGCGCTCATCGTCCCCACGTGCCCCGATCGCATCGCGTTTGGCGCGTGGCTGTCGGTGTCAGCCTTCATCGAGTGGCTGACGGGACTCGGCGCGCCCTGAACGTCCATTGGCTTGCGCTGGGCGGACGTGCCGGGAATGGATCTTGTCGGCGGCCGTTCCTCTACGCTGTTGAAATGCGTTCAGCGACTGGCAGTCGCGGCCGTCGTTGGCTGCAGTGAGGAAGCCGTGCCCCGTGTCCGGATCGGCATCGACCGATGCGGTCCACAGGGCGTTCTGCGCGCGGCGCGACCGTTGACGCCATCCCCCGCGAGCAGCCCCGCCAGCAGCCGAACGACCGTCTTCCGCGTCACGCCGGCTGCCCCAGTGCGGCGCCGTAGATGGCCTCGTAGCGGGCAATCATCGTGTCGCGGCTATATTCCGCGCGCACCCGGGCGCGGTTGGCCTCGCCCAGCCGCTGGCGCAGTGCCGCGTCGCCGATCAGCGCGGCGAGCGAGCGGGCTAGGGCCGCAGCGTCGCCGGCCGGGGCGAGCCAGGCGCGGTTCTCCTCGGTGACGATCGCCCGGACGTCGCCGACGTCGGTGCAGGCGGCGGGCAATCCCGCGGCCATCGCTTCGACAAGACTGATCGGGAACTGCTCGCTGTCCGACGATAGCGCGAAAAGGTCGAACCGGCCGATATACCGGTGCGGATGCGGCAGGAAGCCGGGCAGGTGCACGCGCTCGGCAACGCCGTGTTGTTCGGCCGCCGCACGGATCGCGCCTTCGTCCGATCCCCGGCCGACGATCGCCAACCGGGCTGGGATCTGCGCCACGCGCAACGCCTGCGCGAAGCTGCGCACCAGCAGCGGCAGGTTCTTGACCGGACGCAGGCCCGCAACCGTGCCCACCACCACCGATTGATCGTCGGGCAGGCCGGGAATCGAATCGCGCGGCGGCGGCTCGGCGAACAGCGCCGCATCGATGCCGTTCGGCACGCGCTGCAGCCGCGGCGGGCGCACGCCCCAGCTGGCTGCGATGCGCTCAAGCGTTTGCGACGGCACCACGACATTGCGCGCGCCCGGCAGCGCCAGCCGCCGATACAGCACGCGCGAGCGCTTCTGGCCCGCGACCTCGTCCGAATTGAACCCGTCCTCATGGTGCACCAGCGGGCGCCGAGCGAACAGCCGGTTCGCGAGCACGCCGTCCATGGCGCCGAAATTGAAGCTGAGCACGAGATCGAAGCCGCGCAGATACCGAGCCAGCGCCCGCAGCCGCCCCGGTGCCGGCCGCCCAGCCAGCGGCGGCGCGTCGCGCGCGATGCTGAACGGCACATGCGCGCCGATCAGGTCGGCCGCTCCTGCCGCTCCGGGCTGCGAGCTGACGATCACATGCCGAAAGCGATCGCCCCACGCGTTCATCAGCTCGACATCGCGCGCCTCCTTGCCTCCCAGATCGAAGCTGGAATGCAGGTGCAGGATGCGGGGGCGGGGCGCTGTCATCGTGTGGCGATCGCCCTGCCATCGGCGGTCGAAGCGCTGCAACCACTTGGCGTTCCGTGGCGATCCGGCTAGCCCACACAGCCGTGCAGCAATCGACCGCACCCGGACGCGCCGGCCGCCGCTGATGGCCGGGTTCCACCTCGTCCGCGCCGGGGGCGGCGCCACTGCGCGTGCGCTCGTTGCAGCCGAGCAGCGCTTCCGCAGCCACGGCTTCACGGACTTCACGCCCTTCGATGCCGGTCCCTATCGCGGCTTCCACGTCGGCTATATCTGCGGCGGGCCGGAGACGTTCGCGAGCTTCGCCGACGGCGATTTCATCGCGGTGGCCGGCACGCTCGTCTATCGCGGCCGCGTCGGCGCGGAGGCGCTGAGGCTGCTCTATGCCGATTGGCGTTTCCCGTTCGACGACTGGCAGAACCTTGCCGGGCAATTCGCGCTCTTGGTCCGCAAGAGCGGCCGGCTGTCTCTCATCACCGACTTCTTCGCGGCGTTTCAGCTGTTCCACGATCCCGACTGGCGCGTGGTGTCGACCTCGTTCCTGGCGACCGCCGAATCGCGCCCGCGCCTGCGCTGGCACGATCAGGGCCTGTACGAATTCGCGTTCAACGTCTTCCCGATCGGCGACGACACGGTGTTCGAAGATGTCCGCCGTCTTGGGCCCAGCCTGCAGGTGGAGCTTGCCGACCCGCCGGTGTTCCGCCGAGTCGTCAAGCAGTTGCCGGGCGATCCGGAGCCGATGCCGATCGAGGACCGGATCGTGCGCAATGCCGAGCGCCTCGCCGAGACGATCCGCCCCTATGCCGAGCATTGGGGCGACCGCATGCAGGTGCCGCTGTCGGGCGGGCTCGACAGCCGCCTCGCGCTCGCTGCGCTGAGGGCAGCGGGGGTCAAGCCGCACGTCTATGTCTACGGCGACCCCGGCGACATCGATGTCGAGATCGCACGGCGGATGGGCGCCGCCGAGGGCTTCGCGGTCGAGCATTTCGACAAGCGCAGTCACGCGACGGTCACGCCCGACGCGTTCGCCGGGGTGGTCGAGCGCAATTGGGAGGAAACCGATGCGCTCACCACCGACGGCGGGCTGTTCGACAATGGCGGCAATCGCGCCGCGCGCTACATGCGCCAGGCGGGCGGCCAACTGGCGGTGTCCGGCGGCTGCGGCGAGGTCTACCGCAATTTCTTCTATCTGCCGGATCGCCGCACGCGCCTGCGCGCGGTGGCGCTGACGTTCTTCGCGCGGTTCCACCTGCCGGACGTCACCGAGCGCTTCGACCGCCGCCGATTCATCTCCGCGATCGAGGCGAAGCTCGCGGACTCGCTCTATGCGCCGATCGACCGTCGTCTGGAACGGACCGAGGTTGAGCAGCTCTATCCCCGCGTGCGCTGCCGATCGTTTTTCGGACGCGAGATCAGCCTCGTCGGGCGGCACGGTGCGTATCTGATGCCGTTCCTCAACCGGCGCGTGGTGGCCGAGGCGCTGCGCGTGCCGATGGACCTGAAGACCGCGGGACGGTTCGAGGCGATGCTGCTCAACCGGATCGACCCGGCCTTGGCGCGGCACCAGTCGGCCTATGGTCACAGCTTTGCCGAGCCGCCCAACCTCGATCACCGATTGAGCGAGTTGAGCACCACCATCCGCCCGGCATGGCTGCGGCAGCGAAGCTACAGCGTGCGGCGCAGGCTTGGACCGCTGTTCGATGACCATGGCGGCATTCTCGCGCCGCAATATCTGGGACGCGTCATCGATCTGCACTTCCCGCATATGAGCGCATTCTTCCGCCCGTCGAACATCGCCGACCAGGGGTTGTACCGCCGTGTCGCAACGCTGGAACTGTTGGGTGAGAAGCTGGCGGACCGGCTGGTCGCCTGACGAGTCAGGCGGGCTTGGGTAGCACCTGCCGCCATTCGGTGACGGCAACCGACTGGAACAACCCGGCGAGCGAATAGGGATCGTCGGCCGCGATCGCGTAGGCGGCGCGGCGGCTCTCCACTTCGACGATCAGCAGGCTGCCCATCGGCTGCCCGTCGAGATCGATGAGCGGACCGGCCAGAAAGATCGCCGCTCCCAGCCCCTCCAGAAACGCCAGATGCTGAGGCCGGGTCGAGCGGCGCAGGTCGCCCGCGCCGGGCTTGTCAAGGCAGTGGATGGCGAACAGCGGCATGGGATTTGGCCTCGACAGGGCCATGCCGCCCCCGGCCGCCCCTCAGTCCCGCCGGTTTTACGCGGCCGTGGGCGCGATGCAACCGCGCGCGGTCCACGCCGGACGTGCGACGGGCCGGGCTGCGTCCCCGCAACTCGGCCCGACCGTCATTCGCCAGCGTGTGCGGGCGGAGCGCTTAGCGCTTGCCGCCGGTTGCGGCGCGCTTGGTGCCCAGGCCGATCTTCTTGGCGAGCGTGCGGCGCTGCTGCGCGTAGTTCGGCGCGACCATCGGGTAATCCGCCGGCAGGTTCCACTTCTGGCGGTATTCTTCCGGGCTCATGTTGTAGTGCGTCATCAGGTGCCGCTTCAGCATCTTCAGCTTCTTGCCGTCCTCAAGGCAGACGATATAGTCCGGCTTGACCGAAGCGCGCACCGATACGGCCGGCTCCTGCTTCGCTTCCGCGGGCTTCTGCTCGGTGCCGAGGCGCGACAGCGTGGTGAACACGTGCTCGATCAGATTCGGCACATCCGAAACGGCGACAGTGTTGTTGGCGACGTGCGACGACACGATCTCGGCCGTCAGCGTCAGCAGCCCCTCGTGGGTGGCGTTGCGATCTTCCATTGATTGAGGTTCCTATCGTGTCAACCCTGGCCCCTCGCGGACCTACCATCGCTATGTGCCGTGATTGCACGACTTGCAAATGAAAAGTGCTATTACGTGTGGGTGATCTGCCCTGTTAAAGGCTGCGCTGCATCGTGATCGCATCATATCGCGTCTGATTGCCGCCCGCATAGTAAGCAGGCCGACGCCCGATCTCACGAAAACCCAAACTTCTGTAAAGCGCATGCGCTGCTGCATTGCCATCGCGCACTTCCAGGAACAGCACGCGCCCGCCGCGCGCCCGGGCGCGGTGCGCAAGATCATCCAGAAGCGCGGTCGCGATCCCGCGCCGCCGCGCAACGGGGTCGACTGCCATCAGCAACAGCTCGGCCTCGTCGGCGACGACACGCGCGAGCGCGAAGCCCAGCGGATCGCCGCCATCGTCTGCCAGCGCCGCGAAGCTGTTCGCAGCATCGAGCGCCGCGACCAGTTGCGCGCCGTTCCACGCCTCGCCGAACTGCGGCTCGAACGCGCGGTCCATCACCTGCATCACGGCGCCGACGTCGCGGCCGACAACGGACCGCAGCCGGATCATCGCGGCAGGTTGACGTCCGGCGCGCGGACATAGATCGGCAGCGGCTCCAACCAGTCGGCATCGCTGATGAGACGCGCGGCGGCGGCGTCCGCAGCGGCTTCGGCTGGCCGCCCGACTGCGGCCGCGCCGTTCCCCGCGACGCGCCCGATGCGTCCGGCCCACTGCATGGCCGCCTCTGGGCCGATCGCAACGGGCTCCCCCTCCGGCCCCGAGCGGCGGTGGACGCGGCCGAACAGCTCGCCGCGTCGCGCGTCCAACAGCACCAGCACCGCGGCGTCGGCGGGCTCGTGCGCCAGCGCCGCCAGCGCCACCGCACGGTCACCCGCATAGCCGACGACCGGCACGCCCCAACCCAGCCCCAGCCCGGCGGCCGTCGCCAGCCCAACGCGGATACCCGTGAAACTTCCCGGTCCCAGATCGACAGCGATCCGCTGCGGCCTCCCGCCGCTCCCGGCCATGAGCGCCTGGATCATCGGCGCGAGCCGGGCGTCGTGGCCGCGCGCAATCACCTCGTGCTCCGCCGCCAGCACCGTGCCGTTGTCAATCAGCGCAGCCGAGCACGCATCATGCGCCGTCGTGATCGCCAGCCACATCGCCCCCGTCAGACCGCGCGAACCTCGGTCACTTCGGGCACGTAATAGCGCAGCAGGTTCTCAATCCCGTGCTTCAGCGTTGCGGTCGACGACGGGCAGCCCGAGCAGGCACCCTTCATGCGCAGCGAAACGACTCCTTCGTGGAAGCCGCGATAAACGATGTCGCCGCCATCGCCTGCGACCGCGGGCCGCACGCGCGTATCGAGCAGTTCGCGGATCTGCGCGACGATGTCGGCATCGGCCGGATCGTCGGCGGGATCATCGTCCGCCGCGCTGACCATTGCCGGAGCGCCGGCCGCCAGCTGGTCGGCCAGCACACCCAGCACTTCGGGCTTCAGCGCCGACCAGTCCGCCCCGCCCGGGGCGATGGTCACGCTCACGAAATCCTGTCCGATCAGCACCCGTTCCACATCGCCCATCGCCAGCAGCGCGGCGGCGAGCGGGCTGCGTTCGCGCGCGACATCGAGGTCGGTGAACTCCACCGCCTCGCCGCCGTGCAGCTCGATGCCGGGCAGGAACTTCAGCGTGCTCGGATTGGGGGTCGATTCGGTTGCAATGAACATGGAGGCGATGTGGCGCGCGCGCGCCGCGCGATCAAGCCAGCCGGTCGATCGCGCCTTCGCTGAGGCCGCCGGGCACGACGATCAACAGGCACGGCAGCGTCCCCGCGCGATCGCCGGTGAAGAAGCTGACGAGCGGACCGGGCGGCCCTTTCGCAGCCGCCGCAAGCACCAGCGCGCGCGTGCCGAGGTCGTCGTCGAGCGCGGCGAGCACCTCGGCCGCTGCGCTGTCGCCCTGGCGCCACTCCACCTCCGGACGCGCGCCGGTCAGCATCTCGGCCTCGTCGGCGGCGTTCTTCAGCAGCGTCTCGGCTTCCTCAATTGCCTCCGCCTCCATCGCCTTCTGCACCGCACCCCACGCAACAAACTCCATCGGCGGCAGGACGCGCAGGCACTTGACGATGCCGCCGACATGCGCGGCACGGCGAGCGGCATAGCGGAGCGCCAGGCGGCTCTCCTCCGTCGCGTCGACGACGACGAGGTAGGTGAGCCGCTCCTTGCTCAGCGGCGCGCCATTCGCGTGGTCGCGCGGCCCTGATCGTCGATCGAGACGATCAGCGTCTGCCCGTTGCGTCCGGGGAAGTCGGTGAACAGCGACCGCGTCAGCAGCGGCACGATCCGAGTGAGATCGCGCGAACGCGTGTCGGCCACCGCGCGGCCCTCGAAGATCACCGACCCGTCCGCACGGCGCATTTCAACGCGCAGGCGCGCGGGATATTTTGTATAGCTGTAGATGTCGTTGCCCCAGCCGAAGCCCGGTCCCCAGAACGGATCATAGAAGCCAAAGCGACCATAGCCGAAACCCGGACCCCAGAAGCCAGGACCCCAGAAGCCGGGCCCGTAGAAGCCTCCAAGCCCAGGGCGGCTCTCGATCACCTGCTGGCCCGCGCCGATGCCGAAATCCATCGTCACCACATAATCGCTGCGCTCGCCCGGAGCAGCGGCGCGGAAGCCCTGTGCCTCCAAAGCCCGCGCCACGTCCGACGCGTAAGTCTGGAATTCTAGGCTGCCCTCGCGCTTTTCATCGGCCGGGCGGATCACGAACGACCCGCGTGCCTCGGCGACAGCGGGTGTGTGGAAACGGGTGACTTCGCTCTGCAGCTGCGGCGCGCAGGCGGCTGCTGCTAGCAGAGCAAGGGGTGCGGTAAGCTTCAGCGCGCGCATCGGCCTTCATCCTTATAACGGCGGGTAGCCGTTAGGCTACGCATGAGCAGTGAATGGGTTCTGAACCCTGCGCCGCCAAGGGCTGACCCGCGCCGACGCGCCCGGGCCGTGGGAGGATGCGCTCGCAAGGCGTTGCGACTGGCGGGCTAGGCCGGCAGGAACCCCACGACCTCGCGCACGCGCTCCATGACCGGTGCTGCGATCGCGCGCGCGCGCTCGGCGCCGCGGACCAGCAGGCGGTCGGTTTCCCGGGGATCCGCCTCCAATTCGCGCAGCCGCGACGCGATCGGGCCGAGCTGCGCGATGGCAAGGTCGGCCAGCGCGGGCTTGAATTCGCCGAAACCCCGGCCGGCGAAGCGATTCAGAACATCCTGCGGCGTTTCACCCGCCAGCGCGGCGTAGATGCCGACGAGGTTCCGCGCTTCGGGGCGCGCCTCCAGCTCGGCCTCCGAGGCCGGCAGCGGCTCAGGGTCGGTTTTGGCGCGACGGATCTTCAGCGCGATGTCGTCGGAGCTGTCGTTGAGGTTGATGCGGCTCTGGTCGCTGGGATCGGATTTGCTCATTTTCACGCGCCCATCGCGCAGGCTCATCACGCGCGCTGTCTGCTCCTTCGCGATCACGGGTTCGGGATAGGGGAACAGGTCCACATCCCAGTCGGTGTTGAACTTCACCGCAATGTCGCGCGCCAGTTCCAGATGCTGTTTCTGATCCTCTCCGACTGGAACATGTGTGGCCAGATACAACAGGATGTCTGCCGCCTGTAGCACCGGATAGTCATAAAGGCCGACCGACTGGCCTTCGCGGTCCTTCCCGGCCTTGTCCTTGAACTGCGTCATCCGGTTGAGCCAGCCGACGCGGGCGACACAGTTCAACACCCACGCAAGCTCGGTATGCTCGCGCACCGCCGACTGGTTGAACAGGATCGCGCGCTCGGGGTCGATGCCGCAGGCGATGAGCGCCGCAGCCATCGCGCGCGTATCGGCGCGGAGCTGCTTCGGCTCCTGCCAGAAGGTGATCGCGTGCAGATCGACAACGCAAAAAATGCACTCCACCTCTGCCTGCATCGCCACCCACCGCCGGATGGCACCCAGATAATTGCCAAGATGCAGCCGCCCGGTGGGCTGGATTCCTGAGAACACGCGCGGGGTGATCATGCGCGCGGGTTACGGGCGGGGCGGCAGCGGAACAAGGGGCGGCCGGTGCTCGCCACCACCGCGCCGACTGTTCGCCCCGCCAGCCCCCGATGAGGGCGAGAAAGCGAGCGGCAGGACGGCCGGCGCCAGCGACAGCCCTGCGCCGATCAAGCCCGGCGAGGCGGTTGCGAAGACCAGCCGGCGCGGCGCAAGCTGCGCGTCTCATCAGCACCCTCAGCATCAGCGGCACCATGACGGCGAAGCGCGGGAGCAACGCGGTGTTGGCGCGCGCTCTCCTCCCGCGACCCGCCGACCTTGACACGGTAGCCCGCGGGCGACGCGCCGCCCCCAGCGCGCTCGGGCTGCGGCTCAGGCAGACAGCGCCGGGCGAGCCAGGGCGAACTCGGCGTCGATCGCGCGGCCGTCGACGACCAGCTCGGCCAGACGCTCGCCCAGCCCCGCCGAATGTTTGAAGCCGTGGCCCGAGCAGGCGGAGGCCGCGATCACCTGGGGGCGATCGGGCAGGGGACCGATTGCGAAATCGCCATCGGCTGCCGCCGTGTAGAAGCACACCGCCGATTGCAGCGCGCGCCCGAGCGGAGCCAGGCGGCCGCGCGCGTGCTCGGCGAGCATCGCGCGGCGTTCCTCGGGCCGCACCGCACGATCCAACTGTTCGGGCGCCGTGATCTCGGCCGAATACTGCTCGGTCGCGAGCTTCACGCCACAGGTGGCTCCGGGAGCGAGCGGGAAGCCGTAAAAGCTGTCCTCGGGGCGCGGCCCGTGCGTCCAGATGAAGGTTGGGAAGCGCTCGTGGCCGAAGCGGCCGGGATCCTCGGGCTCGAACCAGTGCAGCACCTGGCGCAGCAGCCGCATCCCGCTCAGCGCACCGCCCGCCAGCCCTGGCGACCAGCCGCCCGCTGCCAGCACCGCCCGCGCAGCGCCCAGCGTTTCGCGCGCGGTGCGGACGCTGACGCCCGCGCCGTCATTCACAATCTCCAGCACCGGCTCATTGACGATCTTCCGCGCGCCCAGCCGCTCCGCCTCGGCCAGCTGCGCGGCGATGCAGCGTTCGGGATAGACCAGCCCGCCCTCGGGTTCGAAATAACAATGCTCGTCGCCGCGCAGCACGAAGCCCGGATGGCGGCGCATCAGCTCGTCGCCCGTCAGCACCTCATGCGCGATGCCGAAGCGCCGGGCGGCCGCGACGGTGCGCGCCGCGAAGCCCGCCTTGCCGTGCATCCGGCTGGTGCCTTCCGATGCGTCGATCGCCGCGAAGCCGCATTGCAGCAGCAGCCGCGCGCCCGTCGCCGCCTCCAGCTCGCGCCAGATTTCGTGGCTGCGCAGCGCCAGCGGCACGTAGACCTCGCCCTCGCCAATCCCCAGCCGCGTGATGCGCGTCTCGCCGTGGCTCGATCCGCGGTCGTGCGGCGGGCGGAAGCGGTCGATCCCCACCGCCCGCACCCCGCGCCGAGCCAGCTGGTAGAGCGTCGCCGCACCCACCGCGCCCAGCCCGATCACGATGACGTCGGCGGTGCGCTTCATGCCTTACCCCGCGTGGCTTTCGGCTCGGGTCATCGCTTCCTCGGCGCTCATTCGCGTCCGCCGCTCGGCGTGCGCTGCGACCGCGCTTGCAACGACGATCAGCGCCGCGCCTGCGAGCAGCCGCACGCCGGGCACCTCGCCGAAGCCGAGATAGCCGATCGCCGCCGCCCAGATCAGCGCGGTATATTCGAGCGGCGCCAGCGCCTGCGCCTCGGCGCGGCCGTAGGCGGTTGCGTAGAGCGCCATGCCGCCCGCCCCCAGCGCGCCCGCTGCGAGCAACCACGGCGCATCGGCCAAGCCCAGCCCGCCGCCACCGACAAGTGACACAGGCGTCAGGAACAGCGCGGGGTAGAGCGATCCGAGCAGATTGACCCGCGCCGCCCCGTCGGCGGCCGCGCGCCCGCGCAGCAGCACCAGGCTGAACGCGAACGCCGTCGCGCCCGCCAGCACGCCGGCGATGCCGCCCAGCCGCATCGCTCCGCTCGCGCCGCCGCCGCCCGCCTCGCCCGACACGGCAACGGCCACGCCCACGAAGCCGACCGCCAGCGCCAACATGCTCTCGCGCCGCGGTCGTTCTCCGATCAGCGCCCACGCGATCGCAGGCACCATCAGCGGCGCGATGAAGCTCAACGTCACCGCCTCGGCCAGCGGCAGCCGCGCGACGCCGATGAAAAAGCCCGTCGCAGCGATCGTCACGACCAGCCCGCGCACGGCATGATAGCGCCACATCGCCCCGTCGATCGGCTTCGCGCCGCGCGCCCGCCAGTGCACCAGCGTGAAGACCACGCGCACCCAATAGCTCGCGCACAGCACCAGCGGCACGGGATGCGCGATCGACAGCTGCTTGATGCTGGCGTCCATCAGGCAGAGGAGCGCGATGCCTGCGGCACCGAACAGCAGCGGACTGACGCGCATGGCTACCCGCTTAGGCCCCGCGCCGCTCGTGCGCCACCCGTTGCCGCCCGTCAGCCCACGCCCCACATGCCCCCGATGCCGACGATCGAGAAGACCGACGCCGAGTGGCGCGCGAGCCTCAGCCCCGAACAATATCATGTGCTGCGCGAGCACGGTACCGAGCGCGCCTTCACTGGCCTGACCTGGGACGAGAAGCGCCCGGGCGAATATCGCTGCGCGGGCTGCGGCACGCTGCTGTTCGATGCCGGATCGAAATTCGACAGCGGCACCGGCTGGCCCAGTTTCACCCGTCCCGTCGCGCCCGGCGTCGTCACCGAGCATGAGGACGTGAGCCACGGCATGCGCCGCGTGGAGGCGCGCTGCGCCACCTGCGGCGGCCATCTGGGCCACGTGTTTCCCGACGGCCCGCGTTCCGACGGCGGATTGCGCTACTGCATGAACTCGGCCGCGCTCGATTTTGCGCCCAAGGGCTGATCCTCCGGCCCTTGAGGGCGGAGAGCCGCGCCCCTAAGCGCCGGGGCCATGAACCAAGCGCCCGTCCATAAAGTCGTCCTCGCCTATTCGGGCGGGCTGGATACCAGCGTCATCCTGCGGTGGCTGCAGGAAATCTATGGCTGCGAGGTCGTCACATTTACCGCCGACCTGGGGCAGGGCGAGGAACTCGAGCCCGCCCGCAAGAAAGCCGAGCTGATGGGAGTCCGCCAGATCTTCATCGAAGACCTGCGCGAGGAGTTCGTCCGCGATTACGTCTTTCCGATGATGCGCGCCAATGCGCTCTACGAGGGCCAGTATCTCTTGGGGACTTCGATCGCCCGCCCGCTGATCGCCAAGCGCCAGATCGAGATTGCGCGCGAAGTCGGGGCCGACGCGGTCGCGCACGGCGCCACGGGCAAGGGGAACGACCAGGTTCGCTTCGAGCTCGGCTATTATGCGCTTGAGCCCGGGATCCGCGTGATCGCTCCGTGGCGCGAGTGGGACCTGACGTCGCGCACGCGCCTGATCGAATGGGCCGAGCAGCGCCAGATTCCCGTGCCCAAGGACAAGCGCGGCGAGGCGCCGTTTTCCACCGACGCAAACCTCCTCCACACCTCGTCCGAGGGCAAGGTGCTGGAGGATCCGTGGTCGGAAGTTCCCGACTACGTCTACTCGCGCACGGTCAATCCCGAGGATGCGCCCGACCAGCCCGAATATATCGTGATCGGTTTCGAACGTGGCGACGCGGTCTCGATCGACGGCGAAGAACTGTCGCCTGCCTCGCTGCTGAAACGCCTTAACGACGACGGCCGCCGCCACGGCATCGGGCGCCTCGATCTCGTCGAGAACCGCTTCGTCGGCATGAAATCGCGCGGCATGTACGAAACGCCGGGCGGGACGATCCTGCATCTGGCGCATCGCGGCATCGAATCGCTGACGCTCGATGGAGGCGCCATGGGGCTGAAGGACGAGCTGATGCCGCTCTACGCCAAGCTCATCTACAATGGCTTCTGGTTCAGCCCCGAGCGCCGGATGCTGCAGGCCGCGATCGACCTCAGCCAGGAGAACGTGACCGGCGAGGTTCGCATGAAGCTCTACAAGGGCTCGGCAAGCGTCGTCGGCCGCCGGGCGGGCGTCTGCTGCAATCTCTATTCCCCCGACATCGTGACGTTCGAGGACGACCAGGGCGCCTACGACCAGCGCGACGCCGAGGGGTTCATCAAATTGAATGCGCTGCGGCTGCGGCTGTTGGGGGCGTTGGGGCGGTAGGCGCTGGCCGGCCCGCGCCACCGCCTGTGGCTGCGTCGACTTCGTCGCTTTGGCGGTGCCCGGGTCGCCCGGCTTGCGCCCGCCGCGCCGCGCCCGTTACCGCGCGGAGATGACACTCCCCGCGGGCATCGCGCCCTATTTCCGCCGTGGACCGCTCGCAGCGCTGTTCCTGGGCGTTTCGTCGGGCTTCCCGTATGCGATGATCGGAGCGACGCTGACGACACGGCTGGCGCAGGCCGGGATCGACAAGAAGACCGTCACCGCCTTCAGCCTCGCGTTCCTGGTTTATAACCTCAAATGGCTGTGGGCGTGGATGGTCGACGGCGTGCGGCTCCCGCTGCTGGGGCGGCTGGGCCAGCGCGTCAGCTGGCTGCTGCTGGCCGGTTGCCTGGTGATCGCGGCAGTGCTCAATCTCGCCTTCCAGGACCCGTCGGCCGATGTGGCCGCGACCGCGCTCGCGGCGGTGCTGGTCGGCGCGGCTGGAGCGACGTTCGATATCGTGATCGACGCCTATCGCATCGAAAGCCTCGCACCCGACGAGCTTGGCCCCGGTTCGGGCATGAGCCAATATGGCTGGCGGATCGGATCAGTCGCCGCCGGCGCGCTGGCGCTGGTGCTCGCCGATCGCGGCGGCTGGCAGCTCGGCTATGCGATCTGCGCGGTATTTGCGCTGCCAGCGATGCTGACGGGCCTGATCCTCGGCGAGCCGCCGCGCCGCCGCGTGGTCGCCGAACGGCAGGGCTTCGCGGCGGCGGTCGGAGCGATCGTCGCGCCGCTGGGCGAGTTCTTCCGGCGCGAGGGCGCGTTGCTCGTGCTCGCGTTCATCCTGGTGCACAAGGTGGGCGACACGCTCGCCAACCTCACCTTCCGGCTGCTGTTCAACGATCTCGGCTACTCGAATAACGAAATCGCGCTCTACGATGTCGGCTTCGGCGCATGGGCCTATCTCTTCGGCGTGTTCCTGGGCGGCGTGCTCTATGCGCGCCTGGGCATGAAACGGTCGGTATTCGTCAGTCTGGTGCTGATGTGCGTCTCCAACCTCAGCTTCGCGGGCCTGGCAGCCGCGGGACACAGCAACTGGGGCATGGCTGGAGCGATCGGGTTCGAGAATATCGCAAGCGGCATCGGTGGCGTGACCGTCATCGCCTACTTCTCGGCGTTGTGCGACTTGCGCTTTACGGCCTCGCAGTTCGCGCTCATCTCGGCTGCGGCTAGTATTCTTGGGCGCGTGCTGACTGGAACGACTGCGGGCGCCTTGATCAAGAGCTTCGGCTATGTCGAGTTCTACCTGCTGACGACGCTTGCAGCAGTGCCCGGCATCGTGCTGTTCGTATGGATGATCCGCGCCGGGCTGATCGACCAGGCGCTTGGCAGCGCGGGCGAGGAGACGGAGCCCGCCTCGCCGCAGACGGAGGCTCCAGCCGTGCCGCAGCCGTGACTATGTCGCGTGGCGCTGGTATCGCGCATTGGAACGATCATGATCGCTGAAGGGCGCTAGCGTGCTCTACTTGTTCGCACCGATCCTCGTGCAGGTGCTGCTCGTCATCCACATTGTGCGGCAGAGCCGTAACCAGCTGTGGCTGCTTCCAGTCATCTTCCTGCCGGTGGCTGGCAGTATCGCCTATATTGTTGTCGAGATCCTGCCCGATCTGCTCGGCAACCGGCAGGTCCGCGCAGCCGAGGCGCGAGCGGTGGAAACGGTGAACCCCAAGAAGGCCTTGCGCGCGGCCGAGGCGCAGCTCGAGGTCGCGGATACCGCAGCCAACCGGGCGCAGCTGGCCGAAGCGCTTGCCGGGCTGGCGCTCTGGCCGCAGGCGCACGAGGCATATGAACGCGCGCTCGCCGCTGCTCCGGGCACCGACTCGCGGCTGACGTTCAAGGCGGCGGGCGCTGCGTTTGAGGCGGGGCGGTTCGCGCGGGCCCGCGAGTTGCTCGGCGAGTTGCAGCCGTTCAGTAACGCGCGCGACGAGGACGAGCGGCTGTATCTTGAAGGCCGCGTCGCCGAAGCGCTCGGCGAGCATGAGGTCGCGCTCCGCCTCTATGCCGAGGTCGCGGCGCGCGTGCCGGGCGACGAGGTGCGCTGCCGCTGGGCTGCGCTGCTGCTGACGCTCGGCCGCCGCGGAGAGGCTCGGTCGGTGCTGCGCGAGGTGCACGAGCGAGCAGCGATCCTGCCCAAGGCGATCCTGAACCAGCATCGCGCGATGTATCGCTGGGCCGACGAGCAGCTCGCCGCGCTCGATGCCGGCTGAGGTGCGCGCCCTTTCCGCAGCCCCGGTCCGCGCCTAGGTCGACGCGGTGACGGCAACGACGATCCTCGACCCCAAGGCACCCGCGAAGACGCCCGAAATCCTGCGCGCGGGCAATCTGGAACTGCGGCTAGCCGGCAGCGAGGCCGAGATTGCCGCTGCGCAGCGCCTGCGATTTCAGGTGTTTCACGAAGAGATGGGCGCGCGCACCACTCAGCAGGCCGAGGCAGCGGGCCGCGACCTGGACGACTACGATCCGTATTGCGACCACCTGCTGGTGATCGACCACGCCGAACCTGCGAGGCCCGCGGTCGTCGGGACCTACCGGCTGCTGCGGCAGGAGGTGGCCGCGCGGCATTTCGGCTTCTACTCGGCGGGCGAGTTCGATCTGGGGCCACTGCTCTCGGGCTCGGCGGGCGGGCGGCAGTTGCTGGAACTGGGGCGCAGCTGCGTCGACCCCGCGCACCGCAACCCGCTGACGATTAATCTGCTGTGGCGCGGCATCGCCAGCTACCTCGCCGATCACGGCATCAGCCACATGTTCGGCTGTGGCTCGCTTCACGGCGCCGACCCGGCCCAGCACGCTGAGGCGCTCGCCTATCTGCACCACCATCACCTGGCACCGCCCGATCTGCGAGCCTACGCCTATGTCGGCTCGGAGCGGGTCGACACCGGCACGCTTCCGCCCGGCAGCTACGATGCCAAGGCCGCCAGCCGCTCGCTGCCGCCGCTGGTGAAGGGCTATTTGCGCGTCGGCGCGATGATCGGCGACGGCGCCTATCTGGACCGCGTGTTCAACACCACCGACGTGTTCGTGATCATGCCCGTCGACCGCATCACCGAGCGCTATGCGGGGCGATATCTGAACGCGGACGCGTAATCTGCGCCCCGTGCCGGAGAGGACAGCTCAGCCGCGACGCGCGATGAAGGCGAGGCGTTCGAACAGCATCACGTCGGCTTCGGTCTTCAGCAGGGCGCCGTGGAGTGGCGGGATCAGCGACTTCGGATCGCGGCTGCGCAGCAACTCCACCGGCAGCTCCTCATGGTTCAACAGCTTCAGCCAGTCGAGCAGTTCGGAGGTGGACGGCTTCTTCTTGATGCCCGGCGCCTCGCGGATGTTCAGGAACAGGGTAAGCGCTTCCTCAATCAGCTCGCGCTGAATGCCCGGGAAGTGCACGCCGATGATCGACTTCAGCGTCTCGGCGTCTGGAAACCTGATGTAGTGAAAGAAACACCTGCGCAGGAAAGCGTCGGGCAGTTCCTTCTCGTTATTGGACGTGATGATCACGATCGGGCGATTGGCTGCTCGGATCGTCTCACCGGTCTCATAGACCAGGAACTCCATCCGATCGAGTTCGAGCAGCAGATCGTTCGGAAACTCGATATCGGCCTTGTCGATCTCGTCGATCAGCAGCACCGGGGCCGTCTCGCTGGCGAACGCGCGCCACAGCGGGCCGGGGCGGATATAGTTCGCCACCTCGCTCACGCGCGGGTCGCCCAGTTGGCTGTCGCGCAGGCGGGCGACAGCGTCGTACTCGTACAGGCCCTGCGCGGCCTTGGTCGTGGACTTCACGTGCCATTCGATCAGCGGGCAGCCGAGCGCACCGGCGACCTCGCGCGCCAGCACGGTCTTGCCCGTGCCGGGCTCGCCCTTCACCAGCAGCGGACGGCGGAGCGTGACGGCGGCGTTGACGGCGATCTTGAGGTCGTCGGGCGCGACATAGGCCGCGGTGCCTTCGAAGCGCAGCGCGCTCATGCGGGCAGCACCGGCCGCGTCTCGGCAAGGCACGGCCGCTCGCTCCAGCGCGCGTGGACTGCGGCAACACCAGGGCGGCCGTCGAGCGGGTCGCGCTCGAGGATCGAGCGGACGCGCAACCAGTCGATTGCAGCGATCAGCGCGATCTTGCCCACATGGAACCGCTCGCAGGCGGGCGGCGAGGCTTCCAGCATGTCGAGTGAGCGCTCGATCTTGGCCCGGTAGGCGGCGATGTCGTCGCGGCGGCGCTCGGCTTCGGGCCGCGCATATTCCAGCCGCACGACGACGCCCGCGTCGCACATGCCATCGGCGAGCGCCTCGAGCGTCAGCTCGGCCCAGCGTTCCGCACCGCTGGCGATCAGCCCGCCGCCGCCCAACTCGTCAAGCATCGCGGCGATCACGCGGCTGTCGATGACCGGCCCGGCGGGCGTCTCCAGCGCCGGCACCTTCGACAGCGGATTGACTGTTTCGACGTCGGGCTTGGAGTCGCGCGGAAGCCGCGGAGCGACGAAATCCAGCAGCACGCGGTCGTGAAGGCGGTGTTCCAAAACGATCGCCCACACCTTGCGGGCGAAGGGGCTGAGCTTGGTGAGGATCAGGCGCATGGACGCTCACCTAGCGCGGCATGTTGCGGTGCGACAGACATTCCCGATGCGCGGGGTGACCGCGCGCACCATTTCCGCTACGGCACCTCAGCGCCGGAACAACCGGATTGGCAGCACGAATGTTTGGATCAGCCGACGCCATCATCCTCGCCCGCGCGCAGTTCGGGTTCACGATCGCGTTCCATATCATCCTGCCCGCGTTCTCGATCGGGCTCGCCAGCTACCTGATGGTGCTGGAAGGGCTGTGGCTGCGCACAAGGAACACGCTGTACCTGGAGACGTACAAATACTGGCTGAAGATCTTCGCGATCAGCTTCGCGATGGGCGTCGTCAGCGGACTGACCATGAGCTACCAGTTCGGCACCAACTGGAGCGTGTTCAGCGACCGCGCCGGGCCAGTGATCGGCGCGCCGATGGCGTATGAGGTGATGTCGGCCTTCTTCCTCGAGGCCGGATTCCTGGGCGTGATGCTCTTTGGAATGAAGAAGGTTGGCCCCAAGCTGCATTTCGGTGCCACCTGCGCGGTCGCGGTCGGCACTGCGATCAGCGCCTTCTGGATCCTCAGCGTCAACAGCTGGATGCAGACGCCGGCGGGCTATGAGATCGGACCGGACGGCCGTTTTCTGCCGAAGGATTGGCTGCAGATCATCTTCAATCCCAGCTTCCCCTATCGCCTCGTCCACATGCTGCTCGCGGCCTACCTCACCACCGCGCTGGTGGTCGGAGCGGTCGGAGCGTGGCACCTGTTGAAAGACCGTACGCAGCGCCATGCGCGGCTGATGTTCTCGATGGCGACCGCGATGCTCGCGGTGGTCGCTCCGATCCAGATGTTCGCGGGCGACATGCATGGCCTCAACACGCTGGAGCATCAGCCCGTGAAGCTGCTGGCGATGGAAGGGCACTATGAGCCCAGCCCCAACGGCGCCTCGCTGATCCTGTTCGGCCTGCCCGACAGCAAGACCCGCACGGTCAGGCACGAGATCGCGGTGCCCAAGCTTGGCAGCCTGATCCTGAAGCACGACCCGGACGCGCCGCTCAAGGGCCTGAACGACTATCCCCAGAAGGAGTGGCCGCCGGTGCCGATCGTCTTCTGGTCGTTCCGCATCATGGTCGGGCTGGGCGTGCTGATGGCGCTGCTCGGCGCAGTGGGCCTGTGGGCTCGCATCCGCGGGCGGCTCTATGACTGGCGCTGGCTGCACCGCTGGGCGCTGCTGATGGGTCCCGCCGGGTTCACCGCGGTGATCGCGGGGTGGATCACCACCGAGGTCGGCCGCCAGCCCTACGTGATCTACGGCCTGCTCCGCACCGCGGACGCTGCCTCACCGCTCGCCGCGCCCGCGGTCGGCGCCTCGCTGGTGGCCTTCGTGATCGTCTATCTGATCGTGTTCGCAGCCGGGTTCATCTACATGGCGCGTCTTGCCTCGCACCCGCCGCATGCTGGCGAGCCCGAGACCGACACCGGCCCCATCCGCACCGGCGGCATCACGCCGGGCAACCCGGTCGCGAGCAGCCCCGAACTGATGCCCGCCGAATGAGCCACATCAACTACGATCTGACGACGCTGTGGGCCGGGATCATCGCGGCCGCGCTGTTCTTCTATGTCGTCATGGACGGGTTCGATCTGGGCATCGGCCTGATCTTCCCGTTCTTCGAGGACAAGGCGCAGCGCGATGCAGCGATGAACAGCGTCGCACCGGTGTGGGACGGGAACGAGACGTGGCTGGTGCTCGGCGGCGGCGGGCTCTTCGCTGCATTCCCGCTGGCCTATGCGGTCATCATGCCCGCGCTCTACCCGTTGGTCATCGCGATGCTGCTGGGCCTGATCCTGCGCGGCGTCAGCTTCGAGTTCCGCTGGCGCGCCCGCAACCAGGAGCGCGCGAACAGGTGGGATGCCGGCTTCTTCGCAGGCTCGCTGATCGCCACGCTGGCGCAAGGGGTGATGCTCGGCGCGATCCTTTCGGGCATCCGGGTGAGCGGCCGCGCCTATGTCGGCGGCTGGTGGGATTGGCTAACCCCGTTTTCGGTGCTGACGGGGATCAGTTTGGTCGCAGGCTACGTGCTGCTCGGCTCGACCTGGCTGGTGCTGAAAACCGAAGGTCCGATCAACGCGCGCGCGCGGCGCATCGCGTTCATCGCGCTAGCCGGAACGATGGTCGCAATCGGCGCGGTCAGTCTTGCCACGCTGACGCTGTCGGGACGCTACCTCGATCGCTGGCTGTCTTGGCCGAACATTCTGTGGGTCGCTCCGGTGCCGATCCTCGTGGTCGTCGCGGGCTGGGTGGTGTGGGATCATCTCCGACGCTTGCAGGACCGCTGGCCCTTCCCGGCGGCGCTGGCGATCTTCTTCCTTTGCTTCACCGGGCTGGGGATCAGCATCTACCCCATGATGGTACCGCCCTCGATCTCGATCTACGCCGCCGCCGCGCCCGAGAAGAGCCAGATGTTCATGCTCGTCGGCGTCGCGGTCCTGCTGCCGTTGATCCTGGGCTATACAGCGTGGAGCTATTATGTCTTCCGCGGCAAGGTCGCCTCCGACGCCGGTTATCACTAGCGTTTCGGCGCGCTATTTGCGGTCACCGCGGCGAGCACGGGGGCCGGCGGGCGCAGCACGAACTTCAGCTTGAAGCGTCCGTTCTCATCGAGCGAGAATTCGCCGCGCAGCTGACGGATCAGCCCGGCGATGATGCGGTGCGAACCCGCATCGAACACCTGTTCCTGTAGCCGCCCGGCAAAGCCGTCGCTCGTCGCGGACAGGATGCCCATGCCGCTGTCCTCGGCCACCTGGATCGCGAGCCTGCTGGCATTGGTGCGCGCAGCCGCCGCCGCGAGCTCGGTCAGCAAGAACGCCACCGGCAGCGCCGTGTCCTGATGCACGAAGGGCAGGTTGGTGGTGCATGTCACCTGCATCCGCGCCGACCCCAGTCTCTCATGATTGTGGGCGAGGTTGGCGCACAGGTCCGCCATCAGCCCGCGCAGGTCCACGCCCAGTTCTACCGAACCCGCATAAATCCAGCGATGGACCAGCGCGAGCGCCGTCACGCGCTGGCGGATGAGCGAGTAGGCGGCGGCGACTGCGGGAGCCTCGACATCGCGCGCCTGGATGCTGAGCAGGCTGGAAACGATCTGCAAGTTGTTCTTGACGCGGTGATGCACCTCGCGAGTGAGAGCCATCTGCCGGCTGAGCGCATCCTGCATGTCGCGCTCGTGCCGGTCGGCCTGGTCGGCCATCGCATCGAATGCGTGCGCCAGCGCCATCAGCTCCTGCCCGCGCCCGGCACTGGGTGTGACGCGCACGCTGCGGTCGCCGCGGCTGTAGCGCTCGACCGCCGCCCGCATTGCCGTGAGCGGCCGCGCGACGAGCACGCGCAGCGCCACCCAGGCGATCGCGACCGCAGTCAGCCACATCAGCGCTGGCAGCGCGATGCCGAGCGACTCGGCGGTGGTGAACGGCGGCTGCGGGCTGAACAGCGCAAGCGTCAGCCCGCCGGGGAGGGCCGCGCGCACCTCACGCATCGGCACGTCCGTTTCCTCCGCGCCCGGCGCGCTGCCGCTCCGCGCAACGATATCATCGCCCGCGATCAATCGCGCCTCATCGCGCGTGCCTTTGCCGGGGGCGGGCAGCAGCTGCTCGGCAGCGAGCGCGGCTGGCATCCGGCCAGCGACGAGCTGCACCGCGCCGCCCGCCACGGGCCGCCTCAGCGCCAGCAGCAGGTCGCCGCTTGCCGGATCGCGCGCTGCCAGCTCCGGACCGGCGCCGTTCAGCGCGACCGCTGCACCCGCCAGTCCGGCGGCAGTCGCCTGCGCGCCGCTGGCGCAGAGCACGTTGCCGCGCTCGCCAACCAGCACAATCTGGTCGAAGCCCTGCGAGGCGCGCTGCAGACCGTCCAGCCCCACGCGGCAGTCGGGCGCGCTGCCCAGCACCGCCGCGGCGCGCAGCACGCCGACCAGCTGCTCCACGCGCGGGCTCGCCTTGGCACGGGCCGATTCGAGGCGGAGGGCGATCAGCCGGTCGCGGCTCGCGCCCACGGCCTGATAGGTCGACGAGGCCGCGCCCAGTGCCAGCAGCCCAAGTGGCAATAAAGCCATCGCGAGGACGGCCATGACCCTGACCGCAAGCGGCCAGCCATTCAGCACTCCGATGGCACTGCGCTCAGGTCGGGGCATGTCAATCCAGGCAGCTCAACAACGTCCTCAGCTCGTCGGGCACGTCTTCGTCGAGCACCGAATCGTAAAGACGGTGGAGCGCGTTCGAGATGCCCGGCGCAACTTCATCGTTGTTAAGCGGCTCAGCAGCTTCGGAGTTCCTGCCGTCCGGACGCAAAGGCACAGTGCCGCTCCGCTTGTTTCCTGATGCCACGAGCGCCAACTGTCCCCCACGACCGAACGCCTCGGTTCGGCCAAACTTCAGCCCCACGAAACCATTCTGGCGTTCGACGGTTCCGTTGCGGATACGGTATGGCACATGCTGTTGCCGACCGCGTTGTGCAACCCGCCCATGATCCCGGGCGTCATCACGAACTACCGACCCGCAATACAGGATGGACCGATGCCGCTAGCTGCCGCGATTGCCCCACATTTGCCTTATCTGCGCCGGTATGCGCGCGCGCTGACCGGCAGCCAGCAGCACGGCGATGCCTTCGTGCGTGCCGCGCTGGAGGCGATCGTCACGTCGCCGCAGGATTTTCCGAAGGACGTCGATCCGCGGCTGGGCCTCTACAGAGTGTTCCACGCGATTTGGTCGTCGGCCAATCTCGACGTGCCGGACGATGCCGGCGAAACCGAGGACGACGGCAGCACGGCGCTGGAGAAGGTCGCGCAGAACCGGCTTGCTGGGATGACGCCGCTCAGCCGCCAGGCGCTGCTGCTGACCGCGATGGAAGGTTTCACCAACGAGGACGCGGGCTATCTGATCGACGCCTCGGCCGCGGACGTCGGCAACCTTGTCGACGAGGCGCTGGCCGAGATCGAGCGCCAGACCCACACGCGCGTGCTGGTCATCGAGGACGAACCGATCATCGCGATGGACATCGAATCGATCGTTCGCGATCTGGGCCACGACGTGACGGGTGTTGCCGTGACGCGCGACGAGGCGGTTGCGCTCGCCGAGGAGGAGCGGCCCGGCCTCGTGCTCGCTGACATCCAGCTCGCCGACGACAGCTCCGGCGTCGATGCAGTGAAGGACATCCTCGAGCGGTTCCAGGTGCCGGTCATTTTCATCACCGCCTTCCCCGAGCGCCTGCTGACCGGCGAGCGGCCCGAGCCGACATTCCTCATAACCAAGCCGTTCGAGCGCGCGACGGTCAAGGCCGCCATCAGCCAAGCATTGTTCTTCAACTCGACCGCGGGAGACTGAGGGGCGTCAGACAACGGGAACCCGGAACCCGTTCCGCCCGTTTACCGTCTCGACCCTTCTTTTCGGGAAACCTCCGTGAACGAACCAGAACGATTGACCCGCAACGAAGCGCGTGCGGGTGAAAGCCCCGGCGTTGTCCGTTACGTCCTCGTCATCGGCCTCATACTTGTGGTATTGGGGCTAGGGGCGGCGTTGTTGCTTTATCGTTGAGGGGAGGGCTACCGCGTGGATGCGTCGGACAATGCGTCGGATAATATCGTGATTGTCGGCCGCGCTGGCCGGCCGATGCCACTGGGCGACGTGGGCAACTTCCTGCGATCGGCCTTCGACGAGACCGCGGCGGTGCCGCTGCCGCGCGTGTTCCAGGACCTGCTCGGCAAGCTGAGCGAGCGTGCGCCCGAAGAAACGCAGCACACCGCTCTGTCCGACGCCGACTTCAAGAAGGAGCTGGCGGGCGTCATCCCGCATCTGCGCGCGTTTGGCCGCTCGCTCTCCGGCAGCCGCGATCTTGCCGACGATCTGGTGCAAGAGACGCTGCTGAAGGCGTGGGCCGCGCGCGACCGGTTCCAGGCGGGCACCAACCTGCGCGCGTGGACTTTCATCATCTTGCGCAACCTGTTCCTCAGCCAGATGCGCCGGGCGCGCTTCAAGGGCGAGTGGGACGATTTCACTGCCAACCGCCTGCTTGCCGCGCCCGCGGGGCAGGATCGGCAGGTTGAGCTCTCCGACCTGCAGCGCGGTCTGCTGCAGCTGCCGCAGGCGCAGCGCGAGGCGCTGATCCTCGTCGGCGCGGGTGGCTTCGCCTACGAGGAAGCGGCGGCGATCTGCGATTGCGCAGTCGGCACGATCAAGTCGCGCGTGGCGCGCGGGCGCGCGGCGCTGGCAGCGATCCTGACCGAAGGCCATCTGCCGGCGCGCGAGAAATCGCAGCCCGGTGAGCTGTCGCCGCTCGTCCAGATCATGAACGAGGTCGACGAACTGACGCGCGGCTAGGCGGGCGGCCGCGCGGCCTGTGTCAACGAAGCCGCACCGCCGAAAATCTTTATTGAGCGTGCTGGCAATGTAAGAATCCTGTCATGCTTCGCGGCCATAGCTGCGCGGCATTTACAACCAGGGGTGACTTCCATGCGCCGCGCTTCCGCCGTGCTTACGATTGCCGCGCTGCTTGCGCAAACGACGCTCGCGACCGCGACGCCGTTCATCAACGAGTTCCACTATGACAATGTCGGGACCGACGTCGGCGAGTTCATCGAGCTTGCCGGACCCGCCAATTTCGATCTGACAGGCTGGCAGCTGCTGCGCTATAACGGCGCGAACGGACAGCAATATTCAACGCCGGGCGCCGACCCGAACCTGACCGGTGTTTCGTTCGGCGCCGCCACGGCACCGAACGGATGGTCATTCCTCAGCTTTTCCTATCCGGCGAACGGCATCCAGAATGGTGATCCGGACGGCTTTGCGCTGATCGACAAGACCGGCGGCGTCGTCCAGTTCCTCAGCTATGGCGGCACGTTCACCGCCACCAACGGCGCCGCGCAGGGCATCACCAGCGTCGACGTTGGCGTCCGGGAATCGGGATCAACTCCGATCGGCGGCTCGATCCGGCTGACGGGCACGCAGACTGCCGGCTATGCGGGCAACGGGTTTGGCTCGCAGCCCGCCGGCTTCGTCTGGGCCAACCCCAACACCGCCACCGCCACCCCCGGCGCCGTCAATCCCGGGCAGGTCTTCACCCAGGCGCCGGCCGCTGCTCCGCCGGCGCTGCTGCCGCCACCTCCCAGCGGATCGACCAACCGCACGATCGGCGAGATCCAGGGCGCGGCACTGACCTCGCCGTTCGTGAATACGGGCGTGCAGACAACCGGGATCGTCACCACCGTCACATCGAACGGATATTATATCCAGGACCCGAACGGATCGAACGTCGCCGGCGCATCGAGCGCGGTGTTCGTCTTCACCGGCTCGGCGGGGGCCAAGCCCAACGTCGGCGACAGCGTCCGCGTGACCGGCACGATCCAGGAGAACAACCCCGCCGGCGCCAGCAATACGACTCGCCTCACCGTCACCCAGATCGGCGGCAGCCCGACCTTCACGCGCATCAGCAGCAACAACGCACTGCCCGCCGCGGTCGTGATCGGGCCGGGTGGCCGCCAGCCGCCGCAAAAGGCGATCGAGACCAGCAGCAACAACGCGAACTACGATCCGGTGAATGCAGGCCGCGACTTCTGGGAAAGCCTCGAAGGCATGCGCGTCCAGATCAGCAACCCGGTCGCAATCGCGCCATCGCGCACCTTCGCATCGAATTATGAGACCTACGTGCGCGTCGGCGCGCCGGGATATGATCCGTCGCTCAACAGCCGCGGCGGTCTAACCATCGCAGCCGACAGCGATCCGAACAACATCTATGGTGTCGACTACAACCCCACCCGCGTGCTTGTGAACCCGCAGGTGACGCAGGCGTCCGGCAATCAGCGGCTTGCCAATGTCGGCGACACGCTCAGCACCGTCACCGGGGTCGTCACGTATGACTTCGGAAACTTCCGGGTCATCCCCGACGCGAATCCGACGCTTACTTCAGGCGGTCTACAGAAAGAGGTGACGACGATCACCGGCGCATCGAACCGCTTCACCTATGCAAGCTATAATGTCGAGAATCTGCAGACGAACGAGACGAGCCGATTTGCCGATCTGGCCGGCCAGATCGTCAACCGGCTTGGCCGTCCCGATGTCCTTGGCATTCAGGAGATCGTCGCCGACACCGGCAACAACCCGCAGCAGACGCTGCAAAATCTGGTCAATGCTCTGAACGCGGTCAGCGGCGTCGGCACGCAATATGCCTTCGCATTTCTGCCGGTGCAGGGCTCGGTCGACAATCGGATCGTCAGCGCATATCTGTATAATACCAGCCGCGTCAGCCTCGTCCCGGGCAGCCTGACCTATGTTCCGGGGACCACGGATGCGGCATCGGCTTATAACAACGCGCGTGCTCCGCTCGTCGCGCAGTTCGTGTTCGCCGGACAGAAGATTACCACGATCAACAATCACTGGACGTCGCGCCGCGGCAGCCAGGATCTCTATGGTGTCAATCAGCCCGCAGCGTTTGGCGGCGATTCGCGTCGGCTGGGGCAGGGTCAGGAATTGAATGCCTATATCCGCGCGCTGCTTGCTTCGAACCCCAACGCCAAGATCATCGTCAACGGTGACCTGAACAGCTTCTACTTCGAAAACCCGCAGCTTGCGCTGCGCGGTTCTGGCGCCAGCCAGGTGCTCTACGGTCTCTACGAGCTGCTCGCGCTGAACGAACGCTACAGCTACAGCTTTGACGGCAACGCGCAGCTGCTGGATTATATCTACGCGTCGGCCGGGCTGTTCGGGCGCAGCCCGCAGTTCGACATCGTGCATTATAATTCGGAGTTCCAAGGACAGTTCAGCGATCACGATCCGCTGATCGCCAGCTTCCTCGTGCCCAGCCCGGGCACGCTGGCGCTGCTGATGCTGGGCGTGGCGGGGCTTGCCGCGCACCGCAGGCGCCGGGCGCACTGATGCGGACGGCGGCGCTCCTCGCCGGGCTGGCGCTCGGCCTCGGCGCCGCCCCGGCACGGGCCGCGGACGCGCAGGGCCAGTTCGCGGTCAAGGGCGTCGGCCAGGCGAGCTGCGCGGACTTCAACCGCGCACTCGCCGCCCGTTCCCCCGCCCTGTCGCCGATGCTGAGCTGGGTGGCGGGTTATCTAACCGCCGCCAACCGGTATGAGCCTGCCACCTACGATCTGATCGCGTGGCAGGACGAGCTTTACCTCGTCAATTCGATCGGCGGCTTCTGCGCGAAGAACCCGCAGGCGTCGCTCGCCTTCATGACGCGCGCGATGATCCGCTCGCTCGGCCCCGGGCGGATCAGCGCTGCAAGCCCCGTCGTCTCGGTCGCCATCGCTGGCCGCGAGCAGAAGCTCTACGCAACCGTCGTCGATAGCGCGAAGCGGCGGCTGGCGCGCGCCGGCCTCTATCGCGGGCCGATCGACGGCCGGGCCGACGCTGGCTTCATCGCGGCGATCACCGCGTTCCAGCGCGCCGAGAGCTTGCCAGCAACGGGCCTGCCCGATCAGGAAACGCTGTTCCGCCTGTTCAGCAAGCGCCCCTGATCCGAAGCGCGCGCGGGCCCGATCGCTCCGCCGCGGGATGTCCTGTCAACGGCGCGGTCGCACCGGTCAGGCCCCCAGCCGCTCGCGCACCCTGCGAGCGATCGCCTCCGCAGTGAAGCCGAAGTGGCTGAACGCCACCCCTCCGGGCGCGCTGACGCCGAAGCGGTCGAGGCCGACGCGCAGACCGTTCGTCATCGTCCAGCGGTCCCAGCCGAAGGTCGATCCAGCCTCGATCGACACGCGCAACAGCGTCTCGGGCGGCAGGTTCGGCAGAATGTCGTCGCGGTAGGCTTGGCTCTGGGCGGCGAACAGCTCTGAGCACGGCATCGAGACGACGTCCGTGCCGATCCCCGCCGCCTCCAGCAGGTCCGCCGCGCCGAGCGCGAGGTGAACCTCGGAGCCGGTGGCGATCAGCACGCAGCGCCGGGCGTGTTCGGCTGCGCGCAGGCGGTAGGCGCCGCGCTCGGACAGGTTCTCGCTGCTGCCGCGGCGGATGGGCGGCAGGTTCTGGCGCGTCAGCGCGAGCACGCTCGGTCCGTCCGCGCGCGCGAGGGCGAGCGTCCAGCATTCGGCGGTCTCCACCGCGTCGGCCGGGCGGAACACGGCAACGTTCGGGATCGCGCGCAGCGAGGCGAGATGCTCGACCGGCTGGTGCGTCGGCCCGTCCTCGCCCAGGCCGATCGAATCGTGCGTCAGCACATAGACCACGCGCGCGCGCTGCAGCGCCGACAGCCGCAGCGCCGGGCGCAGATAGTCCGCAAACACCAGGAACGTGCCACCATAGGGCACGACGCCGCCGTGCAGCGCCATGCCGTTCATCGCGGCGGCCATGCCGAATTCGCGGATGCCATAATGCAGGTAGCGGCCGCCGTAATTGTCCGCCGTCAGCGGCGAGGTGGCCTTGGTGCGCGTATTGTTGCTGCCGGTCAGGTCGGCGCTGCCGCCCAGCAGATCGGGGATGGCCGCGGTCAGCGCTTCCAGCGCCAGCTCGGACGCCTTGCGCGTGGCGATGGTCAGCTGCTGCGCGGCGATGTCCGCGATGAAACTCTGGGCTTCTCCATTCGGCCCGGGCAGGCGGCCGCTCATCCGCCGCTCGAACTCCGCACGCTCGGGATGCGCGGCGAGCCGCTCGGTCCACGCCGCCCGCTCGGTGGCTCCGCGTGCGCCCGCCGTGCGCCATGCGTCGGCAATGTCAGCGGGCACGGTGAATGGCGGCGCATCCCAGCCGAGCGCCGCCTTCGCGCCGGCGACCTCCTCGGCGCCCAGCGGCGAGCCGTGAGTCTTCGCGGTGCCAGCGAGCGTCGGCGCGCCGAAGCCGATCGTGGTGCGGCAGGCGATCAGCGACGGCCGCTCGGTGTCGCTCAGCGCGTCCTCGATCGCTGCCGACACGAGATCCGGGTCGTGCCCGTCGCACCGCGCGACGTGCCAGCCATAGGCTTCGAAGCGGGCGAGCTCATCGGTCGAGCTCGACAGGTCGGTCGGCCCGTCGATGCTGATGCGGTTATCGTCCCACAGCACGATCAGCCGCCCCAGTTTCAGGTGGCCGGCAAGCTCTCCGGCTTCGTGCGAAACGCCCTCCTGGAGGCAGCCGTCGCCCGCGATGACCCAGATGCGGTGATCGACCAGCGAGTCGCCGAACACCGCGTTCATGTGCCGCTCGGCGATTGCCATGCCCACCGCCATCGCCAGCCCCTGCCCAAGCGGGCCCGTCGTGACCTCGACGCCCGGCAGCTCGAAATTCTCCGGATGGCCCGCGCAGGGGCTGCCCAGCTGGCGGAAATTGCGGATGTCCTCGATCGTGGGCCGCGCGTAGCCGGTCAGGTGCAGCAGCGCGTAGATCAGCATTGATCCGTGCCCGGCGGACAGGATGAAGCGGTCGCGGTCGGGCCAGTGGGGATCGCTCGCGTCGAACTTCAGATAATCGCGCCACAGGACGGTCGCCGCGTCGGCCATGCCCATCGGCATGCCGGGGTGCCCGCTGTTCGCTGCCTCCACCGCATCCACCGCCAGCGCGCGAACGGCATTCGCCATCGCGTAAATCTCGGGCCCGCCCGTCTCGATCTCTGCCATTCCCGGCGTTTGGCGGCGGGGGGCGGGGTGGTCAACGGCGCAGGCGCGTCAGTCCTCGCGCGGACGGGCGCGGGTGGCTTTGGCGACCGAGCGTGCGGCCTTGGCCTGCCGCCGTCGCTCGCTGCTCGCGCGCGTCGGTCGCGTCGCCACGCGCGGGCGGGGCGGGGTGGCGGCCTCGTCGATCAGCGCTGCGAGGCGGGCGCGCGCGGCCTCGCGGTTGGCCTCTTGCGTGCGATACTCCTCCGCGCGGATGACGATCACCCCCTCCTGCGTCAGCCGCCGTCCCGCCAGCCGCTCCAGCCGCTGCTTGACCGGCCAGGCGAGGCTGGCATTGGCGCCGAGGTCGAAGCGAAGCTCTACCGCGGTCGAGACCTTGTTCACATTTTGCCCGCCCGGGCCAGATGCCCGGATAAAGCGCTCGACCAGCTCGTTTTCGGGCACGAACCAGCTTCTCACGCCGCCTGTCGCCGGGCGAGCGTGAGGAACGCTGGCAGCGCGAGCGTCAGGCTAATCGCGATGGCCGCAGCGAGAGGCAGCGCGGTACCGTCGTGCGCAGCCGAGACGGCCGCGGACACCGCGGCGCCGACAACGAAGTTCACCACGCCGATCAGCGCCGCGATCGAGCCGGCATCGTCGGGATCGGAGGACATCGCGCCTGCTTGCAGATTGCCGGTCGTCAGCCCGAACGCCGCCAACTGCACCACCGAGGCTGCGAAGGTTTGCACCGGCCCGGCCCGGCCCGCCAGCGCAACGCAAAGGAACAGCACCGCCGACACTGCCGACACCGCGGTCGCAACCGCCGCGATATCGTCCGGATGGTAGCGCTTCAGCAGCTGCCGATTGATCTGGGATCCCGCCACCATCGCAATCGCGCACGACGCGAACGCCGCGCTGAACAGCGCCGGGGGCAGCCCGAAGTCCGAGATGTAGAGGATCGATGCGCTTGACACATAGGCGAACAGCGCCGACCCGCCGAGCGCCGAGGTAACGACGTGCCCGACGATCCGCCGCCGCCCGAGCAGCGTATGGTAGGTGGCAAGCGGGTGACTGACCCGCGCGCGTGCGCGGCTGGCAGCGTCGCGCGTTTCGGGCAGTCGCGCCGCGGCCCAGAGGCCGATGGCGATGCCGAACGCGGTCAGAGCCCAGAAGATCGCGCGCCAGTTGGCCACCGCGAGCAGCCCGGTGCCGATGAAAGGCGCTACCACCGGCGCAACCCCGAACACCAGCGTCAGCCAAGTGAACACGCGCGCGCTGTCCGCGTGGCCGTAGGTGTCGCGCACGGATGCCCTAGCGATGATATTGCCCGCGCAACTGCCAAATCCTTGTACGACGCGCGCCGCAATCAGCGTGCCCGCGCTCGGCGCCAGTGCGCAGGCGGCGGACGAAAGTGTGAACAGCCCGACGCCGACGAACAGGGGCCCTCGCCGCCCGGCACGGTCGCTCCACGCGCCCCACAGCAACTGGCCCGCAGCGGTCCCCAGCAGGAAGGCCGCGATGGTTAGCTGCGTGATGGCAGGCGAGGCGCCCAGCGCGCGCTCCATGCTGGGCATCGCAGGCAGGTACATATCCATCGACAGCGCGCCGAACGCAGTCATCACCCCCAACAGAATTAGCAGCCCGGGCGCGGGGCGGTCAGGGCGGATTGGTGCGTGCATGGGCGGGGCGGGCGCCAGCGGCTTTGACAAGCGCCGCCCGCGCTGGCAAGTCAATTGGCCGTATGGGCCGGGCGCTTATCTGCCGCCGCCAGCCAGCAATTCCGGAGCGACCTACCGTGATCAAGCCCGAATGGGGCACCAAGCGCCAGTGCCCGAAGTGCAACACCCGCTTCTACGATCTTGGCGCGGACGAGCCCGTCCATTGCATCAACTGCGGCAATGAGTGGATGCCCGAGCCGATCCTGAAATCGAAGCAGCCGCTGCCCTTCGAAGCCGCGCCCAAGGCTGAGAATGGCGAGGCAGATCCAGCCGTCGCCGAGCTGGGCGAGGACATCGACGTCGACGAGGACACCGCCGCGCCGGACGATGACGCCGACGAGATTGGTGGCGACGACGATCTGGCCGAAGTCGCGGAGCCGACGGAGGACGACGAGGGCTGACGTTCGCCTCGGGCGCTAGCGCGGACTCGGCCGCTCTCCCCGGAGCGACTTGCGCGCCGGGCCGCGCTGCTCAGGTTCGGCGATCCGAGGCAGCCGTGGCTCAGCCGATCTGAAGCGGACGGTCGCCGCGCTCCCCTTGCGCTGGCGGCGACGCTCCCCTAATCGGCAGCTCTCCGGCGTCCCAGCGCCGGACCTGGAATGGCGCGGGGCCGTAGCTCAGCTGGGAGAGCGTCGCAATGGCATTGCGAAGGTCAGGGGTTCGATCCCCCTCGGCTCCACCATCCTCTCTCGCTGTGCGCTCAAAGCCGCCTCATTCAGCGCGCTACGGCTTAAGCCCTCAGTGTCGAACGCGATGAGGAGGTCGGTCCGACCCAGCCCCTGCCGAGCGATCACTCGAACGTGATGTCGCTGTGAGCGGAGCAGCAATCGCCATTGCTCCGGGTTCATGGAGCTGGTGGCGCGACGAACTCGCTCCTGATGCTCGGTCCGTGCGGTCGCTGTGATCCACCCGCAGCCCGTCAGGCCCGGCCGGGTCGTCGGCGGCCTGCGGGCGGTCGTCGGGGTCGTCTGGGCTGTTGGGCGCGTCGCCATTGGTGTCCGACTGCGTCATATCGCTGATCACGTCGCCGAGCGTCGGCGCGTCTGCCATCGAATCGGTCAGGCCATTCATCTCGACGTCGGTTGCGTCGATCGATCCGTTACGGATGATGAAGTCATTCGAAAGTGTTGCCCATACTGCCAAGATGCCCGGTCGAGCAAAAGCTGCTACCGCTGGAGCCGACGCCGCCGCGCGTCAGGTCCTCGACCGCCATCGGCCGCCCGCCGAAGACATCCTCGTCGCCTGAGGGAGCGCTGTGCTTGCCCATGTCAGACGTCCTCCTCGCGGGCGGATCCGCCCGTACCGCGCGTGCCGCCATTATCGCCCGCGCCGTCGTCGATAACACCGCCGCCGCCCGCGCGATCGTAGCCTGCGTGATCAATGTCGTTGCGCAGCTTGGGCCGATGGGCGGGGCTTGCGACATCGTCCGCCGCGCCCGTGGGCTGGGTGGACCTGAGCCTATCAGTGTCATTCCCCGCCTCGCCGAGGGGCGGGGTGGTTCCGGGATTGGTTTCGCGATCGGTCCTGTCGGCTGAACGCTTGGGACCACATTGAGGGCTCAGCGCGGCAGCCACTCCGGCCACTTCACGCGCGCGTTGGCTTCGCCCAGCCGCAACTCGCGCTCTGCGAGCTCGATGCGTAGCCACGCCATGCCGATGTCCCCCGCCCGCGCGCGCAACTCGCCTGCCTCACGCTCGCCGGCCATCAGCTTCGTCGCAGCGCCCGGCTCGCTGTCGATCCTCACTGGCAGAAGGCGGCGGCGCACCCTGTCGCGGTAGTACATGCGCGCGGTGTTCTCCTGGCCGACATAGCAGCCCTTGGCGAAGCTGACCCCGTTCAGTTCGACCGCATTTGTTTCCAGCCACAGCGTCTTGTCCACGCCCAGCTCCCCGGCGCCCTCCGGCACCCCCAGGGCGATGCGGTACGCGGCATAGCGGCCATTGTCGGGCTCGGCCTGATCGGGATAGCCCGGCGAGCGCTGACCGAGCGCAGCCAAGCGCGGATCATCCGGCCAGCCGTCACGCAGCTCCCCGCCCCATGTTGCCAGCGTGCACAGACCAGTCCGCTCGATCGCTACCGCGCGGCGCAGCTTGTACATCGTCAGCCGCTTCGCAAGCTCGTCCGCGCGCGCCGCCTCGCAGTCGATCCACAGCCCGCCCGCGCCGTCGTCGAACAGGATCATGTCGAACAGCGCTTTGCCTTGCGGGCTGAGCAGCCCGGCCCACAGCGGCCGCTCGGGACTAAGCGACAGCACGTCGTTCGTCAGCAGCCCCTGCAGAAACGGACGCGCATCGGCGCCGGTCACGTGCAGCAGTGCGCGGTCCACAAGTGAAACGGTCGGCATCCCTTCACAGCTAGGCGATGCGTGGCGCGCGCGCCATAAGCGGCCGCCATGAGCTACGATCTCCTGCTGACCGGCGGCCGCGTCTTCACGCCCGCGGGCCTCGTCGATGCCGCTCTCGCGATCCAAGGCGGCAAAATCGCCGCCATCGGCGAGACTGGCCCCGCCGAACGCACCATCGACTGCACCGGGCTGACGATCCTGCCCGGCGTCATCGACACCCAGGTCCACTTCCGTGAGCCCGGATTGACGCACAAAGAGGATCTGGAAACCGGCAGCCGATCGGCGGTGTTGGGTGGCGTGACCGCGGTGTTCGAAATGCCGAACACCCACCCCAACACCGACACGGCGCAGGCGATCCAGGACAAGCTGGACCGCGCGCGCGGCCGCATGTGGTGCGACCACGCCTTCTATATCGGCGCCACCCAACAGAACGCCGAGCTGCTTGCCGAGGCCGAGCGCGTGCCCGGCTGCTGCGGCGTCAAGCTGTTCATGGGCTCCTCGACCGGCACGCTGCTGGTTGGCGACGACAAAGGCCTGATCGCCGCGATGCGGCATGGGTCGCGGCGCATGGCGCTGCACGCCGAGGACGAGGACCGGTTGATCGAGCGCGCGCATCTGCGCGTGGAGGGCGATCCCACCAGCCACCCCGTTTGGCGCGACCGCGAAACCGCATTGAAAGCAACGCGCCGGGCAATCGCAGCGGCGCGAGAAACCGGGCGGCGCATTCATATCCTGCATGTCAGCAACCCCGACGAGCTGGCGCTGATCGCCGAGCATCGCGATCTCGTGACGGCCGAGGTGACGCCGCAGCACCTAACGCTTGCTGCCGAGGACGCCTACCCGCGCCACGGCACGCTCGCGCAGATGAACCCGCCGATCCGGGGTGTCGCGGAGCGAGAGGGCCTGTGGCACTGGCTTGGCCAGGGCGTCGTCGACGTGATCGGATCGGACCACGCGCCGCACACGCTGGACGAGAAATCGCGGCCCTATCCGCAATCGCCGAGCGGCATGCCCGGCGTGCAGACGCTGCTGCCGCTGATGCTGCACCACGCTGCCGAAGGGCGGCTAAGCCTTGAGCGGGTGGTCGACCTCACCAGCGCGGGCGCGGCGCGGATTTTCGGGATCGCAGGCCAAGGGCGAATCACCACCGGTTTCACAGCGAGTCTCACGGTTGTCGACCTGAAGGCGCGCTGGACGGTTGGGGAGGCGTGGCTGGCCAGCCGCTGCGGCTGGTCACCCTTCGCGGGCACGGAGCTGACGGGCAAGCCGATCGGCACCATCATTCGTGGACAAATGGTTATGTGGGATGCGGAGCTTCAGGGCGCTCCAGCGGGTGAACCGCTGTCGTTCCTTGAGACGCTAAAACACTTGGGGGCGGCGGGAGGTGCCCTCTCCCACCGCCCCGCTTCCGCGTGACGAAACCTGCCGGCAATTCCCCCGTCGGGTTCGTCCATTGAGGTGCAATGTGCGTGCCAAGTCGTCGCACCGCCAGATTCCAGCCGTTTGCCGCGCCGGCTTCGAGGCGCGGGACTGGCGGATTGTAAAAACGTCCGACGTTACACCCACAAAATCTTCACCGCTGTACCCGAAACAGCGATCGAGCCGGTGCAGCGCACGGCCCACACTCCGCGGCCCAGCGCATGCGCCATCAATCTGCCGCATTGCGGAATGAACGCAGGTCACTAGGTGAACCCTATGCACGCCGATATTTCGACCCACGACCGCTTCTGGCGGCGATCCCACTACCTGAACCGCATGACCATGCGGGAACTGGTAGCCGCCTATTTCCAGCACCCGGCGATCATCGCCTATTTGGCGCTTGCGGTGATCTTCATCGCGCTGGCGATTGCCGTCCCCGCAACCACCGGCCAGGTCATCGCGTCCATCGTGATCGCCAGCCTCGTCTACCCGTTCGCGTGGTATGTTATCCACCGCTACATCCTGCACGGATCGTGGATGTGGAAGAACCCGCAGACCGCGAAGGTTTGGAAGCGCACGCATTACGATCACCACCAAGACCCTAATCATTTGGAGGTGCTGTTCGGCGCACTGGTGACGACGCTGCCGACGGTCGCGGTGGCGACGGCACTCGCTGGCTATGCGATCGGCGGCATCGGCGGCATGGCGACAGCGTTCGCCACTGGCCTCCTCACCACCTGCGCCTACGAGTTTGTGCACTGCATCCAGCATTTGGGCTTCAAGCCGAAGAACCGTTGGCTCGCCGAGCTGAAGCGGCGGCACATGGAGCATCATTTCCACGACGAGACTGGCAATTACGGAATCATGAGCTTCCTGCCCGACAAGCTGTTCGGCACGATGTACGACCGCGTTGAGCGCCCGAAGCGCAGCCCACACGTATTCAACCTGGGCTACACCGCGGCTGAGGCGGAGCGCTGGCCATGGGTCGCGGAGCTGTCGGGCGGCGTGGTTTCGGACAGCTACACGCCGCGCCAGCCAGCCGCGTCGCCCGTCCCCATCGTCCCCGCCGAGTGAGCAGCGAACTGACGGTCCGCGAGGTACGGACCCCCGCCGACCGCAGGCGCTTCATCGACTTTGGCTACGCGAACTACATCGACGATCCGAATGCCGCGCCCCCGCTCCGCCGCGAAGTGGAGGAGCTGCTTTCGAACAAGAACCCGTGGTTTGAACATGCGCGCTGCGCCCTGTTCATCGCTGAGCGCGGCGGGCGGGTAGTGGGGCGCATTTCTGCGCAGGTCGACAGCCTGGTGCAGAAGCATGTCGGCGAGGGGCTGGGCCAGTTCGGCTTTTTCGATCTGGAGGACGACTCCGCGACCGCCACCGCGCTGTTCGACGCTGCCGAAGGCTGGCTGAAAGCGCAGGGCATGACCCGCTCGCAGGGGCCATATAGCCTCAGCATCTGGGACGAACCCGGCCTTCTGATCGAGGGTTTCGACCACCCGCCGACCGTGATGATGGGCCATCACCGCAGCTGGTATCGCCGACATGTCGAAGCTCGCGGTTACGCCAAGGTGAAGGACCTCTACACCTACGAGCTCGCCATCGACACGCCCTTCCCGCCCGCCGCTCAGCGCGTGGTGAAGACCGGCGAATCGAGCAAACGCCTGGTGGTCCGCGAGACCAACATGGCGAAATACAACGAGGAAGCCGCGATTATCCTCGATATCCTGAATGACGCGTGGTGCCACAACTGGGGCTTCATCCCGCTGACGCCCGCCGAGTCGCTCTACGCTGGCAAGAAGATGAAGCCGGTCGTGAAGCCCGATCTCGTGCGCATCGCTGAATATGACGGTGAGCCGATCGCGTTTATGTTCACGCTTCCCAACCTCAACGAGGTGACGGCGAAATTCCGCGGCAAGCTGTTCCCGTTCAACTGGATTCCGCTGCTCCGCGCGATTGGGCGTCCGCGCCCGGTGACGATGCGCGTGCCGTTGATGGGCGTGCGAAAGAAGTTTCAGGGCACGCGCATCGCCAGCCTCGCGGCATTCATGATGATCGAATACATCCGCCGCGCGTCGACCCAGAAATACGGTGCCACGCGCGGCGAGATCGGCTGGATCCTCGAAGACAATCAGCCGATGCGGACGATCGCCGAGGCGATCGACAGCCGTATCAACAAGATCTACCGTATCTACGAACGCGCGATCTGAAGCGTCGCCGCACTCGCCTGCCAGCGGTGGCGAGAATGGGCCTGATGCCCGCGCTTTCTTGTCCGCGGCCTCGCGCCGGGCGTAAGACGGGTAGCGCCTGACCCCTGGGAGACCGCGATGCCTCACGACAATCCGCTCGGCCTCGATGGCTTTGCCTTCGTCGAGTTCACCTCGCCCGAGACCGCCGCGCTCGGCCGCCTCTTCGGCGCAATGGGTTTTGCCGAGGCGGGCGCGGGCAACTCGGTGCGGCGCTTCGTGCAGGGCGACATCGTGCTGCTGCTAAACGAGGGCGACGACTGCCACGCATCCGCCTTCCGCTCCGCCCACGGCCCCAGCGCCAGCGCGATGGGCTTTCGCGTTGCTGACGCCGCATTCGCGCACGCTGAGGCGCTGAAGCGCGGCGCGAGCGACTCCAGCGCCGACGCTGCCTATGACCTGCCCGCGATTGAGGGAATCGGAGGCAGTCTGCTCTATCTGGTCGACGCTGCGGGTCAGGCCCGGCTTGATGCGCTGTTCGGTGGCGCGGCGCCGCACACGCCCGGCGTGGGCCTCGACGTGCTCGATCATCTGACGCACAACGTGCAGCGCGGCCGCCTTGGCTTTTGGGCCGACGTCTACGAGCGTGTGTTCAACTTCCGCGAGATCCGATATTTCGATATCGAGGGCAAGGCGACCGGATTATTCAGCCGGGCCATGACCGCGCCGGACGACAAGATCCGCATTCCCCTCAACGAAAGTCAAGACGATCACAGCCAGATCGAGGAGTTTTTGCGCGAGTATAAGGGGGAGGGTATTCAGCATCTAGCGCTAGCGACCAACGATATATTCGCAACTATCGACAAACTGCGTGATAGGGGGATCAAGTTTCAGGACATTCCCGAAACCTACTATGATTTGATTGATCAGCGGCTGCCTGGACATGGCCATGACATTCAGGAAATGCGCCGTCGCCGGATCCTGATCGACGGTGCGCCTGAAACGGGCGGGGGATTGCTGCTTCAGATCTTCACCGAAAACTTGGTTGGCCCGATTTTCTTTGAGGTCATCCAACGGAAGGGCAATGACGGCTTCGGCGAGGGTAATTTCAAGGCGCTGTTCGAATCGGTTGAACTCGATCAGATGCGCCGCGGTGTTGTCCCATCGGCGGCATGAGCGGCGAGCGTCGGCAGCGACCGCCGCGGCGGGCTTGGGCTACTCCGCACTCGATCTTAGGCCGGCGCGAGGCCGATTTTGTCGACCGGCTGTGGCTACTGGCGCCGACCGCGTCGCTGTCGCACGCTGGCCGTCCTCGCACGCTGAACCTCGCCGATCGGGATCGCGCCGGTTTTGAGCTATGCCGCCGGTCGCTGGCGCTGGCGGCCGGCCACCGGGCAGCTCGGTCGACACGCTTGAGCGCGTTGGTGCGCGCGCCACGCCTCGGCTTCACGGAGAGGGAGTGGTGAGTAGCAACCCTGAACCGCCGCTCGTTTATACGCCCGGCTTCGGCGCGCATATCACGACGGAAGCCGTATCCGGCGCACTGCCCGTTGGCCGCAACTCCCCGCAGCGGCCACCCTTCGGGCTTTATGCCGAGCAGTTGAGTGCGACCGCATTCACCGCGCCGCGCCACGAGAACCGGCGCAGCTGGCTCTACCGTCTGCGCCCGAGCGCGATGCACCCACGCTACGAACCCGTGCCGGGTAGCGCGCAGCCGTCGGGTGAGCCTGGTCCGAACCGGCTGCGCTGGAACCCCCGGCCGATGCCAAGCGCGCCGATCGACTGGGCGGAGAGCCTCGCCCCGGTTCTCCACAATGGCAGCGCCGAAGCGCTGAGCGGCGTAACGATGATGACCTATGCCGCGACGCGCAGCATGGACACCGAAGTGTTCTGGAGCGCAGACGGCGAGTTGCTGATCATTCCCGAACGGGGCCGCTTGGCGATCAAAACCGAGCTGGGCCGCCTCGCCATCGGACCGCTCGAAATCGCGGTGATCCCTCGCGGCGTGCGCTTCAAGGTCGAGCTGCCCGACGGGACGGCACGCGGCTATGTCACCGAGAATTGCGGCGCACTGTTCCGCCTGCCCGAACTGGGGCCGATCGGGTCGAACGGCCTCGCCAACCCGCGCGATTTCGAACAGCCCGCCGCATGGTTTGAGGACGACGCTCGTCCGCATACGGTGACACAGAAGTTTGCCGGCCGATTGTGGCGTACGACGGTGCCGCACTCGCCACTCGATGTCGTTGCCTGGCACGGTAATCTCGCGCCCTATCGCTATGACCTGCGCCGTTTCAACACGATCGGCTCGGTCAGCTTCGACCATCCAGATCCGTCAATCTTCACCGTGCTAACCAGCCCCACCGACACGCCCGGCCGGGCCAATGCCGAGTTCGTGATCTTTCCGCCGCGCTGGATGGTTGCCGAGGACACGTTCCGGCCGCCGTGGTTCCACCGCAACGTGATGAGCGAGGCGATGGGTCTGATCCACGGTGCCTACGACGCCAAGGCGGGCGGGTTCGCTCCCGGCGGGCTGTCGCTCCACAACATGATGAATGCCCACGGCCCCGATGCTGCGAGTTGGGACGCCGCGACCACGGCCGAGCTGAAGCCGCACAAAATCGACGGCACGATGGCCTTCATGGTCGAGTCCTGCTGGCCCTATCGCGTCACCCCGGAGGCGCTCGCAGCAGCCCAGCCCGACTATGACGCGTGCTGGGACGGCTTCCCGAAAGCCACGCTTTCTTCGCGGTAGCACCTCTTTGCGGCTGCGCGGAACGCGTCCATAGTCCGGCTCGCATTGATGGGAGGACCGCTGACATGATGCTCCGTTCGCTGGGCGTTGCCGCTGCGTTGATTGCCGCACCCGCCGTGGCGCAGGCCCAGACCGCGGCGCCCGCCGCACGGTCGGCGCCTCCAGCTGCCGCGGCGCCGGCTGCCTCACCTGCTCCAACTGCCAAGCCCAAGGCGAAGCGCAGCGCCGTGCCCACGGCGACGGCCGACGGTGCCAAGCGCGAGCGCAGTCCGGCGCAGCTCGCCAACGACCAGAAGATGCGCGAGTGCGGCGCCGAGTGGCGCGCCGCCAAGGCCGCGGGCAAGACCGGCAGCCAAAAGTGGAACCAGTTCCTCAGCGAGTGCCGCAAGCGCAAGGCTTAACGCGCGCGCTTGCGATGAATGGTGTCGTTCGCGAGGCTCAGTGTGTGACCCGCCGGTATCGCCTCCCATTCGTTTTAGCGCTGCCTCGCGGAGCGTCGCGCGAAGTCGACAGTGCCCACACCTTAAGGCGTCGTCGACTTCCTCGTTCTCCGGCAACCGCCACGCGGGCTTCTGCTCTTGACGCAACCTGAGCGCTCTACCATAAACCGCGCTTCGCCGGAGGGCATGCGCCCGCCCGGACTACACATAATTTCCGGACAGGGCACCCCCATGTTCACGAAAACGACCCTCCCGGTTAAACCGGCCGAGGTGGACAAGAAGTGGCTGCTGATCGATGCCGACGGCCTGGTTGTGGGCCGTCTCGCGTCGGTCATCGCCAATCGCCTGCGCGGCAAGCACAAAACCGCGTACAGCCCGCATGTCGACTGCGGCGACAATGTGATCGTGGTCAACGCCGAGAAGGTGCGCTTCACCGGCCGCAAGCTTGTCCAGCAGAAATATTACAAGCACACCGGTTATCCCGGCGGCATCAAGGAAGCGCGCGCGGACCATGTGCTCGCGGGCCGATTCCCGGAGCGTGTGCTGGTTAAGGCCGTTGAGCGGATGATCCCGCGTGGCCCGCTCGGTCGCAAGCAGATGCTCAACCTGCGGGTGTTCGCGGGCGCCGAGCATCCGCACGCCAGCCAGAATCCCGAGGTGCTCGACGTGCGCGCCATGAACCCGAAGAATGAAGCGAGGATTTGATGGCGGACGACTCACGCCAGTCTCTGTCTGATCTCGGTGCGCTGACCAGCGCTCCGGCAGAAGGCGGCGCGCCCGCCCCGGTTGTCCATGCGGCACCGCTGCGCGAGCGCCAGGTTGATGCGCAGGGCCGCGCGTACGCCACCGGCCGCCGCAAGGATGCGGTTGCGCGGGTGTGGGTGAAGCCCGGCACCGGCAAGATCACGGTAAACGGCCGCGACAGCGAGATCTATTTCGCACGCCCCACGCTTCGCCTCGTCATCAACCAGCCGTTCACAGTTAGCGATCGTGCCGGGCAATATGATGTGGTGGTGACGGTTAAGGGCGGGGGACTTTCGGGCCAAGCCGGCGCGGTTAAGCACGGCATCGCTCAGGCGCTCTCGCGATTCGAGCCCGCGCTGCGCAGCACGGTCAAGGCGGCCGGCTTCCTGACGCGCGATCCGCGCGCGGTGGAGCGCAAGAAGTACGGACGCGCCAAGGCCCGCCGGAGCTTCCAGTTCTCGAAGCGTTAAGCTGCGATATTCCGACACTGTTGGGACAATAAAAAGGCCGCGTTTCCGATCGGAATCGCGGCCTTTTCGTATCCGGACTAGTGTACGGAGCCGATGTTACTTGGCGTCCTTAGCGGTCTTCGCAACCGCATCGCCTGCCGACCTGACGTCCTTGCCCGCGCCTTCGACGGTGTTGCACGCCGATACACCAAGCCCGGCGATCATCGCCGCCGCAATCCAAATCTTCCGCATCGATTCCCTTCCTTTGATTTCAGAGTTCGCTGCGGCTTCAACCCGCACGCCCACGCGGCGGTTCCGCGCGCCCGGAACAGTCGCCGCCCGCGGCACGTTCGGCGGGTAATTGGTGTCCCAAGCGGGCGCGTCCGGGAGGTGTGAGAGTCATGGCCAACCCGCTCAAAAGTGGTCCGCATAGCGATCTGGACGGCGTCCATCAGGACCGCCGAGCCCGCAACGCGCCGGAGGACGCCCCGTCCAAGCACCAGGACGAAAGCCGCCAGCGCGCCCGCGACAGCACCGCACGTCCCAACCCATCGTCCGAACAGGGCCGAGCCTAAGAAGGAAACTCTACGATATGGCCGAGAACACCGAGACCACGCTTTGGCAGACGGTTAAGGCGATCCGTACCTGCATGATGACGAGCTCGCGCGACGGCAAGCTCGTCAGTCGCCCAATGGCTGCCTATGCGCGTCCCGAAGAGAAACGTTTCTATTTCGTCACGCGCCTCGACACCGAGAAAACCCGCGAAATCGCGGATGGCGAGGCGGTCAATCTGGCGTTTGCCGATCCGGGCAAGAACGACTGGGTATCCGTCGAGGGCTACGCGCGCGTGATGCGCGACGAGGCCAAGCAGCAGGAGCTTTGGAACTTCTTCGCGGAAGCCTGGGTGCCCGAGGGGCCACGCGACCAGAATGTCGGCCTGATTGAGGTGACGCCCGAACACGCGACGCTGTGGAGCGGCCCAAGCTGGACTGTCACGCATTTGTGGAAGGCTGCCGTGGCCAACGTGCTGCAGGAAGAGCCCAAGTCGCGCAAGCAAGAGGTTGAGCTGGGCTAAGCCGGGTACGGCTGTCTGTCGCCGGTGTGCACGAGACGACCGCTAGTCCGCGATGGGATTTGCCAGCGGCGAACTTCGGGTCGACACGCGCTTCCGGCGACGGCTGGCACGCGCGCGCCTCGAGGGCGCATGGCCGAGCTGATAATCTGCCGCGCAGCGCACAGCGCGGCGTTGCGAAAGCGAATTAACGCTGCGTTGTATCCTACAGGCGTGGTGTTCAGGGCCGACGGGCGAGCTGGACGCTGCCGAATGATCGGCGCGCAGCGCTAACCCCCCGGCCTCCTCACAGCTTCTGGGTTAGCTCGGGCACGACCTGGAACAGGTCGCCGACCAGTCCAACGTCCGCGACCTGGAAGATCGGCGCGTCGGCATCCTTGTTGATCGCGACGATCGTCTTCGAATCCTTCATGCCGGCCAAATGCTGAATCGCGCCCGAGATGCCCACTGCGAAATAAACTTCCGGCGCGACGATCTTGCCCGTTTGACCGACCTGATAGTCATTCGGCATGTAGCCAGCGTCCACCGCAGCGCGCGAGGCACCCACGGCTGCCCCCAGCTTATCTGCAAGGGGTTCGATCAGCTGATGAAACGCATTGCTCGATCCCAGCGCACGGCCGCCTGAGACGACGATCTTGGCGCTGGTGAGCTCGGGGCGCTCGCTGTGCGTCAGCTCAGAACCGACGAATTGCGACAGCCCTGAGCCCTCGGCCGTACCAACCGGTTCCACCGGCGCTCCACCACTGCCTGTCGCCGCCTTTGCGAACGACGTTCCACGCACCGTCATCACGAGCTTGGGCTCACTCGTTTCCACCGTCGCGATCGCGTTGCCTGCGTAGATCGGCCGCTCGAAGCGGTTGGAGCCCAGCACGGCGGTCACATCGGAGAGCATCGCCACGTCGAGCAGCGCAGCGACGCGCGGCAACACGTTCTTAGCGCCGGTGTTGGAAGGAGCGAGGAGCGCGTCATAACCAGTCATCAGCTTCGCAACGAGCGGGGCTAGGTTCTCGGCAAGCTGGTGCGCAACTGCGTCACCTTCGGCCACGAGCACTTTGGCAACACCCTCGATCGCGGCGGCTTGCGCTGCCGCGGCGGGAGCGTCTGCGCCCGCGACCAGCACGTGCACCTCGCCGCCCAGCTTGGAGGCGGCAGTCACCGCCGAAAGCGTCGCATCGCGCAGCGTGCCGCCGCCGTGATCGGCCAAAACCAAAATGTTCATCCGATCGCTCCCGTTTCCTTGACCTTCTCGATCAGCTCATCGACCGTCTTGACCTTAATGCCCGCCTGCCGCTTCGCCGGTTCGGCCACCTTTACGATCCGGAGGCGCGGGCTGAGGTCGACGCCGTAATCGGCGGGCGTCTTCTGCGCCAGCGGCTTGGCTTTGGCTTTCATGATATTGGGTAGGCTGGCATAGCGCGGCTCGTTCAGCCGCAAGTCAGTCGTCACCACCGCTGGCAGGTGCAGCAATACCGTCTCCAGTCCGCCGTCGACCTCGCGGGTCACGTGCAGGCGATCGTTGGCGACTTCCACCTTCGATGCGAAGGTGCCCTGCGGCCAGCCGAGCAGCGCGGCGAGCATCTGACCGGTCTGGTTCATATCGTCGTCGATCGCCTGCTTGCCCATGATGATCAGGTCGGGCTTCTCCTCCGCGGCGATCTTCGCGAGTAGCTTGGCGACGCCCAGCGGCTCGGTCGTCTCGGTCGTCACCACCAGAATCCCGCGATCCGCTCCTAACGCCATCGCGTTACGGATCTGCTCCTGCGCCTGCTGCGGCCCGATCGATACAACGACAACCTCGGTCGCGAGCTTTTTCTCCTTGAGGCGGACCGCCTCCTCGACGGCAATCTCGTCAAAAGGATTCATGCTCATCTTGACGTTGGCGAGCTCGACACCCGACTGGTCCGGTTTGACGCGGATTTTGACGTTATAGTCGACGACCCGCTTGACGGGCACCAGAAGCTTCATCGTCCATCCTTAAAGCAACAGGCTGCGCATCGCCGCGCATGACGATATGCAACAACGGCGGAGCGAGCGCGCTGTCAACGCCCCGCACCGCCGCAGCGGCCTGCCCCGGCCCGGGGCAGACGGAGGCCAGCCGCCGTCAGGCCGCGCGCGCCATCGCGGGCATCTGCACATGCGCCATCGCCTGTCCCCACGCGGGCAGCGCCTTCACGCTCTCGAACCAAGTTGACAGGTGCGGCTTCAGCGTCAGCCCGGCAGCGTCGGCGTGCAGAAACCAGCCGCCGACATCAAGGTCGGCGAGCGTCGGATGGTCGCCGCCAAGCAGCCACTGCCGCCCGTCGCCCAGCACCTCATCCAGAACGCCTGTTTCGGTGTCGAACAACCTCAGCCCCTCGGCGACACGTGCCTCGTCGGATGCGCCGCCGCCAAACATGCCCTTCATCAGCCGCTCAAACTGGACCATGCCAACCGCCTTGGCGAGGTGCGCGGCCGACCACACCTGCCACGCGGTGATGCGCGCGCGCTCGGCGTCGTCGTTCTTGGGCCAAGCGGGCGTGTCGGCCCTGGAAGCAATATATTGCGCGATGGCGACCGACTCGAACAGCCGCACGTCGCCGTCCTGCAGGGCTGGAATACGGCCGAAGGGGTTGATCGAGCGGAAGGCAGGCGACTTGTGCTCGCCCTCGCGCATGGCGACCTCGACCAACTCGACCGGTACGCCACAGTGATAGGCCGCCAGCAGCGGGCGGAAGACATTCTGGCTCATCGCCGGGCCGTAGAGTTTCATCGTCGATCCCTCCTTCGGTGTCACGGTTGCGGCGTGTCCGGCGCCGCAGACCATAGCGCAACCATGAACCAGCCGCGCGGATCGGTCCATTCGCGAACCGGCTCCCACCCGCTCGCGCGCGCCATGAAAGCAGCGCCTGTTGGGCTGAACTTCCAGCTATTCTCGGTGTGGATGGTCTCTTCGGCCGCGAACGCGAATTGTTCGCCGCCGATGGTGATTGCGGTTGGTCGGCGAGCCTCGAGATGCATCTCGATTCGGCCGGGCGGCTCGCGCCAGTCGGCGCGGTGGCGCCAGTGTTCGGGGCTCAGGTCCGCACCGAGTTCGCGCTGCATTCGCGCCAGCAGGTTCAGGTTGAACGCCGAGGTCACGCCCGCTGAGTCGTTGTAGGCTGCGCGCAGCACCTCAGGGTCCTTGCGCAGGTCCAGGCCGATTAGCAGCAGCGAGTCGTCGCCCAGCCGCTCGCGGAACGCGCGCAACAGATCGACCGCGTCCCGCGGACCCATATTGCCGACCGTCGATCCGGGGAAAAAGCCGAGCAGCGCGCGCCGGTCTGCGCGCTTCGGCATCGCCCAGTCGCCGAGAAAGTCCGCGACCACCGGCTCGATGCTCACCCCCGGCGCGGTCTCCGCCAGCATCGCGCGTGCGCCCTCGATGGCGGCAGGGCTAATATCGACGGGGACATAGAGGTCGGTGCCGAGCACCCGGAGCAGCGGCGGGGTCTTGGCTGACGAGCCGCTGCCGAACTCGACGACCGCCCGCCCTGGCCCCGCCAGCAACGTGATCTCGGGGAGGTATTCGGCAAAGATCGCGGTTTCGGTGCGCGTCGGGTAATATTCGGGGAGCGCGGTGATCGCCTCGAACAGGCGGCTGCCCTCGGCGTCGTAAAAATAGCGCGCGGGGATCACCGCCGGGCGGTGGCGCAGCCCGGCGAGGACGGCATCGCGGAAGTCAGATGTCACGCGCCAGCCGAAGTCCCGTCACCTGCCAACGCGCCGCTGGCGGGAAGAAATTTCGATAGCTCGGCCGCACGTGGCCGCGCGGAGTGAAGCAGCTGCCGCCCTTCAACACCATCTGATTGATCATGAACTTGCCGTTATATTCCCCGGCTACGCCTGCGAGCGCCCGGAAGCCGGGGTGCGGAAGATAGGCCGACGCGGTCCACTCCCAGCAATCGCCGTATAGCTGCGTGAGTCCGCCGCTCTCCGCCGCGCGCGGCCGCACCGGGCCGGGCGCGTCCATCTGGTTGCCGCCCGCGGCGCTGTGCCCATCGGCGGCGACCTCCCACTCGGCCTCGGTCGGAAGCCGCACGCCAAACCAGCGGGCGTAGGCGTCCGCCTCATAATAGCTGATGTGCGAGACCGGCGCGGCTGGATCGAGCGGCTGCTCGCCCCCCAGCCCGAACTGCCGCCAGGCGCCCGCCTCGCCACGCCAGTAGAGCGGGGCAGTGACGGAGTGCGCCTGGACCCAAGTCCAACCTTCGGAAAGCCACAGCAGCGGGTTGCCATACCCACCCGAGCTTACGAACTCCTCCCATTCGGCGTTGGTCACCAGGCGTGAGGCAAGGGCGTGCCGCCGCAGCAGCACGCGGTGCCGCGGTCCCTCATTGTCGAACGCGAAGCCATCGGCGGGATCGTGGCCGATCTCCGCGATGCCACCGGGCTGCTCGATCCAACGTAACGGGGGTACTTCGCACGGCGTGGGCGGTCTGCCCGCGAACAGCGCGGGGGAGAGCGGGTTCTCGCTCATCAGGTGCAGCAAGTCCGTCAGGATCAACTCCTGATGCTGCTCCTCATGCGCCAGCCCCAGTGTCACCAGATCGTTCGCTGCACGCGACAGGATACCCCACGCGGACCCAATCGCCTGGTCCACGTATAAGCGGTATGCGCGCACGCGGTCGAGGCCGGGGCGGGTGATGAGCCCGCGCTTTGCACGGTCGACCCGGCGTCCGGCACCCTCATAGTAGCTGTTGAACAACAGTCCGAATGCCGGATCAAATGCGCGGTAGCCTCGCAGGTATGGCACCGCCACGAACTGCTCAAAGAACCATGCCGTGTGGGCGAGGTGCCATTTGGCGGGCGACGCGTCGGGCATCGACTGCGCTTGCGCGTCGGCCTCACTCAACCCGTCAGTGAGCGCGATCGTCTGCGCGCGCACGCGGGAAAAGCGCGCGAGGCCTGGCGCGCTGCAGCCCGGCGCCTCGTCGAGCGGCGTCTCCGGCTGGCCAGTCTGGTCGTCTAACACTCGCGCCGCCCGTCCCAAGCTGCTGCAGGCCTCACCGATTCGCCCCCGGCACCCAAAGCACTTCCGCGCCGCCGGAGATCGCCTCGCCACGCGCCAGCACGAACAGCAAATCGGAAACCCGGTTCACGTAGCGCAACGCGGCGCCGCTGACCGGCTCGGCTGCCTTCAGCGCGACCATCGCCCGCTCGGCGCGGCGTGCGACGGTGCGGGCGAGATGCAGCCACGCTGCCGAGGGCGCGCCGCCGGGCAGAACGAAGCTGATAAGCGGAGGGATCTCGGCGTTTGCAGCGTCGATTTCGCGTTCCAGCCAATCGACTTGAGAGTCGGCAATCCGCAACGCGCCTTCAATCTCGCCAGGCGTGGCAAGGTCCGCACCAAGATCGAACAGATCATTTTGGATGCGTGCGAGCAGCGGATCAAGCTGCGGCCCCGCCACCGTGCGCGCAATCCCGATCACCGAATTCGCCTCGTCCACATCGCCGATCGCGTGCAGCCGCAAGTCCGACTTCGGCCGACGCGGCCCGGTGACGAGGCCCGTCGTCCCGTCATCGCCGGTTCTGGTGTAAATGCGGTTGAGTTTGACCATCAGCCAAACTGGCCGCCCAGGTAGGCGAGTGCAAGGACGATCAGCACCGCCGCGAACTGGAAAATGACGCGCAGGCTCATATATTTATTTGAGGTCCGGCCCGAGACGTCGCGGCCTTGAGCCATACCGACCACCCCGCGTGCGAGCGCGAAGACCACCCCGCCGACGGCGAGCGCGAGTGCGATGTAGAGAAGCGGTTTCATGGCTGTGGGGAACCCTGCCCTGCGCGGCCGTAAATGGGAAGCCCGGCCGCCTCCGCCCACGCGGCGAACCCCCGCACCAGCGAGGCGGGGTCTGCGCCCGCGGCCCGCATCGACGCGAGCGTGGGCGCGCCATCGCGCTTGGCGAGGCGACGTCCGTTTGCGTCGGCGAGCAATGGGTGGTGGAGATAGTCTGGTGTCGGCAGGCCGAGCAGCGCCTGCAGCAGCCGGTGGACGTGAGTAGCGGCGAACATGTCGGTTCCGCGCGAAACCAACGTCACGCCCTGCGCCGCGTCGTCACCCGTCACCGCGAGGTGGTAGGACGCGGGCGCGTCCTTGCGCGCGAGCACGACATCGCCGTGCAGCTCGGGCCGCGCATTTTGCCAGCCCGCCCGCCGGTCATGCCAACGGAGCGGATCAGCGACTCGGACCGCCTCCATCATATCAAGCCGCCAGACGTGCGCTTGCCCCGCTGCGATCCGCTCGGTTCGTTCGGTGGTGCCAAGAGCGCGGCAGGTGCCCGGATAAGGCGGCCCAGCGTCCTCTGCATGGGGAGCAAGGCCCGCACGCGCCACTTCGGCCGTAATCTCGGCGCGCGTGCAGAAACAGGGATAGAGCAGCCGCTCGGCGCGCAGTTGGGCGAGCGCTCTCTGATAAGACGTAAGTCGGTCCGACTGGCGCACCTCTGGCCCGTCCCACCTCAGCCCCAGCCAGCGTAGATCCTCCTCGATGGCTTCGACGAACTTCTCGCGGCAGCGGCCCGGGTCGATGTCCTCGATCCGCAGCAGGAAGCGCTCGCCCATAGTCCGCGCGAGCCACGCGCTCGCAGCGTGGCGCAGGTGCAGCCGCCCGGTGGGAGAGGGGGCGAAGCGGGTGGTTTCGGCCATCCCCGCGGGCTATGGCGCGGGCGACCACGGGAGCCAATCATGACGAAGGACCACCGCGCGACGCATATCGGCGAGCGCCAACTGCACCCCCAGTCGCTTATGATGGGCTTCGGTTTCGATCCGACCTTGAGCGAAGGGTCGCTGAAGCCGCCGATCTTTCTCACCAGCACCTACGTCTTCCCGGATGCAGCGAGCGGCAAGCGGTTCTTCGAGGGCGTAACGGGCATGCGCCCCGGTGGCGCCGAGGGGCTGGTCTATGGGCGGTTTAACGGCCCCGACCAAGAGATTCTTGAGGATCGCCTCGCGCTGTGGGACGGCACCGAGGACGCGCTAGCGTTCGCCACAGGCATGGCCGCGATCGGCACAGCGCTGTTGGCTTACGTCCAGCCCGGCGACGTGATCGTTCATTCGGCTCCGCTTTACGCCGCGACCGAAACGCTGATCGGAAAGTTCCTGTCGCGTTTCGGCATCCAGTTCCGGGACTTCCCCGCTTCAGCAACGCAAGGCGAGATCGAGGCCGTGATCGAGGAAGCGCGCGGACTGGGGCGTGTGGCTGCGATCTACCTCGAGTCACCCGCCAACCCGACGAACGCGCTGGTTGATGTGGAAGCCGTTCACGCCGCGCGTGTCGCGGTTTTGGGCGGAGTCGAGGCGCTGCCGCCGATCATGATCGACAATACATTCCTCGGGCCGCTTTGGGCCAACCCGGCCAGGCAGGGCGCGGACATCGTGCTGTACAGCCTCACGAAGTACGTCGGTGGCCACAGCGATCTGGTTGCGGGTGGCTGTCTTGGGTCGAAGGCGGCGCTGTTGCCGATCCGTATGTTGAGGAACACGCTCGGCACGATCACGGATCCGCATACCGCATGGATGCTACTGCGCTCGCTGGAGACCTTGTCGCTGCGGATGGAGCGCGCGGGCGAGAACGCGCGGCTGGTGTGCGAGTATTTGGCCCGGCACCCCAAGGTGGAGCGCGTCGGCTATCTGGGATTTGCAGAGCCCGGCAGTCGGCAGGAGGACATCTACCGCCGCCATTGCTCGGGCGCGGGGTCGACCTTCAGCGTGATCGTGAAGGGTGGCGAGCCGGAGGCGTTCCGGCTGCTTGACAATTTGCGACTGATCAAGCTCGCGGTATCGCTCGGCGGCACCGAGAGCCTGGCCTCACATCCTGCGGCGATGACGCATCTGTCTGTCGCGCCCGAACGGAAAGCGGCCCTGGGCATCACGCCAAACCTCGTCCGCGTCTCGATTGGCGTTGAAAACGCGCATGACCTGATCGCCGACTTTGAGCAGGCTTTGGAGGCGATCTGAGTGGCAGTCCGCCCGATCGGCGAGCTTTCGAATATCGCGAGCGAACGGATCATTTTCGCAGTGCCCAAACGACCGGCTGCGTCCCTTGCTCTTGGACAGGACTTCGGCCTTGCGGGCCGGATCGAAGCCGAACCGCGCTTCGATGATCGCGCACGCCCAGCAATTGAGCCGCGGATGTACGACGCGCGCGCTGCTACACAGTCAATTCTTTTGATTGAATGAACGCGGCTAGCCGTCGTCCCGCCGGTAGGACGTGAGTTCGTCCCCGACCACGCGAGCGATGTGCAGCACGTTGGTCGATCCTGGAGTTCCGAACGGAACGCCCGCGATCACGACGATGGCATCGCCCCCGCCCACCATTTCTGCGCGCAAGGCCATCCGCTTGGCTTTGGCGATCATCTCCTCGAAGCTCTCGACGTCGCGCGTCTTGATCGCATGCACACCCCACACGAGACCGGCGCGGCGAGCAGTGTCGAGATTCGGGGTAAGCATCAGGAGCGGAGCTAGAATGCGTTCGCGCGCCGCGCGCCTAGCGGTCGAGCCTGAAAAGGTGAAGCAGACCACCGCCTTGGCGCTGACGATCCTCGCGATGTCTGCAGTCGCTTCCGCGATTGCGTCGGCGGAGGTTGGCTCGGCAGGCGTATCGGTGAAGTGAATGCGCGCCGAATACTGCGGGTCGGCTTCCACCTGACGCGCGATGGCGTCCATCATGGCGACAGCTTCCACGGGATACGATCCCGCCGCGCTCTCTGCGGAAAGCATCACGGCGTCCGCGCCATCGTACATTGCGTTGGCGACGTCGGAGACTTCGGCCCGCGTCGGCGTTGGGGAGGTAATCATCGACTCGAGCATTTGAGTCGCAACCACAACTGGCTTCCCCGCGCGGCGGGCAGCCTGCACGATCCGCTTTTGAATCGGAGGGACCTGCTCGGGCGGGAGCTCAACGCCTAGGTCGCCTCGCGCGACCATTACGCCGTCTGCAAAGTCGAGGATCTCGCTCAGCCGCTCGACCGCGGCGGGCTTTTCGATTTTCGCCAGCACAGCCGCCCGGCCTGCCACGATCCGCTTCGCCTCCGCCACGTCCTCCGGCCTTTGGACGAACGATAGCGCGATCCAGTCGATGTCCTGATCGAGCGCAAATTCTAGATCGCGGCGGTCCTTGTCCGTCAGTGCCGGGATGGGAAGAACCACATTTGGAACATTGACACCCTTCGCGGTCGAGAGCGGACCCGCAACTTCAACCACGGTGTCGATCCGGTCGGCCGACGCCGTTTCGACCCGCAGCCGGATTTTGCCGTCATCCAGCAACAGGGCGGTTCCAGGGTGGACCGCAGCGAAGATTTCGGGGTGCCGCAGGCACACCCGCGTCGCATCGCCCGGTGCAGGATCACGATCGAGCGCGAAACGTGATCCGGTGCTAAGCGTGATGCGGCCTGCCGCGAACTGACCGACGCGCAGCTTGGGCCCCTGCAGGTCGACGAGAATGGTCATCGGGCGGCCGGTCCGCGCTTCCAGCGCGCGAATGTGGGCGATGACTTCTGCGTGCCCCTTATGTGCGCCGTGGCTCATGTTGACGCGAAACGCATCGGCGCCCGCGCGGACAAGGGCTTCGATCTGCTCCGGCGTGTCCGATGCTGGGCCAAGGGTCGCGAGGATCCGAACCCGTCGGCTACGCGGCTGGAGACTGTTCGCCATCGGCGCACCTAT
>JAVVHE010000017.1:0-56167 GCA_032249695.1 Sphingomonadaceae bacterium | reverse complement strand
CAAAACACGGAATATCAGGGGAGAACGGTTCGCAGTCGTCTGCTTCCACCGCCACGCGTAGGCCACCGGGTCGCGAAATCCGGGCTCGATGGCGGAACTCCGAAGCGACCGGGCGTGCGCCGGGAGGGGGTCGGCGGGCGGCCGGGCCACCGATGGAGACGGTTTCGCCACCAGACGGCAACCGCCTGTCCGTCGCTACTGGCGGCGGCGGCTGAGGCGGGCGCGGAGGTCTGCCATCGCGCTCACCCGCAGCAGCGCCGCGGCGCCGAAATAGGCCGCGGCGCCAGCGCCGCACAGCGCGGTCAGCGCCGCCGCTCGCTCGATGAGCGGACCCAGCATGTAGCGGCCGAGCGGCTCGTTCAGCGCGAACAGCACCGCGCCCATCGCCAGCGCGGCGGCTGCCATGCGCGGCAGCGCGCGGGTCAGGCGGGCGTCGGCTGCGAGCCAGCCGCGGCGGCGCATCCGCGCCCACAGCTGCGCGACATTGATCCAGGCCGCGATCGCATTCGCCAGCGCCAGCCCCGCCGCGCCGAGCGGCCAGACGAGGATCAGGTTCAGCACCACGTTGACCGCGATGGCCGACAGCGCGATCCGCACTGGCGTGCGGGTGTCTGATCGAGCGTAGAAGCCGGGCGTCAGCACCTTCACCAGCACATAGGCCGGCAGCCCGACGGCCGTCGCAGCCATCGCGAGCGCGGTGGGGCGCACATCCTCCGGCCGGAACTGGCCGTGGCGCAGCAGCCCGGCGATCAGCGGCTCGGCCGAGACGATCAGCGCGACCGTGGCGGGGAGTGTCAGCAGCAGCGCCAGCTCGATCGCGCGATTCTGGGTGCGGTGCGCGGCAGCTTCATCCCCCGCGCCGAGCGCGCGGCTGATCGCAGGCAGGATGGCGGTGCCGACACCGATGCCGACCAGCCCCAGCGGCAGCTGCGCCAGCCGGTCGGCATAATAGAGATAGCTGACCGACCCTTGCGTCAGGAAGCGCGCCGCAAGCAGCGTCGAGATCAGCTGGTTGACCTGCGTCGCCCCCGCACCGACCGCGGCCGGGCCGATCACCAGCAGCAGCGCGCGCACCTCGGACGTCAGCCGCGGGCGGCGCAGCTTCAGCTTCATGCCCGATCGCGCCGCGGCCCACGCGACCCAGCCGAACTGCAGGATGCCCGCCAGCGTCACCGCGATCGCCTGGCCGCGCGCGGTCGCGATCGGATCGGGCGAGCGGAACAGCGTCAGCCCCGCAATCAGCGACAGGTTGAGGATGATGGGCGCGGCGGCGTTCACCCAGAAACGGCCGAGACTGTTCAGAATCCCGCCGAACAGCGAGGCGAGGCTGATGAGCGCGAGATAGGGGAAGGTGATTCGCGTGAACTCGGTCGTCAGGCGCAGCTTCTCGGGGCTGCCATCCTCGAACCCGCCCGTCATCAGCCAGACGATCGGGCCGGAGGCGGCGAGCATCAGCGCGGTCATCGCCAGCAGCACCGGCGCCAGCACCGCCAGCACCTGCTCGGCAAAGTCGCGCGCAGGCCCGAGCGCGCCGCCCGCCTCGCCGACGCGGCGGCTGAACATCGGCACGAAGACCGCGGAAAATGCGCCTTCTGCGAACAATGATCGGAACAGGTTGGGCAGCCGGAAGGCGACCAAAAATGCGTCGGACGCGAACGAAGCGCCGAGCGCGTTCGCCATCAGCTGATCGCGCACGAAGCCGAGCACGCGCGAGATGAGCGTGAGGCCGCCGATCGTGGCGGTGGCGCGGAGGAGGTTCACCCGGTCGCTAGCGGCCGTGGACGCCTGCGAGACTGCCGCCGGCGGCGGCCACCGCCTCGACGGTGAACCCGGCGGGGGCGCCGTGCGCGGTGCGATCACGAAAGCCGCCGCGCATCGATTCCTCGACGAGGAAACGCCCCATGTCTTGCGGGACGATGCGCTGCTTCCGCCGATCGATCGCCACCCGCCCGCGATCGTCGCCGACGATCTCAAGCCGGCCCATCCTGCCCGGCAGCTTGGTGACGATCAGCCGCATCGGCGCACCCGTTCGTCCTCAGGCGTTGCCGACTGTGATGTCGGTTAGCTGGCCCCCGCCATTGGCCTGCTCCATCCGCGCAAGATACATCGACGCGAAATCGATCGGATCGAGCATCAGCGGAGCGAAACCGCCGTCACGCGTGGCGTCGGCGATGATACGGCGCGCAAAGGGAAAAATCAGGCGCGGCGCTTCGACGACCAGGAACGGCTCCAGCGCGTCGTAGGGCACGTTCTTCAACGCGAACAGCCCGGCATACAGCAGTTCCACTGCGAAGATCGCGCCGATGTCGCCGTTGGCGTTGACGTTGAACTTCAGCTCAACCTCGAACAGCTCTTCGGTTGCTTTCCGCGCGTTCACGTTAACGCTCACCTCGATGCGCGGACCGTCGCCCTGCTGCGGGTTGAAGCTGTTCGGAGCGTTCGGGTTCTCGAACGAGAAATCCTTCACATACTGTGCGACGATGCGGACCTGCGGCATCTGGTCCAGACCGTTGGCGGTCATCTCGGGCGTGGCGGTTTCGTCCATATCTCGGCCTCGTGAAATTCTGCGGGGAATTGGCTGATTAGTGCGGCGGACGGCAGCATCGCAGGGCATGGGCCGTTGTATGGTGAGCCCGCCGCCCTATCTCCGTTCAGGTCGCAGGTGGTTAGACGATCGCTGCGGGCGTTGCTAGACTGCGGCGTGGCGTTTGGCCGAACATGCAAGGTGCGATGCGGATGAGTGGCAGCGGATGGGTTGAAATCGTGTTCCTGGCGATGCTCGCCGGGTTCATCGCGCTGCGGCTGGTATCGGTGCTCGGTCGCCGCACGGGGCATGAGCAGCGCCCGATCGGCGACAGCTATCGCGGGCCGGAGCCGGAGGTGGCGCGGCCGGTGCAGCCGGTCATCGACATGGCGCCGCGCCCGCGCGTGCATCTGCCCGCCGATGCGCCCGCCGAAGCGCGCGACGCCCTCGCGGCCATCGCGGCCGCCGATCCGCGCTTCGATCCCGCGCGCTTCGTCGAAGGCGCCAAAAGTGCCTACCGCATGATCCTCGAAGCGTTCTGGAAGGGCGACATCGGCGAGGTCGAGCCGTTCGTTGCCGACGAGGTCGCCCAGCATTTCCGCGACGCGATCGCAGCGCGCGGCGACACAGTTGCGAACAACCGGCTGGTCGCGATCGGTTCGGCTCGCATCACGGCGGCGCAGCTGCTGGGAGCGATGGCCGAGGTGACGGTGCGGTTCGAGGCGCGCATCGCCACCGGCTCGGTCGCGGCCAATCCGGCGGTCGACGAGTGGACCTTCCGCCGTCACGTCTCCAACACCGATCCCAACTGGCTGCTCGTTGCCACCGACGAAGCGTAACGCGTCGGTTTCTGTGCCCGGAGCGTTCCGGGCATGATGCAGCAGCAAACACCTTCCGGCGGGCGGACGGGCAGCGTGCCCGGCGTGCAGCAAACCAGCGAGCAGGCGCAGGCCGGCCACGACGAAGCGAAGGCGCGTGCGAACGCACCCACGCCCGCGCGCGTCGTCCACGCAACGATCGCCAGGGCGGGCGAGCATGAATTGCAGCGTCCCGCGCAGTCGCTGCTGTGGTCGGGCGTCGCGGCTGGTTTCGCGATCATGGCGTCGGTGTCGCTTTCGGGCTCGCTTTACGCGCGCGGCGCCGGCGAGCTGGTGATCGCGCTCGGCTATCCGGTCGGCTTCCTGATCGCGGTGATGGGCCGCCTGCAGCTGTTCACCGAGCAGACCGTCGTGGCCATCATCCCGCTCGCCCGCACGCCATCGGTCGCGACCGCGGTCCGGGTCGCGCGGCTGTGGGCGCTGGTGCTGACGGGCAATCTTCTCGGCACCTGCGCCGCCGCGGCGCTGGTGGTGCTGGGCCAGGTGCAGCCGCCCGATGTGCTGCGGGGCATGCTCGCGGTGTCCGCCAAGCTGCAGGACGGAACGGCGGGCGAGCTGTTCGCGCACGCAATTCCCGCAGGCTTCACGATGGCTGCGATCGCCTGGGTGATTTCCGCCGAACGGGGGCACAGTTTCTGGGTGATCGCAGCCTTTACCTACGCGATCTCGGCCTCAGGCTGGGCGCACGTCGTCGCCGGCTCCGCCGAGGCGTTCCTCCTGCTGTGGTCCGGGACCGAAAGCGTCGGCTGGTTCGTCGGCCATTTCTTCCTGCCGGTGCTGGCGGGCAACGTCGTCGGCGGCACCGGGCTGTTCGCGCTGTTGGCGCACGCGCAGGTCGCCGACGAGCTCGCGTGACAGGCAAACGGCCAGAGGGTCTGTAAGCCGGGTTCTGTCCCGGGGCGGACCCCGGGGACGGCCATTCCTCTAGGGCGGAGCTTGCGCGCCGCCTCCAGCAACCAACCCGAACCGCCATGCGCCCGGACGAAGGGCGACGGTCCCTATTCGGTCTTGCTCCCGGCGGGGCTTGCCATGCGGCCCCGGTTGCCCGGCGCCCGGTGCGCTCTTACCGCACCTTTTCACCCTTACTGCCGCCCGAAAGCGGCGAGCGGTTCGGTCTCTGTGGCGCTGTCCCTCGGATCGCTCCGGCCGGGCATTACCCGGCGCCGTTCGTCCATGGAGCCCGGACTTTCCTCCCGCCTCCTCAACGGAGACCGGCGGCCGTCCGACCCTCTGGCCTCGAGCGACGATAGTCGCTCAGCCCGCGCGCGCCAAGAGCCGCCGCGCCGCCTCGGCATGGAGCGATTCGACGAGGCTGCCACCGTGGGCGATCACGCCGGTGCCGGGCGGGCGTGCGCTCCACGCGGCAAGCAGCGCCTGCGCGGCGGCAATCTCGGCGGGGCTCGGCGCGAAGCCCTCGTGCGTCGGAGCGATCTGGTCGGGATGGACCAGCGTCTTGCCGTCGAAGCCGAAGGCGCGCGCCTGCGCAGCCTCGGCGCGAGTCGAAGCGGCGTCGCGCAGCGCCAGCGGCACTCCATCGAGCACGGCGATCCCAGCAGCGCGCGCTGCAAGCACCAGCATTCCGATCGCCGCCCACAATTCGCGCCGGTCCGGCGACAGCGTCAGCCCGGCGCCGAGCGTCAAGTCGTTCCAGCCCGCCACCAGCCCACGCACGCCCGAGGCAGCGATGGCGGACGCGGCGAGCACCGCGGCGGGCGTTTCGATCATCGCCCACGCAGGCGTCGGCGTAACGGCGGTCACGGCGGCCTTGGCCTCGGCAGCCGAGGCGACTTTCGGGAACAGCACCGCGCCCGGGCTGCGGTAGGCGAGCATGTCGAGGTCCGCGTCGCAGTCGGCGCTGCCCAGCCGGTTCACTCGGACCAGCGTGAGCCGGCCACCGAACCCAGCCGCCAACGCTTCGGCCACAGCCGCTCGCCCCGCCGCCTTCGCCTCGGGCGCGGTAGAGTCCTCGAGGTCCAGGATCACCGCGTCGCACGGCAGCGTCCGCGCCTTCTCGATCGCGCGGGCGTTGGCTGCGGGAACGTAGAGAAGTGAGCGGAAGCGCTGCATGGGCGCCCTATGGCCCGGCAATTTTCCCGCGTCGAGCGCGACCCGAGGCGGCAGCAGTCGCTGGCCAGCCAGCGCCCCCGAACGCCGCCCGAATTCATCCGCACATCGCGAGCCGCAGGGGCGGGCGGGCGCCAGCGGCATCGGCATTTCTATAACCAGACCGGTTCCTTTGCGCTTGACTTGTAGGACATGCGGGCGTCCTCTCGCGCTCAGGTCGGGTGCGGCGCGAGTGGCGCGGCCGGGCTTAGTCGGCGGTCCGCTCGTGCGGCGGGCTGTTCGGTGACGGTGGAAGGAGATGCGACGCGAGACCGGCGGGGCGGCACACGCCCTACAAGCGGGGCCGGGGTCAGAGGCTCTGCGAACATAAAGTATCTGATGCCGGTCTCATGGTATGCCGGGCTTAGCGGCCCGGACGCCCGTCGCTTGCCCTTCCGCCCAGCCGCACCCCCCGGCCCGCCACTCCGGGCCGGGGGTTCCGGTTTCAAGCCCGCCAGGCGTCGCCGCTGCCAAGCGGCCGCGTCGGGCCGCCTTGCGCCATGCGCCGTGGCGGGCGGACGCGAAAGGCGCCGCATGCGCCGCCGGCGACGCGCGCTGCGCAGCGCGGGCCCGCCATACCGCCTCAGGATGGTCGGCATCCGGTTCATCCCGCGCTAAGCGGCGGGCTGCGTCTTGCGTCGGGCTGCCCGACGCGGGAGGGGACGATCCATGCTTCGCCACATCATCCTGCCCGCCGCGGCGCTGTTCGCCGCCGCCGCCGCCCCGGCGCCTGCCGCCGATCCGGTCCTCGCCAAGCTGATCGAAGGGGCGCGCACGACGCCGCCGCTGCCCTATGAGCGATCGTCCGAGACGTTGAGCGGGGGCAAGCGGCAGGTCGTCGTCGATCGCTACAGCCCCACTGCGCAGCCGCAATTCGCGCTGGTGTCGATCGACGGCAAGCCGCCGACGGCCGAGGAAGCTGAACAGTTCGGCAAGCGCGCGCGCAACTCCAGACCCGCGGGCTATTATCGCATCGCCGAGCTGCTCGCAGCCGGCGCCGAGCGCGTGCAGCCGAACCTCTACCGCGTCACCAAGCTGCCGCCCGATTTCCTGCGCGGGCAGATGGCGTCGATGTCCGAGCATGTGATCGCCGACGTGCGCGTCGGCGGCACGCCCGATCGCCCGTATGTCACCGAATACCGTCTCTATGCGCCCAAGCCGGTGCGCGTGCGGATCGTCGCCAAGATCGACAGCTTCGAAGCCGTGACGCGCTACGCCCTCGGCTCAGACGGCCGCCCGCGGCTGCGCGAGCAGACCATCTCGATCCGCGGCGAAGCGATGGGCAGCAGCCTCAACACCGATTCGACCACGCGCTACCGCGACCTCTGACGCCCGGCGCCTACTCCACCCAGTCGAGTCCCATCTCGCCATAGGCGTCGCGGCGGTCGGCCCAGCCGGGTTTGACCTTTACGTGGAGGAACAGGTGTACGCGGCGGCCGAGCAGCGATTCGAGCTCGGCGCGCGCCGCCTCGCCGATGGCCTTGATGCGCGTGCCGCCCTTGCCCAGCACGATCGCCTTCTGGCTGTCGCGCTCGACGAGGATCGACTGGTGGATCGTCGTCGCGCGCGGGCCTTCGCTGAACTGCTCGGTCTCGATCGTGGCGGCGTAGGGCAGCTCGTCGCGGAGCTGTAGGTAGATCTGCTCGCGCGTCAGCTCGGCTGCGAGCAGGCGCGTGGTGGCGTCGGTGATCTGGTCCGGCGGAAAGTGCCACGGCCCCGCGGGCAGCGCGGCTGCGAGCCGGCGCTTGAGCTCGGGCACGCCGTCACCCTGCGGCGCGGCGATCATGAAGGTTTCGGCGAACGGCAGGCGCTGGTTCGCTTCGGCTGCGAGCGGCAGCAGCCGCTCCTTGCTCGCGATGTCGACCTTGGTCAGCGCCAGCCATTTCGGCTCCGGTCGCTGCGAAAGGCCGGTGACGATCTCGGCCACGTCGTCGGCGAGCCCGCGCCGAGCGTCGATCAGCAGCAGCACGACATCGGCGCCCTCGGCCCCCTCCCACGCGGCCTTGACCATCGCGCGCTCCAGCCGCTTGCGCGGCGCAAAGATGCCGGGCGTGTCGACCAGCAGCAGCTGGGCGTCGCCCTCGACCGCGATGCCCATCAGCCGCGCGCGCGTCGTCTGCACGCGCGGCGACACGATCGCGACTTTCTCGCCGACAAGCGCATTGACGAGCGTCGACTTGCCCGCGTTCGGCGCGCCAACGACGGCAACCACCCCGCAGCGTGTCGGCGCCGTCACAGGCCGAGCCGCTTCAGCAGCGCTTCGGCAGCCGCGCGCTCGGCTTCGGCCTTCGACGTGCCGATCGCCTCGACGGGCTGTTGGCCGGTGACCGAGAGCAGCACGCGGAAGCGCGGCGCATGATCGGGCCCCTCGCGCGCGACGACCTCGTAGGCCGGCAGCCTGAAGCCGCGCGCTGCTGCCCATTCCTGGAGGCGGTTCTTGGGGTGGCCGGCTGCGTCGCCCGCCTCGGCCTGCCCCGCCCAGGCGCGCGCAATGAACCCGCTCGCCGCGGCCCAGCCGCCATCGAGATAGAGCGCGCCGATCAGCGCCTCGCACACGTCGGCGAGCACGTTGTCCTGGCCATGCACTCCCGCCGCGCGCGCGCCCCGGTCGACGCGGATGTGCGACGCCGCGCCCAGCGCACGCGCGACGGCTGCGCAGCGGCCGCGGTCGACGAGCGCTGCGAGGCGGCGCGCCATCGCCGCCAGCTCCTCGCCGCCCTGGTAAAGCCGCTCGGCGGTGGCCAGCGCGAGCACCCGGTCGCCCAGAAACTCCAGCCGCTGATAGTCGGGCTGACCCATGCTGCCATGCGTGAGCGCCTCGGCGAGCAGAGCGGGATCTCGGAACCGGTGGCCGAGAGCGGCTGCGGCCCAGTCTTCGGCGTCCGTGCTCATCAAGCGATACCCAGCAGCGCTGGGGCGCGCGGAGACAGCCCGGCGTCCGCAACCGGATTGCCGACGCGCGCCACCGGCTTAGCAACGCGAGTGATCGGGTAGGCAGCACCGGCCGCGGCTCCGCTGACAACGCGCGAAAACGCCTGCTTGGCTTTACGGAGCGGCAGCAGACGGACGGGTTGGCTCATGCGCGGCGTGTAGCACGCCGCGTCCACATCGCCACGGCTAGCTTCCGCGCGCGCCAGCAGATGATCGCCAGCTTCGGCGAAGGCCGGTTCGCGGACGCCCGTCAACCAGCCGCGAATGCCTCGCCCGGCCGCGGCGTCAGCAGGCCGAGCGCTGCCCGGCGCTGCGCCCGGACGAAGCGAGCGTGGCGGGCATCGTCCCCGGGCCGCCATTGGGCGACGGCCATCGTCAGAAGGTCGTGCCGATCCGGCTGAAGCGGATCGCGCCGGGCCAGGTCCACGGCGCGTACCAATGCGCGGTGCCGTCGATCGAGAACCACATGATCGTCGCGCGACCGACGAGGTTCTCGGCGGGCACGAACCCCACACCTTGCTCGGCCGCCCCGAAACGGCTGTCGGCGGAATCGTCGCGGTTGTCGCCCATCATGAAGTAATGGCCAGCAGGCACGATGAACACCTGCGTGTTGTCGCCCGGCGCGCTGTCCGACTGATCGAGCACGTTATAGGTTCGCCCGCCCGGCAACGTTTCGCGGAACTGGCGGTAGCGACAGTTGAAGCCGCCCTTGCCGTTGGGCTCGCGCACCGTCGTCTCGAACCCTGCGCGGCAATCCTCGTCGCGCGTGATCGGGATGACCGCGTCGGCCACGCGCACCTTCGGCACGGCCTGGCCGTTGATGTAGAGCACGCCCTCGCGCATCTGGATCTGGTCGCCAGGCAGGCCGATCAGCCGCTTGATGAAATCGACGCTGGAATTGTTGGGGTTGCGGAACACGATCACGTCGCCGCGCGTGGGCGGGCTGCCGCCGATCCGGCCATCGAACAGCGGCGGGCCGAACGGGAAGCTGTAGCGGCTGTAGCCATAGGGCCATTTGGCCACGAACAGATAGTCGCCGACCTCCAGCTTGGGGAGCATCGATCCCGAAGGGATATTGAACGGTTCGAACAGGAACGAACGCAGCACAACCGCGATGGCAAGCGCCGAGACGATCGTCTTGACCCACTCCATCAGCGTCGATTGCATCTTCGCGCCGCGCGCGAGGTGGGCGGCGCGCGCGTCCGCGTCGGCAGCGTCGGGAATCATGGGGTCAGGGCGCTCGCTATTGGCCACAGTTCAACAGCCACGCGCCTTGGGGCCGCAGGGCGCGCGGGGTCAAGCCTTGAGCTTCCAGCCGGACTTCAGCGCGCGATATGCGACGAACCACAGAAGCGCTGCGATGAACAGCAGCACGCCCGCCGAAACCGCGACGTCGCCGTCGGATCGGTGCAGGAACGCCGAGCGGAATCCGTCGATTGCATGAAAGAACGGGTTCAGGTGCGCGAGCCGGTCCCACGGCGCTGCAAGCACCGACAGCGTGTAGAACGTGCCCGAAAGCAGCGTCAGCGGTTGCACGACGAAGTTGGCGATCGCCGCTGCGTGATCGAACTTCTCCGCCCAGATGCCGGTCAGCAGACCCAGCAAGGCAAGCATCACGGAAGCAACGGTGCCGAAGAACAGCGCGACCGCGATGTTTGGCATGTGGAGATGGACGCCCGGCCAGAAGGCCATCGCAAGCAGCGTCACCAACCCGATCGCCCACGCGCGCGTCACCGCCCCGCCGACATAGGCGACGAGCAGCTCTCCAGCCGACAGCGGCGGCATCAGGCTGTCGATGATGGTGCCCTGAACCTTAGAGACGAGAAGCGACGAGCTGGTATTCGCAAACGCGTTCTGCATCATGCCCATGGCAGCAAGGCCGGGCGCGAGGAAGTCGGCGTAGGGCACGTCCCAAACCACGCGGGCGCCGCGGCCCATGCCGACCGTGAAGATCACGAGGAACAGCAGCGTATTGATCCCCGGCGCCCAGATCGTCTGCAGCTGGACCTTCACGAATCGCCGCACCTCCTTGCAATACATGGTGCGCAATCCCAACCAGTTGATGGTTGGGATAACGGCCACTCCTGGCTCTGGGCGGGTGGCGCTGGTGGTTGTCTGCATGGCCCGCTTGCGTCTAAGCCTTGGGTTCAAGCTTTTGAAGCGGGGGAAGGGGCCGACGCATGGCGTGGACGGACGCGCTACAGGAGAAATTGCGTGAATTGTGGAAGCAGGGCCTGCCCGCGGGCCAGATCGCCAAGGAGCTTGGCGACGGAATATCGAGGAACGCGGTGATCGGGAAGGCGCACCGTCTGGGGCTGGAATCGCGTCCCAGCCCTGTCAAGACCGGTGAAGCGCACGCTACCCCCGCCGATGGCACCCAGGCGCCCGCGGCAAGGCAGCCCGCGGCTGCGCGTGCCAAGGCGCCCGCGAAGCCGCAGCGTACCTCGCTCTTGGAGCTGAGCGACAAGGTCTGCAAATGGCCGATCGGCCATCCCGGCGAGGTGGATTTCCACTTCTGCGGAAAGGCGTCGAACCCCGGCTATCCCTATTGTGTCGAGCATTGCGCGGTTGCCTACCAGGCGCAGCTGCCGCGCCAGCAGCGCCCAGGCTCCCCGCCGCCGCGCCCGACCTACCGGATGCGCTGATCGTCCGGTTCCGCGCTGGGACCGGCATCAGCTAGACAGGCAGATGCCGACGAACGTGTCAGGCGACTGTCACCAACCCGGTGCCGTCGAACACTCAGAGCGTCGGTTGGTCAGCGCTGGCACGCCTCGCAGGCGAAGCTGCTCCGGCTCGCTTGCACGAGGCGCGTGACCGGGCGTGAGCAGGCGGGGCAGGGTTGGTCCTCGCGGCCGTAGACGCGCCAGCGTTTCTGGAAGTAGCCCAGCACGCCATCGGGCTGCACGTGATCGCGGAGCGATGAGCCGCCGGCTTCGATCGCTTCGCTGAGCACGGTCTTGACCGCTTCGACCAGCGCCCGCACCTCGCGCGGCTTGACGGCGCCCGCCTCGCGCGCTGGGTGAATGCGGGCGCGGTATAGCGCCTCGCACGCGTAGATATTGCCGATGCCCGCGACCGTCCGGCTATCGAGCAGCAGCGACTTGACCGGCGCAAAGCGGCCCGCGAAGCGCCGAGCGAGATAGGCGGCGCCGAAGGCATCGGAGAGCGGCTCGGGCCCCAGCCCGGCGAGCAGCGAATGCTCGCCCAGCGCGTCGGTTGCGCACAGGTCGATGCTGCCGAAGCGGCGCGGATCGGTCAGCACGATGCGCCGCCCGGCGTCGGTCTGCCACTCCACATGATCGTGCGGGCCAATGTCGGTCGGGTCGAGCCGCATCCGGCCGCTCATGCCCAGGTGGAAGATCAGCGTATCGCCGCGATCGGTCGCGATCAGGCCGTATTTGGCGCGGCGCGTGATCGCCTCGACGCGCGCGCCCGTCAGCCGCTGGCTGAGATCGGGCGGGATCGGGCGGCGCAGATCGGGCCGCCGTGCGATGACGCGGGTGAGGCGCCGCCCTTCGAGCGCGGGCCTCAGCCCGCGCACGACGGTTTCGACTTCGGGAAGTTCGGGCACGCTCCGGCCCTAGCAGGCCCGGCACCCCGCGCGAACCGGGCTGCCGGGAACGCCTCCGGGGTCCAAGCGCTGCCGGTCAGCGCACCTGGCGCCGCACGAAATCGCGGATGTCGCGGACAAGCGCGGTCAGATCGCTGTCGTGGACGTACATCATGTGCCCGGCCTGATAATAGTGGAACTCCACGCGCCCGGGCTGGAATCCGGGGCCGGTGAGCGACAGCTCCGCCCCGAAGAACGGCGTGGCGAAATCGTAATAGCCCTGGCCGACGAAGATCCTGAGGCCGCTATTCTCGCGCAGCGCCCGCGAGAGATAGGGCGCGACGCTGACATAGGTGTCGCGGCCGTTGCCCAGCTTCCAGTCCCAGTCCTGCACGCCGCCGATGGTGACATAGTGCCGGTCCGGAAACTTCACGCCCAGCCCGTCGCGCAGCCACGTGTTGATTGCTGCGGTGTAGCTGGCGTCGATGCCGTAGAAGCTCGGATCGTTGTCCGGCTGCTCCCCGGCACGGTCGCGGTCGATGCCCAGATAGCGCGAGTCGAGCCGCCCGACGCTGACGCCGCGATCACGCAGCAGCTCCTTGTAGAAGCGCCCCGGAGTGACGCGCAGGTTGGAGCGGTCGAGATAGGCTTCGCTCAGCCCCGTGAAGCGCGCCAGCTGCTGGCGGACCTGCGCGCGCTCGGCGTCGCCGATCGTGTTCCCCTTGAGCAGCGCCGAGATATACGCCCCGCGCGCAAAAGCCCGCGCTTCGTCCAGGAACGGCTCCAGCGCGGCGGGCCGCTCCTTCAGCGCGTTGTGATACCACGCGACCGCTGCCATCGAGGGCAGCGTCGTCACATACTGCATCTCATTCCCCTCGACTTCGGCCTCGGCTCCGAAATCGAGGATCGTCGAGATGAGGATGACGCCGTTGACCGCCACGTCGTTGTAGCTGCCTTCCAGCTGGTTGATGACCGCTGCCGATCGCGTCGTCCCGTAACTCTCGCCACCGATGAACTTGGGCGCGTTCCAGCGACCATACTCGTTCAGCCAGATGCGGATGAACTGGTCGATCGCCTTCGCGTCGTCGGTGACGCCGTAGAAGCTCTTCGCCTCGGTTTTGCCGAGCGGTTTCGAGAAACCGGTGCCCACCGGATCGATGAACACCAGATCGGCCACATCGAGCAGACAGTCGGGATTGTCGATGAGGTTGTAGGGCGGCGCGCCGTCGTCCTTGGCGTCGGGCAGGCGCACGCGCTTCGGCCCGAACGCTCCCATGTGCAGCCACAGCGAGCCGCTGCCCGGCCCGCCATTCCACAGGAAGATGGTCGGCCGCCGAGGGTCCGGAGTACCGTCCCTCAGATAGGTCGTCGAAAAGATTGCGGCGCTGGGCTTGCCGTCCTTGTCGTTCAAATAGGTTTCGCCCGCGATCGCGCGGTAGCGGACGGGAACGCCGCCGAACACGCCGCTGTGCTGCGTCGTCGAGCGGAAGGGCGCGGGGATCGCCTGCTCGGCCTTGGCTTCGGGCTTCGCGTGGGGGTTGACGTCCTGGGCGAGGGCGGGTCCGCCGAGCAGCAGGGTCAGGGCGATCAACGTCGTGCGCATCGCCCGCCGCTACGCTCGCCCCGCTCTTGGGACAAGCAAGCCTATTCCAGCACGACGTCCATCGCTCTGGCGGCGCGCCGCAGCCGCTCGCGAATGTCCGGGCAGCCTTCGGCGAGCCAGCCGTCCATCTTGTCGCGCAGCGGCCACAGCATCGCCGAGCGGATCATCGCCTTGATCGGGCCGACCGCTGCTGGCGTGATCGACAGCCGCTCGACCCCGATCGCCATCAGCGCCAGCGATTCGAGCGGACGGCCACCCATCTCGCCGCAGATCGTGACGGCCTTGTGTGCGCCGCGGCAGGCACCGACGACGCGGCGCAGATAGCGCAGCACCGCGGGGCTCAGCCAGTCATAGCGCTCGGCGAGCTTGGGATTGCCGCGGTCGGCCGCGAACAGGAACTGCGTCAGGTCATTGGTGCCGATCGACAGGAAATCGATGCGCGGCAGGAACACGTCGAGCATTTCGGCAAGCGCTGGCACCTCCAGCATCGCGCCATAGCGGATCAGCTGCGGAATCGGCCGCCCCTGCGCAGCCATGCGCTCACGCTGTGCCTCGACGATCGCCTTGGCTTTCTCGAACTCCCACGGCTCGCCGACCATGGGAAACATGATGTCGAGCGTGCGGCCCGCCGCCGCCGTCAGCAGCGCGCGTGCCTGCACTTTCAGCAGGCCCTGCCGCTCGAGCGCGATCCTAAGCGCCCGCCAGCCCATCGCAGGGTTCTCGTCCTGCGCTTCGACCAGATAGGGCACGCTCTTGTCGCCGCCGATATCGACCGATCGGAACACCACCTGCCGCTCGCCCGCCCCCTCGATCACCGCGCGGTAGAGCGCTTCCTGCCGCTCGCGACGCGGGAGGGTCGCAGAAATCAGGAACTGGAACTCGGTGCGGAACAGCCCGATGCCGTCGGCTCCGGTCAGATCGAGCGCGGCGACATCCTCTTTCAGCCCGGCGTTCATCATCAGTTTGATGCGGACGCCGTCGCGGCTTTCGGCGGGTAGGTCGCGGATCGTCTGATATTGCTTCTGCTTGGCTTCGCGCGCTCGGGCGAGCGCTTCGAACTGCTTCACCATCGAAGGCGAGGGCCGGACGTGGACCGCGCCGCCATTCACATCGAGGAGCAGCGGGTCACCTTCGGCGACCATCGTCTGAAGCCCCGTCACGCGTCCCAGCACCGGTACGCCGATCGCTCGTGCGACGATCGTGGCGTGGCTGGTCAGCGAGCCCTCTTCCAGCACCACGCCCTTCAGGAAACGCCGGTCATATTCCAGCAGCTCCGCGGGCCCCAGATTGCGCGCGAGCAGGATGCTGTCCTGCCGCAGCCCCGCCTGCGCTGCGGTGCCGAGCTTGCCGCTGACGATGCGCATCAGGCGGTTGGACAGGTCGTCGAGGTCGTGCAGCCGCTCCTGCAGATACGGGTCGTCGATCCGCCGCATCCGTGCGCGTGTGCGCATCTGTACCTGCTCGATCGCCGCCTCGGCGGTCAGCCCCTGATCGATCGCTTCGAAGATGCGCCGCTGCCAGCCCTCGTCAAGCGCGAACAGGCGATAGGTCTCCAGAATGTCGCCATGGTCGCCCGGCCCGGCGAACTCGGCGGTCATCTGCAGCCGCTCGATCTGCGCCTTCAGGCTGTTGAACCCCGCCGACAGCCGCTGCCGCTCCACCGCCGGATCGTCGGCGATCGCGTGCTCCACCACCACGCGCGGACGATGGAAGACCGCCGATCCGTGCGCTTGGCCGAGCACCAGCCGCAGACCGGGCAAGCGCACATGGCCCTGATCGCGTGCACGTTCGGATGCGATCGTCAGGTCGTCGATCAGCCCGGCGTTGGCGATCAGCTCGGACAGCACCATCGCCACCGTCTGGAGCGCTTCCATCTCCAGCTCGACGAACTCGCGCGGCTCCAGATGCTGCACCACCAGCACGCCGACGGTCTGCTCGGCGCGGATGATCGGCACCCCTGCCAGGCTGCGGAACAGGTCCTCGCCCGTTTCCGGACGATAGACGAAATCGGGATGCGCGCGCGCGTCGGCGAGGTTCAGCGGCTCCTTCGTCTGCGCGATCGTTCCGACCAGCCCCTCACCGAACGACAGGCGCGTCACATGAACGGCGGTTTGCTCCAGCCCGCGCGTTGCGAACAGCTCCAGCTGCCCGTCGCGCCGCAGATAGAGCGAGCAGACCTCGGCATCGAGCACCGCCGCGATCAGACGCACCGTCTGGTTGAGCTTGGCCTGCGCGCTCGTCGCAGCTGCCATCACCTCGGCAAGCCGCCTCAGGATCTCGCGCGCGGCTCCAAGCGTCGGCATGCGCGTCAGCGGCGGTCCAACGCGGCCGCGGCTTCGTCGACCAGGCGGCCGATGATCGCCTCCACAGGCTCCTCGGCGTCGACCATGCCGACCGACTGGCCCGCCATCATGCTGCCATGCTCAACGTCGCCGTCGATCACCGCGCGACGCAACGCACCCGCCCAATAATGCTCGATCGCCAGCTGCCCCTCGGCAAGGCTGAGGCGGCCCGCATCGACCTCGGCGATCACCTCGCGCTGCTTCTGGGTGAAGGCGTCCTGGCCCCTGTTCCTAAGCGCGCGCACCGGGATCACGGGGAAGCGCGGATCGAGCTGCACGCTCGCCACCGCATCGCGCGCGGCGGCACGGACGAACGCGCGCTTGAACGATGGATGCGCGATCGACTCGGCCGATGCTGCGAAGCGCGTGCCGAGCTGCGCTCCGCTTGCGCCCATCTCAACGAACGCCGCGATCGCGCCACCGCGCCCGAGCCCGCCTGCGACGAACACGGGCACATCGCTGATCGTCGGCAGGACTTCCTGCGCCAGCACCGACAGGCTGACCGGCCCGATATGCCCGCCGGCTTCCGAACCTTCGATCACCAGGCCGTCGCAACCGCCACGGACCAGCTTCTTCGCGATGGCAACAGCGGGCGCGAAGGCGATCAGCTTGATGCCCGCAGCCTTGATCGCATCGACCGCCGGGCCCGGCGGCAGCCCGCCCGCCAGCACGATGTGCGTGACGCCCGCCTCGCGGCAGACCGCGATCAGATCGAGCAGCGCAGGGTGGAGCGTGATGAGATTGACGCCGAACGGCCGCTTCGTCAGCGCCTGCGTCCCCGCGATCTCGGCCGCGAGCAGATCGGGCGTCATCGACCCGGCCGCCAGCACGCCGAAGCCGCCCGCGTTCGAGATCGCCGAGACCAGCCGCCGTTCGCTCACCCACGTCATCGCGCCCGCAAGGATCGCGTGCTCGGACCCCAGCAGCGCCCGCCCGCGGGCGGTCAGCTCGGCTAGGCGGGCGCGTCCGCGGGCGTGCGGCAAGGGAGGGGCAAGCGCGGGCGCAGACGCAACATCGACAGCCATGCGACCTGCTAGCGCGGGCGGGCGCGATTGGGAACGGCAGCGGGGGGCGCCCAAGCGAAAGGGCGGCGGCAGGGACCCATACCCACCCGCGCGCCGCCCGCCATCATGCTGGCCCGGGCCGGGCCGCTTCTTACATTTTCTTGTCGGAGGCCATCGCGTCTTTCTTCATCTCGGTCTTCTTGGCCGAGGCCTTCTTGGCGCTGTGGTGCGCCGCCTTCTTGTCGGCCTTCTTCTCCGCGGCCATCGCGCCGTCCTTCTTCATCGCGTCCTGCTTCATCGCGTCCTGCGCCATTGCCGGAGCACACAGCGCGGCCGACACCGCCGTCGCGGCGAGAAGATGCTTGAGCTTCATGGATTGGTCCCTTCCCTTCAATGTTCTCCGGGCAGCGTGCGGGAGGTGCGCCCCCCCCGATCCCCAGAGCACACGCATGGAAGCGCGCCGCGCACCGAAGGTCAACATGTCGCATGCTGTGCAGTGCAGCAAAGCGCACTGGAGCGGGCGAAGGGATTCGAACCCTCGACCCCGACCTTGGCAAGGTCGTGCTCTACCCCTGAGCTACGCCCGCTCACGGCGCGTGACGGAGCGCGGCGAACGGGCGCGGCATCCGTGGGAGCTGCTGCCGATAGCCGGGCGAACTTGGGCGCGCAAGCGGGAAATGCGAGGCTTCACAACCGCGCGCTTCCGCCCACATAGGCTACGCGATCCCTCAACCAGGAGCACTCGTGGCAACACTCGCCACCCCTCAGGCCGACCGCGACGCCATCGCCGCCTTCCGTCGCGACGTGATCGAATCGTCGATGCGTGCGCTCGTACTCGTCGACTTCTGGGCCGAGTGGTGCGGTCCGTGCAAGACGCTCGGCCCGATTCTTGAGCGGGTGGTGGCAACCTATGCGCCGCGCGTGAAGCTGGTGAAGGTCGATATCGACAAGAATCAGCTAATCGCGCAGCAATTCCGCATCCAGTCGGTGCCGACGGTCTACGCCTTCATCGGCGGGCAGCCCGTGGATGGTTTCGCCGGAGCCGTCGGCGAGCGCGAGCTGAAGGCGTTCATCGACCGCCTGCTTGCAGCTGCACCGCCGGGCGGGCCGGAGGAGGCCGAGAATCTCGAGCCGCTGATCGAAAGCGGCAACCAGGCGCTCGCGGCCGGGGAGTTCGCGGCCGCCGAGGAGGTGTTCGGAGCGCTCTCGGAAGCGGCGCCCGAGGACCCGGCGATCGCGGCCGGCCTCGCGCGGGCGCTGACGGGGCTCGGCCGCGCCGACGATGCCGCAGCGGTGCTGGCGGCGCTGCCCGAGGCGGCGGCGAAAGACGCCGCCGTGCAGCAGGCGCGCGCGGCGATCGAGCTCGCGCGGCAGGCCGGACCAGCGGGCGATCTGGCGCGGCTGCGCGCTGCGGCCGAGGCTGCGCCCGGCGATCTTGAAGCGGGTTTTGCCTACGCGCAGGCGCTCGTCGGCGCAGGCCAGCGCGACCTCGCGGCGGACGAGCTTCTGCGGCTGATCGCGCTCGATCGCGGCTGGAACGACGGCTCGGCCCGCGACCTGCTGCTGAAGCTGTTCGAAGCGCAGGGCCTTGCCGATCCGTGGACCGTGGCGCAGCGCCGCCGCCTGTCGGCGATCCTGTTCGCGTGAGCGCCAGCGCGATCGAGACTGCGCTGCCGGAAATCGTCCGGCTGTTCCCGCTGACGGGGGCCGTGCTGCTGCCGAACGCGCTGCTGCCGCTCAATATCTTCGAGCCGCGCTATCTGGCGATGGTGCGCGAGGCGATGAGCGACGATCGCATGATCGGGCTGGTGCAGCCCAAGACCGGAGCGGGCGAGCGCGAGACGGTCGACCCTTCGGACAGGCCCGACCTCTACCCGGTCGGCGGCCTTGGCCGGATCATCGAGTTTGCCGAGACCCCCGACAGCCGCTTCCTGATTGTGCTGCAGGGCGTGGTGCGCTTCCGCATTACCGCCGAAATCGAGGGTGAGGCGCCGTTCCGCCAGGCGCGCGTCGATTATGACGCCTTCGTCGCCGACGTGCGCGATCCGCCAGCGCTGCCTGACGGGATTCGCGACCAGCTGGAGGACAGCCTGCACGGATATCTCGATGCTCAGGGCCTGTCGGCAGATTGGGACGCGGTCCGCCAGGCCGACGATGACGGGCTCGTGCGCACCCTCGCCGCAGTCTGCCCGTTCGATCCCATCGAAAAGCAGGCGCTCCTGGAATCGCCCACGCTCCCCGACCGCGCCCGGATGCTCGTTGCGCTGATGCGCTTCGCGCCGGCCTCGGCCGAAGCGCCTTCGGGGCGCCTGCAATGACCGAGCCCGATCCGCGCCTGCTGGAGGTGCTCGTCTGCCCGCTGTCCAAGCAGCCGTTGGAATATGACCGCGCCGCGCAGGAGCTGGTGTGCCGCGCGAGCGGCCTCGCCTACCCCGTGCGCGACGGCGTGCCGGTAATGCTGATCGAGGAAGCGCGCGAGATCGGGGAGCAGAGCCACGATCAGCACTGAACGTCACTCTGAAAGTGTTTCAGGGTGCCGCTGCCGTCCCGCCCTCCGCGGGCGCGAACCGTCGCACGATAAGCGGGATGCTGTGAGCATGATGGTGCGGAGTGGCCGTGCCCTCACTCCACCCCAACCCCGAACGCTTCCAGCACGAAGGCATATTCCTCCGCGGTCTCGCGCAGGCTCTCATATCGGCCCGACTTGCCGCCGTGGCCCGCGCCCATGTTGGTTTTCAACAGCAGCAGGTTCCGGTCGGTCTTGGTCGCGCGCAGTTTGGCGACCCACTTGGCCGGTTCCCAGTAGGTGACGCGCGGGTCGTTCAGCCCCGCCGTCACGAGGATCGGCGGATAGGCCTGCTTGGTGACGTTGTCGTAGGGGCTCAAAGCCCGGATGCGCTCGAAGGCAGCCTTGTCGCGGATGGGGTCGCCCCATTCGGGCCACTCGATCGGAGTGAGCGGCAAGGACGCATCCAGCATCGTATTGAGCATGTCGACGAACGGCACATGCGCCGCCACCGCGCGCCACAGCTGCGGATCGGTGTTCAGCACTACGCCCATCAGGTTGCCGCCCGCCGAGCCGCCGCTCGCGCTGACTTGCCCCTCGCTCGCGTAGCCTGCCGCGATCAACCCGCGTGCTGCGTCGACGAAATCGTTGTAGGTGTTGGCGCGTTTCGTGAGCTTGCCGTCGAGATACCAGTGGTAGCCGAGGTCATCGCCGCCGCGAATATGCGCGATCGCGAAGGCCACGCCACGATCAACCAGGCTCAGCCGCGAGGTGCTGAACCCCGGCGGCACCGCGTAGCCGTAGGCGCCGTAGCCGTAGAGGTGTAGCATCGTGACCGGCTCGCCCCGCTTCATCACGATGCTGACGGGCACCTTCGCCCCGTCGCGCGCGGTGACGGTCAGCCGCCGCGTCTCATAGCGGCTGGGATCGTAGCCGCTGGGGATTTCCTGCACCTTCAGCGTGGTCAGCTTGCGCCCGGACGGATCGTAATCGAACACCGTCGGCGGCGTGACCATGCTTTGGTAGCTGAGCCGGAGTGTCGGCGTATCGTATTCGGGATTGCTCTCCAGCGCCGCGACATAGCTCGCCTCGGGGAACGCGACGCGGTGCTCGTGGCCCTGTTCGATCACGCGCACCTGGTCGAGCCCGCCAACCCGCTCCTCCAGCACCAGTCGGCCGCGGAAGGGCGTGGCGTCGCGGATATAGACCTCGTCCGAACCTGCGATCAGTTCGTGCCACTCGCCGGGGTTCGCCGGGTCGGCGGTTACTACGCGGAAGTTCACGTGCGCGTCGTTGGTGCGGATCACGAGGCGCTCGCCGTCGCCGTCCACCTCATATTCGCGGCCCGTTTTTCGTGGAGAGACCAGCAGGGGCTCCGCGCCAAGGTCGATGGTGGGAACCAGCCGCACCTCGCTCGTCACGTGGTCGGCGCTGTGGATCGCCATCCAGCGCCGGTCATGCGTGCGGCCGATCCCGACAAAGAAGCTGGGATCCTTTTCCTCATACAGCAGCCGATCGGGCGCCGGCCCGTCCAGCCTGTGCAGCATCGCGCGGTAGGGCCGCCACTCGGCGCTGACGACCATGTAGGCGAGCGCCTTGCTGTCCGCAGCCCACACCGGCGCGCCGATCGTCTCGGCGGAAACCTCCGGCAGTTCGCGCCCGCTCGCGATCTCGCGCACGCGCAGTTTGAACCGCTCCGAGCCGTTGTCGTCCACAGCGTAGGCGATCAGCTTGCCGTCGGGGCTGACCGCCGCGCCGCCCAAGCGGAAATAGTCGTGCCCCTCGGCCAGCTTTGGCTCGTCGAGGATCAGCTCGTCCGCGCCGCCCGTCACCGGTTTGCGCCACCAGCGGCGATACTGCGCGCCCGGCTCGAACTTCCACCAGTAGAGCCAATCGCCGTCCTTGGCGGGTACGCTCGCGTCATCTTCCTTGATGCGCGCCTTCATCTCCTGGAACAGCGTTTCGATCGCGGCATGGTGCTTGGCTTCCCACGCCTCGAAATAGGTGTTTTCGGCCGTCAGATAGCCCAGCACGTCGGGGTCGGTGATCTTGGGGTAGCCCTGATCCTTCAGCCAGAAATACGGGTCTTCGATTCTCACACCGTGGTGGGTCTCGCTGTGCGGGCGGCGTTCGGCTTGCGGGGGCTGCGTGTGCATCGGCGCGGTGAAGCCGGGCGCGGGCAGGATGGCAAGGGCGGCGAGCGCGAGCAGCGTGACCCTGAGAAGCATTGCGGGAGCGTACCGGGCGTGGCGCAGCGGTCCATCACGCGCGCTCCGCCACCCAGCGGAAGCCGGGATTGACGCCGCCGCCCAAGCCTTCGCCGGCGTGGTGAGGGACCGGCTTCCGCTGCCATGACCGAGTGCGATAGGGCCGAGCAATGTCCATCCACGCCGACCGCCTCGCCGCGCTTCGCGCCGAACTCTCCCGCTCCGGCCTCGACGGCTTCCTGGTCCCGATCGCCGACGAGCATGGCAGCGAATATGTCGGGGCCTACGCGCAGCGGCTGGCCTGGCTGACGGGGTTCGATGGCTCGGCAGGCGCCGCCGCAGTGCTCTCCGGCGTGGCGACGCTCTTCGTCGATGGTCGCTACACGCTGCAGGCGGCGGCCCAAGTCGACGCGCAAGCGTTCACCATCATCTCCAGCGTCGATACGCCGTTGACCGACTGGCTTGGGCAGAACGCCCAGCCGGGGATGCGCATCGGCTTCGATCCGTGGCTCCACAGCGAGAAGCAGGCGACCGACCTGAAGGCCGCCGCGGAGGGGCGCGGGGCCACCCTCGTGTCAGTCACCGTCAACCCGATCGATGCGCTGTGGAGCGGCCAGCCCGCTCCGTCCGATGCGCCGCTCGCTGTGCAGCCCGATCGGCTGGCTGGAAGATCGAGCGCGGAGAAGCGCGGTGAGATCGGCCGCTGGCTGGAGGAGACCGGAGCCGACGCTGCGGTCATCACCGCGCTCGACAGCATTGCGTGGCTGTACAACGTCCGGGGCGCGGATGTGGCGCACACGCCGGTCCCGCTGGCCTTCACGGTGCTGCACCGCGACGGTACCGCCGAGCTGTTCGTCGACGAGCCCAAGCTGACGCCGGAGGTGCGCGCGCATCTGGGGAACGCCGTCCGCCTCGCCCCCCGCGCAGCGTTCGCCGAGGCGCTGGGGAGCCTCGGCGGCAAGGTGGTTGCGGCCGACCCCGCGAGCCAGGCGCACGCGGTCTTCGAAGCGCTGCGTCGGGCGGGCGCGCGCATCGTGGCAAAGCGCGACCCGGTGCTGCTGCCCAAGGCGATCAAGAACGCCGCCGAGATTGCAGGGATGCGCGCCGCGCACGTGCGCGACGGCGTGGCGATCGCCCGCTTCCTGCACTGGATCGACGCGCATGGCCCCAGCGGCGAGGTCGACGAGCTTGCGGCGATGGCGCAGCTGGAGGCGTTCCGGCGCGAGACGGGGGCGCTGAAGGACACCAGCTTCACGACGATCATGGGCGCGGGGCCCAACGGCGCGATCATCCACTACCACGCCACGCCCGAGACCAGCCGAACGATCCGCGCGGGCGACCTGCTGCTGATCGACAGCGGCGGCCAGTATCAGGACGGCACCACCGACATCACCCGCACCGTCGCGATCCAGCCGGACGCCGTCACGGCCGAACGCCGCGACCGCTTCACGCGCGTGTTGCAGGCGCACATCGCGGTCGCCTGCGCGCGCTTCCCGCTGGGCGCGAAAGGAAGCCAGATCGATGGTCTCGCGCGGCGGCCGCTGTGGGAGGCGGGGCTGGATTACGCGCACGGCACCGGCCACGGCGTCGGCTGCTATCTCGCGGTCCACGAAGGGCCGCAGCGCATCGCCAGCTACGGCGGCGGCGACGAGCCGCTGAAGCCCGGCATGATCCTGTCGAACGAGCCGGGCTACTACAAGCAGGGCGAGTACGGCATCCGCATCGAGAATCTGTTGCTCGTCACGCCGGACAAGCGGCCGGGCGACGAGAAGGATATGCTCGCCTTCCACGATCTAACGCTCGCCGCGATTGACCGCCGCCTGATCGAGCCCGCGCTGCTGACCGAGCGCGAGCGCGCGTGGGTCGACACCTACCACGCGCGCGTGGCGGCCGAGATTGCGCCGCTGCTGCCGTCGGAGGTGGCCGAGTGGCTGCGGGCTGCCTGCGCGCCGCTTTGAGCGCTGCCAAGGGCCGGGCTGCCCTCCGGCAGTCTTGGATCTGTCGGACGCGTAGACTTAGGTAGACCGCGCCGACCCCGATTTTGCCGGTCTCACCGCAACCGCTGCGTGGGTCGATTCGCCTCTCAACCGGAACGGCCGGATCGGCTATCGGTGCATGCAGAATCAACTTTGGAGGACGCCGATGACTTTCGCCCGTACCGTGCTTGCCGTCGCCGCGCTTGGCGCTGCCGCCGCCGCCGCGCCCGCCCCGAAAGCCGCGACCGACTTCACGATGACTGCGATCGACGGCGAGCCGATGCCGTTCGCCAAATACAAGGGCAAGGTGCTGCTGGTGGTGAACACCGCGAGCATGTGCGGGTTCACGCCGCAATATGAGGGGCTGCAGAAGCTGCAGGACACCTACGCACCGAAGGGCTTCACGGTGATCGGCATCCCGTCCGACAATTTCGGCGGGCAGGAATATTCGGACAACAAGGAAATCAAGAAGTTCTGCTCGTCGAAGTTCGGAATAAAGTTCCCGATGACCGAGCGCGTGGACGTGGTTGGCCCCAAGGCGGCGCCGTTCTATCAGTGGGCGAAGGCCAATCTGGGCGAGCAGTCGGCTCCCAAGTGGAACTTCCACAAATATCTGGTAGGCCGCGACGGCAAGCTGATCGCCTACTATCCCAGCAAGGTGACCCCGCAATCGCCCGAGCTGACGAGCGCGATTGAGAAGGCGATCGCGGGCTAGAGGCGGGGGGTCGCGGACCCTGCCAGCAACCGCGAATCAGCGTCAAAATCCCGCCGTCTGTCCGGCCGTGGCGCCTGCGATACGGCCGAAGGTCAAGCGGGATGCCGGAACCCGCTCAGCATGACGCGTTCGCGCCCTGTTCGGGCTTGCGCTCAACCCCGCCCTCCGGCTCCTGCGTCTCGGTCTTTCGCGCCTGCGCCTTGCGCTTCAGCAAGTTGGCGCGCAGAGCGGCTGCGAGCCGGTCCTCACGCGATGGCGTGTCCTTGGGCATGGGCGGCAGAATAGCACCGGAGGGCAGCGCTTGGCGACGGGACGGGGACACGCATGGGCGTTCCCGGCGCTGATCGCGGGTTCGTCGGCGCTCGCCTTCGGGCCGCTGTTCGTGCGCCAGGCCGATGTGACGCCGCTCGCCTCGGCCTTCTGGCGGCTGGCGCTGGCCGCGCCGCTGCTCGCGCTGATGGCAGCGATGTCGGGTGGAGCGAAGCCGAAGGGCGGGCGCGGCTGGGGCCTGCTCGCGGTCGCCGGGCTGTTCTTCGCCAGCGACATCGCGACGTGGCACGCGGGCATCGTGCGCACCAGCCTCGCCAACGCGACATTGTTCGGCAATGTCAGCAGCTTCTTTTTCGCGGCCTGGGGGTTCATCGCAGCCCGCGTCTGGCCGGGGCGGCGGTTTCTCAGCGCCGTCACGATGGCGGTGATCGGCATCGGGCTGTTGCTCGGGCATTCGGCCGAGCTGTCGCCGCGCAACCTCACCGGTGATCTGCTCTCGATCGGCGCGGCGCTGCTCTATGTCGGCTATCTGGTCATCATCGACCGTGAGCGTGCGCAGGTCGCCCCGCTGCCAGCGCTGGCCGTGGCGACGCTGGCGGGCGCGTGCCTGTTGGGGCCATTGGCTGCCGCCTTCGGCCAGCCCGTTCTGGCGCGCGACTGGACGCCGCTGCTGCTGCTGGCGTTCGGCAGCCAGGTGGTAGGACAGGGGCTGATCGTGTTCGCGGTCGGCCACCTGAAACCCGAGGTGAGCGGGCTGGGCCTGCTGACGCAGCCGGTGGTCGCGGCCGCGATCGGCTGGGGCTGGCTGGGCGAGCGGCCCGCGCCGGTGCAGGCGATCGGCGCGCTGCTGGTCCTGGGGGCGTTGGTGGTGGCGCGCTGGCCCAACCGGCGGCCTGTGCGCGCGTCCGCCGAACCGCTAGGCTGACGCCAATGACGCGCAACACGATCACCTATGGCGAGTATCTCGATCTGCCGCGCATCCTCGGCGCGCAGCATCCGCTCAGCCAAGCTCATGACGAGCTGCTGTTCATTGTCATCCACCAAGCCAGCGAGCTGTGGATGAAGTTGTGCCTGCACGAGATCATGGCCGCGCGCGCGGCGATCGCAGCGGACAATCTGCGGCCGGCGTTCAAGATGCTGTCGCGCGTGAGCCGCGCACAGACGCAGCTCGTTCAAAGCTGGGACGTGCTCGCGACGATGACGCCCAGCGACTATTCGGCGATCCGCCCGCATCTCGGCTCGTCGAGCGGCTTCCAGAGCTGGCAGTATCGGCTGCTGGAAGCGGTGATGGGCCATCGCAACGCGGGCCATCTGGGCATGTTCCGGAACGAGCCCGGCGCTGCCGCGGCGCTGCAAGCCGAGTTCGCCCGGCCGAGCCTTTATGCGGTAGCGCTCGATCTCTTGCTGCGGCGCGGCTTCGCGGTCGATGCGGACACGCGCGGCGAGGCGGTGGAGGCGGCGTGGGCCGCCATCTACCGCGAGCCCGAGCGCTATTGGGACCTCTACGAGCTGGCCGAGAAGCTGGTCGACCTGGAGTATCACGTGCAGCGCTGGCGCTTCGGCCACCTGAAGACGGTCGAGCGCATCATCGGCTTCAAGCGCGGCACGGGCGGCACCGCGGGCACGGCCTATCTTGCGGACGTGCTGAAGGTGAGCTTTTTCCCCGAACTGCTCGCCGTAAGGACCGCGCTGTGACCCGCGACCACGCCCTGCAGCTGGACGCCGCCGACCCTCTGGCGTTCGCGCGCGATCGGTTCAGCCTGCCCGAGGGGGTGTTCTATCTCGACGGCAACTCGCTCGGCGTCCTGCCGCGCTCCACACCCGCGCGGATCGCCGACGTGGTCAGCCGCGAGTGGGGCCGCGACCTTATCCGCAGCTGGAACAGCGCCGATTGGATCGGCGCGCCGGCGCGCATCGGCGCGCTGATCGCGCCGCTCATCGGCGCTGCGGCTGACGAGGTGATCGCGGCCGATTCGGTGAGCGTCAACCTCTACAAGCTGCTCCACGCTGCGCTCTCGCTCCGGCCGGAGCGGCGCGTGATCGTGACCGAGCCGGGCAATTTCCCGACCGACCTCTACGTCGCACAGGGGCTGGCAGCAGCGCATCCGGACGTCGAGGTGCGTTCGGTCGAGCCGGACGCGATCGAGCAGGCGCTGTCGTCCGATGTCGCTGTGCTGATGCTGACGCACGTCCACTACAAGTCGGCGCGCGTGCACGACATGGCGCGCCTGACGGCAGCGGCGCACGCGGCGGGCGCGCTGGCGCTGTGGGACCTCAGCCACTCGGCCGGTGCACTGCCGGTAAACCTGAACGACTGCGTCGCCGACTTCGCGGTGGGCTGCGGGTATAAATATCTGAACGGCGGCCCCGGCGCACCCGCCTTCCTGTTCGCGGCCGCGCGCCACCACGCCGCGATGCGCTCGCCGCTGACCGGCTGGATGGGCCACGCCCAGCCCTTCTCGTTCGTGGACGACTATGCTCCGGCCGAGGGCATGGCGCGCTTTCTGTGCGGCACGCCGCCGATCCTCAGCTTCGCGGCGCTGGAGGAGGGCTTGCGCGCCTTCGACGGCGTCGATCTGGGTCTGCTCGTCGCCAAGTCGCGCTCGCTCTCCGGCCTGCTCATCGCCCGTATGGCCGAGCATGCGCCCGACCTGGAACTGGCCTCACCCGCCGATCCGCTTCAGCGCGGCAGTCACGTCGTGTTCGCGCACCCCTGCGCCTACGAAATCTGCCAGGCGCTGATCGCGGCCCGTGTCATCGGCGATTTCCGCGCACCCGATCTGCTGCGCCTTGGCCTGACTCCACTTTACCTCAGTCACGCCGACGTGTGGGACGCGACCGAGATCGTCGGCGAGGTGATGCGGACGGGCGCGTGGCGCGACCCGGCCTACGCGGTGCGCTCACGCGTGACCTGAGGCCCGCTTCACAGACGCTCAGGGCAGCAGCAGGCTCGAATCGCCATAGCTGTAGAAGCGATAATGCTTGTCGATCGCGTGGGCGTAGGCTGCGCGCATTCGGTCAACGCCCATCAGCGCCGAGACCAGCATGAACAAGGTCGACTTGGGCAGGTGGAAGTTGGTCATCAGCCCGTCGATGCCGCGGAACACGTGGCCCGGGGTGATGAAGATCGCCGTTTCGGCGGCGAAGGGGTGGATGACGCGGCGCTCGTCGGCGGCGCTTTCCAGCAACCGCAAGGATGTCGTGCCGACCGCGATCACGCGGCCGCCGCGTGCGCGGACGGCGTTCAGGCGTGCGGCGGCGTCGGGGCTGACCTCCCCCCATTCGGCGTGCATGCGGTGGTCGCTGACGTCCTCGGCCTTCACCGGCAGGAAGGTGCCAGGGCCTACATGCAGTGTCAGCGTCACGCGCTCCACTCCGCGCGCGTCGAGCGCAGAGAGCAGCTCGGGTGTGAAGTGCAGCCCCGCGGTGGGCGCTGCGACCGATCCGCTTTTCGCGGCGTAGACGGTCTGGTAGTCGGCGGCGTCCTGCACGTCCGGCGCGCGACGGCTGGCGATATAGGGCGGCAGGGGCATCGCGCCCGCGCGCTCCAGCGCGGCCTCCAGCGGGCCGTCGCACGTGAAGCGCCACAGCACCGCGCCGTCGCTTTCGCGCTTGGCTTCCACCTCGCCGCTGAGTTCGGCGCCGAATGCGACGCAGTCGCCCGGCGCGAGGCGGCGGGCGTTCCTGACGAAGCTCCACCAGCGGCGCTCGTCCACTCGGCTGATGAGCGTCGCGCCGATGCGCGCCGCGCCCGCTAGGCCCGATAGCTGCACGGGCAGCACGCGCGTGTCGTTCAACACCAGCGCGTCGCCGGGCTGGAGCAGCCCGGGCAGTTCGCGCACGATCCGGTCCTCAAACGCGCCCGCGCCGCGCACCACCAGCAACTTCGCGGAGTCGCGCGGCGAGGCTGGCCGCAGCGCGATGCGGTCCTCGGGCAGATCGAAATCGAAATCGGCCGTCTTCACGCGCGCGGCGCTGCCCAGCGCTGCGCCGGGCGTCAAGCTCACTCGGCGGCAGTACCGGCGCTGGCCTGCGGTGGCTCCGCACTGACGGCCGCGCCGCCGGAAGCGGCCCGAGGCAGCGGGCCGTCGAGGTGCCGGAAAGCGTTGCAGCCTGGCACCTTACTCGCTTGAGGCTCGCATCGGCCGTTTCGCAGTCGCACCGGCCGCCCGGCGATTGCGCCTCGATCGCGGCCGCAGCCCGGCCGCGCGCCTATTTGGCGCTCGCGTCGGCAGCGATCGTCGCGTGGACGATGCGCGTCGGCTCGGCCGGTGGCTCGCCGCGCGCGATCTGATCGACGGCGTCCATCCCCTGCACCACGCGGCCCCACGCGGTATACTGGCCGTCGAGGAAGTTTGACCGGTCGAAGCAGATGAAGAACTGGCTGTTGGCGCTGTCGGGGTCGCTCGCTCGCGCCATCGATACTGTGCCGCGCAGGTGCGGCAGGTCGTTGAATTCGGCCTTGATGTTGGGCAGCTTCGACCCGCCCATTCCCGTTCCGGTGGGGTCGCCGCCCTGCGCCATGAAGCCTTCAATGACGCGGTGGAACACCGTCCCGTCATAAAAGCCCTGACGCACCATCGTCTTGATCTGCGCGACGTGCTTGGGTGCCTTGTCGGGCCGCATCTGGATGGTGACGCGGCCGCCGGTCGACAGCTCAAGGACGAGCGTGTTCTCTGGCGTCAGCGCGGGTTCGGTCTGGGTCACTTGGGTCTCCTGTGCGGCCGCGATGCGGCCAAGGCTAAGCGCTGCGATGAGCGCGAGGATGAAGCGGCGGAGCATAGATGGTCGTTCCCTCAGCGGCGGCCGGCCATCTCCGCCACGCGCGCGATCACCTCGCCCGCGATGCGGGGCGGCACAAAGCCGGAAATGTCGCCGCCATAGAGCGCGATCTCTTTCACCAGCCTTGACGCGATCGGCTGAAGCGCAACGTCGGCCATCAGGAAGCACAGCTGGACCTCGGCATCGAGCTTCTGGTTCATCCCGGCCATCTGGAACTCGTACTCGAAGTCCGCGACTGCGCGCAGGCCCCGGATGATGATCTGCGCACCCTGCGCGCGCGCAAAGTGCATCAGCAGGCTGTCGAAGCTGACCACCTCGGCCCGCGGGGCGATCGAAGCGGTTTCGCGCTTCACCTGCGCCAGCCGCTCCTCCAGCGTGAACATCGGCGTCTTGCTGGGGTTGGTGGCGACGCCGATCACCAGCCGATCGACCAGTTTGGCACCGCGTCGGATGATGTCCAGATGCCCCAGCGTCAGCGGGTCGAAGGTGCCGGGATAGACGCCGGTGCGGATCATTTGAGCCGCGTAGCCGCTATGGCCCGCTGCTGTCACGCGTGGCGCGCGCTTCCGGCGGCCTTGCCGTTGTGTCGGCAGCCTGGATCACCGAGCGGCGCCAGTCCTCGACGGCGGTTGCGCCGGGGCCGGTTGTCATACCGTGCCAGATGGCTCGGCGGCGGCGAAATCAAATCACGCCAGCACAGCTCGCCGTATCAGCGGCGCCGGCTGGGAGGGCGGCCATTGCGGCGTTCGCGCCCGCGGTGGCGCGGCAGCGGGCCGCCGGCTGGCGCATCGGGCAGTCCGAAGCGCAGCGCCCCGGTGATCGGGTTGGCCTCGGCGAGGCGCAGCGACAGACGCTGGCCGATCATGTAGCGCGTGCCGGTCTCGATCCCCTCAAGCACGCGGGTCGCCTCGTCCCACACGAACCGCTCCTCGCCCAGCGTGCTGACCGGCACCAGCCCGTCGCCGCCGACGCCATCGACCTCGGCGAAAAAGCCGAAGCGCGCCGTGCCGGTGATCCGCGCGGTCATGATCTCGCCCGTGCGTTCGGACAGATAGGCGGCGACATAGCGAGCGAGCGTGTCGCGCTCGGCCTCCATCGCGCGGCGTTCGGTGAGGCTGATGAGCTCGCCGGTCTTGGCCATGCCCATCGCCTCAGCGTCGGTCAGCCCGCCGTCGCCCAGGCCGTAGGCGCTGACCAGCGCGCGATGGACCAGCAGATCGGCATAGCGGCGGATCGGCGAGGTGAAGTGCGCGTAGCTTCCCAGCGCCAGCCCGAAATGCCCGGTGTTCTTCGGCGCGTAATAGGCCTGCGTCTGCGTCCGCAGCACCTGCTCGCTGATCTGCTCGGCCAAGTCGTGGCCCTTCACGCGCTTTAAGATCCGGTTGAAAGTCGCGGGCTTGATGACCTGCCCCAGCGCGAGCGGGATGTCGAACGTCTCCAGATATTCGCGCAATGCCATCAGCTTCTCGCGGCTCGGTGGCTCGTGATCGCGGTACATGCACGGCGTCTTCTTCGCTTCCAGCGCCTTCGCGGCGGCGACGTTGGCTGCGATCATGAAGTCCTCGATCACACGGTGCGCGTCCAGCCGGGCGCGAATGCCGATCTCAGCGATCCGGCCCCGCTCGTCTAGCTTTACGCGCCGCTCGGGCAGGTCGAGCTCCAGCGGTCCGCGCTTGTCGCGCGCAGTCGCGACCGCGCGCCAGCAGTCCCACAACGGCTCCAGCACCGGCCAGTGCTCGCCCGCCTTGGAATCGGCTGCTGCCTGCGCGTCCTCATACGCGATGTTGGCGACGCAGCGGATCGCCGCCCGGCTGAAGCGCCACGATTTGACCGCTCCGCTGCGGCCGATCTCCAGATGGCAGGCGATCACCGCCTTGGCTGCGCCCGCGTTCAGCGAGCAGGCGTCCTGGCTCAGCGCCTCGGGCAGCATCGGGACGACGCGGTCGGGAAAATAGACGCTGTTGCCGCGCAGCCGCGCCTCGCGGTCCAGCGCCGAGCCCGAGCGGACATACCAGCTGACATCGGCGATCGAGACGACCGCGCGCCACCCATCCTCGGTCGGTTCGGTCCAGACGGCGTCGTCATGGTCGCGCGCGTCCTCGGGGTCGATCGTCAGGAACGGCAGGTGGGTCAGGTCCTCGCGCGGACCCAGCTCGGCCTCGGCAGCCTTCGCGGCTTCGTCCAAGGCGGCGTCGGGGAACACGTGCGGGATGCCCTTGGCGTGGATCGCGATCAGGCTGAAGGCGCGCGGCGCGAACGGGTCGCCGAGCCGCTCGGTCACGCGCACCGCCTGGCGCATTCCGCGGCCGACCGGCTCGGCGAGCACCAGGTCGCCCGGCTCGGCGCCGCCTGCGTCGGTGACGGGCAGGTCCAGCCGCGCTTTCTTGTCGGTCGGCACCAGGCTCAGGCCCGCTCCGTCGCGGCGCAGGATGCCGAGGATCGCGTCCGCGCGCCGCTCCAGCCGCTTCATCGGATGCGCCGTGTAGCCGCGCCCCGTCTCCTCGATGCGCGCGAGCACGCGGTCGCCGACGCCCAGCGCCGACTGCCGCCGCCGCTCAGCCACCCGCACACGCGGCGGCGCGCCGGGCTTGTCCCACCCGTCGGGCGTCGCAATCGGCTGGCCGTCGGACGCGATCTCGATGACGCGCAGTACGCTCACCTTGGGCAGCCCGCCACCCTTATGGAAGTCGCGTCCCGGCCCGCGTTCCAGCAGACCGTCATTCTCCATGTCCTTCAGCCGCGCCTTGAGCGCGATCTTGTCCGGCCCGGTCAGCCCGAAGGCGCGCGCGATCTCGCGCTTGCCCGCGGGGCCGGGGTGCTCGGCGACGAACTTCAGGATCGCGTCTTCGCTGGGGAGCGCCATCGGCCCGATCTAGTCCGAACGCGCCCGACTTGCACCGGGCGCGCTGCGGCAGCCCAACGGAATCAGGCGGTCAGCACGCGGTCGAAGACCGCGCGGAAGCTCGCCATCTCGTCGGTCGAACCGATCGTCAGACGCGACCAGCTGTCGAACCCCGCCCACGAGCGGCCGATCTCGATTCCGGCCGCGCGGAAGCCCTCGCCCACCGGCCCGGCGGGCCGGCGCCAGTCGATCATCAGCATGTTCGCGCGGCTGGGGATGGTGCGATAGCCGCGCTTGGCGAGGAACGCCGCGGTCTCCTCGCGGGTGGCTTCCATCTCGGCGCGACGCGCTTCGATCATGCCGGCAGCGCCAAGGCTCGCGGTGGCGCAGGCGAGGCTCGGCATCGGCAGCGCCCAGCTCTGCATCCCGCCATCGTAGCGCATCATCCGCTCGAAGAGCGTCGGCGCGGCGACGAGATAGCCCAGCCGCATCCCGGCCATGCCGAACAGCTTGGAGAAGGTGCGCAGCACCACGACGTCGTCGCGGGTGGTGGCGAGGCGGATCGCGCTCGGGCCGCCGTCAAAGTGGATATACGCCTCGTCGATCACCAGCACGCCGTCTGCGGGCTTGTTCGCCGCGAGCCAGGCGATGTCGGCGACGGGAGTCACCGCGCCGGTGGGATTGTTGGGCGAAACCACATAATATACGCCCGCCGCGGGATCTGCCGCGAGCATCGCGCGGACGTCGTGCGCGTGGCTTGCGGTCATGGCTACACGCTTGACCGGCGCACCCAGCCATTTCGCGGTGTCGCCCGCAAGTTCGAACACGGGATCGGCGGTCACCAGCCCGCGGCTGGGCGAGCAGAAGCTGACGATCGAGCGGCTGAGTGGGTCACTCGATCCCGGCCATGGAACCACCCGCTCGGTCGAAACGCCCTCGACGGCGGCGACTGCGGCCCGAAACGCCTCGCGCTCGCCCGCTGGATCGTAGCGGTTGGATCGCGCGATGATCTCCGCGGCTGCCGCGGCCCCGGGGGCGAGCGGGCCGGTCCAGCACTCGTTGGCGTCGAGCCGCAACCGCGTGCGGCGGTCCGGGTCGCGCCCCGCCGACTGCGCCCAGGCCGGGGTGCCAGCCAGCGCCGCCAGCCCCGCGCCCGCCCCGAACACCGCAGCGATCCGCGCGATGTCGCGCCGCGCGAAGCCGCGCTGCATCAGGTCGCCCTCGGCCGCCTCGCCCAGCCTGCGCTCGGTCATCGCCTCCCCCTCCGTTCTCAGTGAATGAACCACCGCCGCCGGGGCGGGGTCAATGGCAGCGGCACGCCCAACCCCGCGCGCGACGCGCTTGCCGGTGGCTGTCCCGGCTTTTACCCGTGGTCGCAACCATCAAGAAGGACGACGCGCCATGACCGATTGCACCCGCCGCTCGCTGCTGGGCGGCGCCGCCACGCTGAGCTTTGCCGCGGCTATGCCTGCGGCCGCACTCGCCCAGGGGCGCAGCCCGCAGTTCCGCACGCTGCTCGATCGGCTCGCCGACACGACGCTCGGCTTCAGCCCGCAGCAGCAGACGGTGCTCGGCCTCGACACGGGCGCGCGCGCAGGCGCCCGCCGCCATCTCGACGATGCCCGCCCGCAGGCGATCGAAGCCAAGCTCAGCGCCGCGGCGGCGATGCAGCGCCAGCTGCGCGAGGTCGGCAAGGCGAGCCTCTTGCCGCAGGACCAGACGACCTACGACGCGGTCGACTACGCGCTTGGCCTGACAATCCAGGGCGGCAGGTTCGCCTTTGGCGACAATATCAGCTCGCTGCTGGGTGCAGCCGCGGTCCCCTATGTCGTCAGCCAGCAGAATGGCTCGTACAACCAGGTGCCCGAGTTCCTCGACGCCTATCACAAGATCGCCACCGCCGCGGATGCCGAGGCGTATCTTTCGCGCCTGTCGGAGTTTCCGGGCGTGCTCGATGCGGAGACCACGCGGATCCGGGCGGACGCGGGCCGCGGCGTGGTGCCGCCCGCATTCCTGATCGCGACGATCGAGAAGCAGCTGGCCGAGCTGCGCGCGACGCCGGTCGCGCAGGCGAAGCTGGTGCGATCGGTCGCCGACCGCGCCAAGGCGCTGGGCCTGAAGGGCGACTGGGAAGCGCGCGCGGCAAAGATGGTCGAAGGTTCGATCTATCCCGCGCTCGATCGCCAGTTGGCAGCAATCCGCGCGGTTGGCGCCAAGGCGGGGAACGATCCCAGCGTATCGCGGCTGCCCGATGGCGAGGCCTATTATCGCTGGGCGCTGAAGGCCGCGACGACGACCGACCTCGACCCGGACACGATCCACGGCACCGGCCTGGAGCAGAACCGCGCGTTGCAGGCCGAGATGGACGCCATCCTCCGGGCGGAGGGCATGACGCAGGGTTCGGTCGGCGATCGCGTGTCGGCGCTCAACAAGGACCCGAAGCAGCTGTGGCCCAATACCGACGAGGGGCGGGCGGGTGTTCTCGCCTATGTGCGCGCCAAGATCGAGGAACTGCGCGGCATCATCCCGCAGATCAGCCGACTGAAGATGAACGTCGCGCTGGAAGTGAAGCGCGTTCCGCCCGATATCCAGGCGGGCGCGCCGCTCGGCTACACCAGTTTCGCTGCGCTCGATGGTTCGCGCCCGGCCATCTATTATATCAATCTTGCCGATACTGCGAACTGGCCGCGCTACAGCCTCACCTCGCTCAGCGCGCACGAAGGTATACCCGGTCACGACTTCCAGGGCGCGTATCTCGCCGAACACGCGAAGGAGGTGCCGTTGGTGATGAGCTTGATGAGCTTCAACGCCTTCGTCGAAGGCTGGGCGCTCTATGCCGAGCAGCTGGCCGACGAGCACGGCATATATCGCAACGATCCGCTGGGGCGGCTTGGCATGTTGCAGGCGCTCGCCTTCCGCGCGGCGCGGCTGGTGGTCGATACTGGTCTGCACGCGAAGGGCTGGAGCCGCGCGCGAGCGATCGACTGGATGGTGGAGAACACCGGTCGCACGCGCGGATCGGTGACGAGCGAGGTTGACCGCTATTGCGCTTCGCCGGGTCAGGCGTGCGGCTACAAGGTCGGCCATAACGAGATCATCCGGCTGCGCGCCGCCGCGCAGAAGCGGCTGGGTGCGCGCTTCGATGTGCGCGTGTTCAACGACGCGATCGTGACGACGGGCGGCGTGCCGCTGGCTGCGCTTCCCGCCGCGATCGACCGCTATCTGGCGCGTGCGTGAGCGGCTTCCATTGTGGGGCAAGCCGTGGGCGTGTGGTCTTTGCGGGTGGGCGGCTGATGCGGGAGGGCCGTTGCCGCCGTCCTGCGTGGCTGCGTCGGTCAAGTCTTAGCGGTGAGGGCGCCGACCTTCCCACCCCCGCCCCGTCTCGGAGCGTCGGGTATCGGTAACTTCGTACGGCCCTGGTTGCCGGACGCGCCGGATGTCGCCGGTCCGCCGGCTGCCCCTGCGCCGGGGCGTCCGCCGCTCGACCCGGACGAGGTCGAGGCGCTGCTCCAGGCCGCGGCGCGCGACGGTGCGCCGCTGACCTATGCCGAGGCGCTGGGCGCGCTAGGCCATCGCTTCACGCGCCCGCTGATGCGCCAGCTGTGCCGCGTGCTGGCCGACATCGACTCCCGCGCGCGCGGCGCGGGCCGACCCGAGCTGGCGGTGCTCGTCGTTCGCCAGTCCGACGGCCTTCCCGGCCAGGGCTGGTGTATCGGGCGCGAGGACTGGCGCGGCGCGTGGTCCGGGGCCGAGGCCCGCGCCTTCGTCGGCCGCCTGCACCAGGCAGCATTCGCCTATTGGTGCAGCCATTGACGCCCCGCTCAGGCGTCGAGTTCGATATCCCAGTAGAGATAGTCGCGCCAGGTTTCGTGCAGATAATGCGGCGGGAAGGCGCGGCCGTTTTCTTGCAGCTGGTGCGTTGTCGGCTGGAACGGACGGCTGCGCGGCAGCATATGCGCTTCGGCCGGGGTGCGGCCGCCCTTGCGCAGGTTGCATGGCGCGCAGGCGGTGGTCACATTCTCCCACGTTGTCCGCCCGCCATAAGCGCGCGGCACCACGTGGTCGAAGGTCAGGTCTTCGCGCGCGCCGCAATATTGGCACAGGAACTTGTCGCGCAGGAACAGATTGAACCGCGTGAACGCCGGATAGAGCGACGGCTTCACATACTGCTTCAGAGCGATGACGCTGGGCAGCTTCATGCGGATCGATGGCGAGCGGATTTCGCGCGCATATTCAGCGACGATGTCGACGCGGTCGAGGAACACCGCCTTCACCGCGGTCTGCCAGTTCCACAGCGACAGCGGGTAATAGCTTAGCGGCGTGTAATCGGCATTGAGCACCAGCGCCGGGCATGACTCCGGCGGGACCAACAATTGCGCTGCGGATGCTTCGGCGGTCAGCATTCCGGCTCCAACAACAACCCGGCGAGCCGCCCGCTTTACCTGCCCTGTCGCACGCAAGGCGGGCCGCTGGGCGGTCCGTCCGGTCAGGTGGCGGGTCTATAGCAGCGGCTTTGTTGCAATGTCATGACCGGCATGTCGCACCGTGGGCGATTTTGGGGATAAGTGGCCGCAGCTGAACGACGGCGCTATGCGTTCGGGAGTTCGCCAGACCCGAGGGATCATCGCCGCCCGTGCCCCAACCGATCCGCATCGCCATCGTCGGCCTCGGCAAGATCGCTCGCGATCAGCACCTGCCCGCCATCGCCGCCAACCCGGCCTACAAACTGGTGGCGACCGCGAGCACCAGCGGCGGCCAGGCGGGCGTGCCTGGCTTCGCGTCGATCGACGAGCTGGTCGCCAGCGGCATCAATGTCGACGCGGTCAGCATCTGCACGCCGCCCGGACCGCGTCCCGCGATCGCGATCACCGCGCTCAGCGCTGGGATGGACGTGTTCCTTGAGAAGCCGCCAGCCGCGACGCTGTCCGAGTTCGAGGCGATCCGCACGGCTGCCGCCGCGAACCGCCGCGTGCTGCTGGCGAGCTGGCATGCGCGCTTCGCTCCGTTCGTCGATGAAGCGCGGCGCTGGGCGGCCGGGCGCACCATCACGAGCGGGCGGATGAGCTGGCGCGAGAGCGTCCGCAAGTGGCACCCGGGACAGGACTGGCTGTGGCAGCCGGGCGGCAACGGCGTGTTCGATCCCGGCATCAACGGCCTGTCGATCCTGACCGCGGTCAGCCCGCTGCCGGTCGCGGTGCGCAAGGCGGCGTTCGACGTACCCGACGGCGCGCAGACGCCCATCGCGGCGACACTGACGCTGGTGGCAGGCGCGGCGGAGATCGCGGTCGATCTCGATTTCCGGGCCGAGGGCGGCGAGACGTGGGAGATCGAGCTCCACGCGAGCGACGGCGGCCGCCTGCTGCTGGCGCAGGGCGGCGCTGCGATCAGCATCGACGGCGAAACCCAGCGCAGCGAGCCCGAGCGCGAATACCCGAACCTCTACGAGCATTTCGCCCAGCTCATCGCGCGCCGCGACAGCGATGCCGACGCCAGCCCGCTGATGCTGGTCGCCGACGCCAGCCTGATCGCCAGCCGCTCAACGGTCGAAGCCTTCCGCTGGTGAGCGCGGGCGTTGCAAGCGCGCAGCCGCCGGCCCACAGCCGCGCCATGACGATCGCGGTCAACTGCGTATGGCCGCTCGGCGCCTTGCTGGGCGAGGGGCCGCTGTGGGCCGAAGACGAAGGCGCGCTGTGGTTCACCGACATCGAGGGCCGCGCGCTCCATCGCTACCACCCCGCCACCGCCGCGCGTGCGAGCTGGACGCTCCCCGTCCGCCCCGGCTTCGTCGTGCGCGGCACGGAGGGCGAGCTGATCGTCGGCGCCGAGCGCCAGCTGTGGCGCTTCGAGGACGGGGCGATCGAGCCGCTGGCTGAGGTCGACAGCCTTGAGAATACGCGGCTGAACGATGCAGCGGTCGATGCGGCGGGACGGCTGTGGTTCGGCTCGCTCGATCTGGCGCTGACCGATCCAATCGGCCACGTGCATCTGTGGCGCGGGCATGACGGCGTGGCGGCGCGGCGCGTCGGCGGGCGCGCGCCGATCACCAACGGCCCGGCGGTCAGCCCCGATGGACGGTTGCTCTATCATGTCGATACCGTCGCTGGCGCGATCTGGCGCTTCGACGTCTCGGCGCGCGACGAGCTGGTGGATGGCGAGCTGTTCGCCGCAATCGACGAACCCGACGGCCGCCCCGATGGCGCGGTGTGCGACAGCGAGGGCTGCGTGTGGGTCGCGCTGTGGGGCGGTTGGTGCGTTCGGCGCTATGATCCGGCAGGCGGGCGAATGCTTCAAGTTGCGATCCCGGCCGAACAGGTGACCAAGGTGGCGTTCGGCGGGGCGGATCTGCGGACCGCCTACGTCACCAGTGCGACGATCGGGCTCGACGCAGCGGCGCGGGAGCGGCAGCCATTCGCGGGCGGGCTGTTCGCGTTCGAAAGTCCGGTTGCCGGGCTGCCAGCGGGGCGTGTGCGGCTGTGAGCCTGGTCTTCGGCGACTGGGGGACGAGCCGCCTTCGGCTGTTCCGCATGGAGGGGGGTGCGCCAGTGCACCGCGTCGATGGGCCGGGCATCGCCGAGGCCGGTCCGCGCGCGGCCGAGGTGCTGCGCGTGGCGCTTGCCGAGTTGGGCGGTCCAAAGCCCGATGCCGTCCTCCTGTGCGGCATGGCCGGCGCGCGCGGCGCACTGATCGAGGCGCCCTATGTCCCGTGCCCTGCGCGCGTGCCCGAATGGGTCGCGGCTGCGGCTTCGCTGCGGCTCGATGATATCGCCGTCACGGTGGCAGCGGGCCTCAGCTGCCGGAACTGGAACGGCGGCGCCGACGTGATGCGCGGCGAGGAAACGCAACTGTTCGGCGCGATGCGGCTGCGGCCCGATCTGGCTGAGGGCGAGCATCTGGTCATCCACCCCGGCACGCACGCCAAGTGGATTCGGCTGGCGGGCGGAGCGGTCGAGCGCTTCCACACCGTGCCCACGGGCGAGCTGTTCGCGCTGTTGACCAGGCACTCCACTCTGCTGCGCGCGGGCACCGGGGAGGGCGAGGCTGGCGATGGCTTCGCGCACGGCATGGAGCGCGCGGCCGCGGGCGGGCTGTTGCCCGGCCTGTTCGAGGTGCGCGCCGCGCAGCTGATCGACCAGCGGAGCGCCGCCTACGCGAAGGCCTTCCTTTCGGGACTGCTGATCGGCGCGGAGGTGAATGGGCTGGAACGGATGCTCGGGCGCTTGGGCACGGTGACGCTCATCGGCGATCCGGCGCTGACGGCCGAATATGCAAGAGCGCTCGACGGGCGCCGAGCGATTGAGCTGATGGATGGAGAGGCGTGCGCGCGCGCCGGGTTGGCGGCGCTCGCGGCGAGCCGATGCTGACGATCGCTGACGTGCTGGCGCGCGGTGCGCCGCCCGTTGCTGCGATCCTGCGTGGGCTGCGCCCGGACGAGGCCGAAGCGCACGGGCGCGCGTTGATCGAAGCGGGGCTGCGCATCATCGAGGTGCCGATGAACTCGCCCCATCCGCTGGAGAGCGTGCGCCTGCTGGCGCGCGTGTTCGATGGCGAGGCGGTGATCGGAGCGGGCACAGTGCTGACCGCCGCGGTCGTGGACCAGGTCGCCGACGCGGGAGGGCGCATCGTCGTCTCGCCCAATACCGACGCGAGCGTGATCGGACGCGCCGTCCAGCGCGGGCTGGAGCCGCTGCCGGGATTCCAGACGCCCAGCGAAGCCTTCCGCGCCATCGGCGCGGGCGCGCGGCGGCTGAAGCTGTTCCCCGCCGGGCCGCTGGGGCCGAAGCACCTGAAGGCGGTGAAGGACGTCCTCCCGCGCGAGGTGGAGATTTGGGCGGTCGGCGGCGCGGGCGCGGACGATGCGGGCGACTGGTTGGCGGCTGGCGCGGCGGGGCTGGGCGTCGGCGGCTCGCTCTACAAGCCGGGCGATCAGCCCGAAATTGTCGGCGAGCGCGCGCGGGCGCTGGTCGCGGCGGTCACGGCGGCGCGGAGCGATTGACGCACGCTTGCGTGCTCGCCATGCGCGCGCTCTAGAACAATCACGCGAACCGCCAGGATCTCCCATGCGCCGCATCGGGCTTGCCGCTTTCCTTCTCGCAGCCGCCACCGCCCACGCCTCACCCGGCCCGCAGCCGGTGCCGATGCCGCCGCCGATTCCCACTCCGCAGGACCAGCCCTATCCCGGCGTGCTGACGCTGGCGGTCGACGCCACTGACACGCAGCGCCGCATCATCCGCGTGCGCGAGACCATCCCCGTCGCAGGCGGCCAGCGCGCGACGCTGGCGTTTCCGAAGTGGGTGCCCGGCGGCCACAGTCCGCGCAACCCGCTGAAGCTGATCGGCGGCCTCACCATCACCGGCGGCGGCCAGCGCCTTGCATGGATGCGCGATCCCGTGGAGGTCTATGCGATCCACGTCGACGTGCCGCAGGGCGTGACCGAGCTGGCGCTGCAGTTTGAGTATCTCAGCCCCACGCAGGGTGACGAGGGCGCGGTTTCGGTCGCGCCCAACCTGTTGAGCGTGAAGTGGCTGCAAACCGCATTCTATCCGGCGGGCTATTTCGCCCGGCAGATCCCGATCGAGCCGCGGATCACGCTGCCGGCGGGGTGGGACTACGCCACTGCCCTTGATGGCGGCACGCGCCAGGGCGATACGGTCAGCTTCGCGCGCACGAGCTTCGAAACGCTCGTCGACAGCCCGCTTCTCGCCGGGCGCTACCTGAAGACGTTTGAGCTCGACACCAGCGGCAAGAGCCGGGTCACGCTCGCGGCGGCCGCCGACAGCGCCGCCGATCTGGAACCCAAGCCCGAGCAGCTGGAAGCGCACAGGAAGCTGATCCGCGAGGCCGACGCGCTCTACGGCGCGCGCCATTATGACCACTACACCTTCCTGTTCTGGCAATCGGAAACGCTGAGCGGCGAGGGGCTGGAGCATCACCGATCGTCCGAGAACGGGGTCGATCCCGGCTATTTCCGCAACTGGGAGACCGGCGCCAGCCGCCGTAGCCTGCTGCCGCACGAATATACCCATAGCTGGAACGGCAAGTTCCGCCGCGGTGCTGATCTGTGGACCCCCGAGTACCTGACCCCGATGCGCGACAGCCTGCTGTGGGTCTATGAGGGTCAGACACAATATTGGGGCGAGGTGCTCGCAGCGCGATCAGGACTTTGGAGCAAGGACGACGCATTGGCGGCACTTGCTCTGACCGCTGCGACCTACGGCGACAACACGCCCGGCCGCCGCTGGAAGGCGCTTCGAGATACGACCAACGATCCGATCGTGCAGGGCCGTACCGCCAACCCGTGGCGGAGCTGGATGCGCAGCGAGGATTATTACGAGGAAGGCAAGCTGATCTGGTTCGATGCCGATACGCTGATCCGCGAGAAGACCGGCGGCCGGAAAAGCCTCGACGATTTCGCGCGCGCTTTCTTCGGGATCGAGGACGGCAGCTACGTCCCGGTCACCTACAGCTTCGACGACGTCGTACGCACGCTGAACGGCGTTTACCCGATGGACTGGGCGACATGGTTGCGCCAGCGGCTCGATTGCACCGGCTGCGCCGCGCCGCTCGATGGGATCACGCGCGGCGGATACAAGCTTGTCTATTACGACACGCCGACTGCGTATCTGAAGAATGCGGAGGCGCGATCGAAGACCGTGTCGCTCTATGGCATCGGGCTGAGCGTCGGGCGCGAGGCGCGGCTGACGAGCGTCATCTGGAATAGCCCGGCCTTCCAGGCGGGCCTGACGCGCGGCACCAAGATTCTGGCCGTCAACGGGCAGGCCTATGCCGACGACAAGCTGAAGGACGCGGTCAAGGCCACCCGGACCGGCACGCCGCTGAAGTTGACGGTGCAGGACGGCGACCGCGTGCGCGATGTGACGATCGCGTGGGACAAGGGCCTGCAATATCCGCGGCTGGAACGCATCGAAGGCACGCCCGACCGCCTGAGCGAAATCTGGACGCCCAAGACTGGCGGCGCGGCCGCGCGGTCGACGAAAGGTGGCACTGCGGCCCCGCGTCGCTAGCGACGTCGGACCGGGCGGGCTGCCTGGTCAGGCTGGTTGGCTGATCAGAACCCGCTCGATCGCCGCGGCGAGCTGCTCGGGGCGATAGGGTTTGTCGACGCATGGCGCGCCGCTCAGCCCGCGCGGCGGAAGGGCGCGGGCGTAGCCGGTGACGAAGATGACGGGGATGCCGCGGCTGGTCAGTAATTCGGCGGCGGGGTAACTCAGCTCGCCCGAAAGGTTCACGTCGAGCAGGGCGAGCTCGGCGACGATCGTCGCCGCGGCGTCCAATGCTTCGCCAAGCGAGACCGCGGTACGGACGACCGTCAGCCCAAGGTCGAAGAGGTTCTCCTCAAGCGCCATGGCGACAAGCGGCTCGTCCTCGACGATCATGACGCGCTGTCCGGAAAAACTTAAATCACCCGCCAACCCGACCTCCTCGATCGGTGGCAGCCGGATAAGCACGCACCGACCCGCTCCATCCCATCGCCTCCACCAATGCGTAGCGCACGCCATCCGTTCCGCCCGCGACATCGTTCACCAGCTGCGCTTGCAGCAGCGCGGGCCAGCGCCCACACGGGCGGCCGAGGCGATGACGATACCCTGCCGGATCACGCGGCTGACGCTGACCGATTTCCGGTCCTACGCCGCGGCTGGGCTGGAGCCGGGTAGCGGTCCGGTGGTGCTGACCGGCCTGAACGGCGCTGGCAAAACCAATGTGCTGGAAGCGGTGTCGCTGCTCGCGCCCGGGCGCGGGCTCCGCGGCGCGGCGCTTGGCGAACTGGCGCGCGCGGACGGCGGCGGCGGGTGGGCGGTGGCGGCGCGCACCGACGGTCCGGGCGGCGCGGTCGAGCTCGGAACCGGCTCGGCTCCCGGCACGCCCGATCGGCGCGTAGCGCGCGTGAACGGCGCGCCCGCGCCCCTCGTGCAGTTCGGCGAGCGGCTGGCAGTCGCGTGGCTCACTCCGGCGATGGACCGGCTTCTCGCCGAGGGCGCGGGCGCGCGGCGGCGCTTCCTCGATCGGCTGACGCTGGCGCTTGAGCCAGGCCACGGCACGCAGGCGACGCGTTACGAGGCAGCGATGCGCGAGCGCTCGCGCCTGCTGGCGGGCGGCGCGGCGGACCCAGCGTGGCTCGATGCGCTGGAGGCGCGCATGGCCGAGCACGGCGCGCTGCTCGCCGCCGCCCGCGCCCGGACGGCCGAGGCGTTGCAGCCCTATCTCGCCGCGGTCGGCGTACCGTTCCCGGTCGCAAGCCTCGCCTATGAGGACGCAAGCGTCGGCGCGGAGCTTGCGGGCCTGCTGCGCGGCGGGCGTGCGCGCGACATGGCGGCGGGGCGCGCACTCGCCGGCCCGCACCGCGCGGACCTCTCCGTCATCGACGCGGCGAGCGGGGCGCCCGCCGCGCGCTGCTCGACGGGCGAGCAGAAAGCGCTGCTGATCGGCGTGCTGCTCGCCCATGCCGAGCTGGTCGCCGCTCTGCGCGGGATGCGGCCGATCCTGCTGCTTGACGAGGTCGCGGCGCATCTCGATGAACACCGCCGCTCCGCGCTGCTCGAACGCCTGCCCGCGCTGGGCCAGGTCTGGCTGACCGGCACCGAGATGGCGACGTTTGAGGCGCTGCGCCCGCACGCCACGCTGTTCACGGTGCGCAAGGGCGAGGTGGTCGCCGCGTAGCCTCTTCGCCGTAGCGCCGGCCGGGTGCCGACCCATGCGGCAGCTTGGCCGCGTCCGCTCTGACGCCTTTCTGACTGGACAGGGGCCGTGTTCGCGCTAGCCTGCTCGCGCTGCCGCCGCGCATCTGCGGCGACAGTGCCCGGGGGGGCGTCGATGTCCAGCCTGAAGGACGTGCTGACGAAGCAGCTGTTGCTCGCCGACGTGACGCTGCCCGATGCGATCGACGCGCTGCTGACCGCGACCAGCATCAGCTCTGGCGACACCCAGGCGGCGTCCGGCACCGCCCATCTCGATCCGGCGGCGTTCCTGAAGGCGTTGGGGCTGGGAAGCATCGTCAACACCGATCTCGGTCCGGACATTCCGTGGAGCCTCGTCAAGGGCGGCGTGCCCGGCGCGGCCGGTTCGGCGTTCGTATTGCTGCTGAACGTCACGTCGAGCGTGCTGGTCGATCAGCTGCTTGTGAAGCCGCTGCCGGGGCTGCAGGCGGCCGAGGTCGATGCAAGCGGTGCGGGCGGCGCGGTCGTCGGCCTGAAGCCGTTGGCCGACGCAACCGTGCGGCTCGCTGCGGATACCGGCTTCGCGATCGTCGTCTCGGCGAACGCGGGCGAGGCCGCGCGCCTGTGGCTGACGACCGAGACCGATCCAGCGCTCGCCAAGCCCGGCGTGCTGCCGCTGAAGCTCGCGCCGGCGAGCGTGCTTGTCGGCGATACGGGGCTGGGCGTCGTGCTCGGCGCGCAGGGGATGATCTTCGATTTCAGCGTCGAGCAGCCCGCGTCGGGCGCGGCCGACCCTGCAGCGGCGAAGACCAGCCCCGCCAACCCCAGCTGGCGCGGCATCGCGATCGCGGGCGCCAGGCTCTATTTGCCGAAGGGCGTTCCGTTCGTCGGCGGGGCGGCGTGCGACCTCAGCCTGTCGATCGGCTTCGACCCGCCCGGCATCCAGCTCGCCTCTAGGATCCATGTGCCCGCGGCCGATGGTCGTCCGGAGATGGACATCCGGCTGGAGTGCCGGGACCCGCTGGCGACCGGGCTGGCGAGCTTCGCTCCGACGCTCGTTGAAGTTGCGATCACGCTACCCGTCGACGGTACGAAAGAGGATCTGGTGCCCGGCACGGGCTCGCCTTCGACGTTGCAGTTGCTTGGCGGCAAGCCGGTCATTGCGCGCGTGCGGTTCGCGCGCGCTCCGGCGACGGGCGACGGCAAGACCAAGGTGACGGTCGCGTTCGAGGCGCAGGGCGAAAACGGCATCCTGCTGATTGCGCCGCCGCAGAACGGCGACGACCGCGCGGCGCTGTGGGCGATCGCGGCCGCCGACTTTGCGACTGCGATCGTCGCCAATCAGAAGCTCGCGCCCGGCCAGACCGATCAGGCTCCGACAGGAATGGCCGCGCTGATGATCGGCGGAGCGGCGCTGTCGGCGCTGCTCGCGGGCAACGGCTCCGGCGAGGCCGATCTGCGCCGCAAGGGCCGCGTCAAGGTGAACGCGGTCGAGATCGCGGCGGCGGGGCCGGGGGCGGGGCTGACCGACCTGATCACGCTCAAGGTCGATTATTCGGTCGACGTGCCGGTCAAGCCGATCAATGTCGGCACGCTCAGCATCGGGCTTCATCCCATGCAGCTGCTGCGGATCCGGCTGCGCGGGGTCACGCTCACCTGGAACGGTGCTCGCACGGGCCTCGATCGGCTTCAGCTCGATTATCGCCATGCCGTCATGGACATCGAGGATCCGGGCCGCTGGCTGATCGACGGTCCCGGTTCGCTGTTCGATGTCATCGGCACGCGCAGCGGGCGCGGGTCAGCGTGGATCGAGGTCGATCTGCGCTTCAGGCTCGATCTGGGGCCGCTGCGCGTGTCGGGCGCCACGATCCGCGCGACGCTCGGCGAGGACGGCACGGTGTCGGCCGGGCTGCGCGGCCTCGATGTCGGCTTTAACCTGCCTGCGCTCGTCAATATCGGCGGCGGCGTCACGCTCGGCCCGGGCAAGGGCGATTTCGGAGCGCGCCTGAAGGTTGGCATCGTCCCCTTGAACACCAGCGCGTCCGCGACGCTGCGGGTGAAGGGAAAGATGGTGCTGATCGACCTCGATGTCGATTTCCCGGCACCGCTGCCGCTCGGGCCCTCGGGGCTTGGGCTGTTCGGCATCGGCGGCACGTTCGGGATGCGCGCGCGGCTGAACCAGCCGCCCAAACCCTTCGATCTGCTGCAATGGACGCCCGCGACCGGCTTCACCGAAGCTGCTGGCGAGATGAGCTTCGGCGTGAAGGCGTCGGTCGGTACCCTTCCCGATCTGTCCTTCGCGTTCGGTGCGAAGGCGCGGCTGTTCGTTACCGTGCCCGATTTCGCCTTCCTGGGCGCGCTCGATGCGGCCTTCGTCTCCGGCCCCGTCTCGCTCGACAAGCCATCGGACAACCCCGACGCAGCCGGACCGAAAGCCGTGGTGCAGGGCGTGGTCAGCGTCGACCCGAAGGTCGGCACCATGTTCGCGCTGCGCGGCACGCTGCAGGTGCCGACGCTGCTGACGGCGACGATTCCGGTCGCGGGCAACTTCCCGGGCGGCAGCCCGGACTGGTATGTCCATGTCGGAGCCGATGGCTTCCCCATCGAGGGGCGGGACATCGGCCCGGCGCGGATGACGGTCTTGCCGGATCTGTTCCCGCAGAGCGCCGACGGCTACCTGATGGTCCGCGGCAATGGCATCACCAGCTGGCCGCGCGGGCAGGCGGGCGCGCTCACCGTTCAGCGCAGCTTCGTCATCGCCTTCGGGTTCAACGTCTCGCTCTCCTTCGGGCCGCGGCCGCTCGCGTGGGCAGAGGTTTCGGGCGGCGCGGACCTCCTCATCGCAGCGTCGCCGCGCATCATCGCCGGGTTCGGTCGGCTCGATGGGTCACTGCATCTCGGTCCGGTGTCGCTCGGCGTATCGGCGACGCTCTCGGTCATCGACTATGAAGGTTCGGTCAGCGGCACCGCCGAAGTGTGCGGGCGCGTCCGGATCATCTTTGTGACGATCCACCGCTGCGCGAAGCTGCATCTGGGCGACGAACCGACGATCGCGATCCCGAACCCGGCGACGCTCCCGACCGAGATCGCGGGGCAGGACGCGTCCGGCGCCGTGGCGATCCGCCCCGATCTGCAGCTGGTCGACGACAGCTACAGCCGGATCGCCGCGCTGGAGCCGGCGGGCGGAGCGGTGCCGGTCGTATGGCCCGATATCCTCATTCGGATCGGCTGCACGGTCGCTCCGTCGGCGGCGCTCGATCCCGAAAGCAGCGCCCAGTTCTCCGGCGCGCAGTCCCCGCCGGTTGCGAAGCCGGTCGGCAGCGAGATGCTGCGCTATGACTGGCGGGTCACGCGCGTGGCGCTGATGGAGCGGCAGCCGGACGGCAGCTGGACGCTGGTCGCGGGCTCGCTCAGCGCGCGCTGGCAGGCGGGCAAGTCAGGCGACGCCAACGCCGTTGCGCAGGCGGCCGAGCTGTTGCTGCTGACGCCCGATCCTGCCGTGTGGCTGCAGAAGCTGCACGATCCAGCGGCGGCGCCGGGCGATCCGCTCGGCGCGCTGGCGAACAACTGCCGCGTCCGCCCCTCGGCGCAGCCCGGATGGATGCTGGGCGGCATGGCGCAGCACCCGGTGTCCGCCTGCTGGGTGCCGCCCGAGTTCATCAGCGGCGATCCCAAAGACAGCCGGGTCGAGGGCGCGATTGCCTGGGCGCTCGATCGCGGCCCCGGTCAGCCTCCGCTCGCGCTCAGCGGGTTTCTGTTCACGCTGCAACCGGGCCAGCTGTTCAGCGCGGCCGCGGTCGTACCCTCTGCGGTCAAGCTTGGGCGCGAGTTCACCTCAGCGCTGGCGTTCCCCAGCCTCGTCACGCCCCGCCAGCAGGCCGCGCTGCTGGCGGTCCGCGAGGCGCGGTTCATGGCGACGGTCACGCTCGTGACGCCGATCGTCAGCGGGACGGTCGCCTTCGTCGTCTTGGGTCCGCCGATCCCGCTCGACGATGCGCCGATCACCGTCGCCGACGAGACCGGCGCCTGGACCTTCGTCAGCAATGGGTTCGCTTCGGGCGCGACGGGGACGCTGTTCAGCTTCCGGATGCCGCCCGGCCGCAAGGCGAGACGGCTGACGATCCGCTGGCCCTTCCGCCTGCGGATCGGGCTGCTGGGACTGGAGGGGGTGACGACGGTCGCAGCCGCTGCCGCCGCCTTTGAGACCGCCGGAGCGCAGGCCGGGGCGGGGCAGACCAAGGGCGCAGCCGGTCCGCCGGGTGACGGCAACGCGGCCGATCAGCGCTGCCTGCTGAAGCCCGCGACCGAATATCGGCTGGATGTCGGCTTCGGGTGGTCGGCGGCGCGCTTCGTCCAGGGCGAGAACGGCCAGAAGACGCCAGCCAGCCCGCCGACTGCGAGCGGCACCGACGCGCTGAGCGGGCCCGGCTTGCGCAGCTATCACTTTCGCACCGCAGCAGCAGCGTCGCCGCCCGCTGGAGCGAGCCAGTCCGATCCAGCCTATTCCGACAGCGTCGCGCTTGCCGATCTGTCGACGCGGCAGGACGCCTTCGATCCGCGGATGCTCGTCCGCTATCTGGCGGGGAGCGAGCCCGCGCAGGGTGAGGAGACCTGGTTCACCGGGGATGCGATCCGCTTCCACTGGCGGGTCGGCCACAGCGCCCGGCTCGCGGCGCTCTATGACTACTCGCTCGCGATCGCGGTGCAGCGCACCGATACGCCCGTGCCGGACGCCAGCCCGATCCCGCCGGGCCAGACATTCCGGGTGGCGATGAACCCCGCCTATCTGTCGCCAGCCAACCGGGTGCTGTGGCAGCTTGCGCGGGAAGCGCCGTGCCCGGTGCCCGTGACCGGAGCGACGCAGGAGGCGCCGGTGCAGCTGCAGCCGCGGGCCTGGTACGAGACGCACGTGCGCCTGTAGCACATGTCGGGTGCGAGGGTTGCGCTGCCGGGCGTCACCTTCCGCACCTCGCGCTGGCGCGATGCGCTGGCGATGCTGGCGGGGCTGAATTTCCCGGCCGCCGGGTCGGGGCGCGCGGCTGGCGATCTTGCAGTCGATGCAGAGAAAGCGGCCGCGATCCCTGCCGGGGCGGGCGACGCAGCGTTTGAAGATGCGATGCGGCAGCTGGGCCTCGATGGCTGGCCGGTCGCGGCCGAGCCGCGCGTCAGCCTGCTGTGGACCGGCAGCGCGCCCTGGGCGCTCGTCGGCGTGCTGATCGAATCGCCCGAGCCGATCGAACGCGCGGGCCGCACCAAGGACGCGAAACTGGCAGCCGTGCTGCCGGGGCAGAGCATCGACTTCACCGTCCGCGTCGCCGACCGCACCGCGTCGCGCCTGCTGTTCCTGCTGCCGCACCCGCTGACGGTGCCGGTGCAGCCAGCGGCACCGAAGCCGCCGTGGTTCAGCCCGTCCTTCTCGCTCCGGCCCGTGCCGTCGCCGGGGAGGATCGGCGGGGTTCGCGGGCCCGCACTGTCGGCGGCGCTCAGCCCCGGCGCCGCGGCGGGGATGGCGGCGACAAGTGCCGTGCCTGCCGGCGCAGGCGTTGCGTCGGGGCAGCTCGGCTCGATCATCGCAGGCCCGATCGGCGGCTTCCCGAGCGGATCGATCAATCCGTCCGTCTCGATCCCCGGCCCGATCGGACCCAAGCCGTCGCTGCCGCAGTGGCAGCCGCCGCGGCTGCGCCTGACGCTCGTCGACATTCCGCTGTCCGATGTGATCTCTGCACCCTCGCTCACGCTGACCGGGCTCATGGACCTGCCGCCGCGGCCAGCCTTCGCAGCGGAGGCGTTCTGATGCTGTTCGCTCCCCCCCCCAACTGTTCGCGGCCTTCGCGGCCTCGGCGCGTGGCGACGCCGACACGGCCGATGGCGTGCACGTCCGCTTCCTGCTGGCGCCCGAGCTTGGCGTGCCGCTCGGCCCGATCGCGGTCTGGCACAGCTTCCTGCGGCCGCAGCCCACCCTGCGCGGTGGCGCGGGCGCGCTCGTCGTGCCGTCGAACGGCGAGCGCGAGGTTCGCGTGATCGGCGCGCTCGCCAGCGCGGGGTCGCTTGCCGTCGTCGATCCGACGGGCGCGGTCATCACGCGCCGCACGCCCGGCCCCGCCGCGGTCGGTGCGCCCGTCATCCAGCTGCTCGCGCTCAGTCAGCCTGCGGCCGTGACGCCGTTCGGTGCCTCGGCCGGGCAGGTGCGCGAGGAGATGAACCGGCCGCCCGACGTGCTCGTTGGTCTGCCGGGCACCGCCAAATCGCCGTGGTATGCCGGGATCGTGCCCGTGTCGGAGGCGTTCGACCGGGTCGCGGCCGGAGCGCCCAAGCGCCTGTCGATCCTCGATGCACCGGGTGGCCCCTTCGCTGCGCTGACCCCGCCCGACGAGCAGAAGCGCGTTGCCGCGAGCACCGCTGTGTTCGGCCAGCTGCTCGGCGCGCTTCTCAGCCCCGGGCCGATGCCCCCGGGCGCGCGGGTGCTGACGCAGAAGGCCGAGCCGCCCGTCCCGCCGAACCCGCCCTCATCCGCGGACATCCCGATCTGGGGCACGCTTCTGATGCAGGCGATGGATTTTGGCGTGGCGCGCTTCCTGGGGCTGGGGACGACCTTGCCGTGGCGGCAACCGCAGCAGGGTCTGATGGACGGGCTGTGGGTCGCGACGCTCTTCGCGCTGCCGCCGGGTGCACTGCTCGTCGACGATCCCAACGCCCCGCCGGGAACGCAGCAGGCGGTGACGGTCGATTGGCCGGTCCACCCGGCCGAGGCGGGGATCATCCAGCGGTTGCAACAGTTGACCCCCGGCCTCGACACGGCGTGCGCGGTGGCGAAGGCGGCGGGGCTCACCGTGCGCGCCGCGCTGACCGCGGCGGCGGTGCCGCCCTTGCCCGATGCGCCGACGATCGGCGCGCCCGAGATCGGCCCGGCGCGCTGGATCACCGTTGACGATGCGCCCAGCACCGCGTGGAGCCAGGGGTTCAGCTTCGGGCCGATGGTCAGCACCGTCGCCGGGCTGGCGATGGCGTCGGCGCAGGGCGGCAAGCCGCTGCATCCCCGGCCGCCGGTGCAACCGGGCCGCCGGGCCCAGCTGATGCTGATCGGCGAAACGCTCGACGGCGCACGCCTCGCCTTCGATCGGGTGGAGGGGCCGGGGCCGGTCAGCTACCAGTTCGCCGCCGCCGATCTGTTCGGCCGCTTCGGCCCGCCGCGCACCGTCGACGTCACCGCGCCCGCCCGCCCGCCGCTCCCGACCCCAGCGCCGCAGGTCGCCGTTCAGCGGAGCCATCCCGGCGGCACCGCTCCGGCGTCGCCGGGAGTAGCGGTGCTGACCGTGCCCGTCCCCGCCATCGGTTCGCTCGCGGCGGGAGCGCTGCCGATCACCGGCTGCACCTACCGCTTTGACGGCGGCGCGCCGGTCGACATGCCGATCGCGGGTGGACTTGCGACGACCGAGATCGCGCTCCCCGCGCTCGCGCCGACCGAAGCGGGCGCCTGGCCGATCGTCGTGCAGTTCATGGCCGGCGCATTGGGTTCGCCCACCGCGACCGTCACCGTCGCGGTCGCCGACCTGCGCGGTCCACCCGCGATCGACGCCGGTCCGGGCATCATCTGGACCAGCCGGGCGGCAAATGCGGCGGAGACCGAGGTCGCGCTCAGCTGGCCGTCGGCAAGCGCGGCGCATGTCTACGAAGCCAGTGCAGCCTCGCTGCTGGCAGCCGTTGCCCCGACGCTCGATCCGGCGACGCTGTCGCGCGCCGGGCTCGCGCAGCTGCTCGCCGCCAAGAACGCCAGCTACGGGCGTCAGGCGTTCGCGCGGCTGACGGTCGATCCGGTGCAGCCCGGCGCGGACGGCATCTGCCGCTTCACCTCGACGCTGCCGCGCTCGCAGCGCACGGTCGCGTTCCTGAAGATCGTCACCGTCTCGTCGGGCGGCGTGGAATCGGAGTTCAGCCAGGGCGGCCTGGTGCCGATCGCGGTGCCCGACGACCTGCCGCCGCCCCCGCCGCGCCTGACGGGTGCGCTGAGCGAGGACGGCACGGCGGTGACGCTGACCGTCGAGGCGACCGGCATCAACCGCCATCGTCTGGCGGTGCTGGAGCCCGGGCTGCCGCCGGGAACCCCCATGCCCGGAGCGGTGGGCGACGATGCCCCGCATCCGCCCGAGTTCCGGTTGCGGCGCGCCACCGGCCCCGTCTCCGATCCGCTCTACGCCCGCCCGCTCGGCGGGCCCAAGCCGCTGACGGTGCCCGCTGCGACGGCCGATGCTCCGGCCGCTGCGTTCGTCGACGCGGGCGTAGAGCCGTTCGTGCCCGCGACCTGGTGGGCCGAGGTGCGGATGCCGCCCGAGCGCGTGCTGCCGCCGGGCGTTGCGTCCTCCGGCAGCGTGCGGCCGGCCTATGGCTGGCAGCGGCAGCCGATGGCCGCGCCGTGGAGCCGCCTGTCGGCGCCCGTCCACCTGCTGCCGGTGCCGCAGGGCCCGCCGGTGCTGTCGGCCGGGCAGGTGACGGCAACGCAGATCGCCGTGCCCGTCAGCCCGCAATCGCCAGTGATGATATGCGCCACGCCGCGGTGGGCCTGACCGGCCTGCCCGTTGCAGCAGCCGGTGCGATCGCGGGCTATGTGCTGCGCATCTGGTTCGCGATCGCCGGGCAGCAGCTGATCCGGCAGGCCGATCTGCCCGTCACCGCCGCAGCGCTCGGCTGGGCGTCAGCGCCCTCGCTGCTGGCGCCAGCGTCGCTGCGGATCGTGCTGGTCGATCCGCTCGGCCGCGAGAGCGCGCCGGTTACAATCAGCAGCTTCGCGCTATAGCCGACGCGCCGCGCCCGAACGGGTGACGAGCGGCGTGATCGAGCGCGTCATCCCGTTACGCCGACGATGACGATGAGCACCACGTAGAGCAACAGGATCGTCACCGCCGCGAGCGACAGGATCGCCGTGCGCCAGGCCGCGCCGAAGTTAGAGAGGCGGTAGGCGCCCTTCAGCTGCGCGAACAGGTGGACCGGCGGCACGAGCGCGGCGATCGACACGAGCAGCGCTGTGGGAAGGCTGGTCGCGGCGCCAGCCGTCATCACGACGCAGCCGAGCAGCAACATGAAGCTCAACGAATAAAGAATAAAGACCGAATGGTCGTATAGTGTCACCTCGCGCCTCAACAAAAACAGAAGCCACAGCACGGGCAGCGACAACGGAACCAGCAGGAACGCAAGCTTGTAGGCTTTCTGCTGAACCTTGTAGATAATGAGATCGATATGCTCTAGAGCATATTGGACTTTGCTACGCACCGCCTCGTCACCGAAGTTGACCTGCAAGCGGCCGTCGCGGGATGCGTTCTTGATCTCCTCGATCGGCCCGGTGTGCTTGACCTTGCCGCTGTTCGAGTCGGCGCTGGCGTCGCGCAGCGCATCCTCGGCCTTGCGGACCGCTTCCTGCGCCGCGGCGCGCTCGGCCGGAGTGGCGGACGGTGGAAGTTTTTCGAGCCGCTGCTGCGCGGCGATGACCTCGCTGACGGCGGCGACCGCTGATCCATCGAAGCCGTTCGCGTCCATCGCATCGGCTGCGTAGCCTGCGACCAGCGCGGTCAGGAACACCATGAACAGATAGAGCGCGAGCGGAGCGATGTAGCGGACGCGCTTGCCATGCGTATATTCGCGCGTCAGCCGGCCGGGGTTCAGGATCAGCCGCGGGATCGTCCGCCACAGCTTGCCATCGACATGCAGCACGCCGTGCGCGAATTCTTCGAGGATGTGTCCGATCGTGCGGTGGACATGGCCCGACTGGCCGCATTCGTGGCAATAGGCGCCCTTCAGCACCGCCCCGCAATTCTGGCAGGCGCCGAGCGCGTGGCTCCGCTTGCCGCCGTGCGCGTCGAGTGCGTGCGCGGCGAGCCCGCCCGTCACCATCTCGCCGATCGCTTCGACCTGACCGCTCACCCGGCGCTCCTTCCGGTGCGCTACTATGCCCGGCGGGCACCCGCGGCAATGTTGCGGACGCAAGCCGGCGCGGCCTAGACGGAGGGCGTGGTACGGCATGGGGGGAGTGCAGGGATGCGGTGGCTTGTTGTGGCGGCGGCGCTCTCTGCGTCACCCATCGCGCACGCCGCGCCGAAGCTGCCGTTGCAACCCGCCGACGTGTTCGCGCTGCAATATGCGACCGACGCGCGGATCAGCCCGGATGGCCGCACGGTTGCCTACGTGCGCCGCAGCTTCGACATTCAGACGGACCGCGCGCGATCGAACATCTGGCTGATCGACGTGGCGACGGGCGAGCAGCGGCCGCTGCTGAGCGGCACGGCCAGCTATTCCAGTCCGCGCTGGTCGCCCGATGGCAGGCGGCTGGCCTACGTCACCGCCGCTGACCGCGACGCGCAGGTCTATGTGCGGTGGATGGAGACGGGTGTCACCGCGCGCGTCACCGATGTCGGCCAAGCGCCCTCCAGCCTCGCCTGGTCGCCCGATGGATCGCGCATCGCGTTCACGATGTTCTCGCCCGATCCGCCACGGGCGTTTGCGGTGATGCCGCAGCCGCCCAGGGGCGCGGCATGGGCGGCGCCGCCCAAGGTGATCGACCGGCTGGATTACCGCGCCGACGGGGCGGGCTATGCCGAACAGGGGACGCTCGGCATCTACGTGGTGCCAGCCGACGGCGGCCCGGCGATGCGCGTCACCGATGGCGCGTATGACGACGGCGATCCGGTGTGGAGCGCCGACGGGCGGCGGATCGTCTTCTCGGCCGACCGCCATCCCGATCGCGCGCGGCGGCCCGATCCGGAACTCTACGCGGTCGATCTCGGCAGCGGCGCGCTCGCGCAGCTGACCGATCGGCGCGGCCCCGATCTCGCGCCGACGGTCTCGCCCGATGGCAGGCAGATCGCGTGGCTGGGTTACGACGACAAACTGAAGGCGTATCAGCGCGTCCGGCTGTATGTCGCCAATGTCGACGGATCGAACGCCCGCGAGGTCGCGACGGGGCTAGACCGCGATCTCGACCAGCCCGCCTGGGCGCCCGACGGCCGCAGCCTGATCGCCACCTTCGACGACGAGGGTGTGACGCGCCTCGCCCGCATCGGGCTCGACGGGCGGGTGACGGTGCTGGCGAGCAATCTCGGCGGCAACGACCTGGGGCGGCCCTATGGCGGGGTGGACGTGTCCGTCGCGGCGCGCAGCGGAGCGGTTGCGTTCACGATGAGCGAGGGCGATCATCCGGGCGACGTGGCTGTCGCCGGTGCGGGCGGCGCGCCGAGGCGGCTGACGCATCTGAACGACTGGCTGTTCGGCGTGCGCGCGCTGGGTGCGGTGGAGCCGCTGCCGGTGACGTCTGCCGACGGCACGCGCGTGGGCGCGTGGATCGTGAAGCCGCCGGGCTTCCGCGCCGACCGCAAATACCCGCTGATCCTAGAGATCCACGGCGGGCCGTTCCAGAATTACGGGCCGCGCTTTTCGGTGGAGATGCAGGCCTATGCTGCGGCCGGATATGTCGTCGTCTATGCCAATCCGCGCGGATCTACGAGCTATGGCGAGGCTTACGCCAACGCGATCGACAAGAACTATCCCGGCCCCGATTACGGCGACCTGATGGCGGCGGTCGACGCAGCGCTGGCGAAGGGCTTCGTCGACCCCAAGCGGCTGTTCGTGACGGGCGGATCGGGCGGCGGCGTGCTGACCGCTTGGATCGTCGGCAAGACCGACCGCTTCCGCGCGGCGGTGGCGGTGAAGCCCGTCATCAACTGGACGAGCTGGGCGCTGACCGCCGACGTGGGGCCATCGATCAGCCCCTACTGGCTGGGGCCGCTGCCGTGGGCGCCGGGCGCGCAGGCGCAGTATTGGCAGCACTCGCCTCTCAGCCTCGTGGGGAACGTCAGGACGCCGACGATGGTGCTGACGGGCGAGAGCGACTACCGGACCCCGATCGCCGAGAGCGAGCAGTATTTCGCCGCGCTGAAGCTGGCTGGGGTGGAGACGGCGATGGTGCGCGTGCCCGATATCGGCCACGCGCTGGTGACCCGGCCGAGCCAGCTGATCGCCAAGACGCAATATATCCTGGCGTGGTTCGCGCGCTTCGACGACCCGGCGATCTCATTCGGCACGCGCCGTCGCGACGGCGCCGACGTGGAGGCGGGTGGCGCGGCGGGGCCGTCGGACCGCGAGCCGTAGGGCCGGGCGCAGCGGCGCAACCGTCGGGGGGCGGCGATCTCCCGGGCGCGGGCGGGCGGCGCTGGCGCCGCGCGCGTCGGCGGGTGGGCGCGCGGCTGGGGCCGCGGGCGGCGCCCTCGCCAGGCGCGGC
>JAVVHE010000016.1:0-70535 GCA_032249695.1 Sphingomonadaceae bacterium | reverse complement strand
GGTCTGCGATAGCGACGAGCTGATCTGCGAGATCGACGCGCTGTTGTTGGCGACCGTGCTGGCGACCCCGCTGATTGAGGAGGCGAGGCTGGCGACCGACGAGGACACCACCGTCGACTGGCTGGCGATCGTGCTGACGACATCGCTGATTGAAGACGCCAAGCTGGCGACCGACGAGGACACCACCGTCGACTGGCTGGCGACCGTGCTGTCTGTGGAGGACAGGGAAACGCCCAGCGACACGGTGGCACTCGCCGTGAGGCTAGCGACTTGGAACAGTTGGCTGCCGTTCACCGCGTCGAGCGAGCCCGAGAGCACGCGGCCCGCGGCAATGTTCGTGATGCGCGAAGGCAATGCGCTGGTGCCGAAACTGACGCCCTGCGTGGCAACGCCGCCCGTTACGGTGGCGCCGAGAAACGAGAAGTTGGCGCTGGTGGCCAGATTGGTGTTGTCGGAGGCGGTGAAGGTGGCGCCGTTCCCGATCGCGCCGTTGCCGATGCCGGCCGTCACCTGCGCGCCCGTGCCGAGCGCAAGGCCGTTCGCCTGCGTCGCACTGGCACTGACGCCGATTGCAATTCCGCCGACGGCGGAGGCGTTGGCGTTCGCGCCCGCAGAGAACGCGTTCAGCGCTGTCGCACTCGCTCCCAGGCCAAGCGCAGTGGCGCCGACCGCGGTTGCCGAGGTCGACGTGCCGACGGCTAGGGTATTGTTACCGTTGGCATTCGCGCCCTCGCCGATCGCATAAGCTCCGTTACCGTTGGCTCTTGTGGTGGCCACACCGCCGATCGCGACCGAGCCGGGAGTTAGCGCTAAGCCGAGGCCGAGGAACAGCTGAGCCTGGGCCTGGGTGGCGACCAGCGCGAAAGCTGTCGACGCCCCCGCCAGCAGGCCGGCACGGAAATCGTATTCGTACGATTGAACGCCATCGGTCACTATCCTCCACATCAAGCGAGCGCGTAGGCCTGATGCCCCGACGCCGTTGGCGAAATGGATGAACCGCCGCTTTCTGCGTTGTCAATCTGGCGACGGAACCGGAACGGAGGAACGCGCCGAATTGAGACCGGCCAATATCGTCTGCGCAATAACATGCGTGTTTAGCCACTTTGGCCCGCAGCAAAATTTCGGTAAACAACGTAAACTCAGTAATTTGAACGGTGTTACGCTGCGAATCAGGCCAATGCTACGTCCCCACTGCGCTCCAACTTGCCCCATCCGACCAGCGGGCCGGTTAGCGCTGCCTTCACCGCGCGGATGACCACCCAGTACATGATCTGGCGGTAGACGAAACGCTGGCTCAGCAGCGTCAGCGGCCGGAAGCGCTCGCGCCCGTCGAGCCGGAACGCAAGCCACCCGCACGCGCAATCGATCGCGGTGAACGCCAGCCAGTAGGCGAGCATCCTCCACAAGTCGCCGCTCATCGTCGCCAGCCCATGCTGCCGCACCTCGATCGCCGTCACGACAAGGCTAAAGGCGAGCGCGAGGTCGATCAGCGGCGACACCAGCCCGAAGCCGATCTGGAACGCCCAAGCCTGCGGCAGGCCAATTCGCGCCAGCCCCGCGGGGCGACCGGTGCGCAGGATGCCGCGGTGCTTCCACAGGCATTGCAGCGTACCATACGCCCAGCGGAAGCGCTGGCGGGCGAGGCCCTTCAGCGTGTCGGGCGCCTCGGTCCATGCGACCGCGTCGGGGTCGTGCGTGACGCGCCAGCCCGCGCGCTGGACGGCGATCGTCAGGTCCTGGTCCTCGGCGAGCGTGTCGGCCGGGTAGCCGCCGAGCAGCCGCAGCGCGTCGGCCCGCCACGCGCCGACTGCGCCAGGGACGACGGTGATCGCGTTGAGGCCCGAAAGCGCGCGGCGCTCCAGATTCTGAGCGGTGACATACTCGGTCGCCTGCCAGCGCGTGACGAGATTGACGCGGTTGCCGACCTTGGCGTTCCCAGCGACCGCGGCGAGCCGCGGGTCGGCGAACCAGCGCGCGAGGCGGGCGATCGTCTCGCGCTCAAACTGCGTGTCGGCATCAAGCGCCACGATCACCTGGCCGCGCGCAAGCGCCAGGCCGCGATTAAGCGCGCGAGCCTTGCCGCCATTTGGGAGCGTCAGCAGCCGCACGCGCGGATCGCCGCCGAACGTGCGCGTGACAATGGCGGAAGTGTCGTCATTCGATCCGTCGTCGATCACGATAACTTCCAGTTCGACGTCCGTCGAGCAAAGCACTCGCCGCACCGATTCTGCGATCACGCGCGCCTCGTTGAACGCGGGGATCAGCACCGAGACGAGACCGGTATACGGCGCGGGCGGGCGGGGCGCGTTGCGCTCGGCGGCGCGGGCACGCAGCGCTAGCGCCGAGAGCGTCAGTGCGCGGGCGAGGCCGAGCCCGATCGCCATGAAGAACAGGACGTGCAGCACGCCGACCGCCGCCGCATAGGTCGCGAAAATGTGCCGATCGGCAGCGACCGCCATCGCGTCTTCGGCCGACACGGGCGGGTTCATCTCCGCGCGGCTCGAGCCGACGAGCTGGCTGACCGTTACGAAGCGGTAGCCCTTCGCTTTCAGCTGCTGGATCAGCGGAACCAGTGCTTCAACCGTCTGCGTGCGGTCGCCACCCGAATCGTGCAGCAGCACAACCTGCCCGTAGCGGTCGCCAAGCATTGGGTCGCTCACCCCGGCAATGGTGCGGTCGATAATCGCCTGCGTGCCGGGACGCTTCCAGTCGGCCGGGTCGACGTGCAGGCCGACGTTCAGATAGCCTTGGCGTTGGGCGAGCAGCGCCGGAGTCAGTTCGGCCACCGTCGACGGCTCGGCGTCGCCGAAATAGGGCGCGCGGAACAGGCTGGTCGAGCGGCCCGTGTACGCCTGGATCACCCGCTGCGCAGCCGACAGCTGGAAGCGGATTGCGGCCGGACCCTCGGTCGCGAAGTTGGGATGCGTGTAGCTGTGGTTGCCGATCTCGTGCCCCTCGGCGACGAGGCGGCGCATCAGGCCGGGCTCCATGATCGCATGCTCGCCGATGACGAAGAAGGTGGCGGGCACGCGCTCGCGCTTCAGGATGTCGAGGATCTGCGGCGTCCAGCGCGGATCTGGGCCATCGTCGAAGGTCAGCGCAACCGTACCGGGCTTCAGCCCGGCGCGCTCGACGACATAGGGCGTGGGCAGCGACGCGAAACTCTCGCCATGGATCAGCCCGTCCGCGCCCCAGCTGAGCGTGCGGCGGCCCTCGGCTGGAATGTTGCGCACGCGGATCAGCTCGCCCTGACCTTCGATATCGACATTGGTGTTGGTCTTAAGACGCGCGAGATCGGGCTCGCGGCCTGCCTTCGCCGCGGCGACTGCGTCCCAGAAGCCGGGGTCTTCGGAACCGAGCCGCCACACCGCGATGCCCGCGGGCGCGACCGAGCGCAGCGCGCTCACCTGATTGTAGGCACTGGCCGCATCGAGAATCCAGGCCTCGCGGGCGTGGCCATCATCGCTCATGTAGCTTAGCCGCGTGTTGCCGCTCTCGGGATCGAAGCGGAGCGTTGCGTCGGGGTCGTCATGCGCGATCGTCCACGCTTCCTCGACCGTGCGCGGCTCGGCGGCTTTGGCGCCCTCGGCCCAGTCATAGGCATAGTTGCCGATCGCGACGATCGCCTTGTCGCGGCCGACCGTCGCCACCGCGCGGCGTACCGACGCTGCGAACCACGGCTGCGACGCAATCGGGCCCGGCGTGCCGGTTGCCCAGTGCTCGTCATAGGCCATCAGGATCAGGTGATCGGTCGCAGCCGCGAAGCCTTTCAGGTCAAAGCCCGGATCGGCGACGGGGACGGCGGCCGCGACCAGCCAGCCGCGCGCGTGGAACCGGGTGGAGGCTTCGGCCAGAAACTCACGATATTGCGGCTGGGCTTGCTCCGGAAGGTCCTCGAAGTCGAAGACTGCGCCCCTCGCGCCGTAGCGATCGAGCATCGGCATGAGTTGATCGAGCAGTTTGGTCCGGGCGGATTTGCTCCCCAGCAGCGCGGCGGTGTTCGCGGAGTCCCACTGGCCGTTCACTGCATTCTGCACGATCGGCATCAGCCGCGGCTTGCGGTCGGCGGCGGCCATCACGCTCGCAAGCGGCTTGTCGGGCGACTGGCTCAGCGTGTGCGCGGGGCCGAGCAGGTGGAAATCGTTGGGCGACAACCAGTCGAGGCTGTTCACCTTGGCGCGGAGTTCCCCCACCGAGCTGGCATCGTCGGCGGTGTAGAAGCCGACCGTCAGCGGCCGCCACTCGCCCTTTGGCGTGCCGCCGGGCAGCCACGGCCCGCGATGGCGCAGATAGCCGCCGACCTTGCGCGCGAAGGCGTCCATCTTGGCGTCAGCGCCGGGCACGTCGGCGCTGTCGAACTCGGGCGCAGGCGGGGCCTTGTCGCCGACGATCGTGTAGGCGAACACGCCCAGCATCGCGACGACCAGCGCCAACAGCAGCGTCGCCGTCGTCACCACCCAGCGGCGACGGCGCCCGCTAGCGTCGTGGAAAACCGAACCGTGCACGTGACTTGACCTTACTCCGCCCTCATCCCTACCTTGCTGATAGAGTTTAGCGTTTGAACGGGCGTTGAGCGCTAGGTTACTTTGCGTTTAGCTTTCGGTAGGATGGACCAGCGCGTTCAAGCGAGGCGCGGGTCCGCACCCGCGCCGATGGGACGTTTGCGCGCCCGACGCCGAGCCCTTGTGGGGGTGACGCGTCCTCCGCACCGGATCGTAACGTGTCGGTTGCACATCGAAATGGGGCGCCGTTGCGCGGATCGGCGCTCGCGCTATCGGCTGGCGTTCATAGGAGAGTTGCCATGGCGCTTGTCACCTACTCGCTGTCCGGCGGTGTCGCCGAGGTGCGGTTGAACGATCCTGACCGGCTGAACGCCATCTCAGAGCCGATGGCGGCCGAGCTGGTCAAGGCGCTGGGTCGCGCGGGGCGCGAGGCGCGCGCCATCGTGCTGGGCGGCGAGGGGCGGGGCTTCTCGTCGGGCGCCAACCTTACCGAGGGAACCGAGGAGCTGATGCGGCCTGATCGCGACATCGGCGCGCGGCTGGACCGGGTCTACAAGCCGGTGATGCTGGCGCTGAAGCACTCGCCGGTGCCGATCGTGGCTGCGGTCAAGGGTCCGGCGGTGGGGATTGGCTGTTCGGTCGCGTTGGCGGCGGACCTGATCGTCGCTGGCGACCAGAGCTATTTCAGTCAGGGCTTCGTGAAGATCGGCCTCATTCCCGACGGCGGATCCACCTGGCTGCTCACGCGCGCCATTGGCCGCACGCGCGCGATGGAGATGATGCTGCTGGGCGAACGAGTCCCCGCCGAGCAAGCGCTGGCGTGGGGTCTGATCAACCGTGTCGTGCCCGAATCCGAAGCGGACGCGGCAGCGGGAGCGATCGCAGCGCAGCTCGCGGCCGGGCCCATGGCGATGGGGATCATTCGCCGCGTCGCCTGGGCGGCGGCCGACGCTGGCTTCGAGGCGGTGCTCGACGCCGAGCGCGACGGGCAGTTCGAGGCCGGGCGCAGCGGCGACTTCCTGGAAGGCGTGCAGGCGTTCATGGGCAAGCGCGCGCCCAATTTCCGCGGCCACTAAGCGGCCCCACGTGACGCTGCGCCGGGTCGTCCGCGCGCTGGGCTTAGCGCTCGGCGCGCTGCTGCTGGTCGCGCTGGCAGCGTTTGCACTGCTGCGGGTGCCCGATACCGATGCTGTGGCGATGCGCGCCAAGTACGGCGGGGCGCCGTCGCGGTTCGTCCACCTCGGCGGGCAGGCGGTGCACCTGCGCGATACCGGCCCGCGCGACGCGCCTGCGCTGGTGCTACTGCACGGATCGAATGCTTTCCTCCAGACGTGGGAGCCGTGGGCCGGGCGGCTGGACAAGCGCTATCGCGTCATCCGGCTGGACCTGCCCGGCCACGGGCTGACCGGCTCCTCGCCCACGCGCGCCTACACGACCGAGGACTACGCTGCGCTTGTGGAGCAGTTGCGCGCGCGGCTCGGTATCGAACGGATCGCGATCGGTGGCAACTCGATGGGCGGCGGCGTCGCCCCGGCCTATACGCTGGCGCATCCCGACCGCGTCGGTGCGCTGGTGCTGGTCGACAGCGTCGGCGAGCCCGACCCCCGCTATGCCGATGCGCCGCTGATCTTCCGCATCGCGCGGCTGCCGGTGCTGCGTGACATCGGCGCCCGGCTGACGCCGCGCAGCCTGATCGCCGACAGCCTGCCCGGTGCATACGGCGACCGGCAGCTGGCGACCCCCGAGCTCGTCGATCGCTATTGGGAGTTGCTGCGCTTCCCCGGGAACCGCCAAGCGACGATCGACCGGTTCGCGCTGAAACCCTTCGCGCTGACAGCCGCCGATCTCGCCCACGTGCGCGCGCCGACGCTGATCCTGTGGGGCGAGGCCGACCGGCTGATCCCGCTCAGCTCGGGCCGCTGGCTGGCTGAGAACATCCCGGGTGCCCGCCTCGTCACCTATCCCGGCGCAGGCCACCTGCCGCAGGAGGAACGTGCCGACGCGACCGCGGCGGAGGTGGCGCGCTTCCTCAACCAGGCCGCGCTCTTTCGCGCCGAGGCTGGGCGCCGCTAAGGCTGGGCGCACATCACTCACGCGGAACCAGCCATGCCCGAGATCCTGAGCTTTGCCGTCCACGACACGATTGCGGTCGTCACCATCGATTCGCCGCCGGTCAACGCACTGGGGATCGCGGTGCGGCGCGCGCTGTCGGAGGGAATCGCTCGCGCCGAGCACGATCCGGCGGTGCGGGCGACGGTGATCGCGTGCGGCGGGCGGACCTTCTTTGCGGGCGCGGACATCACCGAGTTCGGCAAGCCGATCGAGCAGCCCGACCTGCGCGCGCTGCTCGCCGAGATCGAGGCCGCGACCAAGCCGACCGTCGCCGCGATCCACGGCACCGCGCTCGGCGGCGGCTATGAGCTGGCGCTTGTCTGCGATGCGCGCGTGGCCGTGCCGTCCGCGAAGGTGGGGCTGCCCGAGGTGAAGCTCGGCCTGCTGCCCGGAGCGGGCGGGACGGTGCGGCTGCCGCGCCTTATCGGGCCCGAGGCGGCGCTGGGCGTGATGGTGAGCGGCGATCCCGTGTCCGCCGAACGCGCTTTCGAGCTGGGCATGGTCGACGCGCTCGCCCCCAAGGACGGGTTGCTGGAGGCCGCCATCGCCCACGCCAAGCAGCTGGCCAATGCGCCGCGCGCGCCCAAGCTGCGCGACCGCTCCGAGCGGATCGCGGCGGCGCAGGCCGATCCGGCGCTTATTGACGGAGCAGCCGCGGGCCACGCCAAGGTGCTGAAGCTCGATGCGCCGAACGCGATCCTCGCCTGCGTGCGCGATGCCGTGGCGCTGCCGTTCGACGCGGCCTACGCGGCCGAACGCGACCGGTTCGTGGAGCTGATGCACGGCACGCAATCGAGGGCGTTGCGGCACTATTTCTTTGCCGAGCGCGAGACCGCGCGCGTGCCCGACATCCCCGCCGACACGCCCACGCGGCCGGTGAAGGCGGTCGGCGTCATCGGCGCGGGCACGATGGGCGGCGGCATCACGATGAACTTCCTGAACGCGGGTATCCCGGTAACGCTGGTGGAAACCAGCCAGGACGCGCTCGACCGCGGCATCGGCGTGATCCGCAAGAACTACGAACGCAGCGCCAAATCGGGCAAGCTGTCCGCCGCCGACGTGGAGGCGCGCATGGGCCTCATCACCCCGGCGCTGTCAATCGAGGCGCTGGGCGAGGCCGACCTGGTGATCGAAGCCGTGTTCGAAGCGATGGACCTGAAGCGCGAGATTTTCGGCAAGCTCGACGCCGTTGCGAGGCCCGGCGCAATCCTCGCCTCCAACACCAGCTACCTGGACATTGACGCGATCGCTGCCGCGACCAGCCGCCCGGCCGACGTTTGCGGGCTACACTTCTTCAGCCCGGCGAACGTGATGCGGCTACTGGAGGTCGTTCGCGGCCGTGAGACCGCGCCTGACGTGATCCAGACCGGCCTCAAGCTCGCGCGCACTATCGGCAAGGTACCAGTCGTCAGCCGCGTCTGCCACGGCTTCATCGCCAACCGCATCATGACGCTGCGCGGCCTGCAGGCGATCGAGCTCGCGCTGGAAGGCACCAGTCCGCAGGCGATCGATGCCGCGATGCGCGATTACGGCTTCGCCGTCGGGCCGTTCCAGATGTTCGACATCGTCGGGCTGGATGTGATCGGTCGCGGCTCGACCGAGCGGACGCTGCACGGCGATATGGTCGCGGCAGGGCGCCTGGGCCAGAAGAACGGGCGCGGGTTTTCGGATTACGACGACCAGCGCCGCGGCACGCCGTCGCGCGAGGCCGCCGCGATCATCCGCGCTTTGGCCGAGCACAAGGGCATCGCACAGCGGCCCGAGGCGAGTGCGGACGAGATCGTCGACCGGCTGCTGCTGCCGGTGGTGAACGAGGGCGCCAAGCTGCTCGACGAGGGCATCGCGATCCGCGCGTCGGACGTCGATGTCGCCTGCGTGCTCGGCTATAACTGGCCCGCGCACACCGGCGGCCCGATGTTCTGGGCCGATACCCTGGGCTTGTCAGAGGTGCTCCGCCGCCTCGAAGCGCTCGAGGCGGCGAACGGCGCCATGTTCGCCCCCGCCCCGGGCATCCGTCGGCTGGCAGCCGAGGGCGGGCGGTTGACGAAAGGCTAGGCGTTCAGCGTGCGACAGGCTTCGGCCGGCCGGAGAAGCCCGTCGCCCTGCGCAGCTTGTCAGCACCGAGCAGCTTGCCGCCCAGCATAATCCACGCACGTTGGCGCAGGTCGTCGACGCGCTTTGGCCTCCGCGCGAGCAGCCCGGCCATCTTCCGATAGGCGTCGGATGCAGGACTGGCCGTGGCGTTCCCCAGGGTCGGCTGGAAGGCGAGCCTTTGCGCGTCCGCTGCTGGTTTCAGCAATCGGTTCGCAAGCGTTTGCACGGCGGCTTCGCTCACGAGAAGCGCGGCGGGAAGGATGGCTGCGGCGCGCGGATGGTGTCGGATGCCTCGCTGTTGTCCCACCAGTTTGCCCAAGACGGTGCTGGCTTGACGGGCGAGAACAGATATAGAACACATGTCTCCGATTCGGAGCCATGCCCATGATGATCTCGACCCTCGCCAGTCTTGCCCTGATCGCCGCCGCGGTCGAGGTCACCCTACGCTCGCTGCGCCAGCCCGGCTGTCGCGCCGCCCCGCCCACGGATCGCGCGGTGCGTTTCGGGCAGGTTTAGCTGCCGGGCGAGTGTCCCCTGAGGCCTCCCGACGGACAACGCGACCCGCCGCGCTGAGGCCGAAACGGTGCCGTCAGATCCTGCAAATGAACCGGCGAATGCCAGCCGGCGATCCGCGCGGTGCCGCCGCGGACTCGCGGACGTCCGGCGCGTCGCCGCGTCGAGCGCGGCGGGGAGGCCTCTCAAGGCGCTTGGAGGGCAAAGCCCTTACGGCGGGGTCGAGGGGCAGCCCTGTCCACCGCCATGTGCGGAACGTGCTCACTGGAGGGGGAGCGGGTTCCACCGGTGGCATCGGCTGGCATGGCGAGCGGCCGCACGTGCGAGCCCGCGCGGCCTCAGCGCGCGAACAGGCGGGTGGGGTCGGCCATCGCCTTGAATTCCAGCGCGTTCCCCGCGGGATCGCGGACGAACATGGTCCACTGCTCGCCGGGCTGGTCCCGGAACCGTACGCGCGGCTCGATCCCAAACGGCACGGCGGCCGCTTTCAGCCGGGCGGCGAGCGCGTGGAAATCTGGCACCGTCAGTACCACGCCGAAATGGGGCACGGGCACTTGATCGCCGTCGACCGGACTCTCCCCCGCCGTGCCCGCCCCGGCCACCGCGTGGACGACCAACTGGTGCCCAAACAGATCGAAATCGACCCAGCGTTCGGCCGACCGCCCCTCTGGACAGCCGAGCGCGCCGCCATAGAAGGCGCGTGCTGCTGCGAGATCATCGACCGGGATTGCGAGGTGAAAAGGTTGCAGGCTCATAGGCCGCAGCGATAGCACTGGCGAAGTTCGCCGACGCAAGCAGCAATCGCGCCGCGAAGCCCGCGGGTGTTGCGCCTTCGTCGCGGCTTAGTCGCCGGCTCCGAGGGGATGCAGCGATCGATTGAGCTCGCTGCCAACGACACAGCTGTCGTTCGAGGCTGCTGGCACGTGAACCCGGTCGCCGGTCGGCATATCGACGACGGGCCCGGCGCTCAGAACGGGATGTCGTCGTCCAGGTCGGCGTCGAAGCCGCCGCGGCCGCCCGCAGACGGTGCCGCGCCCGCTCCGCCGCGCGCCGCACCGCCTGCGCTCTGGCGGGCAGGCGGAGTCCAGTCGCTCTCCTCGCCCGCGAAGGCGCCACCGGAGCGGCCGCCCTCGCCACCGCCGCCGCGGCCATCGAGCAAGGTCAGTTCGCCCCGGAACCGGCCGACGCGCACTTCAGTCGAATAACGGTCATTACCGTCGCGGTCCTGCCACTTGCGCGTGGTCAGCTGGCCCTCGACATAGACCTTCGAACCCTTCTTCAGGTAGTTCTCGGCGACTCGAACCAGATTGTCGTTGTCGATGACGACCGTGTGCCACTCGGTCTTCTCGCGCCGCTCGCCGCTCGTCTTGTCCGTCCAGTTCTCGGACGTTGCGATGCGGAGATTGGCGATGCGGCCGCCATTCTGAAAGCTCTTGACCTCGGGATCGGCGCCCAGATTGCCGACGAGAATCACCTTGTTGACCGAACCTGCCATAAGCCGACTTTAGGCGCCCCCGCGCCACAGCGCCAGCGGGGACCGGTTCGAAATCGAGCTGCCGATCAGAGGCCCGAAAGTCTTGCCGCCCAGTAGGTCACCCCCGCGGCGACATAGGCGGCGACGAACAGGTAGGCGAACAGGAAAGCCGGCCAGCGCCAGCCGTTGGTCTCGCGGCGCGTTACCGCAAGAGTCGACAAACATTGCGGCGCATAAACGAACCACGCCAAAAACGCGAGGCCTGTTGGCAGTGGCCACTCGCGGTGGAGGCGTTCCACCAGCCGCGTGCCACCGCCCTCGTCGCCGATCGCGTAGACCGTGCCGAGCGCCGATACCGCCACCTCGCGCGCTGCGAGGCCGGGGACCAGCGCTAGGCTGATCTCGCGGTTGAAGCCGATCGGGCGGAACACATGCTCCAGCGCGCCGCCGATGCGGCCCGCCACGCTGTACTCCAACGGGTTGGCGTGCGATCCTGCTGGCGGCTTGGGGAAGCTCGCCAGCAGCCACAGCGCAACGGTCGACGCAAGGATGATCGTGCCAGCGCGCACCAGGAACGCGCGCGCCCGGCCGTAAAGGCCCAACCCCATGTCGAGCAGCGTCGGCCACTGATATTTGGGCAGCTCCATCAGGAACCCCGCGCCGCCACCCTTCACCACCGTCCGCCGCAGCGCCAGCGCCGCCAGCCACGCCCCGCTCACCCCCGCCAGATACAGCCCGAACAGCACCAGGCCAGGCAGGTTGAACGGGCCCCAAACCAGCCGATTGGGAATGAACGCTCCGATGATCAGCGTGTAGACCGGCAGCCGCGCCGAGCATGTCATCAGCGGCGCGATGAGGATCGTCGTCAGCCGGTCGCGCGGATCCTCGATCGAGCGCGTGGCCATGATGCCGGGCACCGCGCACGCAAACGACGAAAGCAGCGGGATGAACGCGCGGCCATTCAGTCCCGCGGCGGCCATCACGCGGTCCATGATGAACGCCGCGCGGACCATATAGCCCGATTGCTCCAGCGCGATGATGAAGCCGAACAGGATCAGAATCTGCGGCAGGAATACCACCACCGCGCCGACACCCGCCAGCACGCCCTCTGTCAGCAGCGAGCGGAGGAAGCCGGAAGGAAGATGCGCGGCGATCCAGCCGTTCAGCTGGGTCAGTCCCGAATCGAGCAGGTCCTTCGGCGCTTCCCCGGCCGCGAATACCGACTGAAACATCGTGAACAGCAGCGCCATCAGGATGAGCGGGCCGGCGACCGGGTGCAGCAGAATGCGGTCGAGCCGCTCGGTCGTGCGTGCCGCTCCGCTGGTGTGGCGCGTGACGTCACGCGCGATCTCGCGCGCCTCGCGCTGCAGGTGGCGCAAGTCGGCGGTGGGAAGCGCAGTCGGCGCGGGCGCGGGCGCGGGCGGCGTCGCGGCGGCGGGTGCGGGCACGCGGCCCGCAAGGTCGGGCAATTCGCGCGCGACCTCGCCCGCCAGCACATCCAGCCCGCGTCGCCGCACCGCGACGGTCGGCACCACCGGTAGCCCCAGCCTTGCGGACAGCGCCGCGACATCGATGACCAGCCCGTCGCGCTCGGCCAGATCGACCATGTTCAACGCGACGACCATCGGCAGCCCGGCCGCCTTCAGCTCCAGCACGAAGCGCAGATGGTTGGGGAGGTTGGTCGCATCGACGACTGCGACCAGCGCCTGCGGCTGGCGCTCGCCCGCAGCTTCGCCCTTCACAACCGCAGCTGTCACCGCCTCGTCGGGCGAGCGCGGGCTGAGGCTGTAGGCGCCGGGCAGGTCGATCAGTTCGGCGACACGCCCGTCGGGCAGGGGAAGGCGCCCGCTTTTGCGTTCAACCGTCACGCCCGGATAGTTGCCGACCTTCTGGCGCGCTCCGGTCAACGCGTTGAACAGCGAGGTTTTGCCCGCGTTCGGGTTGCCAACGAGCGCCGCGAGCGGTGCCGCGGCGGCGGCGGTCATTCGGCGGCCAGCGGCAGCGCGGCAAGGGCGACACAGCGCGCATGGGCGCGGCGCAGGCAGACGGTCGAGCCGCCGACCCGCACCGCGACGGGATCTGCGCCGATCGGCCCGCGGTGCAGCATTTCCACCTCGACTCCCTCGTCGAAACCCATCTCACGCAAGCGATGAGCCACGTCGGCCTGCGCGCCGTCGATTGCGAAAATGCGGGCACTGGTGCGCGGCGGGAGCTGGTGCAGGCGGACAGACATGAACATGCGAATCCTTAGCAGCAGGGCGGGTACACCGCAATGGCTGGATCGATTGGTGCGATCGGTCGCATCGATGGCTCTTGCTAATGCTAACGGATCGCAATAGCAGCATGCCGCACGTTGTTGAGACGCACTTGCAACCACCGAGACGAAAGGATTGCCCGCTTGCGCTACCCTCTGTTTCTGGCTTCCGTGCTCCTGATCCCCGGTTCCGCTATGGCCGACGAAGCGGGCGATCCGGCGCTGATCATCGTCACTGGCCAACGGCAGGGCTATGAGGTCACTGCCACCAGCAGCGCCACGCGAACCGACACCCCGCTGATCGACGTGCCGCAATCGGTGGTGGCGGTGACACGCCAGCGGATCGACGACCAGGCGCTGACTGGCCTGCGGGACGTGCTGCGCTTCGTCCCCGGCGTGACGGTGGGGCAGGGCGAGGGCAACCGCGACCAGATCACCATTCGCGGCCAGAACACTACCGCCGACTTCTTCACCGACGGCCTGCGCGACGACGTCCAGTATTTCCGTCCAGTCTACAATCTCGATCGAGTTGAGGTGCTGAAGGGCGCCAACGCGCTGATTTTCGGTCGCGGCGGCGGCGGCGGCGTCGTCAACCGCGTGCTCAAAGCTCCCATCGCGGGCCAGTGGCGGGTGGGGATCGACGGCAGCGTCGACACATTTCGAGATGCATTCTTGGCCGGCGACGTCAATGCACCCTTGGCGGCCAACGCCTCGGCGCGGCTGAACGCCTTCTACGAAAGCCTCGCCAACCATCGCGATTATTTTGGTGGCGAACGCTGGGCGGTGAACCCGGCAATCGGCGCCGAAATCGCACCCGGCTGGACCGCAGGTGCCAATTACGAGCACATCGTCGACGACCGCGTGTCGGATCGCGGCGTGCCGACGCTCGCGGGTACTAACGCGCCGCTGCGCGGCGTGCGCGACCAGTTCTTCGGCGTGCCCGGCATCAACCGTTCGCAGTTCGAAGCCGATATCGTGCGCGCCCGAGTCGACGGCTCGCTCGGCAGCGCGGTGAAGTGGACGACCCTTGCGAGCTGGGGCGACTACTGGAAACAATATGACAACGTCTTCGCGTCGGGCGCGGCGTCCGGAGGGCGGGTGCCGGTGTCGTTCTACGAATCGGGCAGCCGCCGCGAGAGCGTTTTCCTGCAAAGCTATCTCACGGCCCGGCTCGCGACTGGGCCCATCCGCCACACGATCATGGCTGGAATCGACTACGCGAACCAGGCCACCCGCTCGTTCCGCTTCGATGCGACGCCCAACCCTCGCTTCATCGATCTCGCAGCGCCGGTGTTCCCGCAGGTCGGTCCCGCCACGCTCAGCTCGCGCAACCGCAGCATCGTTGATGCGATATCCGCCTACGGACAGGATCAGATTGAGCTTGCCAGCTGGGCGCAACTGGTTTTGGGCGTGCGCTGGGATCGCTTCTCAATCAGCGGGCGCGACATCTTCGCCGGCCGCGACTTCGCCCGCACCGATGAATTCGTGACACCGCGCGTAGGAGTGGTATTGAAGCCGCGCGCCAACCTCAGCGTTTACGGCAGCTACGTGAAAAGCTTCCTGCCGCGATCGGGCGATCAATTCTCGACCCTGTCGATCACCAACGCCAGCCTCTCCCCGGAGTCGAGCACCAATTATGAGGTCGGCGCGAAATGGGACCCGGTTCCCGCGTTGTCGGCAACGCTGGCGGTGTTCCGGCTCGATCGCACCAACGTCACCACCCCCGACCCAGTCAACCCGCTGGTGACGACACTCATTGGAGCGACGCGGACCGAAGGCGTGGAGGTAGCGCTGACCGGGCGCCTTGCACGCGGGCTGAGCACCACCGTCGGTTACAGCTACCAGGACGCGCATCTGAAGGGCAATGACACGGTCCGGCTGTCGCAGGTCCCGGAACATCAGTTCAGCGCGTGGACCCGCTACGATATGACCAAGCGGCTGGGCGTCGGCGTGGGCGTGCTACACCAATCGAGCCAGTATGCAGCCATCCGCACTACTGCGTCGATCACGCAGCTTCCCGCTTTCACCCGGCTTGATGCGGCACTGTTCTACAAGGCTTCAGACAAGCTGCTGCTGCAAGCCAATATCGAGAACCTGACCAACACCGACTACTTTCCCGACGCGCACAGCAATTTCAACATTTCGACCGGCGCGTCGATCAACGCGCGGTTGTCGGCGAGGCTTCGCTTCTAGGCACGGCCCAACTCCATCACCGCGCCGGTTACCAGCGCCACGGCGGCCATCCCGAGCGATAATGGTAGGCGCAGGCGCGGCCACCAGCCGGGCGCGAGGCCGGCGCGGCTGAGCCAGAAGTCGCCCGGCAGCACGACCAAGAACAGCAGCCCCAGCGCGAGCAGCCCGTCGGGCCGTTGCAGCAGCAGCGCGCCCCACGCAGCGAGGCTGGGCAGCACGCTCATCGTGAACACGCCGGCCAGCCGTCCAACCGCAGGCGCGCCCTGCGGATGATCGGAGGAGACGATGCCCCACCACGCGCCGCCCAGGAACGACAGAATGATCGCCGCGTAGGTGGCGCAGACGGTCGCAGCGGTGGCGCGCCACGGCTCCGGCCCCCACAACACGGCAGCCGCTGCGGCGAGCGCAGGCACCAGGCCGGCGGCACCGAGCATCGAGGCTGGACGGGGAGGGGTGATCATGGACGCGCGGGCCATAGCGGAAAACTTGGGGCTTGGTAGCAGCGGCGCGGCGACGCTGGATCGAAACGCCCCCGCGGTGGTCATCGGAGCGCGCGGGGGTATCGGCCGTGCGCTCGCCGAGGCGCTGGTGGCGGCGGAGGTTGCGGCAGTGCACGCGCTGTCGCGTTCGGGCGCGGAGGTGGCGGGCGCCGTGGCAGGCGTTGCGGACGTGACCGACGAGGCGTCGCTTGCAGCGGCTGCGGAGCGGATCGGCGGCGGGCTGGGGCTGGTGATCGTCGCCACCGGGGTGCTGCACGGCGAGGGTCTGGCGCCCGAGCGCAGCTGGCGCGCGATCGACGGCGCCGCGATGGCGCGGGTGCTGGCGGTCAACACCATCGGCCCAGCGCTCGTGGCAAAGCATTTCCTGCCGCTGCTGGCGCGCACAGGAAAGCCGGTATTCGCTGTGCTGTCGGCACGCGTCGGGTCGATCGGCGACAACCGGCTGGGCGGCTGGCACAGCTACCGTGCCAGCAAGGCCGCACTCAACATGCTGATTGCGAACTTCGCGATCGAGCTGCGCGCGCGCAATCCAGCGGCGCTTGCGGTCGGGCTGCACCCGGGGACGGTCGACACCGGCTTGAGCGCACCGTTTCAGCGCGGCGTGGCGGACGGGAAGCTGTTTTCGCCCGCGTTTAGCGCCGAGCGGCTGCTGGCGGTGCTTGATGCGCTGCGCCCGCAGGACAGTGGCGGCTGCTTCGCGTGGGACGGCGCACGCATCGCGCCGTAATGTGTCCTATCCCCGGCCGGCCGCTGGCGCGGCCCGTCCCTCTCCCCCGAAAGGGAGAGGGACGCCCCACACCCCCTGCCGTCAGCGGCGAGGGCAGACCGAGGAAGCCGGTCGGGACAGAGGATTTACGGCATCAGCACCGTGTCGACGACGTGGATCACGCCGTTCGACTGGAACACGTCGGCCTGCGTGACCGTGCTCTTGCCGCCTTTGGCGTCGGTCAGCACGACCTTCGTGCCGACCATGCGTGCGGTCAGCGGCTCGCCCTCAACCGTCGTCAGCGTCGCCTTGCCGCCGCCGGCCTTGATCGCCTTCACGATGTCTGCCGCGCCCATCCGGCCCGGAACGACGTGATAGGTGAGCACCTTCGTCAGCGTATCCTTGTTCTCGGGCTTCAGCAGCGTGTCGACCGTGCCGGCCGGCAGCTTCTTGAACGCCGCGTTCGTCGGCGCGAACACGGTGAACGGGCCGGGGCCCTTCAGCGTGTCGACGAGGCCAGCGGCCTTGACCGCCGCGACGAGCGTGGTGTGGTCCTTCGAGTTGACCGCGTTATCGATGATGTCCTTGGTGGGGTACATCGCTGCCCCGCCGACCATCACGGTCTTTTCCTTGGCGATGGCGGGCGCCGCGGCGAGCGTCAGCGCGACCGCAGCCGCGCGGAGAATGATGCCGTTCATGGATGTCTGTTCCCTCATGTGGAGAAAGCGTGTGTTCGCGGAGGCCGAACGGCCCCGCCACACAGCCATACGGTAGCTGCAGCGAGCCGGTTGCGGAATGGGGGCGGTCAGAACGCCGCAGCCGCCCGCCGATCGCGAACGAGTTGATGGTGGGGGACGGGTGCGGCTAGGCGGCGCGCATATGCCGGTCGCCAACATCTCCGTGTGCTCCGCGGCGCTTACGGTTGTGCGCGAGCACGGTTTCAGCGCTGCGATCGATGCGGTGGCCGAGGCTGCCCACCCCCCGCACCGTGCCCTCCGGCGCGCCTGGTATGCAGCGACCGTCGGGGCGGCTGCGCCATCGACGCTGGTACTGCGCGACGGCGCGCTCGTCCGCGCCGCACTGCCGCTGCGGCGCGAGGGGCCGCCGCTTGCGGGCGGGCGATCGGTTGCGGGCTATTATTGGCCGCTGAACGTGTTCCCGGTCGCGCACGACCTTTCGGACGTGGAACTGACCGTGCTGCTGACGGCGCTGCGCCGCCACGCTTCCGCGTTCCGGATGGGCCCGGTGAACGAGGACGATCCGCTGGCCGAGGCGATTGCTCGCACCGCGTCCGCCGCGGGCTGGCGCCTGTGCACGCGCCGCGTCGCGACTCGGTTCGAATTCGCGCTCGATCGGCCCGGCTGGCCCAAGCCTTCGCGGTTGAAGCGAAATCGCTATCACGAAAAACAGCTCTCTGCCCACGGCGCCCTCAGCTGGCACTACCATTCCGGCGCCGACTGGACCGAGCGGCTTGTGGCCGAGCTCGCCGATGTCGAGGGCCGCAGCTGGATCAATCAGAGCGACGCGTGCAATTTCCACCGTCCAGCCAACGCCGCCTTCTGGCTTGGCGCGACCCGCGATCCGGAGATCGCCGACGCGCTTGAGGTGGCGGTGCTGCGCATCGACGGGCGCGCCGGGGCCTTCTCGTTTGCGATGGTGAGCGGCGACGTCGCCTATCTGATCGCATCGGCCTACGATCAGGCGATCGGGGAGGACAGTCCCGGCAAAGTGCTCGCCTACCGGCATTTCGTGCGGCTGCGCGAGCGGGGCGTGCGGTATGTCGATTGGGGCGGGGGCGACGGCGGCTACAAGTCGCGGATGGGCGCCGTGCGCGCGGCGGACATCGTCGACCTGCTGCTCGTGCCCTCGTGGGTGCCGTTCGGCTCCGAGATTGCCCGCCGCTGGCAGCGATCGGGCAATCAGGCCTCGGACGAGCCGTCAGACGCGGCTGCCGAAGAGGGCTGAGCCGACGCGGACGTGGGTGGCGCCGAGCATCACGGCGGTCTCGAAGTCGCTGCTCATCCCCATGCTGAGCGCCGGCAACCCAAGCTCGCCGCGCATCTTCGCAAGCAGCGCGAAATAGGGCGCGGGCTCCACCGCGGCGGGTGGCACGCACATCAGCCCGCGCACCTCCAGCCCGGCGGCCTGCGCGTCGGCCACCAGCGCGCCAGTTTCGGCGATGGGGCAGCCGCCCTTTTGCGCCTCGGCTCCGATATTCACCTGCACGAACACCGGCCGCCGCATCTCCGCGCGGGCGAGCGCGGAGAGGAGCGACGGGCGATCGAGGCTGTGGATCGAGGCGAACAGCCGCGCCGCCTCGGCCGCCTTGTTTGATTGCAGCTGGCCGATCAGGTGGAGCTCGATGTCGGGATAGCGCTCGATCAGCGGCGGCCATTTCGCCGCAGCTTCCTGCACGCGATTCTCGCCGAACGCGCGGTGGCCCGCTTCCAGCAGCGGCAGGATCGCATCGGCGCCGAACGTCTTGGTGACGGCGATCAGCGTAATTTCCCGTGCGCTCCGCCCCGCCAGCGCCGCCGCGCGCGCGATCCGCTCGTGCACCTCGGCGAGCCGTGCGGCTGCCTCATCTCTATCCACGCTTGCCATTCCTTGCGTCCCACGCTTTGAGCATTGCCGACATGGCCGACCGCTCCGCGATCTTCGCGCGCATTACCGGGCTCATCGAGCCGTTCAACAAGGCGGGCGTGCCCGTCCACGAGACGACGCGCTTCGCCGACGACCTCCAGTTCGATTCGCTGACCGTCATGGACCTTGTCGCGGGGATCGAGGACGAGTGGGACATCATCCTGCCGCTCAATCGTTTGCCCGAGATCGAGACCGTCGGCCAGCTGGCGGATACCGTCGCGGAGCTTGCCGCCAAGCGGGGCCAATGACCGACCTTCTGTCCAAATTCGATGCGATCATCGCCGAGCGCGCCGGGCTTGTCGCCACCGGCATCAAGGATCCGTTCGGGATCGTGATGCAGGAGGTGCGGTCGGCGACCGAAGCGGTCATCGACGGGCGCGAGACGATCCTCGTCGGCACCTACAACTACATGGGGATGACGTTCGACCCCGACGTGCAGCGCGCGGGTGTCGAGGCGATCGCCAGATACGGCGCCGGATCGACCGGCAGCCGCGTGCTGAACGGCACGTTTCAGGGCCATACCGAAGTGGAGGCCGCGCTGCGCGAATTCTACGGCATGAGCCACGCAATCGTGTTCTCCACCGGCTATCAGGCGAACCTGGGCGTCGTCTCCACGCTCGCCGGGCGGGGCGATTTCGTCATTCTCGACGCCGACAGCCACGCATCGATCTACGATGGCTGCGCGATGGGGAATGCCGATGTCGTGCGTTTCCGCCACAACGACCCCGAGGACCTGGCCAAGCGCCTGCGACGACTGCCGAAGGAGGCGGGGAAGCTCGTCATCCTGGAAGGCGTCTATTCGATGCTGGGTGACAGGGGCCGCCTCACCGAGATGATGCCTGCCGCGCGCGAGCATGGCGCGATGGTGATGGTGGACGAAGCGCACGCGATGGGCTTCTACGGCCCGAACGGCCGCGGCGTGTACGAGGAGCTGGGACTGGAGGACCAGGTCGATTTCGTTGTCGGCACGTTCTCGAAGTCGGTCGGCACGGTCGGGGGCTTCTGCGTATCGAACCATCCCAAGACGGAGGTGCTGCGGCTCGTCTGCCGCCCCTACGTGTTCACCGCGTCGCTGCCGCCCGCGGTGGTGGCGATGGCCGAAACCTCGATCCGCAAGCTGATGGGCGCGAGGGCCAAGCGCGAGCGGCTATGGGAGAATACGCGCGCGCTGCATGTCGGCCTCCGTGCGCGCGGCTTCGACATCGCGACGCCCGAGCCCGAGAGCGCGATCATCGCGGTGCTGATGCCCGATCAGCTGACGACTGCGCGCATGTGGGACGCGCTGATCCGCGCGGGCGTCTATGTGAACATGGCGCGCCCGCCCGCCACGCCGACGGGGGTCTACCTGCTGCGCTGCTCGGTCTCCGCCGAGCACAGCAGCGCGCAGATCGCCCGCGTGCTGGATGCCTTCAGCACCGCGGCGGACCGGTGCGGGCTGGGGTTGAAGGCGGCGGCCTGAGCTGATCGGGGACAGCTGACCCGGCCGCTGGGCGAGCCGCACCGGCGCCGCGCCGCTTCATCGGTGCGGGGCAGGGCTGGACCGGGAATGGTGAGTTCAGCGGAACGGGCCAGTGCCGCCTCACCCCGCCACCACGTCTGACAGCAGCTTGGCGTTCAGCGCGACGATCAGCGCCGCCACGCTCCACGCCAGCAGCGCCGTGCCGCGCCCAAGCGTCAGCGCGCCCATCCGGCGGCGGTCGCTCACAAACCACACCAGCGGGATCACCGCGAACGGCAGCTGCATCGACAGGACCACCTGCGACAGCACCAGCAGCTGCGCCGTGGCGCGCTCGCCGGAGAGCGCTGCGACGAGCACCGCCGGGCCGAGCGCCAGCGACCTCGTCACCAACCGCCGCACCCAGGGCGTCAGGGTCAGGCCCAGAAAGCCTTCCATGACGATCTCGCCAGCCATCGTCGCGGTCAGCGTCGAGTTCTGGCCGCTCGCCAGTAGCGCCACCGCGAACAGCGTCGCCGCAGCGCCGGTGCCGAGCGCGGGGGCGAGCAGCCGGTAGGCGTCGCCGATCTCGGCCACCTGTGCCTGCCCCCGCTCGTGGAACACTGCGGCCGCCAGCATCAGGATCGCTGCGTTGACGAAGAAAGCCAGCCCCAGCGCCACTGTCGAATCGATCGTCGACCAGCGCACCGCAGCCGGGCGCTCCGCGACGTCGAGCGAGTCGGCCCGCCGCTTCACCAGCGCCGAGTGGAGATAGAGATTGTGCGGCATCACCGTCGCGCCCAGGATGCCGATCGCGATGTAGAGCGCTTGAGGATCGCGCACGATCGCCGCCGTCGGGACCAACCCGGCGGCAGCCGCGCCCCAATCGGGCTGCGCCAGCCACAGGTTGAACGCGAACGACCCTGCGATGACTGCCAAGAGCGCAATGACGACCGCCTCGACCGCGCGCGCGCCGCGGCCGATCAGCGCCAGGATCAGGAGCACGTCGAACGCGGTCAGCACCACGCCCGCCACCAGCGGCACGCCGAACAGCAGTTGCAGCGCGATCGCAGCACCGATCACTTCGGCCAGATCGCAGGCGATGATCGCCAGCTCGGCTGCAAGCCACATCGCGAGGACGGCGGGGCGCGGGAACGCATCGCGGCACGCCTCGGCGAGGTCGCGGCCGGTCGCGATCCCCAGCCGCGCCGACAGCGCCTGCAGCAGCATCGCGCACAGGCTGGCGAGCAGCACGACCGAGAGCAGCGCGTAGCCGAACGCCGATCCGCCCGCGAGGTCGGTCGCCCAGTTGCCCGGGTCCATGTAGCCGACAGCGACGAGATAGCCGGGTCCCGCGAAGCGCAATGCGCCGCGCCACGCGGGGCGCTTGGCGAGGCGCGGCGGCGCCGTCCCGTCGCCACCCTTAAAGCTCAGGCTCCGACCCCGGCGCGTTCCATCAGCGCTTCGGTCGACGGATCGAAGCCGCCCGCTCCGCCCGACAGGCTGCGCGCGATGTCCTTGCCCAGCTCCACGCCCCATTGATCGAAGGGGTTGACGCCGGTCAGCACGCCATAGGCGAAGGTCCGATGCTCGTAGAAGGCCAGCAAGGCGCCCAGCGCATAGGGCGTCAGCTCGTCCAGCAGGATCGTCGTCGACGGCCGGTCGCCTGGGAAGCTCCGCGCTGCCGCCAGCGCCGGGTCGCCGCCTGCCAGCTCGGCGGCCTCCGCCGCGCTCCGCCCGCGCATCAAGGCCGCACCCTGCGCCAGCATGTTGAGAAGCAGCTGGCGGTGATGCTCGGGATCGAGGCCGTGACCGGGGCGCGCCACGCCGATGAACTCGGCGGGGATCACGTCGACGCCCTGGTGCATCAGCTGGAACACCGCGTGCTGCGCGTCGGTGCCCGTCGCACCCCACGTGACGGGCGCAGCGCGGCGGCGGAGCGCGCGCCCCTGCACGTCCACGCGTTTGCCGTTCGATTCCATCTCAAGCTGTTGCAGGAAGGCGGGCAGCAGCCGCAGCCGTTCGTCATAGGGGAACACCGCTCGCGCCGGCCGGTCGCGCACCACCGCGTTCCACAGGTCGATGAGCGCCGCGACGACCGGCGCGTTCTCGCCGAGCGGCGCCGACGCGAAATGCTCGTCCATCGCGCGCGCTCCGGTCAAAAGGTCGCGCCACGCATCCAGGCCCAGGCTCAGCGCGATTGACGCGCCGACCGGCGACCAAAGCGAGAATCGCCCGCCGACAGTCTCGTCGAAGGGCAGGATGTTCTCTGCGCGGATGCCGTAATCGCGCGCCGCGGCGGGCGCCGCCGTGACTGCGACGACCCGCGCCAGCGGATCGTGGATGCCGCGTTCGGCCAGCCACGCGACGGCCGATCGTGCGTTCAGCAACGTCTCGGCGGTGGTGAAACTTTTGGAAGCGAGGAGGATCAGCGTTTTCTTCGGCCGGAAGCGGGCGACCGCCCCGGCCAGCGCCTCGCCGTCCACATTGGAGACAACCGCAGTTTCGATGCGGCCCTGGCTGGCGCGCAGCGCGTCGAGCACCAGCGCGGGGCCGAGCGCCGAGCCGCCGATGCCGATGTGGATGACCGACCGGATCTTGCCGAAGTCGCCCGCCTTCACGCGCGCCGCCAGCCGCTCCACCGCTGCGTCGGCGCCGGGCAGCCGCTCGGCCCAGTGGGTCGCGGCGCGGTGCTCGCTGGGGTTGACGATCGCGCGCGCGAACAGGCGCGCGCGGGCGCCCTCCACGTCCAGTGCGCCGGCGAGCGCGAGCAGGTCGCCGAGCGTGCCGAGGTCCACCTGCTGCTTGGTGAAATCGATGTGCAGCGGCCCCGCATCGAGCCGCAGCGCCTCCATCCGGGCCGGTTCGCGCGCGAACAGTTCGGTGAGCGGTGTCGGCTGGCGGCTGCCGAGCGATGCTGCGATCGTTGCGAGATCGGTCATGATGCTCCCCTTATCCGGCCTTGAGCCGTTCTCTAGCCGCGGTGGCGCGCCGGTCCAAGGCGACGCATCGGCAACGGATAGCAGACGGGCGCGGGGGCCGGAGCGGGCATGGTCTTCGCCAACGGCTGGTGTGATGCGGCGACGCAGCGCGGGCCGTGCATCCCCAGGCCGGGCTTCGGCAGGAACCGTGCCCGCGCGGTTGCTTGCACCCTCTCGCCAAGCGCCTTCGCGCCGCGCTAGACGGTGCGCCGTGACTGAGCTTCCCGCACCCGCGCCGCGCCGCCTCGGCCCCGATGGGCCCCAGGTCTCCCCGATCGCGTGGGGGATGTGGCGGTTCCAGGGCGACGACACGGCCCGGGCGCGCGCGCTGATCGAGGCGGCGTTGGACGCGGGCGTCACGCTGTTCGATACCGCCGACATCTACGGCCCCGACAATGGCGAGGCGTTCGGCGCCGCCGAGGCGCTGTTGGGCCGCGTGTTCGCCGAGGCTCCGCGCTTGCGCGAGAGACTGGTGCTGGCGACCAAGGGCGGCATCGTCATCGGCACGCCCTATGACAGCAGCGCAGCCTATCTCGCCGCAGCGATCGACGCGTCGCTCAGGCGGCTGGGCACCGAGCGGGTGGAGCTGTGGCAGATTCACCGGCCCGACATCCTGACCCATCCGCACGAGGTCGCCGAGGCGCTGATGGCCGCGCACCGGTCGGGAAAGATCGGAGCGATCGGCGTTTCGAACTTCACCGCGCCGCAGGTCTCGGCGTTGCAGCGCTTCCTGCCGGTGCCGATCGCGGTCCACCAGATCGAGCTGTCGCCGGTCCACGTTGCGCCGTTCGAGAACGGGCTGAGCGATCAGGCGATCGCAATGGGCATGGCCGTGCTCGCCTGGTCGCCGCTTGGCGGCGGGCGGCTTGGCGCGCCGGGCGACGAGCGCGCGCGCGCGGTGGCGCAAGCGCTCGACGCCAAGGCGGGGGAGGCGGGCGTCAGCCGCGCCGCTGTCGCATACAGCTGGATCATGGCGCATCCGAGCGGCGCGATCCCGATCGTCGGCACGCAGCAGCCTGAGCGCATCCGCGAAATCCCGTCGGCGCTGACCGTCCGCTGGACGCGTGCCGAATGGTATGCCGTCCTCGTCGCCGCCCGTGGAGAACGCCTGCCTTGACCGATCTGCCGCCCTGCGAAATCAGCTGGTTCTCCGCGCTGTGCGACGACGATTACGAGTATCTCGGCGTTCCCGATCCGCGGCTGCAATCGAGCTGGGAGCATTGCCGCGACATCGTTCTGCAATGCGATAGTTTGGGTTTCGACAACATCCTGCTGCCAAGCGGCTATGCGCTGGGGATCGACACCACGGCCTTCGCGGCGGCGATCGCGACGCTGGTGAAGCGCATCCGCCTGCTGATGGCGGTGCGCATCGGCGAGCTGAATTTGCCGCAGCTGGCCCGCCAGATCGCAACGATCGACCGTATCCTCGGTGGGCGGCTGACGATCAATGTGATTTCGTCCGACGTGCCGGGCGAGGTGCTGCCGAGCGGGCCGCGCTACCGGCGCACCGTCGAGGCGATGAGCATCCTGCGCGATCTGCTCAACGGTCGCGCGGTCGATGCCGATGGCGAGCACTATCGGCTGAAGATCGCGCCGCCGCGAATTAGCACGGTTTCGGGCCGCTGCCCGCCCTTCTATTTCGGCGGCCTCAGCGAGGACGCGCGCGAGGCTGCGGCGGACGGCTGCGACGTCTATCTGATGTGGCCCGACAAGCGCGAGACGGTTTCGGGCATCATCGCCGACATGAAAGCGCGGGCGGCGAAGCGCGGGCGCACGCTGCGCTTCGGCTACCGCGCGCACATGATCGTGCGCGAGACCGAGGCCGAGGCGCGGCGGGCGGCCGACAAGCTGCTCAGCCGCCTCGAGGCGGGCACGGGCGAGGCCATTCGCCAGAAGTCGCTCGACACGGCGAGCGCGGGCGTGGCCGCGCAGACCGCGCTGCGCGAGAGCGCGGGCGACGACGGCTATGCCGAGGCCGGGCTCTGGACCGGGGTGGGGCGGGCGCGCAGCGGCTGCGGCGCGGCGATCGTTGGCGATCCCGATCAGGTGCTGGCCAAGATCAACGACTACCGCGCGATGGGGATCGAGGCGTTCATCCTGTCGGGCTACCCCCACGCCGCCGAAGCCGACCTCTTCGCCCGCCATGTGCTGCCGAGGCTGGAGCATGGGCCGCTGGCGGTGTGAGTGTTGCTCGGGTCTCCGCTCGCGATCATCCGACCGCGAGCCGGCCCTCGCTCCGCCACGGGCTATGCGGCCGGGATGGCGAGGCGCCGGCGTCGGCTGGCATGACAAGCGATCGAGATGCCAAGTCCGTCCCTCCGCCCCGCCGCCGCCGCCGACCTCCCTGCGCTGCACGCGCTGATCGAGCGCGCCTATCGCGGTGACCGCGCGCGGGCCGGGTGGACGCACGAGGCCGACCTGCTCGGCGGGCAGCGCACCGACCAGGCTGCGCTCACGGGGATGCTCGCCGATCCCCTTCAGCGGCTCTATGTGGCCGAGGTGGACGGTGCGCTCGTCGGCTGCGTGTCGCTGCTGCGCAAGCCCGGCGGGGTCGCGTATCTCGGCCTCTTGACGGTCGACCCGAAGCGCCAGGCGGGCGGGCTGGGGCGCGCGGTGCTCGCCGCCGCGGAGGAGCGCGCGGTTGCCGATCTCGGCGCGACGCGGGTGGAGATGACCGTCATCCGCCAGCGCGCCGAACTGATCGCCTGGTACGAACGCCGCGGCTACGCCCCAACCGGCGAGGAGCGCGCGTTCCCCTACGGCGACAAACGCTTCGGCATCCCAGCCGTCCCCGACCTGGCGTTCGTGGTGCTGGACAAACGCGTCGGTTAACGTTCGTCCCGAGAGGAGGGCGGACGGGGCGCGGCGCGGGGGGAGGAGCCGCCAGCCGCGGCAGCCGGGTCGCTGCCCGGAACGAGGAGAAACCTCAGCGGCTCCAGACCCGGCGGTTCACATAGTCGGTGTAGCTGAGGATGATGCGAACGATCTTCGCCGACACGTTTACGGGCGCATAGTCGCGGACCAGCGCCGTCGCTCGCTCGCCGGGCCGCCCCGCGCGAGCCTCCAGCACCCTCAGCGCGGCGAGCACGCGCTCGGGCGACAGGCCGGTCAGCATCACGGCGGCTTCCTCGAACCCCTCGGGCCGCTCGTGCACGTCACGGAGGTTGAGCGCGGGAAGGTCGAGAATGCTGCTCTCTTCGGTGATCGTGCCCGAATCGGAAAGGACGGCCTTCGCCTCGCGCTGCAGCCGAACGTAATCGGGGAAGCCGAAGGGTTTTGCCAGCCGCACGAGCGGATGCAGCATCATCCCCGCCTCGCCGAGGCGCCGCCCGGTGCGCGGATGCGTGCTGAACACGATCGGCAGCCCGTAACGGTCGGCAACCGTTCCGAGCAGCGCGCACAGCGCCGCCAGCCGCTCGGGCGCGTCGACGGTCTCCTCGCGATGTGCGCTGACGACGAAATAGCGGCCCGGCTCCAGCCCCAGCGCGCCGAGCACCCCGCTCGCTGCGACCGCCCCGGCATAATGCTCGATGATCTCGCGCATCGGCGAGCCGGTCACGATCACGCGATCGGGCGGGAAGCCCTCGCGGATCAGGTTCTCGCGCGCCAGCTGCGAATAGGGCAGGTTGATGTCCGCCACATGGTCGACGATGCGGCGGTTGACCTCCTCCGGCACGCGGTCGTCGAAGCAGCGATTGCCGGCTTCCATGTGGAACACCGGCGCGCGCGCGCGCTTGGCGGCGATCGCGGCGAGAGCGGAGTTGGTGTCGCCGAGGATCAGCACCGCATCGGGCGTCAGCTCGGCGATCGCCGCGCCCGCGCGCGCGATCACTGCGCCGATCGTTTCCGCCGCGGTCGCACCCGCAGCGTCGAGATAGCGATCGGGCGCGCGCAGGCCGAGTTGATCGAAGAAGATGCCGTTCAGTTCATAGTCGTAATTCTGGCCGGTGTGGACGAGCAGATGGTCAAACGCGTCGTCCAGCGCCGGGATGATGCGCGAAAGGCGGATGATCTCGGGCCGGGTGCCCAGGATCGTCATCACCCTCATGCAGCGATACCCGGCACCAGTCTGCGGATCTCGGGCAGGTCGAGCAACTTGCTCTGGATGCCGCTCACATCGAGCCGCAGCGTGTTCTCGCTCGTATAGTCCTCGAACTCCGGGATCTCGGGCTGGCCCTCGCTGGTGAAGCGGGCATAGTTCAGGTCGCGCGTGTCAGCGGGGACGCGGTAGTAGGGGCCGCTATCCTCGGCGCGAGCCACCTCCTCGCGGCTGACGAGCGTTTCATGCAGCTTTTCGCCGTGACGCGTGCCGATGACGCGAACCTCGGTGCGGCGGCCGAGCAGCTGCATCAGCGCTTCGGCCAGGTCGCCGACGGTGCACGCGGGCGCCTTCTGCACGAAGATGTCGCCCGGTGCTGCGTGGGTGAACGCCTGCAACACCAGATCGACCGACTCCTCAAGGCTCATCAGAAAGCGCGTCATGTTCGGATCGGTGATGGTGAGCGGCTTGCCTGCGAGGATCTGGGCGACGAACAGCGGGATGACGCTGCCGCGCGAGGCCATGACGTTGCCGTAGCGCGTCGCGCAGAGCACGGTGCGCCTGGGATCGGCGACGCGCGACTTGGCGATCATCGCTTTCTCGGCGAGCGCCTTCGACATGCCCATCGCATTGACGGGATAAACCGCCTTGTCGGTCGACAGCAGGATCGCTCGGCTGACACCGCAGTCGATCGCTGCTTGGAGCAGGTTGTCGGTGCCGACGATATTGGTCCTCACCGCCTCCATCGGGTAGAACTCGCAGCTCGGCACCTGTTTCAGCGCGGCTGCGTGGAAGACGTAATCGACGCGGGTCACCGCATCGCGGAGGCTGCCGGGATCGCGGACGTCGCCGATATAGAACTTGACCTTGGGGCTGGCGAGCGCGAGCCGCAGTTCTTCCTGCTTCTGCTCGTCGCGCGAGAAGACGCGGACCTCGTCGAGCCCGCTGTCGGCGAAGCGCCGCAGCACGGCGTTGCCGAACGAGCCCGTGCCGCCGGTGATGAGCAGCGTGCCGCCGTTGAAGTCCATCCCAGTCCGGCCTTTCAGCCGAAAGCGCGCATCGCGTCCACCATCTCGGCCCACGGGCGGGCTGTCCAGCCCGTTGCGGCGTGGAAACGGCTGGGGTCGAGGCTGCGATCGACGCGCACGCTATCGTCCGGGATGATGGCTGCGGGGTGGCCGCAGGCAGCGCCCACGAGTCGCAGCAGCTCCAGCTTTGAGATTGGCGCGGCGGCGACGTGCCACAGCCCGCTGAGATCGGGGCGCGGCAGCACGACCTCGCCGATGACGCGCGCCAGCTCCACCGTTGGCAGGCCGGAGAACACCGCGCGGGCATAACCCTGCACCGGCCCCGGCTGGGAGAGGAACCATTCGATGAGCCCGCGAGCGCGGCCAAGCTCATGCCCGACGATCGAGGTGCGCAGTGTCACGACCTGCGGCCCGGCGGGTTCGCCCAGCAGCTTCGACCGGCCATAGAGATCGTCGGCGTCGGGCGGATCGTCCTCGCGATAGCCGCCCCGGTCGCCGCGAAAGACGCAGTCGGTCGACACATGGATCAGCCGCGCGCCGTGCTCGCCGCACAGCCGTGCCAGCCGGTGCGGCAGCAGCGCGTTCAGCCTTATCATCTCTTCCGCGTCGGCCCCGCTGCGCTTCAGGATGCCGGCCGCGTTCAGCACAGCGTCGGGCCGTTCGTCGGCAATCAGCCGCGCAAGCGCTCGTTCGTCGTCAAGCTCGATGGGCGTGCGGACGCGCGCCGCCGCCTTGGCGGGCAGCAGCGCCGCTCGCTCGGGCGACCGTGCCACCCCGGTCACGCTGATCTCGGGCCGGTCCAAGAACCAGCGCAGCGCAGCCGATCCAAGCATCCCCGTCGCGCCGAGAATCAGCAGGCGCACGCGGACCCGTCGACGACCGAGGTGAGATGGCCAACGAGCGCGGGCGTCAGCACGGCGGGCGCGTAGTGTTGCGCGTGATTCGCGCGTCCGCGCGCGCCCATGCTTGCCCGCTCGGCAGGGCTGAGCGCGGCCAGGCCGCGAATCGCTTGCGCAAGCGCCGCAGCGTCACCGGCAGCGACGGCCACGCCCGCGCCCGAATCGCGCACCACGCGCGCGCCCTCTCCGTTCATTGCTGCAACAATCGGGCGCCCAGCCGCCAGATAGGTCTGCAGTTTCGATGGCACCACCAGCTCCAGCACACCCCCGGGCGCGAGCGTTGCGAGCACCGCCGAGCTTTCGGCATAGAGTGCTGGCATCGCTTCGGGGTCGATCCAGCCGGTGAGACGCACGTTCGCCAGCCCGCGCCGCGCCACCTCGGCCCGCAGCCAGCCGTCCAGCCGCCCGGTTCCCGCCAGCACGAAGCGGATGCGCGGATCGTCTGCCAGCCGCTCGGCTGCATCGATCACGCAGTCGAGCGCCTGCACAAGGCCGAAATTGCCAGCGAACAGCACGGTGAATGGCCCGTCCGGCCCCACGGCCGGCGGGGCGGGCGCAAGCGGCGGCGCAGCGTTCGGGTGAACCGCCACCCGGCGCCCCGGCGCAACCTTCCGCACCGCGCGCGCGAAGCCTTCGCTCTGCGCGAGGATCAGGTCCGAGCGCGCATAGACGTGCGCCATCGCGCGCCGCACCGCCGCGAGCACCAGCGGGTGGCGGACATGGCCCGTGGCGGCAAGCGTTTCGGGCCAAAGATCCTGCACCCACGTCACCAGCCGCGCGCCGCTCGCCCGCGCGATGCGCGCGGCTGCCAGCGCCTGGATCGCGGGCGAGGTGGCGTAGACGAACACCACCTGCGGCCGCCAGGCGCCGAGCGACCGCAGCCCGAACGCCGCCGCGCTCGCCACGAAGGACAGATAGTTGAGGCCAAGCCGCAGCGCGCCGCGGCCGCGCGGCACCAGCGGCACCCGGTGGATCACCAGCCCGCGCCAGCCGTCCACGCCGCGACCGAGCGCGCGGTAGCCGCCGAACACCCGCCCGCCCGGATAGTTGGGCTGGCCCGTCAGCACCCGCACGTCGAGGCCGGCTGCGGCGAGATCCTCCGCGACGGCGTTGATCGGGAAGGGTTCGGGCCAGAAATGCTGACTGACGATGAGGACGCGCAGCGCCTGCGCGCGAGCGGCGTCCGCCGGTCGCGCGCCATGGCCCGCGCGTTCCAGTTCGTCGGGATCGCTGCGCGCCATCGCTGCCCCCTGCCGCCCGCCGAAGCGGACCACGGTCCGCCATCCACAAGCGGATTTACCCTTCGCGGGTCAAGAAACGCAGCCACCAGACCGTCGCGGACGCGCGGCTTCACGCCGGGGCCGGTGCAGGGTCAGCGCTCGCGGCACGAGCGCGCCTCGTTGCCGGGGGGGCGATAGCGCGACGGCGTTGCTCCGACTGCGCGTTTCCGCCATAGGCGCAGCCGTGCCCCGCATGGGCCGGAGCGTTTCACTTCGCCGCGGGCGTCGCAGCGTGCCCGCTTCACCTGCTGCCACATGACAAACAAGGCATCATGGCAAAAACTGCTTTGATTACGGGCGTAACGGGTCAGGACGGCGCCTATCTCTCCGAGCTTCTTCTTGGAAAAGGCTATGAGGTTCACGGCGTCAAGCGCCGCTCGTCCTCGTTCAATACTGGGCGGATCGATCATCTGTACCAGGATCCGCATGAAGCTCGGACCAACTTTCACCTGCACTACGGTGACTTGACCGACAGCACGAATCTGATCCGGATCGTTCAGGAAACGCAGCCCGACGAGATCTACAATCTCGGCGCGCAAAGCCATGTGCAGGTGAGCTTCGAAACGCCCGAATACACCGCCAACGCCGACGGCATCGGCCCGCTGCGCCTGCTGGAAGCGATGCGGATCCTGCGGCTGTTCGATCGCGTGAAGTTCTATCAGGCCAGCACCTCGGAACTTTACGGACTGGTCCAGGAAACGCCACAGCGCGAGACGACACCGTTCTACCCCCGTTCGCCCTACGCTGCCGCAAAGCTCTACGCCTACTGGATCACGGTCAATTACCGCGAAGCCTATGGCGCGTTCGCAGCGAACGGCATTCTATTCAACCATGAAAGCCCGCTGCGCGGTGAGACGTTCGTCACGCGCAAGATTACGCGCGCGGTCGCAGCGATCGAGCTTGGCTTACAGCATCGCCTTTATCTTGGCAATCTGGACGCCAAGCGCGACTGGGGCCATGCGCGCGACTATGTGGAGGGCATGTGGCGTATCCTACAGCATCACACCGCCGACGACTGGGTACTTGCGACCGGCGAGACGCATACGGTGCGCAGCTTCGTCGAACTTGCCTTCGAGCAGGTGGGGCGCACGATCGAATGGAGCGGGACCGCGTCGGATGAAGTCGGCCATTGCACGCGTTCGGGCGAAGTCCTGATCGCGATTGACCCGCGCTATTACCGCCCGACCGAGGTCGACCTGCTGCTGGGCGATCCCGGCAAGGCACGGCGCGAGCTGGGTTGGCGGCACACGACCAGCCTCACCGAGCTTGCAGCCGAGATGGTCGCGGCCGATCTCGTCAGTCTCAAGGGCGACGAGCCGCCGCGGTTTCGGTCCAATGTCTGAGGTCATCTTCCCGCTCGGCGGCAAGCGCGTCTGGGTCGCGGGCCATCGCGGCATGGTCGGCGCGGCGATCGTGCGGCGGCTGGAGCGCGAGCGCTGCGAGCTGCTGACCGCGAGCCGCGGCGAGCTCGATCTGCGCGACCAGGCGGCGACGCGCGCGTGGGTGGAGGCGAACCGGCCGCAGGTGGCGGTGATCGCAGCCGCCAAGGTGGGCGGCATCCTGGCGAATGATCGCCTGCCCGCCGATTTCCTGTACGATAATCTGATGATTGAGGCGAACGCGATCGAGGCGGCGCACCGATTGGGCGTTGAAAAACTGCTGTTCCTCGGCTCCAGCTGCATCTACCCGAAGCACGCGCCCCAACCGATCCCGGAAGATGCACTGTTGACCGGCCCGCTCGAGCCGACGAACGAGTGGTATGCGGTTGCGAAGATCGCGGGTATCAAACTGGCGCAAGCCTATCGCCGCCAGCATGAGCGCGATTTCATCTCGGCGATGCCGACCAATCTTTATGGCCCGGGCGACAATTACTCCCTGACCGGCAGCCACGTCATCCCCGCGCTGATCCGCAAGGCGCACGAGGCGAAGCTGGCAGGGGCCGAGGCGATGGTCGTCTGGGGCAGCGGCACGCCGCGCCGCGAGTTCCTGCATGTCGACGACCTTGCCGACGCGTGCGTGCATCTGCTCCAGACCTATTCCGACGCTTCCCACGTGAATGTCGGTTCCGGCGACGACGTGACGATCGCCGAGCTGGCGCAGCTGATCGCAGGCGTGGTTGGCTTCCAGGGGCGGCTGGAGTTCGATCGCTCAAAGCCCGACGGCACGCCACGCAAGCTGATGGACTCGTCGCGTCTGGCAGCGATGGGCTGGAGCCCGCGCATCGGACTTTCCGAGGGACTGGCCGACGCCTATCGCTGCTATCTCGGCGAGCGCGAGGCGGGCCTGCGCGAGATCGCGGCCTGATTCCCATGCGCGTGTCGATCGTCACCGTCTGTTACAACAGCGCCGCCACAATCCGCGACACGCTCGATTCGGTCGCAGCACAGACGCACGGCGACATCGAACATATCGTAATCGACGGCGGATCGACCGACGACACGCTGCGGATCGTGCGTCAGGCCGGGCGCCATGTCGCCACGCTGGTCAGCGAGCGCGACCGCGGCATCTATGACGCGATGAACAAAGGCTTCGCGCTCGCGACAGGGGACTTGATCGGGACTTTGAACGCCGACGACATGCTAGCTGCGCCCGACACCGTTGCGCGCATCGCCGCAGCCGCCCAGCACGCCCAGGCCGACGCGGTGTTCGGCGACCTCGTCTATGTAGAGGCCAAGCCGCCGCACGCCGTGCTGCGCCACTGGCGTGCCGGGCCGTTCGAGCGCCAGAAGATGCGCTTCGGCTGGATGCCGCCGCACCCCACTTTCTACGTCAGCCGCCAGGTCGCCCAGGCGACCGGCCCGTTCGCCACCGACCTCCGGATCGCCGCCGATTACGACTATGTGCTGCGCGTGTTGCGTCGCCCCGGCGTCCGCGCGGCATATGTGCCGCACGTGATCGTGCGGATGCGCGCAGGCGGGATCAGCAACGGCTCGATGCGCGGGATTCTGCGCAAGTCACGCGAGGACTTGAGCGTGATGCGCCGAAATGGCGTAGGGGGCGTGGGGACCCTGGTTATGAAGAACTTGCGGAAAGCGCCGCAGCTGCTGATGCGGGGTGCACGATGAGCCCGGCCGAGCCCGCCTACACCCCCGTGTCGCCCAGCGCGTCGCCCCGCCCGGGCGCGCCCGCGCTTCAACCCGCGCCCGCGCCCGTGGTCGTGACGCTGGCCGAAGCCCCCGGTGGGCTTGATCTCGCGGAAATCTGGCGCCGCCTGCGCCGCGGCTGGTACTGGGTCGCAGGCGGCTTTGCGGTCGGGCTGGTGCTCGCGTCACTGTGGCTCGGCCACGCGGTCTACAGCTACTCGATCGTGATGCTCGTCTCGCCGGCACAGGCGATCGGCAACGACCGCGCGCTGTCGGGCGGGCTTGCAAGCTTGGCCTCCGCGGCGGGTGTTTCGGTGGAGGAGGGCGGGGCCGCACCGCCCTTCAAGCTCTATGTGAGCGGCCTGACCTCGCGCGAGGCGGCCGACCAGCTGGCGCAGGACCGGCAGCTGATGCGCGCGCTGTTCTGGCAGGAGTGGGACGCCAAAGCCGGGCGGTGGCAGGCGCCGAGCGGGACGGTCACCGCGATCGCCAAGGGCGTGAAAAGCCTGCTCGGCCTGCCGCAGTATCCCTACCGCCAGCCCGACGGCGCGCGGCTGCAGGAGCTGATCCAGGAGACGCTGGTCATCGATCAGAACCCGCGCAATCCGGTGGTCACGGTGACGTTCCCCGCGCGTGATCCGGAGATGGGTGTGCGGTTCCTGTCGTCGCTCAACCGCGCGGTCGACGGCCTTCTGCGCCAGCGCACGCTGCTGCGGACCAACGATTACATCCGCTATCTTGAGGATAACCTGCGCACCGCGACGCTTGCCGAACAGCGCGTCGCGATCGCGCAGACGCTGGGCTCGCAGGAACGGCTGCGGATGGCTGCGCGCTCCACCCGGCCGTTCGCCGCCGAAATCCTTCAGGCGCCGGCTGCATCGGTGCGGCCGACCTCGCCAAAACCGTCGCGCGTGCTGCTGCTCTCTGGTCTGGCGGGGCTGGCGCTTGGCGCTGCGGTTGCGATCCTGCGGCGGCCGCGCGCCGTCCGCATCTGACGCGCGTGGCGCAGGTTTCCGCAGCGGCGGGCGGGCCGGGCGGAGCGCTGCGGCGGCTCGCGGCGCGGTTGCCGATCGATTCGACCATCGCCGGCAATGCGAGCTTCCTGATCGGCGACAAGCTGCTGCGGCTGGTCGTCGCGCTCGTCACCAACGCGCTGATCGCGCGCGAGCTTGGCCCGGCGAGCTACGGCCTGTTCAATTGGGCGGTCGCGCTCGTCGCGCTGCTGGGCGCGATCGGCACCGTGGGCCTGCCGGACATTCTGGTGCGCGAGTTCGTGCAGAAGCGCGACCGTGCCGACGAGTTGGAGGCCGCCGCGATCTGGATGCGGCTTGGCGGCGGCGCGCTGGTGCTGCTGATCGCGGTCGCTGCGTCGGCGCTGCTGCGGCCGGGCGAGGCGCACGCCGCCGCGCTCGTCGCGGTCGTCGCGCTGAGCCAGATCGTGATGGCGTTCGACGCGATCGATCAGCGCTTGCAGGCGGATTATATCGTGCGCCCGGTCGTGCTGATCCGGGCGGGATCGTATCTGGGCTTCGCTGTGCTGCGCATCGTCGCCGCGCTGCAAGGCGCCGACGTGCTGGTGTTCGGCCTGCTGTTCAGTGCCGAACTCGGCTGCGTGGCGCTGCTGCTCAATTTGCGCGCGCGGCGCACCGGGGCGGCTCCCCGCCTGGGTCGCGCAACGCGGGCGACCGCGGCGGTGCTGTGGCGCGACGGGGCGCCGATGCTCGCCCGGCTGCTGGCGATCGGCGTCTACATGCGTGCGGACCAGCTGCTGCTCGCGCGCCTGCTCGATGACCGCGCGGTCGGGATCTACGCCGCTGCGGCGCGGCTTTCTGAAATCTGGTATCTCGTGCCGGTCTCGCTTGCCGCGGCGTTCGCACCCAAGCTCAACCGCAGTTTCGCCCAGTCGCGTGCGGAGTATGACCGCGAGCTCGCGCAGCTGATGCGGCTGGCGGTCGGCGGATCGGCGCTGTTCGCGGCGGCGGTGACGATCGCAGCGCCGCTGGTGGTGCGCCTGCTCTACGGGCCGGCCTACGCGGCGTCGGCAGCGGTGCTCAGCGTCCATTGCTGGGCGGGCGTCGTCGTGACGGCGGGGACGCTCGCGACCAACTGGTTCGTGAATACCGGGCTGCTGAAATACGGCTTCTATCAGACCGTGCTGGGTGTCGTGGTGAGTGTCGGGCTCAACCTGCTGCTGATCCCGCGTTTGGGCGTGATGGGCGCCGCGGTTGCGGTGCTGCTGAGCCAGGCGGTCAGCGCGGTACTCGCAAATGCCTTGTGGCCGCAGACCCGCCCGGTATTCTGGATCCAGCTGCGCGCGATGGCGCTGCTCGGCCCGCGCTGAGTCCCGACGGCATGGCTGACGCGCTCGCAACGCCGGTTGCCTTTCTGGTGTTCAACCGGCCCGATCTTACCCGGCGCAGCTTCGCGGCGATCCGCGCTGCACGGCCGAAGCGCCTGCTGGTCGTTGCCGATGGCGCCCGAACGCACAAGCCGGGCGAGGACCATCTGGCGGCCGAAGTGCGCGCGATAACGGAGCAGGTCGACTGGCCGAGCGAGGTCAGCCGCAACTACGCCAGCGCCAACATGGGCTGCAAACACCGCGTCGCGAGCGGCATCGACTGGGTGTTTAGCGAAGTCGAACGCGCGATCATCATCGAGGATGACTGCGTCGCTTCGCCCGCTTTTTGGCCCTATGCGGAGGCAATGCTGGACCGCTACGCGGCAGACCGCCGCGTTTCTTCGATCAGTGGGACGTATCTGGGGCCGGAAGGTGGGGGCCCAGGCCATTATTTCAGCGACTTCTCCCTGATGTGGGGCTGGGCGACCTGGGCCGATCGCTGGCGCGATTACCGGCTGGAGCCCGAGGGCTGGGAACAGATCGTCCGCCGGAAGTGGAGCAGTCGCCCAGCCGCCTATCTCTATTGGCGCAAGCTGTTTAGCGAGCTCGCGGCGGGCCAGATCGACACCTGGGACTATCAGTGGATCCTGACGGTGTGGCGCCAGGGTGGCCTCGCGGTGCGGCCGAGCGCCAACCTTGTCGAGAATATCGGCTTCGGCGCGGACGCAACGCACACGATGGATGCGGCCAGCCCGCTCGCGCGGCTACGGACGGCGATGGCTGGCGATTTCAGCGAGCCGCTCACTCCGGTCCGCGCCGACGCCGAACGCGACGCCGTCGATGAACGGACTTGGGCGCAGATCGGCTGGCGCAGCCTGGTTTACATGTACCTGCCGTTCGTGAAGCGCCTGCGCCGCCCGACGCTCTAGGCGGCGAGCGCTCGGTCCTCGCGCAACAACGTTTCAAAGTACGCGATCGTCCTTGTCAGGCCCTCGTCCAGCGCCACTTTGGGTTCCCAGCCGAGTGTATCCCGGGCTCGCGAGATGTCGGGACGGCGCTGTTTCGGGTCGTCCTGGGGCAGCGGCTCGCGCTTTAATGTCGATCGTGAGCCCGTGATGTCGAGAACCTTCTCAGCAAGCTCGATCATCGTGAACTCACCAGGATTGCCCAGATTGATCGGGCCGGTGACCTCGGCGGGGCTGTTCATCAGTCGAATAAAGCCCTCGATCAAGTCATCGACATAGCAGAAGCTGCGCGTCTGCGATCCGTCGCCATAGATCGTCAGCGGCTTGCCAGTCAGCGCCTGCACGATGAAGTTTGAAACGACGCGTCCGTCGGCGGGGTCCATGCGCGGGCCGTAGGTATTGAAGATCCGTGCGACCTTGATCTCAAGCCGATGCTGGCGGTGATAATCGAAAAACAGCGTTTCAGCGCAGCGCTTGCCTTCGTCATAGCACGCGCGGGGACCGATCGGGTTGACATGGCCCCAGTAATCTTCGGGCTGTGGGTGGATGGTGGGATCGCCGTACACCTCGCTGGTCGACGCCTGGAAGATCCGTGCACGTACCCGCTTGGCAAGGCCCAGCATATTAATCGCGCCATGCACGCTGGTCTTGGTCGTCTGCACCGGATTAACCTGATACTGGATCGGCGAGGCCGGGCAGGCAAGGTTATAAATCTCGTCGACTTCCACGTAGAGCGGGAAGGTCACATCATGCCGCATCAGTTCAAAGTCCTGATGATCGAGCAGATGCCGAATGTTACGCTTGTGCCCGGTAAAGAAATTATCGACGCACAGCACGTCACAGCCCGCCGCGATCAGCCGGTCGCAAAGCTGAGAGCCCAGAAATCCGGCTCCACCCGTCACCATCACGCGCTTACCCTGCAGCTGCAACGTCCTGTCTCCTGTGAACCCGCGCGCCGCGCCGCGCCTGAACCCGCTTAACGGGCGAGCAAGCGGTTGGGAACAGCGTGGGCTGCACCCGCTTGCGCTTTGTCCGGTGGAGCGCCATTCGCGCGGCAGTGCTGCAGGAACTGGCCTTATTCTTCGTTGCGCTGGCGATCCTGTCGTGGCGGGTTCGCGGTGCGGTGTGGGCGCTGTGCGCGGGCTGGCTCGTTGCGACGGTGCCGGTGGCGCTCGGTTTCATCAAATATGAGACGCTGCAGGACCGCGGAGGCATGGTCACGCTCGCTCTTGCCGGCTTCTCGCTGGTGTTCGCCGTCGGTGCGATGCTGGGTCATGCTGCGCGTGGGAGCGAACGCATCGCGCCGGACGAACTGCAGCCGGCGTGGGCCGCCGAGTTCCGGCGGTGGCTTACCTGGGCGCGGCTGATCTGGGTGCTCGCGATCATCGGGACGGCGTTCCTTGTCATCGATTATGCGGTGAACGGTCGCCAGGGGCTTTCCGACTTAGCCGCGCTGCGCGATCAGATCGTGGGAATGAAGAGCGCGTCGACCTACGCGCAACTTGCCGCCGTGCTGACATGGAGCGGACTTTATTGCTATATATTCGCGCTCCTATTCTGGCGCGAACTGACGCCGGCAGGGCGGATCTGGTTCTCGTTGCCGGTCGTCGGCTATTTTCTGGTGTCGGTGCTGTCAGCGGGCCGCAATGCCGCCTTTCAGATCATGCTCGTCACGGTTACTTGCGTTCTGCTTGATGGCGCGCGGCGTCGAAATCTGCTGCGGGTGGCCAAACTGCGGCTGCGCTTGACGGCTGTCACCACCGTGATCGTGCCAGCCATATCGGCACTGATGGTTGCCTACATGGGGTATGTGGCGGTCGCACGAAACAACGACGCCGTGTCTGATGATAAGACCGAAGTTCTTGCTGCAATCTTTAGCTTTAATCTGGCCGCTCCGATCGAGCATCTGGACAAGACCGTGAATCGCGACGTGCGGGGTGCGGTGGTCGAGGGCCTGGTGTACTTCACGTCGACGACGATGGGCTACGAATCGTTTCTTCGCATCAACTGGCCTCATGCTACGCTCGGTGTCTACACATTTCCGTTCGCCTTGCGACAGACCAACGCCATCACCGGTTTGAACCCGGCGGAAGCGCTGGACGATAAGGCGGCGCGGCTCGCTGCAGTCGGGGGGTTTGCCTATGGCTGGACGACTGCCTATTCCCACTATCAGACCGACTTCACCGATGTTGGTGCGGCGGTGTTGCTCGCTTTGGGCGGGTTCTGGAGCGGCTGGAGCTGGCGCCGAGCAGTCGAAGGCGCGTCGTTTAATGGCTGTGTGCTGGGTATTATGCTGATTGTCTCCGCGCTGTATACACCGCTTGTTCCAGCGGTGTCGGATACGAACGTGTTTTTGGTGCTGGTGGCAGGCGTAATGTTGCCGTTCGTTGATCGGCTGCTCAGGCGAGACGCGGCTGGCGCTGCCTATGTTGGTTTGCCCAGCGCCGCGTGATCCGCCATTTCGTCCAACTGCTGCTGTGGCCGCTACCGCCGACGCGTCTGTTCGCGCTTCGGCGCATGTTGCTGCGGCTTGCGGGGATCGAGATGGCCGGCGGCGCGAGCATGTGTGGACGCGGCTGGATCCTCGGCCGCGGGCGCTTGTCGGTGGGGCGGGGCAGCTGGCTCAGCCCCGGAGTGATCGTCCACACCCACGTTTTGGCGCCCGTCATCATCGGCGCGGATTGCGATGTCGGCCCCGGCACCGAGTTCATCACCGGCAGCCACGAGTTCGGCCCGGCGTCGCGCCGCGCCGGGCCGGGCACGGCGAATCCGATCGTCGTCGAGGACGGCTGCTGGATCGGTGCAGGCGTGCGCGTGCTGGGCGGAGTGCGGATCGGCGCCGGGTCGATCGTCGCCGCCGGAGCCGTCGTCACGCGCGATATCCCGCCCAACCGGCTGGTCGCGGGCGTCCCCGCCACGATCAAGCGCACGCTCGATTGAGCAGCGCAGTGCAGCGGCCGCCTCTTCTGTTCGTCTCGAACGCGCTTGACGACACGACGCGCGCAGAGCGCGGCATCACAACCGACAGCCCCGCTGCATCGCGCAAGGTGTTCATGGCGTGCGCGGCGTTGCGCAGTGCCGGGGTGAACGCCATCGTTCTCAGTCTCGGCCGCGGCGGGGACCGCACCGGCAAGCACCGCGAAGTCATCCGGCGAGTGGGAGGCGTGCCGGTCGTCTACTGCCGGTTCGACGGCCGCCCGGGCTGGTCGCAGATCGTGAGCGCGCTGGCGCCGATCCAGGCGTTGTGGAGGTTGAGGCGGCGGCGCCCGCTGGCGCTGTTCTACAACCGGCCGGCCGGGTTGGTCCCGGCGCTTGCCGCAGCCCGGCTGATGGGGCTGCGCGCGGCGTTCGATCTTGAGGACGGCGCCGTCGAGCGAAGCGTCATGAGCAGGCTGGTGCAGTGGGCCTACGATGCGCTGAGCGACCGTGCGCTGCTCGCCTGCAAGGCGCTCGCCGGGCAGACGCGGATCGCCGGAGCCGTGCCCTATTACGGGGTTGTCGACAGTTTCGGGCAACCGCGCGACTGGTCCGCAGCGCCATTGCGCGTCCTGCTCGGCGGCAGCCTGATGCCCGAAACCGGTGCGCCCCGTCTTGCCGCGGCGATCGCCCAGCTCCGTGCCGAAGGCGGGCCAGAGGCGGCACGGCTGGCGTTCGACATCACCGGCCAGGGCGTTTCGCTACCGCTGTTCGAAACGCTGGCCGCACAGCCCGGCACGCCGCAGGTCACGGTCCACGGCCGCGCAAGCTTCGCCGACTATAACCGCATCGTCGCGCAGGCGCATGTCGGCCTCGCGCTCAAGCCCAACGGAGGGCCGCTGGCGTACACGACCTTCCCGTCGAAGGTGGTCGAGATGGCCGGAGCCGGGCTGCTGGTGCTGAGCACCGACATCAGCGACGTGCGCTTGGTATTGGGAGAGGGCGCCCGGTATCTCAAGACCGACGGGGTCGAGGAGCTGGTCGACGCGCTCAGCACGATCGCGCGCGAGCCCGAGGCGGCGAGGCTTGCGGCCGAGACTGGCGCCGCCCGGGTCCGCGCACACTTCGCGCTCGATCGCGCGGGCCAGCTGCTGCGTGCGGCGCTGTTCGGGCACCGCGGCTGATGGCAATCGTCGCCTGGCAGCCGCTGCTGACCAGCCATGCGGCGCACACGCTCGCCGCGTTCGGTCGTGCGATGGGCGAACCGGTCCGCGCAGTCGTGCTGCGCACCGAGGATGCATTGCGTCGCTCGCAGGGCTGGCTCGCGCCCCAGGATCTTGGCATCGAGACCACCGTGCTCGCGCCGGGCGACGGGACGCCGCCAGCAGCCGGAGGTGACGTGCACCTGTTCGGCAGCCCGTTCGAAGCACCGCGGCTGATGCGGATGTTGCACCGGCTCCTTGCGCGTTCGGCCGAGGTGTATCTGATCTCCGAACCCTACTCGCCTGCGTCGGTTGGATATTTCACCCACCGGCCGCGCATGGCGGACCGTCTGCGCGCCGCGGCCCGGCCGTCCCTATACTGGATCTATGGACGGGTGTTCGTGCGGCGCGCAGCTGGCGTATTCGCGATCTCGCCGCTTGGCGTGCGCCAGTTCCGGGCGATCGGCGCCAAGCCGGGACGCGTGTTCCCAACGGGCTATTTCGTGCCGGCCCAGATCGAGCCGTTGCACCCACGGCATCCCCGCGCGGCCGACGCGCCGCTGCGGCTGGTGTTCGTGGGCGGACTGGTTGCGCGCAAAGGGCTGGCGCAGCTGATCGAGGCGGTCAATCGTGTGCGCCGGGACGGACTGGCGGTCGATCTTGATGTCTACGGCGCGGGTGATCCGGCGGCTTTTGCGTTCGATGAGACCCACATCCGCTATCGCGGCACCGCTCCGTTCGGGCAGGCGGGTGGGGTCATGGCGCGCTATGACGCGCTCGTGGTGCCCAGCCTGCACGATGGCTGGGGCGTAGTCGTCAACGAAGGGCTGCAGGCCGGCGTGCCGGTGATCGCAACCGTCAAGACCGGGGCTGCGGCCGTCGTGCGGCATTTCGGTGCCGGGTTGGTGACCGAAGGCGGCGCGACCGGGTTGGCTGCCGCGATCGAGCAGCTCGCGCGGGTACCCGCAGCGCTCGAACGGATGCGCGAGGGCGCGTTGCGAGCCGCGCGCGTGCTCACGCCTGAGACGGCCGGTGCGTATATGGCCAATTGCGTGCGTGCCGCCCGCTCCGGGGCGAACCCGCCGCAAAACCCCTGGTATGCCGAGTGACCGCGCCCCGCCAGCCGCTGCGCGTCCACCTCACCAACGTGACGGGGCAGGGGGCGGTCCAGCTCGTCAGCGCGCTACTCCCCGCGCTCGAAGCCGAGCCGTCGCTTAAGATCACGCGGCTCGATCTTCCAGACAGCGGAGCGCTCGCGGCCTACCGCCCGGCGTCGCCTGCGACCATGGCGGTCCGCTACCGGCGCACGCTTCCCAACGCGGTCTCGCGCCTTGTCGAAACCGCCGCGCCCGCCCGCGGCTTCGATCCGGGCGAACCGGTGCTTGTCCTGGGCGACTTGCCACTCAATCTCCGTGCGCCGCAGGTCGTGCTGACGCACAACCCGCACACGCTACCGCCGCGACTGGGCGGCGGCACATCGCCGACCTTCAGGGTCTATCGCGCCATCCTGCACGCAAATCTCGGCCGCATCGGCGCGATGATCGTGCAGACGCCGCTGATGGCCGATCGGATGGCCAAGGCTTATCCGGCGCTGGCGGGCAGAATCGCTTCGATCGCGCAGCCCCCGCCGCCCTGGCTGCTCGGCTCGGGCTTGCGGCGCACGGGGCCGGCCGACGCGCGGGGGCGCGGCCTGCGGCTGTTCTATCCCGCCGCGGGTTATCCGCATAAGAACCACGCGCTCCTGGCCCGGCTCGATCCACAGGCTGCGTCGCTGATCGACCAGCTGACGCTGACGATCCCGCCCGAGCGCAACCCGTGTCCCGGCGCGTCGTGGCTGAGGATGGCCGGGCGGCTCGATCCATCAGCGATGCTGGACGAGTATCGGACCGCCGACGCGCTGCTGTTCCTGTCCAAGGCCGAAAGCTTCGGCTTTCCGCTTGTAGAGGCGATGTGGCTGGGCCTGCCGATCATCGCGGCCGATCTGCCCTATGCGCGCACACTGTGCGGTGAAGCGGCGATCTACTTCGATCCGGACGAAGCTACCTCGCTCGCAGCTGCGCTCTGCGATCTAAGCCAGCGGCTTCGCGCGGGCTGGTGGCCCGATTGGTCCGCGCAGCGCACAGCGTTCCCGCACGATTGGGCCGCGGTCGCAGCCGCAGTAGCCGGGGTGGTGCAGCGGGTCGCGGCGGCTCGCGGCCGCGGGGTCGCCGGCTGAGCGAACCCCTCGTGCGCGGCCGGCCGCCGGAGCTGCGGCACGGCCGGTGCCTATTCCGCCGCCTGCATCTCGGCTGCGCTGAGCGGGTGATCCAGCCGCGCCAGCATTTCCTTCGGGCAGATCTGCACGAACTGGCCGCGGCGAAGCTCCCATTCGTCGAGGATGGTCGACGCCCAGGCTGATCCGGTCGCGGCGGCGTGGGCTGCGATGTGGGTGTGGAGCCGCTCCTCCCACCAGCGCGAGCTAAGGCCTATGGCGACGACGCTGTCAGGGTTCAGCCGCCGCGCGAACTGGCCATCGACGTCCAGCACCCAGGCCATGCCGCCCGTCATGCCCGCGCCGAAATTGGCGCCCGTCGGGCCGAGCACGACGACCTCGCCGCCGGTCATGTACTCGCAGCCATTCGCACCGCAGCCCTCAAGGACAGCGACTGCACCCGAATTACGAACCGCGAACCGCTCGCCGGCCTGGCCCGCAGCGTACAACTCGCCCGAGGTGGCTCCGTAGAGGCACGTGTTGCCGAGGATCGTGTTCTCGTTCGAGACCAGCGGACTGGAAATCATCGGCCGCACGATGATCGTCGCGCCGCTGAGGCCCTTGCCGACATAGTCGTTCGCCTCGCCGAACAGCTCGATCGTGAGGCCCCTGGCGCCGAACGCTCCAAGCGACTGTCCCGCGCTTCCTCGCAGGCGGAGGTGCAGGTGACCCGGCGCTAGCCCGTCCGGCCCGAAGCGGCGCACGATCGCCGACGACGTGCGCGCGCCCACGGCTCGATGCGTGTTGCGGATATTGTAGGCCAGCTGCACCCGCTCGCCGCGCTCGAACAGCCGCGCGGAGTCGGCGACGATCTCGGCGTCAAGCGTATCGGGCACCGGGTTGCGCCAGGCGTTGAGGCTGAAGCGGCGTTGCGCATCGGGTGCGTCGACCTTGGCGAGCAGGGGGTTCAGGTCCAGGTCGTCCAGATATTCATGGCCGCGGCTGGTCTGCGTCAAAAGGTCGGTGCGCCCGATCACCTCGTCTAGGCTGCGGTAGCCCAGCCTGGCGAGGATTTCGCGTGTTTCCTCGGCGATGAAGGTCATCAGGTTGATAACCTTTTCGGGGCTGCCGCCGAACTTTGCCCGTAGCGCCTCGTCCTGCGTGCAGACGCCGACCGGGCAGGTGTTCGAATGGCACTGCCTGACCATGATACAGCCCATCGCAACGAGGCTGAGCGTGCCGATCCCGAACTCCTCGGCGCCGAGGATCGCGGCGATCACGATGTCGCGCCCGGTTTTCAGGCCGCCGTCGGCGCGCAGCTTCACGCGATGCCGAAGTCCGTTCAGCGTCAGCACCTGGTTCGCTTCGGCCAGCCCCATCTCCCAGGGGCTGCCAGCGTATTTGATGCTGGTCTGCGGGGATGCGCCGGTGCCGCCGACATGGCCGCTGACGAGGATCACATCGGCGTGCGCCTTGGCGACCCCCGCCGCGATGGTGCCGATGCCAGCCGAACTCACCAGCTTCACGCACACGCGCGCATCGGGGTTCACCTGCTTCAGGTCGTAGATCAGTTGGGCGAGGTCCTCGATCGAATAGATGTCGTGGTGCGGTGGCGGGCTGATCAGGCTGACGCCCGGCGTGGCGTGGCGGAGCTTGGCGATGAGCTCGGTCACCTTGAAGCCGGGCAGCTGGCCGCCCTCGCCGGGCTTGGCGCCTTGCGCGACTTTGATCTCGATCTCGTCGCAGGCGTTCAGATATTCGGCCGTCACGCCGAAGCGGCCGCTGGCGATCTGCTTGGTGGTGCTGTTCGCATTGTCGCCGTTCAACCGCGGCGTGAAGCGGGCCGCATCCTCGCCGCCTTCGCCGCTCACCGCTCGGGCGCTGATGCGGTTCATCGCGATGGCGAGCGTCTCGTGCGCCTCGGGACTGAGCGCGCCGAGGCTCATGCCCGGAGTGACGAACCGGCGGCGGATCGCATTGACGCTCTCGACTTCCTCGATCGGCACCGGCGGCCGCGTTTCGGTGAACGCCAGCAGATCGCGCAGCGCGATCGGCGGCTTGGCTGCGACCATGCGGCTGTAGGTCAGATAGCCCTGGTAGCTGCCCGCAGCGACCGCCGATTGCAGCACGTGGATTTCCTCACCGCCCCAGCCGTGCGCCTCGCCATCGGCGCGTTCCTTGTAGAGCCCGCCGATCGCGAGCCGCGGCCGCCCTTCGCCGAACGCCGCGCGGTGGCGCAGCTGGCAGTTCAGGTGGATCGACGTGTAGCCCTCGCCCGAGATGCGGCCGGGCAGGCCGGGCATCAGATCAGCCAGGATCGCGCGGCTGAGGCCCACCGCCTCGAAATTATAGCCGCCGCGATAGGACGAGATCACGCTGATCCCCATCTTGGCGAGGACCTTCAGCAGCCCGTCCGACACCGCCTGGCGGTAGCGCGCGACCGCCTCGTCTAGGCCGAGCCCGCCATACAGCCCGCGAGCGTGGGCGTCGACGATCGCCTCCTGCGTCAGCCAGGCGTTGACCGTTGTCGATCCGACCCCGATCAGCACCGCGACATAATGCGTATCGAGCGCTTGTGCCGCACGCACGTTGAGGCTGGCATAGGTTCGCAGGCCCGCGCTCACCAGGTGGCTGTGCACCCCGGCTGCGGCGAGGATCATCGGCACCGCGACCCGCTCCGGCCCCGCGCCCTCGTCGCTCAGGAACAGCTCGGTGCGGCCGGCGCGGACGTGGGCTTCGGCCTCGGCGCGCGCGCGTTCGATCGCAGCCCGCAGCCCGGCGGGGCCGCCGCCCGCGGGAAAGGTGCAATCGATCCGCCCCACCTTGACGCCGAAATGGCCGATCAGCGCGTCCCACTCGCGGTTGGTGATGACCGGGCTGTCGAGCACCAGGACGCCGTCGAGAGGGCGTGGCGGGTCGAGAAGGTTACGGAAGTTGCCGAAGCGCGTGCGGAGCGTCATCGTCCGCCCCTCGCGCAGACTGTCGATCGGCGGGTTGGTCACCTGCGCGAAATTCTGCCGGAAGAAGCTGGACAGACAGCGCGGCCGGTTGCTGATGACCGCGAGCGGCGTGTCGTCGCCCATCGATCCGACGGCTTCCTTCGCGTCCTCGACCATCGGCCTCAAAATCAGCTCGAGGTCCTCATGACTGCGCCCGGCGGCGATCAGCTGGCGCGTCAGATCGGGCGCTGAGAGGCGCGGGCCGGGCTCGGGCGCAGGCGGCGCGATGTCGGCCAGCCCCCGCACCGGGGCGACCAGAGCCGCATAGTCGGCCTGCGCGGCGATGCGATCCTTCAGCGCCTCGTCGCAGAGCACCGTGCCCGCGTCGAGGTCGACGCCCGCCATCTCGCCCGGCCCAAGGCGGCCCTTCGCGGTCAGCTCGGCCTCGTCGAGCGGAACGATCCCCGCCTCGCTGCCGCTGACGAACAGCCCGTCGCGCGTCAGCGCCCAGCGCATCGGGCGCAGTGCGTTGCGGTCCGCGCCGACGATCGCGAAGCGGCCGTCGGTCATCGCGAGCGCGGCCGGGCCGTCCCATGGCTCCATCAGGCTGGAAAAATACGCATACATCGCCGCGTGGGCGGGCGGCAGTTCGGGCCCGAAGGCTTCGGGCACCAGCATCAGCTTGGCTGTCGGCGCGTCGCGACCCGCCCGGACCAGCAGCTCAAACACCGCATCGAGCGCGCCGGTGTCGCTGGCGCCCGCCGGGATGACGGGCTTCACATCCTCCTTCGCGGCGCCGAACGCGAGGCTGGCCATCCGGATTTCGTGGCTGCGCATCCAGTTGCGGTTGCCGCGCAGCGTGTTGATCTCGCCATTATGCGCGATGCAGCGGAATGGCTGCGCCAGCCACCACTGCGGGAACGTGTTGGTGCTGTAGCGCTGGTGATAGATCGCGAATCGCGAGACGAACTGCTCGTCGGCCAGGTCCGGGTAGAACCGGTCGATCGATTGCGCCAGAAACAGGCCCTTGTAGATGATCGTCCGGCAGCTCAGCGAACATACGTAGAAGCCCGGAATCTGCGCCGCGATCGCCTGGCGCTCGATGCGCCGCCGAATGAGATACAGGTCGCGTTCGAAGGCGTCGCGCGCGGCGGCCCCGCCGTCCTCGGGCCCCGCGATCATGATCTGCTCGATCTCGGGCCGCGTCGCCGCCGCCTTCGCTCCGATGACGCTGGTATCGACCGGGACCTGCCGCCAGCCGTAGACCCGGTAACCGAAGCCGATCACCGCGGACTCGATGATCGTGCGGCAGGCTTCCTGGTCGGCAAGGCTGGTCCTTGGCAGGAACATCTGGCCCACGCCCAGCAATTCGCTGCCGGGGCGGTGCGCGGTCCCCGCAATATGATCGTGGAAAAACCGAACCGGCAGCTCCAGCATCACGCCCGCGCCGTCGCCCGTCAGCCCGTCGGCATCGACCGCGCCGCGGTGCCACAAGTTCTTGAGCGCGGTGATCGCGTGCGCCACCGCCCGCCGCGTCGGCTGCCCAGACGTCTCGGCGATCAGCCCGACGCCACAGGAGTCATGCTCGTCGGCAGGGTCATAGAGCGGGGCTGGCATCGTCATCGGCCGGACAACCTGCCGGTTCGCTGGCACCCACGCAAATCACTTCCGCGGTCGGCCGTCTATCCGGCAGGCGACCCGGGCTTCACAGATAGGCGACGTCGCGCGCGAAGCCCATCAGACGGAAGCCGCCGTCGACCGTCAGCGTCTGCGCGGTGAGCGCAGGAGCCGCGACGAGATAGCGCAGCGCAGCCACCAGATCGGCCACCTCGACGCCGCGCTCCAGCGCGTTCCGGGCGTGGACCGCGTCGAAATTCTCGCGGCTCTGCGGGCCCGAGACCAGCGTCACCGACGGCGCGATCGCGTTCACGCGGATGCGCGGCGCGAGCGTCCGCGCCGACAGCTCGGTGAGGCACGCCAGCCCGGCCTTGGACAGCGTATAGGTGAGATAATCCGGGTTCAGCGCCTGCAGTTTCGCGTCGAGCAGATTGACGACCAGCCCGCGCGCGCCGTCGGGCAGGGCGGCTGCGAAGGCTTGCGTCAGCAGCGCCGGCGCCCGCAGGTTGGCGGCGATGTGCGCATCGAAACCGGCTGCCGTGAAGCCGCGCATGTCGTCATAGCTGAACCGCGAGGCGTTGTTCACCAGCAGCCGTGCGCGGTTGCCCGCCGCGGTCATAACCCGTTCGGCGCAGTCGGGGGCCGACAGGTCGGCTGCGACCGCCTCGCCCCCGGTTTCGGCAGCGAGCGCCTCGGCCTCGTCGCGGCTCGATCCATAATGGATCAGCACGCGCCAGCCGTCCTCGGCCAGAGCGCGGGTGAAGGCCGCGCCGATGCGCCGGGCACCGCCGGTCACGATCGCCAGCGGCTGCGGGCCGAACTCGGGCGGGGTCACTCTGCCCGTCCCCGCAGCGGGGAGCGGCCGCGGGCCAGCGGCGGCGGTTGGGGCGGGCGGCAAAACTTCGAGCGCATCGGCGGGCTTTAGCGCGGGCAGGGTCTGCCCGGAACCGGGCGGGGCCGGGTGCCGCAGGCCGTGATCGTCAACCCCACCGGCCGACGCCCTGCGCTCCGGTCACATCCCCCGCGCCGGGAGGGGGTGGCGCGTCACCCTGCGAGCTTTACGCGGACTCGCCCGGCTCGCTGCTGCCCGGCCCGGACAGATCACGGGCGACTTCCGGGCGCCTGAGGATCGCGTCGACCCGGGCGCCGGTGTCGAAGCTTTCGTCCACGCGAAAGCGCAGTTCGGGCGTAAAGCGAAGGTTGACGCGTCGCGCGATCTCGCGCCGCACCGTGCCCGCCTGGCCGGCGAGCGCGCGGATCAGCGGCCGGTGGTCCTCCACCCCCAGCGCGCGCACGAAGACGGTCGCGATCTTGAGGTCGGGCGTCAGCCGCACTTCGGTCACGCTGATGAGCCCGCCCGAGACCGGCAGCCCCTCGACCGCGCCGCGCGCCAGCACCTCGGCGACCGCATGGCGCATCTCCTCACCCACACGCAGCAGACGGACCGAGGGTTTGGGCGCGGGGGGCATCGCACGGCTTATGGTTGCGGGCATCGGGAAAGTCACGGGAGACCGTTCACGCCGATCTGGTGCGCGACGTCGACGGGTGGCGGCGGTCGTCAGCCGACGAACGCGCGTTCCATCACGTAGCGGTCGGGCACGGCGTGCGTGCCTTCGTGGAGCCCGGCGTCTTCCAGGATCGCTGCCATGTCCTTGTTGAAGCCAAGGCTGCCGCACAGCATGAAGCGGAAGCTCAACGGATCTTCCTGGTCGATGCCGAGATCGCGCCGGAACTCGCCGCTGGCGATCAGGTCGGTGATGCGGCCCTGCTTGCGGAATTGGCCCCGCGTCACGGTCGGGTAGTAATGGAACCGGTCGCGCAGCGCCTCGCCGAAGATTTCGTCATGCTGGATGTCGTTCTCCAGCAGCTGGCGGTAGGCAAGCTCCTCGACCTGCCGCACCGTGTGGGTGACGACGATGCGCTCGAACTTCTCGTGCGTGTCAGGGTCGCGCAGCACCGACAGGAAGGGCGCAAGGCCGGTGCCGGTGCCGACCATGCACAGCGTGCCGCCGGGCAGCAGCGAGTCGATGACGAGAGTTCCCGTCGGCTTGCGGCCCAGAAGGATGGTGTCGCCGGGCTGGAGGTGCTGCAGCCGCCCAGTGAGCGCGCCGCCCTGCACCTTGATCGAGAAGAACTCGAGATGCTCCTCCCAGCTAGGGCTCGCGATCGAATAGGCGCGCAGGACGGGCTTGCCGCCCTCGCCGGGCAGGCCGATCATCACGAACTCGCCCGAGCGGAAGCGGAAGGACGACGGCCGCTCGACGCGGAAGGTGAACAGCGTATCGGTCCAGTGGTGCACGTAGGTGACGCGCACCGCGAACAGGCCCTTCATTTCGGCGAGCGCGGCAATGGCGGCGTGGTCGGTCAGGTCGGTCGTCGTGGTCATCGTTGGAAGCCGTGGTCTTTCCGTTGGCGTCATCCCGGCGCCCGGGCCGGGATCCCGCTGGCCTGCGGCGCATCGCGCCCTGCCGCCCGCCGGGCAGCAGCAAGCGGGACTCGGATCAGACCCGGGATGACGGGGGTCTTAGGCGGGCGCGTGCTCCGTGGCTATGCCCCGCGCCAGCACGTCGGCATAGACGTGGAGAGCTGGTGCGCCGCCCGTGTGCAGGAACAGGACGCGCTCGCCCTTCAGCTCGCCGCGCCGCGCGAGCCCGATCAGCCCGGCCATCGCCTTGCCGGTGTAGACGGGATCGAGCAGGATGTTCTCGTACGCTGCAGCCATCCGCACCGCATCGGCCATCTCTGGCGTGGGCAGCGAGTAGCCGGGGCCGACCCACTCGTCGAGACACACCACCGCCTCGCGCGGCGGGGGCGTAACGCTGAGCAGCTGCGCCGTGCCGGTGGCTTCGCGGAAGATGTTGCCCTCCTGCTCGGCGCGCGGACGGCGGACGTTGATGCCCGTCACCGCCAGCCCGGCGTTCAGCGCCGTCAGGCCCGCGAGCAGCCCTGCGTGGGTGCCGCCCGAACCGCTCGCGACGACGACTCGATCGAACGCCACGCCCATCTCGAAGCTCTGCGCCATCAGTTCCTGCGCGCAGGCGACATAGCCTAGCGCACCGAGCGGCGTGCTGCCGCCGCCCGCGATGACATAGGGCTTGCGGCCCTCGGCGCGCGCGGCCTCGGCCATCGCCGCCATGCCCGCCTGCAGGTCGGTGCCTGCCGGGACGACGCAGAGCCGCTCAACGCCCAGCAGATCGAACATCAGATTGTTGCCGGTCGCGTCCGCCTTGAAGCTGCCGGGGACGCGCTCCTCGATCAGCAGGCGGCAGGCCAGGCCCTCCTTCGCGGCCGCAGCCGCGGTCAGCCGCGCGTGGTTCGATTGCGGCGCGCCGGTGGTGATGAGCGTGTCCGCCCCTTCCGCCAGCGCGTCGGCAACGAGGAACTCCAGCTTGCGCGTCTTGTTGCCGCCGCCCGCGAGCGGGTTGAGGTCATCGCGCTTGATCCAGCACTCGACCCCAAGCGCGGCGGACAGGCGGGGCATGGCTTCGATGGGCGTGGGGCCGCCCATATAGCGGCGGCGCGGATAGCGGGCGAGGTTCATGGTCGCCAAAGCCGATGCCTGCACCCGCGCCCCGAACGCAAGTTAGCGCTTCTGCTGCCGCTCTAGCGCCGCAGCCTCGGGCGAGCTGCGGCCGCGATGCGTGCCGCGCGGCTCACCCGGAAGCGACACGTCCTCGCCCAGCCGGTCGCGGACCCAGCATTTCAGCACCAGCGTGTAAAGGACAACGGTGAGCGGCACCGCGAGGATCACCCCGCCCACGCCGAACATCAGCCCGAAGATCACCAGCGTGAAGATCGAAAGGCTGGGCGGCAGCGCTGCAACCTCCTTCTGCACGATGGGCGTGATGAAATTGCCCTCCAGCTGCTGCACCACCACGAACACGATTGCCGTCAGCAACAGCATGTGCGGCCCTTCGACCACACCGACGAGCAGCGCCGGCACCGCTGCGAGGATCGGCCCCAAGAGGGGGATGAACTGCGTAATCCCCGCGATCAGCCCCAGCGCCAGCCACGACGGGCTGCCGATGATGCGCAGGCCGATCGTCACCAGCGCGCCGATGATCAGCATCGCCGCGAACTGCGCGGTCAGCCATCCGCCGAGCGCGCGACCCAGCGCACGCAGCGTCTCCTCGATATAGGGCCGCCGCTCGCGCGGCCACAGCACCAGAAAGCCGCGCATGTGCGCTTCCGGGTCGGCAGCGAGGTAGATGCCGCCGACGATCGACAGGCCGATGGTCGACAGCGCGCCAGCGATGCCGCCCGCGACGCCCTGCAGCACGTTCAGCACCTGCGACGGGCTGGGAATCGCGGCCTTCAGCTGCGCGGTCAGGTCGGGGAAAAAGCCGGTGGACAGCGCCCACGCTTGCGCCCGCTCCCACGCGGCGGGAAGCAGCGCCTGCAGCTGACCGAACTGGTTCACCACCTCGCGCCCGAACAGGAAGAAGGTCGCGCCCAGCACCGCCAGCACCAGCAGCAGGGCGACGGACAGCGCCAGGCCCGGCCGCAGCCCCAGCCGCTTCTGGAACATGCGGCTCAGCCGATTGAACAAGGCGGCGATCAGCACTGCGCCGAACAGCATCAGCCACGCCTCGCGCAGCCACCACAGCGCAACGATCGCCAGCGCCAGCGCCGTGACGGCAAACAAGCGGACAGTGAAACTCGGGCGCAACAATCCGAACCTTTCCTTTGGCTGCGCCGCTTCCCCCGCCGGGCGGCCCCGCTATAACGATTCGACGTGGGACGCCGAGGGACGAATGAAAGCGACGGTTGAACGCGCTACGCTGTTAAAGACGCTGGCGCACGTGCACTCGGTGGTGGAGCGGCGCAACACCATCCCCATCCTTTCGAACGTCATGATCGAGGCGGGGCCCGGCGGGCTGCGCTTCATGGCGACCGATCTTGACATCCAGCTGGTGGAAACGGCGCCCGGTGCGGTGGAGACGCCCGGTGCGACGACGGTGCCCGCGGCGACGCTGTTCGAAATCGCGCGCAAGCTGCCTGATGGCGCGCAGGTGGAGCTGACCGCGCAGGACAACCGCATGGCGGTGAGGGCCGGGCGCTATCACTCCAACCTGCCGACGCTGCCGCGCGAGGACTTCCCCGTACTCGCCGAAAGCGAGTTGCCAGTGCGCTTCAATCTGCCGGCCGAGCATCTGAAGCGCATGATCGACAAGACGCGCTTTGCGATCTCCAACGAGGAGACTCGCTATTATCTGAACGGGATCTTCCTGCACGCGACCGAAAGCCCGATCCCTGCCCTGCGCGCGGTGGCGACCGACGGCCACCGCTTGGCGCGCGTGACGATGGACCTGCCCGAAGGCGCCAAGGGCATGCCCGATGTGATCGTTCCCAAGAAATGCATCGCCGAGATACGCAAGCTGCTGGACGAGGCCGACGGCGACGTCGGCGTGTCGCTGTCGGCCTCCAAAATCCGCGTCGATTTCGGCGCGGCGGTGCTGACGTCGAAGCTGATCGATGGCACCTTCCCCGATTATAGCCGCGTCATTCCCACGGCGAACGACCGGCTGCTGCGCCTCGATCCGCAGTCGTTTGCCAGCGGTGTCGACCGCGTCGCAGCCATCGCGGCCGAAAAGACGCGCGCGGTGAAGCTGGGACTGGACCGCGACAAGCTGCGGCTGTCGGTCACCTCGCCCGAAAATGGCGTCGCCGAGGAGGAATTGCCCGCCGACTACGCCGCCGCTCCGTTTGAGGTTGGGTTCAACAGCCGCTATCTCTTGGATATCCTGGGCCAGATCGAAGGCGACGAGGTCGAGGTCCACCTGGCCGACGCCGCCGCTCCGACGCTGATCCGCGAGGGGCCGAAATCGAACGCGCTCTACGTGCTGATGCCGATGCGGGTTTGAGGGGCCGCGCCGAGCCGGATCGGGCTCGCTGGGCGGACATCCTGGGCACGATGGAAGCCGGCCGGATCGCCGGATCGCCGGATCGAGCATCCGGCCTTCGAGTCGATTGCCGTCAACGAACGGACGGGCAGAGCTGCGATCACGCCCGCCAGCCAGCCGACTAAGCTGCGTCCGGTCGCGAGCGCGTTCGCCGCGACCTTCGTTTGCGAAGCGACGGCGTCAATCCAACACCAGCAGCCGCCTGGCGACCTACATCGAGGAGCGATCGGGCCGCTTCAGCATCAGCGCGCCGCGCTTACAGGTCGCGACCAGCGTCCCGTCCTGCTTGTAGGCGCGGTGCTGGAAAGTGACGATGCCCTGATTGGGGCGCGATCTGCTCTCGCGCGCGTCCAGCACCTCGGTTTCCACGCGAACCGTGTCGCCGTGGAACAACGGCGCCGGAAAGCGCACCTCGTCCCAGCCGAGATTGGCGATCGTGGTGCCGAAGGTTGTATCGTTCACGCTGATGCCGACCATCAGTCCCAGCGTGAAGCAGCTGTTGACAATGCGCTTCCCGAACTCGGTTTGGTCGCGGCAATATTCCTCGTCGAGATGCAGATAGGCCGGATTGTGCGTCAGCGCCGAGAACCAGACATTGTCGGCCTCGGTGATCGTGCGGCGGATCGGATGCCGGATCAGCTGGCCGACGCTGAAGTCTTCGAACCAGAGCCCTGGCATGTCAGCGCGCTTCCGCCGACCGGGACTTCCCTTGCCGGGCCTCGCGCTGTTGCTTTGACCACCCTCTCGCGCCAGCGCGCGGGGGACAGGGCGCCTCGGCGGCTAGAGGTGGGGTGACGATCACGCGTGGATTTCGGTCTGCGCGAAAAAATACGCAATCTCGATCGCTGCATTCTCCGCGCTGTCGCTGCCATGCACCGTATTTGCTTCGATCGACTCGGCGTGGACCTTTCGGATCGTGCCCTCGGCCGCGTTTGCCGGGTTGGTCGCGCCCATCACCTCGCGGTTGCGGGCGACGGCGTTCTCCCCCTCCAGCACCTGCACCACGACCGGTCCGCTCGTCATGAACTGCACCAGATCGGCGAAGAACGGCCGCTCGCGGTGCACGGCGTAGAAGCCCTCGGCCTCGGCCCGGCTCAGCCGCACGCGCTTCTGGGCGACGATCCGCAGGCCCGCAGCCTCCAGCATCGCATTGACCTTGCCGGTAATGTTCCGGCGGGTAGCGTCGGGCTTCAGGATTGAAAGCGTGCGTTCGGTGGCCATGGTCAGCGGCGTCCTTGTCGGATCGGTTTTTCGGGATTGCTGCGCCGCAATAAACGGCGGGGGCGCGGGCTGGCAAGCGGCGTCGGCTCACGCCTTCAGCCGCTTTTCCTCCCAGCCGCGCTCGCCCTGGAACCAGTAGGTCGGGCTGAAACCGTCGGCTTTCAGCGCCTTCCACTCGGCGCGAGCAGCACCGGCCGCATCCTCGCCAGCGAAAACCAGCGCCACCCGCCTGAAGCCCACCCGCGGCAGTGCGGGCGCCAGCGCGACGAGCATCGCCGCTCCGTTCGCAGCCGTGTCACCGCGCGTCAGCAGCACCGGCTGCTCGGCGGGTGAGGGGCCGTCCTCGGCACCATGCGGCAGGAAGCTGTCGGGCCGGTATTCCCACAGATGCCGGTCCAGCCGCGCGCGCTCCAGATCGTCCGGCACCCTCAGCGCCACCCGCAGACCCGCCCCCAGCGCCCGCTCCAACAGCCGCGGCAGCACGGCCTCCACCGTGCCGCGCGTCACCTGATAGAACTGCACCTGCACGGCGGGTTATCGAACCGCAGCCCGCGCCGGCACCGCCGCGCGCCCGCGCCGTCGCGTTTCCAGACCGCGCGGATCCGCATGTTCGCCAATCACGTGCGGATCGCTGCGTCGCTGACCAGCGATCTCCTCATCGGTCAACGGGTCGAACCTCCTCGGTCACGTAGACGTTAGGGTCGCTGCTCACGTCTGTTCGCCCTCCGGAAGCTGATCAGGCGGCCATCCGGGCCGCGCCGCGTGGATATGGCAACGCAAATCGGCTGGTTGAGCGGCCGCACCGGGCCGATCGCCAGCCAGCGCTCCTCGCCAAGCGAGCGCTTCTCCTTGCGCCTGTGCTCCAGCATCGCCGGTCATCGCGGACGGAAAGCTTCGCTCACCGCCCTTCGCGGTGGTCCGCGATGTAGCGATCCAGCAGCCGCACGCCGTAACCCGTCGCGCCCTTGGGAGTCGTCGGCAGGTCTTTCTGCGTCCACGCCATGCCCGCAATGTCCAGATGCGCCCAATGCACGCCCGGCTGGATGAAGCGGCCCAAAAACTGCGCGGCAGTGATCGACCCGGCCTCGCGCCCGCCGATATTCTTCATGTCGGCGATCGGGCTTTCGATCAGCTTGTCGTAGGCATCGCCCAGCGGCATCCGCCACAGCTTGTCGCCGCTCGCCAGGCCAGAGAGGCCGAGATCGTTCGCCAGCCCGTCGTCATTGGCGAACATGCCCGCATATTCGTTGCCAAGGCTGATCACCATCGCTCCGGTCAGCGTAGCGAGGTCAATGATCACCTCGGGCTTGAAGCGCTCCTGCGCGAACCACAGCGCGTCGCACAGCACCAGCCGCCCCTCGGCGTCGGTGTTCAGCACCTCGACCGTCTGCCCGCTCATCGTGCGGACCACGTCGCCGGGGCGCTGGGCGTCGCCATCGGGCATGTTCTCCACCAGCCCGCAAATGCCGATGACGTTCGCCTTCGCGCGCCGTCCCGCAAGCGCCATCATCGCGCCGACGACCGCGCCGGCGCCGGCCATGTCGTACTTCATGTCCTCCATGCCGGCGGCGGGCTTGATCGAGATGCCGCCGGTATCGAACGTCACGCCCTTGCCGACGAAGCACACGGGCCGCTGCGATCCGCCATTCTCCCACTTCAGCACCAGCAGCCGCGGCTCCTTGCGCGATCCGCGCGCGACGCCCAGCAGCGCGCCCATGCCGAGCAGTTCCATGTCGCGGGGCCCAAGCACGTCCACCTCGACGCCCATCTCGCGCAGCACCTCACAGCGCTCGACGAAGCTCTCTGGGTAGATGACGTTGCCTGGCTCGGTCACGAGGTCGCGCGTGAAGGCGACGCCGCGCGCGATGGCGAGCAGCGGCTCGAACCGATGCTCCGCGCCCGGCCCGCGTGACACGACTGCGATTTCGTTGAGCGAGGCGCGCTTCTTTTCGGGCAGTTTGGTCTGGTATTTCTCGAACCGATAGGCGCGCAGCCATGCGCCGAGCGCAATGCGCGCGGCAGCGTCGGCGGCCTCGGGGCTGTCGCCCAGCGCGCCCACGTCGATCAGCAAGCGCCTGACGCCGCTCGTCAGCAGCTTTGCCGCAAGCGCGCCGCCAACCTTCTCCCAAACATGCGCGTCGCGCTTGTCCTCATCGCCCGCGCCCACGATCAGCAGCCGGTCCGGCGCGTGCTCGCCCGGCGCAAGCAGCTCGACAACCGCGCCGGCCTCGCCCTCGAAGCGCGCAGCGGCCAGCGCCCGCTCCACCCCGGCGGGGGCGTCCCCCAGCACCCGCCGGTCTTTCCCGGCAAGCAGCGCCACCGCATCGGCCTGGAAGTCGCTGGGGTTGAACTGCACGCGCATGTGGCCTTCGTCCTTCTCGTTACCGGATTTGATTGGGTTCGCCCCGCCTTAAGCGCGCGCCGACGCCCTGCCAACGCGTGGCCGCTTGCCTCGCCCGCCGCCCGCCCTCTAAGCCTGCGCGCGACCACCCGCGCCGCCACGGACCCAGCAGACCCGCCGCCTTGCCCCGCACGCCCCACCTGCTGATCCTTTCCGCGCTGGCCGGCTGCGTGGGCACGGCCGCGTGGGCGCAGGCCGGGCCGCAGGCGCGCGTGCAGCCCGCCGACGACGCAACGCCCGCGTCGTCGACCCCGCCGCCGCAAGAGGGCCAGGGCGAGCAGGAGATCGTCAAGCCCGGCGACATCATCGATTTCCAATCGGACACGCTCAGCTACGATGACCGCGGCGATATCGTCACCGCGACCGGCGCGGTTGTGGTGCAGCGCGACGCCTACCGGCTGCGCGCCGACAAGGCGATCTGGAACCGCAAGACGGGCGAGTTCACCGCGACGGGCAACGTCGTCGTCGTCGATCCGCAGGGCAACCAGGCGTTCGGCGACAACGCCAAGATCGACGACACGCTGAAGAACGCGGCGATGGACAACATGCTGCTTGTCTTGGAAAGCGGCGGGCGGCTTGCTGCGCAATCGGGTCGGCGCGTCGACGGCGTCTCGACGCTCAACCGCGGGGTCTACAGCCCTTGCGCCGTCGAGGATGGCTGCGGCCTTAAGACCACGCCCGTCTGGCAGATCAAGGCGCTGCGGATCGTCCACAATCCGGGCAGAAACCGTGTTTTCTATGAGAGTGCGTGGCTTGAGATCGCGGGCGTGCCGGTCCTCTATCTGCCGCGCTTCAGCAATCCCGATAAGACCACGGCCAATTCACCCGGCTTCCTGACGCCCGACCTCCGCATCGCGCGCGCGCAGGGCTTCACCCTCATCACCCCATACTACATCCCGCTTGGCCCCGATCAGGACGTGACGATCTCGCCGCGCATCTACGCCGCCGCAAACCCTGCGCTTGAGGCAGACTACCGCAAGCTGACGAGTCTGGGCCCGTTCCAGATCGGCGGCATCGGCACGCTTGCGCGCGCCTTCACGCTTGATCGTCAGGGAAACGAGATTGAGGGCACGGGCGACATCCTGCGCGGCTATGTCTACGCGAACGGCCAATTCCAACTCTCGCCCAGCTGGCGCGCCACGTTCAGCTTCCGCGGCACGTCCGACGACACGTTCCTGCGCCGCTATGACATCAGCCAGGAAGACGTGCTGCGCAGCGTCGCACGCATCGAACGCTTCGAGACCAACAGCTATTTCTCGGTGGAGGGCTGGGCGTTCCAGGGGCTGCGCCCAACCGACAGGGGCGGGCTGACGCCGATTGCGATCCCGCTCGTCACCTATCGCTGGACGCCCGATTGGAAGCCGCTCGGCTTCACGCTCGATGTGCTGGGGAACACCCAGGCGATCACGCGGACGACGGGTGAGGACAACCAGCGCGCGCTGGGGCAGGTCCGCACCAGCCAGATCTTCACGACCGTTTGGGGCCAGCGCATCACCCTGACCGGCCAGGTCCGCGCCGACGCCTATCATGCCAGCGAGACCGAGCGGCCCGACTTGTCGATCTATGCCGGGGAAAACGGCTGGCACGGCCGCGTCATCCCGCTCGCCGCGGTCGACGTGGCATGGCCGTTCTTCGGCCCGGCGCTCAGCGGCGTGCAGACGATCACGCCGCGTGTCCAGCTCGTCTCCAGCCCGTATGTCACGAACTCCGTCATACCGAACGAGGATGCGCGTGCGATCGATCTCGACGACACGAACATCTTCAGCCTGAACCGCTTCCCCGGCTATGACCGGTGGGAGGGCGGCACGCGCGTCACCTACGGGCTCAACTACACGTTGGAGGTGCCGCGCCTGCGCCTGATGGCCGAGGCCGCGCAGAGCTACCGGCTGAACGACCGGCCCGATCTGTTCCCGCTCGGCACCGGGCTTACCAACAAGTTCTCGGACATCGTCGGGCGCGTGGCGGTGCGCTATGGCCGTTTCGTCGATCTCACTTACCGGTTCCGCTTCGACCAGGCGAACCTGGCGCTCAGGAAAACCGATGTCGACCTGACACTTGGCACCAATCGCAGCTTTGTTCAGCTCGCCTATATCCGGCTCAACCGCAATATCCTCATCGAAGACCTGCGCGACCGCGAGGAGCTGCGCGCAACCGCCCGCCTGCAATTCCGCCGCTATTGGTCGGTGTTCGGCGCAGCGATCCTTGATCTGACGTCCAAGTCTGAAGACCCCCTTGCCCAGTTTAACGGCTTCCAGCCGATCCGGCACCGGTTCGGCGTGGCCTATGAGGATGAATGTTTCGCGCTCGCGCTGACGTGGCGGCGCGACTATGTGAACGACATCGCAGTGAAAGCCGGCGACAGCTTCCAATTCCGTATCACGTTCAAGAACTTGGGCCGGTAAAGGTTACGTCGGACCGCGCTGTGCTACCCGAACCGACGTCAAGGTCCTCTGACGGCGACCCCGGATGGCCCGCTTGTCGCACGGATGGAGGTGACGACTCGGTGCGGCGCCGGGAGTCAGCGCGCTGGGGCGATCGACGGGAATTGAACCCGCAACCCCCGGTACCACAAACCGGTGCTCTAACCAATTGAGCTACGACCGCCGCGCGACAGGTTATGAGGGAATATGGGGCGTCAGGCAGGCGGTCAAGCCAACAGGACGCTTGAAAGGCCGGGCGATTTCCCATACCGGCCAGGTTGATTAATTGCCGTTCACCCGCCGGGCGCGCAGCAACCAACGGTTCGCCCGGTTGTTGCGGCGCTGCAGCAACGAAGGACCGGATCGTCCGTGCAGAGCACAACCCCGCCGACCGAACTCGATGCCGAGGCCCGCAAGCGGCCGCCGATCGCGCTCCCCGTGCTCGACGATGATGGGCCGGGCCGCGAGAAGCCGCGCAGGCCGCTCACCAGCCGCCCGATCTTCTGGATCGGGTTGGCGGCGCTGATCGCCGCGCTCATCGGCGGCTTCCTCTACTGGCAGGACGCGCGGCGCTTCGAATCGACCGACGACGCCTATGTCGACGCGCACATCGTCCGCGTTTCGCCGCAGACCAGCGGCCGCCTGACCGCGGTGCCCGCGCAGGACAATCAGCACGTGAAACCCGGCGACCTGCTCGCCGTCATCGACCCGGCCGAGCTCAACGCCAGCCTGCAGAACGCCGAGGCGCAGCTGGCCGAGGCTCGCGGCCAGCTGGCGCAGGCCGAAGCTGAGCGCGAGCAGGTTCGCGCGAACATCGCGGCCGCGGAGGCGACGCGCGGCCAGCAGAGCGCGAACGTCGGCGTGCCCGGCGCGCAGGTAGAAAGAGCGCGCCGCGACCTCGCCCGCTATCTGCAGCTGCAGCGCGAGCAGCCGAGCGCGGTGGCGCAGACGACGATCGACGCGGCGCGCGCCGAGCTCAATGTCGCGCTGGCGCAGGAAGCCGCCGCGCGCGCGAGCGTTCGCAACGCTGGCGCGAATATCGGCGCGACAGTGCGCCAGCTGGCGAGCGCCGAGGCGGCGATCAAGGCCGCGCAGGCCAAGGTCGAGGCCGCGCAGTCGCGCGTAGACACCGCCCAGATCACGCAAAACTATGGTCGGATCGTCGCGCCGATCGCGGGCGTGGTCGCCAACCGCAACGTGAACGTCGGCTCCTACGTCACGCCGCAGAGCCAGCTGATGGCGATCGTGCCCGATCACATGTGGGTAACGGCGAACTTCAAAGAAACGCAGCTAGCCGGGATGCGCGTCGGTCAGCCCGTCGACATCAAGGTCGACGCGATCCCGAACGTGCTGTTCAGGGGCCACATCGAAAGCTTCCAGCGTGGGGCCGGCCAGGCGTTCCAGCTGCTGCCGGCGCAGAACGCGACGGGCAATTTCGTGAAGGTGGTGCAGCGCGTGCCGGTGCGCATCGCATTCGACAGCCCCGATCCGCTCAAATATCCGATCGGGCCGGGCATGTCGGTGGTGCCGAAGGTCAGGGTCCGCGACTGATGGCGACCGCGGCCAACCCGGCCGACGCAGGCTGGACTCCCGACCGCTCGGCGGCGGGGCATCGAAACCCGTGGCTGATCGTCATCGTCATCAGCCTGGCGACCTTCATGGAGGTGCTGGACACCGCGATCGCGAATGTCAGCCTCATCCACATCTCGGGCAGCCTTTCGGTCACGCCCGATCAGGCGACGTGGATCCTGACGAGCTATCTCGTCGCGAACGCGGTCATCGTGCCGATCAGCGGCTGGCTGGCCGACACCTTCGGGCGCAAGCGCTATTACATGGCGTCGGTGGCGCTGTTCACGGCCAGCTCGCTGTTGTGCGGGCTGGCGCCGAACCTTGTCGTGCTGATCATCGCGCGCGTGTTCCAGGGCATCGGCGGTGGCGGGCTCGCAGCGTCGGAGCAGTCGATCCTTGCCGACACCTTCCCGCCTTCGAAGCGCGGTGCGGCGTTTGCTGCCTATGGCCTTGTCGTGGTGACCGCGCCGACCATCGGCCCGACGCTCGGCGGCTATATCACCGACAACGCCAGCTGGCACTGGATCTTCCTCATCAACGTGCCGGTCGGAATCCTGTCGCTGTTCCTTGTCGGCGCACTGATGGCCGAACCGCCCGCGCTGATCCGCGACCAGAAGGCGCGCAGGGCCAGCGGCATCAAGGTCGACTGGATCGGCTTCCTGCTGGTCGCCGCCGGCCTCGGCTGCCTCGAGATCACGCTCGACCGCGGCGAGCGCGAGGACTGGTTCCAATCGAGCTTCATCGTCAGTTTCGCGATCATCTCGGCGGTCAGCCTGGTGCTCTTCGTGTTATGGGAGCTCAGCCGCAAGAACCCGATCGTCAACGTCCGTCTTCTAGGGCGGCGCAACTTTGCGATCGCGGTGTTCGTGATGATGGTGCTTGGCATCATCCTGTTCGGGACGACGCAGCTGATCCCGCAATTCCTGCAACAGGTGCTGGGCTACACCGCCACCGACGCAGGCCGTGCGCTGACGATCGGCGGCATGGTGAGCGTGCTGATGATGCCGCTTGCGGGGCTCGCTTCCTCGAAGATCCCCGCGCGCTTCGTGATCTTCGGCGCGCTGCTGATCGAAGCCTTCGCGCTTTGGGATCTGGGGCGGATCAATTCCACGATCAGCTTCGGCGACGCTTCGACCGCGCGACTGTTCCAGGCGGTCGGACTGCCGTTCCTGTTCGTCACGATCACCGGCGCGGCCTATGTCGGGCTGAAGCCGCAGGATACGAACCAGGCGTCGGCGCTCTTGAACGTGTTCCGCAATCTGGGCGGCACGTTCGGCATCGCCTACGCGCAGTCGACGCTGGCGCAGCAGCAGCAGGTCCATCAGTCGATGCTCGTCAACCGGGCGCAGGCGCTCGACCCTAACTATGCGTCGACGATCGACCGCATCGGTGACGCCTTGCGGCAGGCGGGCAGCGACACAAGCAGTGCCGTGGGCGTGCTGTTCAGCCAGATCCAGACGCAGGCCGCGACGCTCGCCTTCGTCGACGTGTTTCGCAACCTGATGCTCTTCGTGCTGATCGTCGCACCCTTCTCCCTCCTGCTGCGCCCATCGAAGGGGCGCCCGGCGGCCCATTGATGCGCAAGATCCTGCCTTTTCTGTTGCTCGCGGGCTGCACCGTCGGCCCGAACTACCAGGCGCCCAAGTTGATCGCGCCGCAGCGTTTCGCCGAGCCGCAGGTCGCGGGCGAGCCCGGCGATCTCGGCCAATGGTGGCGGTCGTTCAACGATCCGGTGCTGACTGGCCTTGTTGAGCGCGGACTGGCGCAGAATCTCGATCTTCGCGCGGCAGCCAGCCGGGTGCGGCAGGCGCGCTATGAGGTGGCGCAGAGCCGCGCTGCGCTGTTCCCCAGCGCCGACATTGGCGGCAGCGTCAACCGCACCGAATTGAGCAAGAACGGCGGCTTCGCCGCGATCGCACGCAATTTCGGCGGCGGCGCGGGAGGCGGCACGGGCGTCACACCCGGCGAGGGCATCGGGCTTCCGGGCACGGGCTTCACCACCTGGACTGTCGGGCCGACGGCGAGCTGGCAGATCGACATCTTCGGCGGAGCCACCCGCGGCGTGCAGGCGGCGCGCGCGCGAGTCGAGCAGGCCGAATGGAGCCGCCGCGACACCGGCGTCACGATCGCGTCGGAGATCGCGACTGGCTACCTCCAGCTCCGGCTGCTGCAGCGGCGCCTCGCCATCGCCAACGCAGAGCTGCGGCGCGAGCAGGAGACGCTGCAACTGCTCGAAGCCCAGGCGAGGAACGGCCTGATCCCAGCGGTCGATGCCGACCGCCAGCGCACGCAGATCGCTGCCGCCAAGGGCACGATCGATCCTATCGTCTCGCAGGCCAAGGCGCAGATCCACGCGCTCGGCATCCTCGTCGGCGGCACGCCCGAGGAGCTGACCGGCACGTTCGACGAGCCTCCACCCGGCGGTGTTCAGCTCTCCGCGCCGCCGATCGTCCCCGCCGGCCTGCCTTCGGACCTGCTGCGCCGACGCCCGGACATCCGCGCGGCCGAGCGCCGGCTTGCGGCGGCGACCGCCGACATCGGCGTCGCAGTCGCCGACCTCTACCCGAAGATCAACCTGAACGGCGCCGCGCAGTTCCTCTCGCTGGGGCTCTCAAACCTGTTTTCGGGCGACAGCGTCCAGCTTTCCGGGACTGCGGGCATCAGCTTCCCGCTGCTCGATTTCGGCCGCCGCAAGGGCGCGGTCGGGGTGCGGCGCGAGCAGCGCGAGCAGAGCTATGTCGCCTACCAGCAGACCGTGCTGCGCGCGCTGAGCGAGGTGGAGGACGCGCTTGCGCGGATCGACGCCGAGCAGCGCCGCGCGGTCAGCCTGCGCCAGGGCGTGGCGAGCGCGCGCAGGTCGGTCGACGCGATCCGCGCGCAATATCGCGTGGGGCTGACCAGCCTCACCGCGGTGCTCGACGCGCAGGCGGCGCTGCTGCAGGCCGAGGACAATCTGGCGCAGAGCGAAGGGTCGCTGCAGCTGGATATCGTGCAGCTTTATCGAGCGCTTGGCGGGGGGTGGGAATCGCTGCCGACCGTCGGCGCGCGCCCGGCCTACGTGGCGGCTGCGCCTGCCCAGTAAAGATAGGCTAGCAGATCAGGCGGTTGCACCCGCCGAACCGCCCTCGTGCTCACGGCTATTGGCCCGGCCCGAGGGAGTCATTAAGCATTCCACGCATGATCAAGTCCGAGCTGATCGAGCGCGTCGCTCAGCGCAACCGCCACCTCACCGTGAAGGAAGCCGAGCGCGTGGTGAACAGCATCCTGTCGACGATCGCCGACGCGCTCGTGGACGGGCGGCGCGTCGAGCTGCGGGGCTTCGGGGCGTTCTCGACGCGCGCCCGCGACGGCCGCATGGGCCGCAACCCGCGCACCGGCGAGCCGGTTGAGGTGGCGGCCAAGCGCGTGCCCTATTTCAAGGCGGGCCGCGAGATGCGCCATCGCCTGAATCTGGAGAACGAGACCGGCGACAGCGGCGGCGATCGCGGCGAGAGCGGCGTCTCGCCACCGGCCTGAGGGGCGTTTGCCAGCGCGCGCCGCGCGGCTACAGCACTGGCGCTGGCCCGTGTGGCGAAATTGGTAGACGCAAGGGACTTAAAATCCCTCGGGGGGCGACCTCCGTGCCGGTTCGAGCCCGGCCGCGGGCACCAGCGACCTGTCGTCTGATCCGGTAGAGCTCGAGATGCCTGGCGCCCGGCAGCGGCTGGCGCTCAAGCCACGGCAGCGGCTCGCGCCGCTCAAGCGCCGCGGCGAGGCTCGTGGTCCCGCCCGCCTTGCGCCAGATGCCGCCCTCGGCGCCGTTGTGACACCACAGCAGATAGTCGCCGCCGCGCGCGACGGCCATCGCGCGCGCGCGCTCGGGCGGAGCCATGAACAGATCGAAGATGAAGCGGTTGGGCTCGTTGTTGCGGTGCATGCCGATGCCAAGCACGCTGTTCCGCGTCGCGACGAGCGTCATCGACCCAAGGTCGGTCCCGGCGAGTACCAGACCCGGCTTGCCGCGCCACGCGCTCCATGCGCGCGTATCGACCAGGCAATCGACATCGCGCGACGCCCCCTTGGTCTTCGTTGGATTGAGGCTGTTCCACAAAGCCCGCCCGCCGTCGAGCACCGCCGGAAACGTGCTGGAGGTGAGCAGCAGCAGCGCCACGGCCTTCGCGCCCGGCCCGGCACGCCCGCCGGTCCACACCGCTGCGAGCGCAACGCTCGCCGGGATGGCGGCGACCGCGTAGGCCGCGACGGTGCCGCGGTGCTGCCACAGGCCGATCGCCAGCGCGACCGCCGTCAGCGCAGTCGCCAGCGCCATCCCGTCGCGGCGCGCGCCGGTCAGGCGGCTCCACTGCCACGAGCCCGCAGCGACTGCGAACAGCAGCGGGCCGTAGAGCCCGATCGCGTCGAGTTGGCTCTTGCGCCAGATGCCGCGCGCCGAGCGGACCTCCTGCACATTATCGAACCACAGCCGCTTCAGCACCGGATCGACATGCACGAAGGGTGAAGCGATGACCTCGGGCGTCAGCAGCAGCACCGCTGCGCCGCCCACCAGCGCGATCGCACCAGCCACCGCCAACCGGGCGCGCCAGTCGCTGCGCACCAGCGCCACGGCCGCAACAAAGGCCGTGCCGAACAGCAGCGCAGCCAGCAGATGCCCGCGTCCGGCGACATCGCTCCACGGCAAGAACCACTGCGACGGAGCGACCGTCAGCGCAGCCAGCAGCGCGGTGCCGCCCGCGAGGCCGACGAAATACCCAAGCGCGAGCCCGCGCCGCTCGTCGCCACGCCCCACCCACACCGCCACCACCCACAGGCCGATCAGGCCGAGGTGCGGCAGCAGCTCCAGGCCGACCAGCAGCGACGCCGCGCAGGCGATCCCCGCCGCCAACCCCGCCCGCACCCCGCGGCCCGCGACCAGACTAGCTGTTGCGCCGAGCAACAGCACGATCTGCGGCGCGTGGTGGTCGATATTGCCCGGCAGGAACTTCAGCAGCATCCGGCTGGCGAGCGCGCCATAGGCGGCGGCCGCCACGCCCCCCCACACGCCGCCCAGTGCCGCCGAGGCGCGTGCCTGGAACAGGAAAGCAAGCCCCACCAGCCACATCGGGGTCGCAAGCAGCGCAATCTGCTCGGCGTGCGCGCCGGCGAACGGCGTCACGAGCCACAGCGTCAGCAGGAACGGCAGGTCGGCCAGCCGCGACCAGTGGATCAGCGTGCCCCTTGGCGGGTCGACACGCCATTGATGCAGGTCCCACCAGCTCTGCCCGGCCGTGAGGTCGCGCACCTGCTGGAGGCGCGTGTAGTTGTCGGGATCGAGCAGGCTGTAATCCCATGCGCTGCGGCCGAGCGCGATCTGCAGCCGCGCAACCGCCACCGCCCAGATGAGCGCGACCGCCAGCCACAGCCATTTGGGCGGTCTGATCACGCCCGCCGAACTGACATCCCGATCCGCCCGAAACAGCACGCACACCCTCACATCCCCCGCGCGCAATAGCGGCTGCGCAAGGCTTCCGCTACTTGCGGCTCGGGCCCTTCCCGGGGCGGTCGCACCGGCTGCGAGGGTCGGCCGCGCGCACCCCGGCCGCCTAGGCTGCGCCGACGCCGGGCAGGAATACCGAGCAGACACCGTGCGCCTTCATTGGCGGATGGCGTCGGCGCCCATGTCGAATCGCGGCGTCGGCGTGGAACAGGCGGCCGGCCAGCTGCGGATCGCGATTCGGTCCGCTGCCCGCGCTCAGCCGTGGATCAGCCGCCGCGCTTCGCCGTTCTGCCGCGGCTCCGTCGTCGATCGCCGCCACCGCTTGACGCGCCCGCGCGGAGCCAGCACAACCCGGCCCACGCCAGCGCGGGCGTAGTTTAGTGGTAGAACAGAAGCTTCCCAAGCTTCCAGTGCGGGTTCGATTCCCGCCGCCCGCTCCAGCCTTCCTCACACATCGCTGCACGCTGATCGCCGCCCAGCGATGCGGCAGCGCTTGACGACGCGGCCATCCGTATCGCGCAGCTCGGCGGTCCAGCGGTCGGCGGAGCGCCCGACGCGTGTCAGGCTCATCCAGCCAAAGCGGCCGACCCAGTGGTCGAACCGCTCGACGACCGCGCCCGGCATCGGCGTCTGGTCCGGGGCGAGGCTGTCGGGGAGCGGAGCGAGATCCTCGGCGGTGCCGCTGAGGCCGACGACGAACTGGCTGGGGTGCGACGTCGTGAAACTCAGCTGCTCCCACACGTGGACGTGGCCCGAAAGCACCAGCCCCACCCCGCGCGGGAAATCGTGAAATCCCTGCTGGATCGCGCCGTTGCCGGGGTAAAGCGCGCGCGCGTCGGCCGCGAAGGCGAGCGGCGGGCGGTGCGTTGCCATGATCGTATATCCGCCCCGTGCCGCGTCGGCTCCAAGCCGGGCGCGGGCGGCCTCAATTTGCCCAAGCCGAAGGTCGCCGGGCGGCAGCGGATCGTTCGGTGCGTTCGCCAGATCGAGGTCCACGATCCGCGCTCCGCCGCCCAGCGGCAAGGTCACGGCCGGGTCGCGATCGCCGGTGCGGTCGTCGCCGGGGGCGTCGCAGCTGCGCTCGGGCGTCAGCCGGCCCGGCGCGAGCAGCCGCTGCCAGCCCGAACCCGCGCGTGCGCAATTTTCGTGGTTGCCGCGCACGGCGAGCCACGGCGCGGCTGCGATGAGTGGTGCTGCGGGCGTGAAAAGGTCGGCCTCCCACGCCTCCCAGCCATAGCCCCACGGCGAGGCCGCGCAGCCCGCATTGTCCGCCGGGCAGGGCGATTCGCGGTAGTGATAGTCGCCGACGTGGACGACAAGGTCGGGCTTCCAGCGCGTGGCCGACGCGGCGATCCGTGCGAGCGGGAACTGGGCGGGATCGTTGCACGCCTGGAACTCGCCGCCGCCCGCCCTCGCCGCTTTCAGGCGGCAGCCGGTGTCGCCGATCACCGCGATGCGCCGCACCATGCGCGCGCCGAGCGGCAGTCGGCGCCCGCTGAGCGACGCGGATCGGGTCGGAGCGGGCAACGTTGCTTCGCAGACTCGCGGGAAGGCGGCGGGCGCCGACTCGCCCGCCGGGCCGCGCCGACCGGGGAGCGTCGCGGGCGGCGCGCGCTCGCGCATCGCGACGGTGCGGCCATCGACGGTGAGCGTGGGGCAGGCGCCGGCGGCGGTGGCGACGCGAACCTCTCGCACGCCGCCGTCGCCGAGCAGCACGAAGGCGCGCGGGTCCGCGATCGTTGCGGCGGCGAGTGCGAGGGCGGCGAGCATGGCGCCGACGCCCTACCAGCCCCTCTCCGGAAGGTGGAGGGGCTTGGCGCCGGGGTCTCGCAAGCGTCGCCCGCAGCTCTGCGGGGCTTTGCTCCGCCGCTCCGGCAAACTACCGTCGCGCCATGCTGAAGCCCGCTCTTGCAGCCGCGCTGCTCCTCGCCGCCACCGCGCACGCCGCCCCGTCGACCGGCGCGTCCTCGGCCGCCGCCGACCGCTGGTGGAGCCACGTGACCGAACTTGCCGACGACAAGTATGAAGGCCGCCTGACCGGCACGCCCGGCTACCAACGCGCGGCCGACTATACTGCGGCGCAGTTCAGGGCGCTCGGCCTCAAGCCCGCGGGGGAGGGCGGCAGCCATTTCCAGACCGTCCGCTTCGAGGAGCAGGTCGTCGACCAGAACGCCTCCAAGGTCAGCCTCGACGGCAAGCCGCTTGCCGTCGGCCATGACCTGCTGATCGGCCGTCAGCCGCAGCTGAAGGAGGTTTCTGACGCGCCGCTTGTGTTCATCGGCTATGGCCTGCACCTGCCCGATGCGGGCTATGACGACTTCGCGGGGCAGGATCTGCGCGGCAAGATCGTCGTCTACGTGAATGGCGGGCCGTCGAACCTGTCGGGCGCGCTCAAGTCCCATGCCCGTGCCGCCGAGTTCTGGCCCGCGATGGAGCGCGCGGGCGCGGTCGGCGCGATCGTGCTCAACAACCCGAAGTCCAGCGACATCCCGTGGGAGCGCCAGCGGCTGCTCGCGGGCCAATCGGGCATGGTGCTTGCCGACCAAGCGCTCCGCGACGCCAAACAGCGGCATTTCGTGGCGACCTTCAACCCGGCCGAGGCCGACAGGCTGTTTGAGGGCACCGGCCACAGCTTCGCCGAGCTGATCGCGCTGCAGGAGAAGGGCGCCCCCCTGCCGCGCTTCGATATCGGCAAGATGCTGTCGGCAAACGTTGTTTACACGACTCGCGACGTGTCCGCGCCCAATGTCGCCGCGATGCTGCCCGGTAGCGATCCGAAGCTGGCGCGTGAGTATGTGGTGCTGACAGCGCATCTCGATCACCTAGGGATCGGCGCGCCGATCAACGGCGACCGCGTCTATAACGGAGCGATGGACAACGCCTCGGGCGTCGCCAGCCTCATCGAAACCGCGCGCGTGCTGAAGCCAAAACGGCCGAAACGCAGCGTGTTGTTCGTCGCGGTCTGCGCTGAGGAGCGTGGCCTCCTCGGCTCGCGCTATTACGCCAACCGCCCTACGGTCGCTCCAGGCGCGATCGTGGCGGACGTGAACATGGACATGTTCCTCCCGCTCTTCCCGCTGAAAACCATGGTCGCCTACGGCGCCGACGAAAGCTCGCTCGGCCCCGTCGCGCGCGCGGCGGCGGCAGCGCACGGGCTGACGCTGGTCCCCGATCCGGCGCCCGACCGCAACATCTTCACGCGCAGCGATCAGTATAGCTTCGTCCGCACCGGCGTGCCGTCGCTGATGCTGAAGTTCGAAGGCGTGACGCCCGAAGAGAAGGGCCTTGAGGCAGCGTTCCTGAAGTCGCGCTACCACGCCCCGTCCGACGATGCCGGGCAGCCGCTCGATAAGGCCGCAGCGGCCGCGTTCAACAGCTATCTGGCCGACGTCATCACCCGCGTGGCCGATGCGCCCGATCGTCCGCAGTGGAACAGCGACAGCTTTTTCAAGCGGTTCGCGAAGGACGGCGCGGGCGCGGTCAGGACGGGGCGCTATGCGCCTCGGCCGCCCTCCGTCGGCGATCACGCGCATCCGGGCGGGCGGCGCCTCTCCCCAGCGCCCCAGCTTGGCGGTTGAGGTCCGTCGCGCTCGCGCCGGGGGCGAGGCTGCAGCCGATGCGCGCAGGAGAGCCAGCATCGACACCCG